>CAYFGP010000018.1:0-61021 GCA_964342385.1 uncultured Oleiphilus sp. | reverse complement strand
AAGTCCGGTTCAGGTTCAGGCGGCAAGTCTGGAGGTAAGGCCGGTGGTAAGTCCGGTTCAGGCGGCAAGTCTGGAGGTAAGTCCGGTTCAGGCTCAGGCGGTAAGTCTGGCGGCAAGTCCGGTTCAGGCTCAGGCGGTAAGTCTGGAGGTAAGTCCGGATCAGGTTCCGGTGGTAAGTCTGGAGGTAAGTCCGGTTCAGGTTCAGGCGGCAAGTCTGGAGGTAAGTCCGGTTCAGGTTCAGGCGGTAAGGCCGGTGGTAAGTCTGGATCAGGCGGCAAGTCCGGTTCAGGTTCAGGCGGTAAGGCCGGTGGTAAGTCTGGTTCAGGTTCCGGTGGTAAGGCCGGCGGTAAGTCTGGATCAGGCGGCAAGTCTGGAGGTAAGTCCGGTTCCGGTTCCGGTGGTAAGTCTGGATCAGGCGGCAAGTCTGGAGGCAAGTCTGGAGGCAAGTCCGGTTCAGGCGGTAAGGCCGGTGGTAAGTCTGGATCAGGCGGCAAGTCCGGTTCAGGTTCAGGCGGTAAGGCCGGTGGTAAGGCTGGCGGTAAGTCTGGATCAGGCGGCAAGTCTGGTTCTGGTTCAGGTGGCAAGTCAGGATCAGGTGGCTCTGGACCGAAGAAAGCATCCAGAGAAAGATCGGATGAGGATGAGGATTCAGGAGAGAACTCAACTCAGAACAGTGTCACTCTAACTGATGAGGAAATCGAAGATCAAAACGATGCTACTAATGATCTCTTTACCTTTGGTAGCGGCAGCAACGACCAAACGGGTGATTGGACTGAGCAAGTCGAAGGAAACGTTGAGGATAGCTCTGATGGCGGTTGGGTCTCTGAGATCGAGCAAGAAGATGATAGCTCTGATGGTGAGTTTGAAGACTTTGATGAGAACTTCGATTCTAATGATGATGTTGATGGAGGTACTGATGATTCTGAAATTGACTGGTAACCTGAAGTAACTTTACTTAAGCCCATCTGGTACTATTTTGTACCAGATGGGCTTTTTTGTATAAATCTGATTTGAACATGTGACTATGGATTGTGAACTGCTAAAAACTTATTCTGTGGAAGAGATTTCAGCTTTTAAAGAGATGGGCAAACATCTTGTGCCTGCACAGCATCATGAGGCAAAGTCAAAAGGAGACCTGGACTTTGTTGAGTATGCTTATTCACTGGTTCAGAAAGGAAATAAAATAAATCCTGGCAAGCTTATTTCTCTATATGAAAAAAGCCAGTTCAATAAAAGAATAGTTGGAGTTGTTTTTAGGGTTTACTTTAATAGAAAGGATATCGTTACCTGTTATCAAAAGTGCTCGGGCTCAGGTCAGAGTTTCTCTGAGGCTTTTCAGCAGTTTCTTAGTCGTCCTGAGTTGTCATTTTGTAAAGATAGCCCCTTTAATTTTCAGTTAGACTTCATTGTTTATCCATTTAGGGAAATGAATTTCAATAATGAGGGGATGGCTAAAAGAGGAGAAGCACATTTCGAACCGGGTATTGATGGCATTGTGCTGCTCGGGGATGATGAAGCAGAGCTTTTCTTGCCGGTTGATGCCCCCCTACATGGATTAAGTGATTCAGATGGCGTTTTTCGAGCCGTAAAAAGAAAATACGGCAGCAAGTCTGATAAAAGAAAACTGTTTAAATTTCAAACGGAAAGCTATTCTTTTGAGAAAGATGATTTTCAGTCTCTTTTCAGGGGGCGGCCATCTGATCTAAATGCTTTCTTAAGCAGTGATGATATTCAGAGGTTTATCAAAAAAAGACATAGCCTGAGCGTATATGAAAATATGGAGCCCCGTGACTATATCACAACGGCATCGCTATTAATTCCTTATGAAAATTTATCTAAAGATGCTGCTGAAAAAATAGTCAAACAGGTAACTGAATATTGTGCTGATAGAACAAGTGTAAATACTTCTACTGATAGCTCTTTGAAAAATATCGAGCTGGATGCAATGGCTGTAAGGTTACTTGTAAACCTTTCTGAACAGGTTGATGTTCATAATGATATTTTAGATCGGTTGTTAAATAGTATTCAAGAGAACTTGCAGGCATTTTTCCCCTTTCTATTTTCGAATGAAAGTATAAACCCTGAGATCCCTGTCGGTATAGGTAAAATTATCTATTGCTTAACCCCTATATTTTCATATTCTAAGACCGATTTAGAGTTGAACTGGCTTAGATCTATCATTCACTACTTGTTGATAAGTGATGCTGATCTCGATGCCGATAACCAATCCTGGCTGCTGGCAGCATTATCAGAACTGTCTGCTAATCCTTTAAATAGGAATAACATCTACTCAAAATATATTATTGATCATGTCATTTCTATTTTATCAGATGTTTATAATGAAAAGGATGCTGTATACCCTGACTATAGTGGTGGCATCTACAAAGTATATAGCGACTTTCCAGAAATTGATAGCTTGAAATATATGGCCTTGATGACGGTGTGCCGAAATAATATTAATGATTATCTTGGGCTTTCTCATATATCTACTGATTTGCCAAATTTCTTATATGAAAAAAGCAAACAGTATTGGGCTGTGGATCATAGTGTTTTTAATAATAAGAATCTAATGCGTATTAATAAAACTCTGACCGCTGGACAATTGTCACGGGAAGAGGAAGTGTATCTGGTTATGTTTTACAAAACATTCTTTTCTCTTTGATGTGAATAGTATATGGAATATTTTAAAAAATGGTTCTACACCAATGATGACTTTGTCGGTGAAGGTGGCCTGGCAAGTGTTTATCTTTGCTATCATCCAGAGAAAAGGCATCAAAAATATGTTCTGAAAAAAATAACAGATAAAGCTGATGTTGATATATTTGATGCAGAAGTAGAACTGATGCAGATAATTAAAGATATCAAGGGTACACCGACTCTGATTGACAAGGGCATCGATTCAGAAGGACACCCTTGCCTGGTTATGGAGTATATAGAAGGCGTAACCTTAGATCGATATATTAAGCGTCATGGCACTATGTCTCTGGAGCAAGCGGTTTATTTTGTCGATGAAATTTTAAAAATAATCGCTCAAGCTCATAAATCAGGAGTTATTTACTTGGACTTTAGACCTTCGAATATTATTGTTAACTGGCCTAAAGTGACATTGATTGATTGGGGCGTGAGCAAGAAAACTGATGGTGAAGTCAGTGAAAACTTCTATGGTAATAAGCACTATTCGCCACCCGAAGTGTATTACGGTAAGTTCAGCCCTGCTTCTGACTTTTATTCAGTAGCCTGGCTACTAGTATATTGCTTATCAGGTCGTAGGCCTTATCAGTTTGATAAGTATTATGAACCATCTAATCAATATGAATACAACTGCTTGTCTCATTGCTTTGAGGCTCCGGACTTATCTGATCGTGTTCCTCAGGTTATTAGACCTCTGATCTATCAATGGTTAAGAAAAGACCCGGAAAAGAGAGCGATTAGCTATGATATTTACTCTGCTATCGATTCAGCAAAGGGAAACCTTTCTGACTTTGATAAATTTAAAAATAGAAAACAGCTAGGGTTTGAGCATGACCCTTATGTTTATGGCGCTATCAATGGTATGCCTTGCTATCAGGTGAGGCATGCGCATTGGTTAGTTGAGCAAGATCAGCCCGAAGATGCACGCTATTGGGCTGAAAGTGCTGATGATTTGGGGTATGCGCCAGGTACGCGTTTGTTAGCTGAAATTCTCATGGCAAATGAAACCCGAGGCGAGTTATCCGAGCAGGTTATCTCTTTATTGGAAAAAGCTACGGCGAATGGAGATCTGCGTGCGGCTTATCTTTTAGCCAATGAATATTATTTATTGAAGAAGAGTACTGATTTTGATCGGATACTGCCATCTTTGCTAAGAGCGGCGCATTATCGTGATAAAGGCGCTTTGTTGCTTGCGGCGAAATATTTTTTAACGAGAAAAAAAGATACCAGATACGCAAAATATTATGCTGAAAAGGCAGCCAGAATGGGGTTTGGTAGAGCCAAAAGTTTTATAAAAAAATATAAGCTTTAACTTTTAAAATATCAGTTTTATTGATAAGTGATCGTATCGATATGAGCTCTATCGCAGTACTCTTTTAATAATGACGGTGCTCTCTGATCTTTAATCAGAGAGCACCAAGTACTATATACACTTAAGCGTTATTTTTTAAAAACTCTGCGATACCTCTTGCTCTGGCAACTCTTAGCTTTCTTGATGATTTGCCTTTTATCGCTCTGACCTCTTTAGCAAACTTTATGATGCCGATAAAGCTTATCCAGTGGTTCAGATTTTCCACTTCAAACTCCGCCAGCTGGCCATGTTGTCGATAAGCCGCTATAAAATCATGGAATCTTGAGAAATCAATCAGGTCCATATATTTTTCGGATAGTGCGACCTCGAAGGCACCATCAAGAACATCAGCGATCTTCGGACCATAGAAGGCGTTATTAAAGTCAAATAACACTTTTTCCTGATCATCTGTGGTGATGAAGTTCTTTGGTGCCACATCGCCGTGGCTATGCAGGCTTTCCGATAAGGTTAAAAGCTTATGGAAAATCTCATCGCCTTTGAGTTCTGCATAGATCGCATTGATGGCTGGGATATAGGGCACTATCTCAGGTAGGTTGGTTTTTCTGCACCTATCGTTGTAGTAGTTCAACCACATATCCGCAGTGTGCCTGAAATCAAACTCTCTACTCTCATCAATAGCAGCCCTTTCCTGAACATTATGAAAACGGGCCAATGCGGCCGCCATCCCATCAATATCATAGGGCGGCTTTTTGAGTACATCGCCGGGGATATAATCAAAAAGAAGAGCCGGGCAGTCATTGATAAATACCGTCTCTCCTGACCGGGTCGCGATTACCCTGGCTGTTTCCACGCCATTAGCGACAGCCTTGTTGATAATCTCTGCTTCATAGTCGGCATGAGCTTTAATTTTGTCTGAGGAGTAGTTGCCACTTACCTTTAATAGCTTAAGTACATATTGACCGTCTGGAGTGCTAACCTCATAGATATCATTATCTGAGGTTACTGCTAACTTTTTTACGGAGGGGCCCTCCATGTCGTAGTTATCTTCTAGTTGGGCCGCAATTTTTTGTTCATTATTAAGGATGACGCCGTCTCTTTCTCGGTCATAGAACAGCTGAGCATTAAACTTATCCAGGAAGTCAGCTGTCTTTTCTTTGGATGACAGCGAAGGCAGGTGAACGTAGGCATCGATCAGATGATGGATAAACTCCAGATGCGGATACTTGCTGCTAAAGCGCTCAATACCATTGAACATTGGGATCTGCTCCAGATGGTAAATCGCACAGCCGTTTGAGGCCTGTTTGATATAGAGATGCCAATCGTCCGGTAAATTATTTTCTTCGTCAGGATTAATCTCAATCAGGATATCCACATCAGAACCGAGTTTAACCAGCTTGCCATGGACAAAGGGGGCTGAATATTCCCCCAGCTGTTTTCTCACCATAGAGCCCATCACCCATATTTTGGATACGGCAGGCACAGTGGCGATATTGTTTATGATAGCGTCTTCTATCTGCTGTTTGATCTCGTCCTGGCCCGATTTGTTGTATGTCAGCTTTTTCGGTTTAACAAAAGAAAGGCCTAAATCCTTAACGACATTATTCCAGAACCAGTACATCTCGTTAGCGGCTTTTTTTGTGTCGCTCATCGTATCGGCATGAGGGAAAATTATCTCGCCAATACTTGGGATGTATAACCAGGTTTCCGGGTTAATGTTGAAGTTGTTCGCTGACCCCGACTTTAAGCTGTAGTACTGGTTAAGAATTTTGGCCTTAATGGTGTTGGTTTCATCAGGCGTAAGCGTACTTTTGTTACTTCTCAGGTAATCCAGTAGTCGGGTTGTTGTTGAGTAGTTTCGAGCCAGTCTATAGTCTGCAGGCTTTTTCTTTTTATCCATATGAACGATGACTTTCAGTTTGTCATTGCCATATTCCAGAGGATAGGTCTTTGTATTGAGTGCCGGGAAACCAATATGGGTAAAAATGTTTTTTACTTTAGGCACATGGTAGGAAGCCACATGTAGGCTGAGTGTCGATGCATTATCTGAGTCTGACCCCAGTGTATAATCCACATCGTTATCGATAATCAGGGATAAAATACTGTCGTAGTCGTCTGGATAGCCCTGTGAAAGGTCAATCTGTTTGAAAATATTGGCGACTTCGTGGAAATCCTCTTCAGTCAGTAGGATCTTATACTGGCGATAATGGAAGTGATAGCCGTCGCCACAGTCTTCTAATGAGATCCTTTGCGGGTGATATTTAACGTCGGTTTCCAGTAAAGATTCTGTCCAGATACGCACATCTTCCTGGTTGGCATTGGGCAGTAAACCATCTTCATAGTTCTTTTCTTTGATGATGCCCAACAGCTCTTCTGATTGTGAGCTGAATGCGGCAGTAAACTCTTCAAACTCTTTTCGACTCAGCTCAATTCTCAGGTCCCGATAATGAATATGAATATTTTCTTCCATATCAAGAAAGAGTCGACTATGGCGTGGCGGCGTTAAGGCATGATCGTCTCTATGATAAACCTTCTTAATTACACCCATTTTTTATTCCTATTCTTAAATTTTGGAAAACGATCTGTTCTTGTCTCTCATCCGAGCTTAACAGTCGCTTTGTGTGAGTTTTTTAATCACTCTTTGCAGGCCGATGCCATTAGAGGATTTAAATAAAATCAGGTCATTATTTTGTGTTTGGTTTTCAATGCTGAGAGTTAACTCGGCTAAATCGGTATAAGCACTGCAGCTGATGCCTTTTTCTTTTAAAGTTGGCGCGATCTTGGCCATCTCTTCTCCCATCAGGAAGATATGGTCAGCATTGCTGTTTGCGATATCTCCAGCCAGAGCTTGGTGGTAGCCTTCTGAGCCATGGGCCAGTTCAAGCATATCCCCCAGTACCAGGATTTTGCGCCCCGGGCTCTTTTGTGCCTGAAAGGCTTGCAGAGCCGCTTTCATTGAGGCGGGGTTGGCGTTGTAAGCATCGTTAATCACTTGTACAAGAGATTGATTGATCACCGTTTCCTGTAGATCTCCCCGGCCTGAAACGGCTTTAAACAGGCTTAACATCGCTCGTGCCGGTGTATGCTCCAGCTGTAATGCATGGGTGACGGCCAGGCAGATTAGCGCATTAAGGGCCATATGGATGCCGGGTGTGGTGATGATAAATGAAACCCTTTCACCAAAGAGATCGGCAGTGACTTTGCCAGATTCAGCATCCATATCGATCAGGCGAATATCGCTGTCGGTATGTTGGCCAAAGCTTATGATATTGAGTGCTTTTTGTTGTGCGGCCTGTTCAACAATATCCCACTCCTGCATATCCCTGTTAATGATGGCGTGACTACCGGGCTCCATATAGGAGAAGATCTGACTCTTTTTATAGGCAATTTCTTCAGTGTTGTTGTGATACTGCAGGTGAGCAGGGGCGACATTGGTAAATACGGCAATGTCCGGTCTGACCATCTCTGCATTCTGTATCATGCCTCCAATGGCCAGTTCTAAGATCACAAAGTCTGAATCCCAGGGTGTTGAAGCGAGATTCCAGGCGATACCTCTGGGTAGATTGGCATTGTGTGCGGTCTGGGCCGTTGGACCATAAGGTTTGAGCGCCTGGTTAAGCATGGCAACCGTAGTGGTTTTGCCCGAACTGCCTGTTACACCAATTACCTTGCCTTTAATCTGGCTTCTGGCGTATCGGCCAATATCGATTATTGCTTTATCGAGGTTATTGACCTTTAACACCGGTAGCTCAGGTTTGAGTGCGGTGATATCCAGCTCTTCCTGTGTGATCAGGGCCTGAGGGAAAAAGGAAAGCTCAGCCAGCTTATCCAGGGGGATAAAGCGCTTATCATCCTCAGGTCTGAGCACAATCATATGGCCGGGTTTAAATGTGGGAGCATGGATACAGAGCCCCGTTGAGCGCCAACGAGGATCAGGCTTGTTTAGCCATTGTCCTTTTGTTGCCTGCAAAAGCCGGGCTGTCGTCCAGTTAGGACCCTCTGTATAGCTGATTTGATCACTAAGAGAGGTGCTAGCCAGAGTGGTTGAATTAGCCGCGGCGGTGCTATTAACAACGGCATTATCAACAGAGGGATTAGCAACGACTGCGCTATCTATTGTTGTTTGTGCTGGAGAAGAAACGGCCTCTGCTGGCCTTTCCGATTGCTCTTGTTCTCCCGTTGGTTTGGAATCAGAGCTTGTTTCTGAGCAAACGATTTGTTCTGAGGCTGCAGTTTGTTCTGAAACTGCAGCCTCAGAAGATGTTGGTTGTTTAGACGTTACTTGCTGTTGAGAAACGCTTGCTTGCTCAGATGCTGTAATTGCAGTGTTTGGTGGATTCTCTTTTCTAACATTGTTCTGCAGATAATAGTGCAGATACGCCACATAGCCAGATAGGTAATGCTCGACATCATCGATACGTACTCTGAATGAATGGTGGCGGATATAGCAACTACCCACAATCTTGCTGGGCTTTTTAAAGTACATGGCGTACTCGGGCCAGAAGTAGCCATTCATCAGGTACTGGGCACGGCTTTGCAAGGCGTGATCAAATTTGTTTAAGTCGATCTCATCGACAAGGTGCTGCAATTCAGGCTGCTGTTGCATACGGCCAATCATCTTATGGGCCGCCATCATCAACTCTAACAGTGTCGGAAAGGTGGTAATCCGGTTTGTGACAAAGTCCAGATGATCGATAAAGTTTTTGATACCAAAGCGGTAATAGCGTTCTTCCGGTCTATACAATGTCAGTTCGTTGACACAATAGCTGAGCCAATGATCGTGAGCCTGCCAGTAATCTTCTGCAATAAAATGATCGAAGGCTTTTTCAACAATGGCCAGCCAACGCTCATCTTTAGTCAGACCGTATAGACGCATCAGGCCAAAAGCGGCTTCCCCCGCATAGTAGATGGTACGAAACTCTTCTTTTACACTCAGGTCTGGATAGTTCAGTACATGAACAAAGCGGCCGGTTTCCTGATTCTGCATATAGCGAATACCCAGAGCCAGCTGTTCCAGTAGCGGTAAGTACTCATCTTCCTCCATCAGCTCAGTGTATTTGGTAAATGCCAATAAACAGACGGCGTTACCACCCAGTTTGATTTCATCGTTCAGATCGGTCAGGAAAGCGGCAGTTTCTCCCGTGTCCAGCGGGGCGGTTTTGATCAGCTCTTGTTTTAAGTAACGAAGAGAGCGTTTGATCGCTTTGAGCAGTGCTGGGTCTTGCGTCACCTCCCAGCCTTCCAACATGGCGTAGGTGCTACTGGCGTGGCGCAGGGTATTGTAGGTATTAATGGGGCGATCAAAGCAGGGGTGTACACCGTACTCAAAGCGGCCATTTTTTTTCACCTGTCGGGTGAGATAGTCACTGCTGGTACGAATAATCTGTTCGGTGGTTTGCTCATCTAACTGATGGATGATGCGCCTGCCAGCGTTGCGGCCCACACCGTATAACAGCTGAGGCCCCTCACCTAATGCACAGAACATACCCCGATTATTGAGTCGAAATACTGCTTGTTCATCGGAAAAGTCCAACGGCATTTTGGAGCTAAAACGGTTGTGTGCGTATTTGGTAAAGTTTTTCTCATTCAGCTCCGCCATGGTGAATTTACCGCCCAAATAGAGCATGGCGTTGGCGTTAATCTCTTGCTCAAGAAAGGCGTATTTCAGTTCACTATCCAGAGAGATACCAAAGCGGTAGTAGTTACGTTTTGTTCTGGCGATCTCTTCTTTAAAGCTTTTCCAGGTATAGGGGACAACCTCTTTGGTCCAATCCACTTTTAACCAGCAGACCTTTAGCTTTTGACGCTTAGCGATGCGTTGCACTTCCTGTGCACCTTTTTCCCAGGCTTCTTCCAGACTATCCCCTGAGGCATTAACCACAATAGCCCTGTCGCGGCTATCACAAATGGAAAAGAAAAGATTGTAGCTGGGCCAGGGTGCGGGCAAAGCCGACACTTGTTGAGCCAGTTCTGGTTGTAACTTATAAAGTAGTGTTGAAAGAGACATCCCGCTTTCCGTCAATCCTATCTGAAAATCCAGCTATTGCCTGTAGACGCCAAGCTTTGTCCGCTTATTTGTAGTGACTGACTAATTTTCTCACTGCTAGCAGAAGAAAGTTTTGTTTTAAGTCAGGGACTTGGAGTGGCTTAGGTATAAGTTAAACAGCGAAACAAAAGTATCTAGAGCAAGATGTATTTCGCTATGTATAGAGCTAGGTTATGGATATCTTAAGCGATTGTCATCCCATCTACACGAATCAAATGAAATACTGATATTTTTGATACTGCTTTTGGACTTAATGCCAGCATTTTGCCCTACAGATCAATATGAGTACCGTCTAAGTAAGTCATTCTATGCGCTGTTCGCAGAATCGGGTGCGCTTAAGTGAAAGAAACGATGGCAGTGTTCCTTCAGATGTTTACACTGTTTTAATGGCTTCTGAATAAGGCGTTCAATTTTGCTCCACATTCTTGGAACAGAATGTATAACAAATAGCAGCAGCTTGATGCTTTGTGAGTGCTTAACAAATGCATTGTGAGCGGCTGTAGCCATTGCTGAGATGATAGATTGGTTAGTGGTAAAATAATTGTTTGGTGCTTTGAATAAGCTGTGCAGAGCGCTACCACCCTGATAAATAAGGAAGATTTATGGCCCGACATACTATAAAAAAACTGATGTTGCCAACCCTTGCTCTATTGTCTGCGCTGCCTGTGCATAGTGCTTTTGCTGCAGATGATACTTTTATTGTGCAACGAGGTATTGTGGGTAAAGGTGAAGGTAATGATGTTTATGTTCTCTCATCCTCGCTGATTGATAGTAACGCCGAAATCACGATCTCCGATACTCAGGGTAATAACTCTCTACAACTGATTGGTGGTCTAAGTATCAGTAGCTCTTTGATTGCTGCAGATACTTTGCAGCTGACCTTAGATAATGGTGCCAAGGTTACGGTATTAGGGGCATCCGCAGTGAAATATCTGACCGGTGGTGATCCTTTAACCGGTACCGTTGGCGCAGAGCGTAACTACTCTAGTTTTTCTATTGATATCCTGGGAGGCTCAGTCCCGACATCGGGTGTAAACAGTGCCAATGCGACTGTGATTAAGTCAGATGGCAGTGCAGATATCTCACCTACACTTGAGGATGGCGGAACGGATACTCCAACCGATACGCCAACCTCTAAAACGTATGCGATTGTCGATACTAACCAGAGCAAGTGTTACAACTCCTCAAGTGGCAGTGAAGCCTCCTGTACAGGCAGTGGTACGGATGCAGATTATGCCGGTAACCAGCCGGATTACACGGTAAGTTCAGACAGCTTAACAGTGACAGACAATGTCACAGGTATTATCTGGACCAAGAGTGCAGATACCAATCAGGACGGCACCATTGATGTTTCTGATAAGATGTCGCCTACAGCAGCTGTCAGCTATTGCCAGAATCTGACGTTAGGTGGTATCAGTGATTGGCGTCTGCCTGATATCAAAACGGCTTACTCATTGATCGATTTCTCTGGTCTGGATCCTAGTGGTTATACCGGTACTGATACGTCTGAACTCACGCCTTTTATGAATACTGCCTTTACAGCAGCATTTGGTGATACGGCTAATGGTGAGCGTATTATTGATGCGCAATACGCCACAACATCTATCTATGTTTCCACAACCATGAATGGCGATGAAACCATGTTTGGTGTGAACCTGGTGGACGGCCGTATTAAGGGATATCCGACCAGCAGCAGTTTCTATGTCTTTTGTGCATCGGGTAATGAATCCTATGGCGTGAACAGTTTTACTGATAACAGCGATGAAACCATCAGTGATTCTGCAACAGGCCTGATGTGGCAAAAGAGCGATACCACATCTCTGGGCTGGGAAGATGCCATTAACACCTGTGAAGCATCATCCACTGCAGGTCATTCTGATTGGCGTTTACCTAATGTGAAAGAGCTGCAGAGTATTCTGGATTACACCCGTTCACCGGATACCAGTTCAAGCGCGGCTATTGACCCTGTGTTTAATGCCACGTCATTTACCAATGAAGAGGGTGAGCAGGATTGGCAGAGCTATTGGAGTTCAACCACTCACGCAAATTACACTGGAGATGGCAGTGCCGCGGCCTATGTTTCATTTGGCCGGGCATTAGGCTCTATTAATAACAACTTCCTGGACGTGCATGGTGCTGGTGCTCAGCGTAGTGATAACAAGGTAAGCCCAACTGAGGTAAATGGTGCCACCATGGGGACTGATGCTAACGGGGAAACCTTCTACTACCATGGCCCACAAGGTGACGTTCTACGTAATGACCATATGGTGCGTTGTGTAAGAGATATCTAATTGCTGGGGTAAACTCTTGTGAATTAAAGAGAACCAGGCAGCCAGAGAAATGGCTGCCTGGTTTGGCATACAGGCTTTTTCATAGTCTTCCTGACTGCTCTCCCCTCATAGGGTTTCTATAAATCTTCTACTAACGATTCTTAACCAACCACTAACCCACAACATTATGGCCACGGCCACGCATACACTGAATTACAATCTGTTTCTGCTCTTCGCGGGTATCCCATGCCCTTGAGCCACCCCCGGTTGCACCACCAATTACAGCGCCTGCAACGGCACCTTCGCCACCATCTTCAATGGCTCCCAGCAGTGCCCCAATACCGGCACCTAACAGGGCTTCGGATTTCACATCATCGTTGGTGTAACTACGCTGTTCGGCAACTGCAGAGCAAGCGGCCAGATCACTGTGATAACGGTTATCTCTTGGACCATCCACAATCGGCTCATAGGAAGAGGCTGTTGAACCACAACCCGTCATTAATCCTGTTAAAGCCAGAGTTAAGGTGGTGTAACCGATTAGTTTTTTGCCTGGTAAGCTGCTGTTGCTATGCATGATGATGCCCTCCAAAGTGTCCGCTCTGTTTAGCTTTTTTGCTTAATGCGTCTTAAGTGATAAAACGAATGTTAAACAAGAGGGCTGAACACAAACTGGCATCAAGCTGAACCGAAACTGAATAGAGATGTTTTTTTGTTTTAATTCGTCAGAAAGGCCTAAATGACGGGGATAAGGGCTAATTAAGATAATCCAGTTACCACAAGACAATCTGGTGCGAAACAAACCGGAACTAAAGATAAGGCAGAAACAGCGAACGAATATCCACTCGGGCTCTTAAGCGAGTCGCCATTAGAAATAACCCCGCCATCTTACGATGTAAAAAAATCACAGCCGGTGGCGGTGTATGCCAGGCATCCGGTTCTCGACTGATCGACATGCCTCTGTCCCGAATACGCTGTGCCAGATCTGAGCAAGCAAAATCATATGGGCCGTTATGACGTAGAGGCTCTGCGGCCATCATCAGAATTGAGAGAATCACATCCAGATTGGCCACATCCTGCCCTTGGGCAAAAAAGCCCAACTGCTCCAAAGCCGTTAACAGGCTATCCTTATCCTGCTCGTAAGCCGCGATAATGGCTTGTTTGTAATCATGTACAAACTCAGGTGAGTATTCCCGGAGTGCCCCCAGATCCAAAAGTACCAAGTGATGCTGCTCAGGATGAAAGCTGTTTTGAGTTAGCTGATAGTTAGCCAGATTAGGGTCAGTTTGCACACAGAGGAATTGGAACAGTTCAGCAAAGAACAGCTCAAATAGCTGCCCCATCACCTGATTGGCCAAAGCAGGATGATTCATCACCGCTTGCTCCAATGGCGGAGCCTGAATATAGCTCATACATAGGATTTCCTGAGTGGAGAGTTCCGGTAAATACTCGGGTAAAAGCAGATCATCAAACTGTCTTAGGCTACGCAGATGCTGTTGATAGAGCTGCAGATGGTGGCCTTCCTGATGGTAATCCGCTTCCTTATGCAACTGCTGTCGAGCTTCGTTGATGACTGGTTGTAGGTCCAGCTCTTTAGGTAATAAACCGCTGAGTTTGAGCAAACCATAGACGTTATCCAGGTCGCTATCGATACTTTCACGCACACCGGGATATTGCACCTTAATGGCCAGTTCAACGCCCTGTTTACTCACCGCTTTATGCACCTGACCTATAGACGCTGCCGCTATGGGATTAAAACCAAAACGACTGAAGTGCTGATCCCAACCCTCGCCCCAATTACGGTTCAGTACCTCAATCAGCTGACTAGGTGGCATGGTGACACCATCAGCACGGAGTTTATTCAGAATATCGGCCAGATCTTGTGGCAGCACCGTACCGGCATCCATAGAGATCAACTGACCCAACTTCATCGCTGCCCCGCGCATACTGGCTAACTGATCTGCAACATGGTTTAAGTTCTTACGACTGAGCAATAGCTCATTCAGTGCGGGTTTCTGTCCCTGTAACAGCTGACGACCACTGTCCAACGCCATATTGGTTGCCACACGTCCGGCTAAACCACCCAGTTTAGCCATCCGTGAGAAACGACTTTTTGGCACAGGGGCCGAACGAAAGCTTTTCTGTTCATCGGGGTTTGATTGAGCAGCTGATACCGAATTGCTTTGTGATTCCAAGTGGCTTTGTGATTCGAGAGGGCTTTTTGATGCAGAATCACTTTGCCCAGAAGAACCAAGAGTTTTAGATGAATTCATGCAATCACTTTCCTTCCATCTATTCGTATGGACAACTCGCCGTGCTTTGACGATCGATGTTTTAGAGATGAATGCTTTCGCAATTGCGGTTGAGGTGCTTAGCTATTATCAGTGTCCATCTTTGGCAGATGGCGACTGATCATATTCAGTATCTGAGGATCTTCCGGTTCGACATGACTGCGGAAACTGGCCAATACTTCGCCATCAGGAGAGATCAGATATTTGTGGAAGTTCCAGCCCGGCGGCTCTCCTGCGGCTTGACTGAGTTGGCGGTAAAAAGATGAGACATTAATACCTGTGACTTCTGTTTTGCTGAACATAGGGAAGCTGACACCATAAGCTACTTCGCAGAAGTTTTTGATCTGGCTATCGTCACCGGGCTCCTGTCCGGCAAAGTTATTGGATGGGAAACCTAGTACAACAAGGCCTTGATCTTTATAAGCATTCCAGATCTTTTCTAAGCCTTTATATTGCGGGGTATAACCGCAGCGACTGGCAGTATTCACGACCAAAATCAATTTGCCCTGATAGCGCTGGCATAGGTTTTGGTATTCCGCTTTATCCAGCACCTTAAAGTCATGCTGTAAAAGACTGGAACAGTTGTTCTTTCCAATACCGGATTGTTGGCCAGCTCCAGAATTTGTCTGATCAGCCCAAGCCGGCAATGGCAGCGCAGACATCGCTATTACTGCGCAACAAGCTAATAGCTTCAGAATACGTGTTTGAGGCAGGGCAGCAGGTAACATAGGGTTTCCTCTTAATGTCTTGATGCCAACTCAAGGGGCAACTTATTAGAAGGACAATGAATTAAAAGGCTGTGGATTAGAGAGATAACGGATTAGGGCGTAGGCAAAAAAGTCTCCGTCCCTGGAGCTCCAATCGAACAAAGCCGTAGATCTTTACGTAGAAGACGCCGGATTGGAGCAATAGAAAAAGTCATTGCATAACTAAGGCTGGATACTTACTCTGAGTTGTAGCCTGAAAAAGCCACAATAATTAAAAATACAACAACAAACCAACCATCAAGGAATCAAGATGAAAACAGAAATTGTCCGCGCCCGTATCGAACCCGATATTAAAGCCAAAAGTGAAGCCGTATTAGCAGAAATAGGAATGAGTCAGTCCGATGCAATCCGACTGTTTTTGACTCAGATTGCTATTCGAGAAGAGTTTCCTATCGAGCTGAAATCACCGGGACGTGTTGCAGAGGAGAAGGCAGCCAAGGGGAAAACAACGGAAGGGAGACAAGATAAGGATCAGGACGGTGAAGCGGTGGAGCAACTGTTTGATCAGGTATTAAACAAATCCTGAGCACCCAATTACTCCTCCCGGTGTTCTTGCTGGCTATTTGGAAGAAAGGCCAATAAGAGCACCATCCCTAAAGACGCTATATCTCAATCAGATTTAAGAAGAGCCCATCTAAAAAGAAAACCCTGAAAATAGCGAAAAAGAGCCACGCTTCGACAAAGGCCTAATGCGTGGCAAATAGTGGGTTATTGAACCTGAGGGTTATCAGGCAGCAACGCTCCCATGGGGATCAATTACAAATTTCTTCGCTGCACCACCGTCAAAATCAGCATAACCTTGTGGCGCGTTATCCAGAGAGATCATCTGAACGTTTACCGCATCCGCAATCTTCACCTTATCGAACAGGATCGCCTGCATCAGATTGCGGTGGTATTTCATAACCGGACACTGACCGGTGTGGAAGGAGTGAGACTTCGCCCAGCCCAGACCAAAGCGCATGCTTAATGCACCCACTTGAGCCGCTTCATCGACCGCGCCTGGATCTTCGGTTACGTACAGACCTGGGATACCGATCTGGCCACCGGCACGGGTAATCTGCATAGCAGAGTTCAGTACGGTCGCAGGTGCTTCGGTGTGGTGGTTACAGCCACAGCCGTGAGCTTCGAAACCGACACAATCCACAAAACAATCCACTTCGCGCTCGCCCAGAATCACTTCCAGCTTGTCTTCCATCTCACCTTCTTCACGCAGGTCAATGGTTTCACAGCCGAAGCTACGGGCTTGTTCCAGACGATCTTCGATCATATCGCCTACGATTACGCACGCCGCGCCCAGCAGTTGCGCGGATACTGCGGCTGCCAGACCGACAGGGCCTGCACCGGCGATATAAACAGTGGAACCTGGGCCTACGCCAGCGGTAACACAACCGTGGAAACCGGTTGGGAAAATATCGGATAGCAGGGTCAGATCCTGAATCTTCTCCATCGCCTGATCAGAATCAGGGAAACGCAGCAGGTTAAAGTCAGCGTATGGCACCATGACGTATTCCGCCTGGCCACCGACCCAGCCGCCCATATCCACGTAACCGTATGCAGCACCTGGACGTGCAGGGTTTACGTTCAGACAGATGCCCGTCATACCCGCTTTACAGTTACGGCAGCGGCCACAGGCGATATTGAAAGGAACAGAAACGATATCGCCGACATCAAGGAATTCAACGTCACGACCTTTTTCTAAGATGATACCGGTGATTTCGTGGCCCAGAACCAAACCTTCCGGTGCAGTGGTACGACCGCGAACCATATGTTGGTCGCTGCCGCAGATATTAGTGGTGAGAACCTTTAGGATTACGCCGTGATCGCATTTACGATCACCGATCGCCAGCTCAGGAAAAGCAATAGACTCGACACCTACCTTACCTGCGCCCTTATAGACGACCCCTCTGTTTGAGGAATTACTACACATACCTAGCTCCTTCATGTACTTATTCTTGTTGGCGAGCTTGCAACGATATCGGTAGTGCTATTGCCTGTGGTGCCTGAAAACGACAGAGTTGTGACCGGCCACGACCCGGCATGACTAAACAGTCAAAAACAGGTCGCAAATGAACAATCAAATGTTGTAAGGTAACATTTTAATGCGTATTGGCGACCTGTTCGCAGCAGATCAAAGCAAATTGCTTCTGCATTGTTGGAATGTTTTGACTTAACGCTCGGTAAAATCTTTCATCAAATGACGGATCACCCAGAACATAATCAGGGTAATAAAAGGCAAGGATAGGGTGAGTACTTTTAACGACAGATCCAGGGTTTCACCCGTCGGTAACATATTGCCCAGCGCCTTACCGATCAGGTCATAGAGATAATAAACCACCACTAGCACCGACAGACTTTCCAGCTTACTTTGCAGGTTTAAGCGTCGTTTAGCGCGAATATTCATCGCCTCTAACAGCTCTTTGTTTTGATTTTCGATGGTCAGATTAACCTGAAACTGCAGTAACTCGGTGGCACGGGCGATACGCTTGGAGAGTAATTCAATACGACGGGAAGCACTGCGACAGGTGCGTCGAGCTGGATCCAGATGGCGCTCCATAAACTCAATGGCCATCTGACGGCCTTTGATCTTAGATTCTCGCAGTTCCTTAATACGTCGCTCAACCAAAGCAAAATAGGCCTCACTGGCAAAAAAACGGTTGGCGGTACTGGCGGATAGGGCTTCCACTTGGCCAGATAGCTGCATCATGGCTGCCAAGGTATGTGATGTATCCTGATCCGGTGAACGCTGAGAGACACTGGCTACTTCCTGATCCAATAACGTCAGTTCTGGCATCAGAGAGCGAGCTGAGGGTAGCCCTAGCAAAGCCATATGACGATAGGTCTCAATCTCACAAATCCGTTGTAACATACGACCGGCCTGAGCAGGCATTAGATGAATATCTTCAAGCAACACCAGCACAAAACCGCTTTCCGGCTGCGGTTTGTAGTTAGTGGCCATACGGGCAGCACTTGCCATCACCTCAGAAGCGACAAACTGACTGGAGTTAAAACACTCCTCCCCCCAGGCGGTAAAGCTGTCATTACGCTTACCCATAAACAGCTGGCTTTTTGCTTTACGGAACAGTACCTCAACACCCGATAGAAATGCCCCTGGTAGCTGACGGCGATATTCCGGTAGTGATAACGGTGTACGCTCGCTATCAAATTTATACAGCGTCAGAGTATAAAACTCATTATGGGGTTCATAACGGATCGCTTTATCCCCTTGGCGGCAGTAAAGAAAACCACGATGTCCTTCTGGGACGGGAAAACTCATCTCTCGGATAAAGTCCATCACCTGATGTTCAACATCTAATATATCCATACCATCAAATAGTACGGTGATATGCTCCAACACCAGGGGAGCTGGTAGGTTTTGAAAGGGCCGAGAGTGAACTTCGTAAATGATTTCTTGCCGCTGGGCGTAATCGTACATGCCTGCCAAATCGCTGTCGTAAGGGGAAAAATCAGAAGTGACTATAGAGTCATAATTAGACTAAAGAATGTACCCTACTCAGATGACGATATGAAGAGGGATAAGGTTTATTACTGCAAATGTAAACGTTGGTTGTGATAGCGGAAGAGAAAGAGTCTTACTTGATCAGAATGAGGGAGCTCTCGTGATGATGTCGCAAAGTGGGGATTGAGATGGGCAACTAAGTATGACTGGTTCAGTTAAGTGGATTTCTATGAGAGTCGTTGCATTAGATGCTGAACTTGATCAGCTGAAAACAGACACAAAATTTTACACTCTCAGAAAATAATAAGTGTAAGCGACAGTCTGAGGCTCTTCTTTTTCATTATTTCTGCAAGCATTTGTTCGATTTCATGGTCGTTGCGCTAGGGGGACTGTTTGCTTTTAAAGGGCTGTTCGTTGAATGTAATCCTCCTAATTGTTTGATATCTAATGATATTTATTGCTCGAGTAATAATCTTGTGTGAAAACTCTAAACTTGTAATGGCGCGTAATATTCTTCTTGGAAACCAAGCGCTAATATAGACGCATAATCTGGTGGATTTGATTTATTGCAACGAAATTCCTGGTTTCTCGGACTAATTGAGGATAAGCCTACAGCTGTTAGGTTATCTGTGTTCGAGCTAATATAGCGGCTTGAAATTGGTATCAGCTGTGATATCAGGGAAGACGTACGTGAATAGCAAAAGAGATGGAATTATGGGAAATACTTGGTTTGCTTACAATCCATTTGAATTTAACTGCGATTCGAAGAAGGTTGAGAGTGCTAGCCAACAGTCAATGGATTCGCTGACCCGTAACAATTTGCGCAATCAGCTACAACGTAGCTTAAAACCGGAAGCTGTACTGACGGTTTTTTATCATGAGGTTGGCCACTGTTTACCTATCTCTGGCTTAGTGTTCACAATGGAAGAGGAAGTTTACTCTCTGGGTAAGCTGTCTTCTGACTGTTTTAGTATGAAGCAGGAACTGCGCATTGATAATCAGGTGCTGGGCAATCTGGAATGCCGTTTTGTTTCTGATCTGTCACTAGTACAAAGTTATCTGTGGTATGAATTTATTGAGATGATGACGTATCCCTTGCGTAATGCTCTTGAATATCAGCAGATGAAGCAGCTGGCACTGAAGGATGCGCTGACAGGGTTGTTTAATCGCAATAAGTTCGATATCGCATTTCAAGAGGCTGTAAGTCAGAGCCAGGCCCACGCCAGTTCATTCTCTTTGCTTGTATTTGATCTGGATGGTTTTAAGCAGATTAATGATACCTATGGTCATCAGGCTGGTGACTTGGTATTGAATACTTTTGCACAGATTCTGCAAAACACATCTTATGGACTGGAGCGAGTGTTCCGTTTTGGTGGTGATGAATTCACTATCTTACATGATGGGGATAAGAACGAAGCCCTTGATATTGTTACAGATATTCAGCGCTTGGTTCAGGAGAATTCTCTGTTGGAAAAATTCCAAATTTCCTGCAGTATTGGGCACGCCCGGTATCAGTCAGGTGATGATATGGATAGTCTTTTTGAGCGTGCGGATTTAGCGCTTTATCGTGCGAAGAAAAATGGCAAAAACTGTTTGGAGCTGTCGCCGTGTGTTGATGGCTGATGTTTTGCTACACACTTACACAAAAGTATTTCGATATTTTTCGGCCAGTGATTGAAGAATGAAGTCATCTGCTAAAGAGAAGCTTTTGTGTGAGTACTTATGTACGAGAGATGCTTTTGCTTAAATGTTTATATTAAATAAGCTTTATACCCTCGTTAACTTTAGAAATATTCACGCTTTTAGCACTGTGGTTTTTGAGACGCTTGTTTTAGTGTAAGCATAATCACTGCTTAAGCTATTGCTCTATTTTTTATAAGGACATGAAAGGCCTGCATAGATTAAACAAGTATAAGGTTAAAATTGACTGGCACGAGCTGTAGATGTAATTGCGTGTAATACTCAATTATATTGTAGTTGATTATGATCAAAATACCGGGAAATCTAAAGACGGATTTATTATGGCTAAAATTATTAATAAAAGTACTGATGAGCAGATAACCCTGCTGATTCAGCATATTTTCGGGCGTCATCCCAGTACATCCCATACCGTATTGGTCGCACCAGATGTGTCGCGTATGCATGCTACTATTTTTTGGGATGGCGAGGAGTGGTTGCTACAGGACTCCAGTAGCAATGGTACCTATGTCAATGGAAAGCAGGTGCTAAAAGGTACCAAGCATCGTTTGCATAAGGGCGATGAAGTTAAGTTTGCCAGTTTATCTGCAGAAGTCTGGGAAGTTGAAGACATTGCGCCACCAAAGAGTTTGTTGGTGCCTGTAACCAAAGGTCTGAATACCATCGAGCTGGAAAGTTTGGCTGTATTGCCAAATGAAGACTCACCAGAGGTGACCTTGTATATGTCTCCTAATGGTCATTGGGTGTGTGAAAGCCCGATCGGTATCTCCGTACTGAAAACCGGTGATCTGGTGGGAACCAGTGAGCAAACATGGCGTTTTATTGAAGCGCGTGCCAGCGATGAAACGCAAAAACTGGAATCAACAGATCTACCAAGCTCACCACAGATTGGTATCTATTTCGATGTAAGCCAGAATGAAGAACATGTTTCTCTGAGATTTAAAATGGGTGAACATGAATACGACTTGGGCCAGAGAAATCACCATTATCTATTGCTGTTATTGGCGCGTAAGCGGGTACAGGATAAAGAAAATGGTTTGAGTGAAGCGGAGCAGGGTTGGGTTGATAAAGAAACTCTGAGCCGGATGTTAGGTCAGAATGAAAATCACATTAATATTCAGATCTACCGCTTTAGAAAGCAGTTGGTCAGTGTACTACCTAAGTCATTTACTCTGCCTCAGGCCATTGAACGTCGGACGCGTGAGATACGTTTTGCCTACGACAATGTAGAAGTTTATGGTGGCTCTCAGATGACTATCAGTACTGATGATAGCAGCACAGAGGAAAGTGTTAACTAACTGGCCACAGGTTTGAACCATCATGGACGATTTCCGGTAGCCTGTTTAAGCTAAGCTGAATGCACAACCACCATCGTATTAAGTTAGGGCCGCAGTTTCTACTGAAAGTAGAAAGGTGGCCCTAATGCTAAGCGCATAGAAAAACTCAGTATAAGAAAATAAGTATATGAAAATTAACAATAGAGTAGCTTTCGTTATCTAAGTGTCGTTGGTTCTTGTTTTGGTCGGTGTTAATTTATTTTGTCGTTAGATAAAACGAATATGTTGTGTTTAATGGTTTATACTGCACCAATTAATATCGGTTGATGTCTTTTGTTCTTGTTTTAATGTTTCTAATATTGCAAGTGCTGATCTGTATAGCATTGTGCGACATATATACTACGTCTGTTGTTACGGATGTATCATATTTTAGCCATTTTAAGTTCTCCATATATTTTTAGAGTATCCCGTTTGAGAGTCGTTTTAGGCTATCGTGTCTTGTCTTTTTTTATTAAAAATAAAGCGTAATTTATCACTGTTTTATCATCGCTTTCACCGATTCTAATAGTTTTTTATCAAATACTCTTCTATCTGACATGTCTCCTATCGTCAAGGTTGATCAATATTCAGATCAGCTTTTTGACTATCTTGTTTATTGATCTGGGGTGCAAAATGGAATTGTCAGTATTTGATGGTTTATTAGAAGAAGACAAAAAAATAAATTTGCTGTTAGAGCAGCTTTTGAAAGCGAGTGGTTTAGATGGTGTTAAAGTAAAAGCTTTATTCCGCTATCCCAAATGCTATCTTGATATCAGTATCGGCCAACTGGAAAAGACAGCAGGTGGAATAGGCGATGACCAAAGTGTCAGTTTTCCTATCTATTATCACGATAAGAATATTGGTCAACTTAGATGTAGTGATCGAGATGGTGTTGCTGACTTTTTTTATCAACACAGAAATTTAACTACTGAGAAAATTGGACTACTGTTTAAACGCCTATTAACCGATTCTGTGGTAGAAAAAGCATTGGGGCGAGGGCAATATCTGCTGGGTATGAGCGATGCTTTAACTCATCTGGACCTTATGTTGTATCGGGTATCGCAAAGCAAGTGCCCGGTCATGATTTTGACGGAACCTGGTGGCGAGAGCTTGGCCGCAGCGACGGCTATTCACTATTACAGTGATTTACGGGATAAGCCCTTTGTTGAATGTAATTGTGCAGTTGTTGATGACAATACTTTTAGAAATAAATTATTGAATTGCATAGAAAAAGCGGGAAAAGGAACTCTTTTTCTCAGTGAGCTGGATAAGCTTTCTGTCTCTCAGCAGGAGATCTTACTGGAGTTGTTCTCTGTCAGCAGCCACAACCCCGATAGCCGTATTGTTCATTTTCGAAATATCCGCTTGATTGCCTCTGCAGGGGTAGAGATTGAGAGTAAAATTTCTAATGAGGATTTTCCGCGTCGTATCTATGATGAGCTGAGCTTTATCACCATTCGAGTGCCTGCATTAAAACAGAGGCGAGAAGATATCGCTTACTTGGCGAACATGATTACAGAAAAATTTCGTGTGAATCCAAAGCAATTTATTAATGCTGAAGCTTTAAAAATACTATCCAGTTATGACTGGCCAGGAAATTACCAGCAACTTGAACGTTGTATTGCGCAATTATTAGTGTTGAGTAGCAATGTTGAAATTAACCGTAATGATATAGAGCAGTTTGTGGGTTCCGAAATTAACTCAGGGCTACATTGTGATAGTCGTTATCAGGACGGGAGTGGTTATATCAATATTGCGCAAGATGATGATAAACAGTCCAGGAAAAAAGATGTTGTATTGCAAAAGCTATTGGAAGGAGACTTCTCATGGTTTGAATGCTATCACTATAGTTTAAAGAGAGCGTTGGAATTTATCTGTAATAACTATAATAGTGATATTAATCTTAAGCAGTTGGCTAATTATGCTTGTGTTAGCCCCTCCCATCTTTCTTATCTTTTTAGAACTAATATTAGCAAGAGTTTTAAACAGGTTCTGACTGAAATTAGGTTGGAGAAAGCCAAGCAGATGTTGAAGCGCCAACCCAGTATGAGAATTACTGAAGTATCTCTTGAGTCAGGTTTTGGTGATCTCAGTCATTTTGAAAAAACCTTTAAACGACACACAGGTTTGACTCCAAGAGACTTTAAAGGCAAAGCGAAAGCAAGTTTTAGAGCAGATCATAACTTAGGCTGTATATAAGCTAATAAATGCCAATTTTTTTTCTAGCCATCAATTTAATATGGAATTGTTTTGATAGGGGCTGAATATGAGCGATGAAAAAGTAACAGAAACGGTTGCCAATACTACCTTATTAACTGTTGGTCTTACATCTGCTACAGCAACAGCCAATATGACAACGGCAGCCAGTCAGGCATTGTCTCTGGCGATGCTAAATGCGGTAACAAACCAGCAGAATAACAATACAGGGCGTATGGTGCTGGGAGCCCAGGCTGCCAATGGAGTTCAAGCGACAGGAAGTGCGGTTAATGGCCGTATTGTGGCAGGGTTAACAGAAGCGTAGCCGTTTTATTTATGGGCTTAGAACTCTTAAATCAGGTTAATAAATTGATTGTACTTTTTGTAGATCAATTTATGACATACCGAAAGTATTTTCGGTACTGAGTACATAACCACTTCGGTGGTTCCCTTTTAAAGTTGAGTTATAAGGAAATTAGTAATGCCAAATACAGTTGATGGTTCTATTACCGATTCTGTTACTCAGGTTAATACCAAAGTGGTGGGTGAAACCCCTGCGGTAGCGATGGGTAATCTGATGATGCCAACTAGTCAGGCGCTTTCTGCCGGTGCGCAGAACCTGACATCCGGTCAGCAGCAAGCCAATGTGATGTGGCAAGCGGCAACCGTGCAAGGCATCAATGCTTTGATGAATACGGGCAATGCCGTAACAGGTACTGTCACCGGTCAGATTATTGATAAGGGCGATCGCCGTTAAAAATGAAAAGGAGCTTTATCAGATTCAGACTTTGTCCCCATAACGGTTTGGTTTTGGAAAAGCGGCTTATTCATCTATCAATGATGATCTAACAGCCAGGTGAGGGCTTTCTAATTGTGAGTCAGTAGTCGACAAGAGCTGATGAGCACATGTATCAACCATTCATCACGGCTGATAACAAAGTAGAAAGTCGCCTTGCTTTGGCACCTACTCTTTACAAGGAATGAAGTTATGCCTCGTTATGTAAATGAAGCAATTACGGATTCGGTAACCCAGGTCAATACTAAAGTGATTGGTGATACGCCAGCAACGGCGATGGGTAATCTGATGATGGCTACCAGTCAGGCTCTGGGGGTAGCGGCACAGAACCTGACCACAGGTCAGCAACAAGCCAATGTGATGTGGCAGGCTGCGACTGTTCAGGGCATCAATGCACTGATGAATACCGGTAATGCAGTTACTGGTACGGTCACCGGTCAGATTATCGATAAAGGTCAATAATCTGTCGTTTGATAAGCACTCACACAGCAGTTCTTTTAGAACAGAGTACTCCATCCTGCAGTCTTAGGCTGAAGAATGTCGAAACACATCTGTGTTAGTGCGTATAACCCAGTAGTTGAATAATCCGAGGTTGATACGGCCGGTGGTTTATTGAACCTGGTGCTAAGCACTATCGTTTGTACCAAAAATTTAACGCTGTACTTTTTATTTTAATCAAGAAGGAAGTTAATCATGCCTAACTATGTAAATGAAGCCATTACTGATTCTGTAACCCAGGTAAACACTAAAGTATTGGGCGATACTCCAGCAACGGCAATGGGTAACCTAATGATGTCTACCAGCCAGGCTCTGGCTGCGGGTGCTCAGAACCTGACTACGGGCCAGCAGCAAGCCAATGTCATGTGGCAGGCGGCGACTGTACAAGGTATCAATGCACTGATGAACACGGGTAATGCCGTTACCGGTACGGTATCAGGTCAGATCATTGATAAAGGTCAGGGTTAAGCTGAGCCTTAGGCAGTGACCTTTTTATATGCCTTGAAACAGTTGTGTTTCGATATTCTCCGGTCTATGACCGGAGTGTATTGAGCCTTCTTCGATAAAACACTGTTTCAGTGCATGGGTTTAACTTTTAAAAAGGAATAGAGCATGCCTTATGACGTTAATGGAGCCATTACTGATTCGGTCACTCAGGTCAATACCCAGGTTGTAGGCGGTACGCCGGCAACGGCAATGGGTAATCTGATGATGGCGACCAGCCAGGCTTTGGGCGTAGCAGCACAGAATCTGACGATGGGCCAGCAGCAGGCAAATGTGCTGTGGCAGGCCGCGACTGTGCAGGGCATCAATGCGCTGATGAATACCGGAGAAGCCGTTACAGGTACGGTTTCAGGTCAGATCATTGGTAAGGGGCAGCCGGTTATCCGTCGGCCCTCTGTTGTTGTAACGCCAGGTCCTCGTTATACAGAAAGACACCGTTACACACCACGCCCTGGTGGTTAATTAGCACTGATTTTGCGTGTGGCGAAGATGAACCTGGTCAGATCGATTTTAATCGTTTGGTTTGTCGTTATCTGATTTTTAATCACGTGGTTGACTAATCGCTCTACAAGACCGGGTTCCATCCACAGGGCCTGACGTTGCAGCACATCAGATGTCAGCCCCTGTTTTACAACCTTGTACTAGAGAGAAAGGTATGTGTTATGTCGAATGATAATTTAGAGATTAATAAGACGAAGTCTATTGCAGAAAAATCAATCGTACAGTCAGGGGCGCTGGCGGTGCAGGATGCCGCCAACACTATGCGTGATATGAATACATTACTGTCGACTGCTTCGGGTGTGGCGTTGGCAAACTTTATTGAAACCGGGGATGCCAAGTATCTGGATGCGTTAGAGAAATTGAACGATCAGGCCAAGTTATCCAAGAGTAACTTTATTGATCTCTACACCAGTGTCACGGGCCAAAAACCTGGCGTTGATAATGGGTAAATGGATATGCCGACAGACAATCAAAACGATGAAAGTACAGAGGCTCTAAATCGGGAATCTTCAGCAGAGCAGTATTCTTTAGCGATGGTCGATACCATCTTTGCAGATACCTTATCCCGTGGTATGCAAAATGCGATCACTTCACAGCAGAATGCTCAGATGGCTTCAGCATCTTCCGTCACTAACGCTTGTGCGCGCATTTTACAGGCAAAGGCAAAGCCTATCGAAGGGCTGATACAGAGTCAGTTTCATATGAACACTTCTCCTGATCTGGTAAAGGTTACTCAGGGAGTTGCTGCGCTGCAAGAGGGTTCAGAGTCTCAAGCTCAGTCTGTTGTGCAGTCACAGGGTGTTTCTAAAGCTGAGAGTTTGTCTCAATCCCAATCCCAGAGTGAGCCGCAGTCCTCCTGTCAGTCTCAGCAAGGGGATGAATCGTCTCAAAAAGAGGCGTCTGAGCAATCACAGCAGACGGTTGTAGAAGAAGAGACAGAAAAGACTGTGATAGAGAAAATGGATACTTTATCTGCAGATAAGGCCGACTCCAGTAGCAAGCAGTCTGGAAAGGTTTCAAGCAATAAGCTTTTGCTAGCCTTAATTGTATCGGCCTCTTTAAGCGCGGTTATCGCAGGCGCTTCTGTATGGACCTATTTATCTGGCTCGGCTTCTTAAACGTATATTCAAGAGAAGCGATCTTGTAGAACAATTCGAGACGTTTTTGTTTAGGGGTTTACCGTAATCAGGGAGTTTGTATGCAATATAGCAATCAGGATAATCAGCACAATGCCGTGCCGAGTGCTCAGCAGAGGGAGCAAGTCGGTCAATCTCAAGGCAGTCCTGCAGATCAACAAGGTAGTCCAGTTGATCCACCAACCAGTGTGCAGGGGACTGCTGATGAGGCCATAACCGCTAAAACACCGCCCACCGCTCACCCCATTGATCCAAATGGTGTACAAAGTCATCCTCAGATAGCACAAAATATTGGGGGTGATGAGCTGGGGCGTTATTCAGCCCCTTATGATGAGCAAGGGCAGGTACAAGCACCACAGCAATCGCAGGTACCAGCTCAATCACCGGTTCAGGTATCAGCCCAGGCTCAAATCCCATCGCAAACTCCGCCGCAGCTTCAAGCTCAAGCTCAAGCTCAAGTACAAGCTTCACCGCAGGCTCAAGTATCACCACAGGTGCAAGTGCCGCCACAAGTAAGCTCTCGGAGCCAAAGTGTTGATCCGGCACGTTATAGCTCACGCTCAGAACGTGGCCGCTATAGCCATCGTGGGCACGATGAGGCCAGTGGGAATCGAGATGAACGGCATATAGGTTTTCGTGGCATAAATGATGACCTGAGCCAGATGATGGCGACACTATCCAATGATTTACATCATATGCAGAGTGATATGCAGCAACGTCTGGATAATCAAATGTATGAAACACAACGTATTCATGACGAGTTACAGCGCATGATGATGGGGATTCAAGATCAGTTTAATCACTCGGGTAATCGATAATCTCTTAGTTTAATGGTTCTTTTGGTTACCTCTGTGTTTGATGTTTTCCTTCCTCTGGATCCTCTGGATCAGATGTCAGAATGTGGGGTGAGCTTAGGTAGTCGATTACGGGGAAGCAGAAGTGTTTGCCGAGCAGATGTTTACGCTGTGCTCACCATCTGTTTGGTAGTGCTGAAGGGGTTCGCTTCTGGTCTCTGCTTTAGGCATGTCTTTCAACGGCGCCCGCTGTTTGAAGGCATGCCTTTTTTTGTCTGGTATTTAATATTATGGAGATTGATTTGCTGATGACTCGTGATCTGTTGTCCATCCGCTTGTTGGAATTGGCTCAGGCTCTGTTTGATCAATTAGAGGTGTTGCAAAACGTACATCAAAAGAAAACAGTGGTGTGTTGGCAGGTGACTGGTAGTCGGGCTTATGTCAGTCAAGTCTCTCGAGCATTGCTGACTAATTATGGATATTATTCCAGGCAAGCACTGTCTCAAAGAACAACGCAATCTTTTCGAGATGCTGCCCAGCGCGTAGCTGTAGATCAGACTGATATTTTTCAACGCTTGCTCCAATGCGCGCAGCAGTGGTTGTTAGAGCGAGATCATATTGATGGTAAAGGTGATAGTGATGGGCTGAGTGATAGTGATCACCTATCGCTTCGTTTGATCTCGGTGATAACAGATCTCTGGCCAAACGGTTATCAACGACTTATTCCGCTTTTAAACCAGGAACTAGCCGCTGTGGATACAGCTGTTGTGGATGCGGATGTGAATAAAGCGGATAGAGTTGGGTTATTCATGGATGAACGAGAAAAGTCCAAACTGACGGTCAAAAAATTTAAAAAGGTGAGTCTTGAACAAACTAAGATAGATCTGATTTTGCGTCAATGTCACTCCATTTGACAGAAGCATTACAGGACCTGGTTTTATAGATGACATATACACTTACTAAAGCGTTTCGATATTTTTCACTCATCGGCTAAATAGGAGCTTTTGCGTGAGTGCATGGTCTTAAGCAGCCGGACAGAGGAAGTCCGGCTGTATCTGTTTTAATTTGTTCTAGTAATACTGATACCTGCCAGAATGGTACGACCCAGTAGTTTTGTCAGGGTATTATAGCTCTCATCGCCTGACTTTTTAGCGTCCTTCAAGGCATCGATGCGACCTCCTATAGGAATATTACTGAGCGCCTGATCGATACTTTCTACTGACTGTTGATCGAAGCTCTCGCTATCCGACAGGGTTTTCAGTGCTATCAGACGAGCGTCCATCTGAGAGCCATTATCGCGGTATTTTCCCTTAAGAGCTTGGTAATGGGACTTTTTCTCCGTTGTCATCATCGACTGATTCATCACACTACGAATGGTGTCGTCGCTAACGACACCAACCTGACTGATGCAATATTGCAGGCAGATCAGCTTGTTGATAGCAGAGAAATAGTCCACGGAATTGACCAGTTCACTGTTCAAATTTGGGATATAAGGCGAGCTAAGCTTGACTCCAGAGTAGTAGGCTTTATGGCGTTTATAGATATCTTCATTATCTGCGGGCAGGTTGAATTCCTTTTTCTGAAATGCCAGCAGGTACAGAGAGGCTTTGATCGCCTTTTTGGTGTTGCGGTGGGAGGTGAGGTAGATCTCATTGATTGCACTGGTGGTGATATTTTGAATTCTCATGGTTTCAAAAGAATAATCAAAACGCACACTGATCGTGTCCATGGTTAACTCTGGCAGTATTTTTTCTTCCAGTTTGGATAGGCCGTAAACACTGCTCTTGTTAATGGCCTCTGATACTGCTTGTTGTGTCAAAGTGACTCCGGCACTTGCCGCGACTGCAATAATGCCTGCTGCGCCTCCAGTGGCGACGATGGCTGCTGCAATTATTGACCCGGCAACAAAATTAAAGGCGCTGGTGTATGCCTGTTGGCTTTTTTTGGTACTGTTCAGGCTGTCGTAAATGGTTTTGGAAGCTAGTTTGTAGGCCTCAATCACCACATTGTTGATCTCGCTGGTGCTTTGAATTTGGCTATGGAGCTCTTGAATAGAGCGATCAGCTTTGCTCAGGTTTGAGTTTGCTTTGACTAGATTGATCGCATTATAGAAAGCCGTTTCATAGCTTTGGGCATCAAAGACTTCCAGGCCTTCGATAAAATCCCTGGGACGAAATACATTATCTCTGTCGGGTTGAGGTTCGATATCTCCAACAGCGAACAGCACACTATCGAGTCCCTTCTTACAGTCCGGATAATAATCCAGATAGCCGTTGTTCTCGCTATTGTTAACCAGTTTGTAGAGATGAGGGTAATTGGCCAGAGTAATATCATCCAGATTGTTCATATCAGTTCCTTGGTTGCAGATGATGGATACAAGATCAGCACTAGTTATGGATTTGGGTGGGGATTGGAGCTGGGATTAACATTGGTGTTAGTACCAGAATTATCATGAGCGTTTGAACTTGGGGCTGAGCCAGGGTTTGAGCCTATATCAGGTGTTTGTGATGTTACTGGTGTTGGTGGTACCGGGGCGATAGAGCTAGGAGTCAATTGGGAGTTATGGCTCAGAGATGTCTTAATCAACCAGTAAACATAAGTATTCACCGGTCGTGTCTCGTTTTGGCTGATTGGGCCAATATTCGCGGAAGGCTCCGAGGTTTCGATTCGGACCTGAGACGCCACCACACCCGCAGAGCTTTCCGAAGGTACCGTGACACCGGCGGTGGGTTTTTGGTAGTAGTGGCTATGACTTTGCATGGCAAAATCCTGAGTGGAACCTACGCCTAACTTATCGCCATTACAGGGGGACTCCCGATGTTCGTTACTACCATTAAAGCAGTCATCATGATCCACACCGCGTAAGAAGGTGCCCTGATAGTTCGGCACTCGGAACGTTCCCTTACTGGTTGAACCGCCATAGGTGTATCCCAATACTGAAAACAGCTCTGGGTATTGAGCTTGCTGGATCGACTGACCATCACACAGTAACCAGTTAAATAACCCCAGATTGGTCCCCTTTCGATTGGCTTTGCCCACATGCTGCAGGTTACCGGCAAAGGCGATCACTGAGCCTACGGGCATCTCCTGATAGGTGTGCAATAAAGTCTGAGGTGTAAGTCCGTTAGTTGGCATCGTTAAGATTCCTTATAGCGCTGTTGATATCTGATAAATCGCTGGAGCGGTTCAAAACCACCATGTTGGTGGGCAGAGTGACTTGCCAGTTACCGGTCTCCTGTTTACCGTATTGATTGCGCAGTTTTTTAAAGTCATTACAGATTGAGGTGGATGTGGGGTTTGTGGGGGTTAAATGATTTTTGCCATGCCAGATACGGCCGCAGTCCAGGAAATAAAGCACGGCCTGAACATAGTCTCGGCGCACAGGAATCAGCACTTTTAATTGCGACGCCATAAGAAAGCGTTTTAAGTAGATTTGAGAATCCAATTCAGCCAGTATCGGAAGGGTGCTAATGCTATGCTCAGTGTCAGTGTCGTTATAAACCAACTTGCAGTAGAGATAGTCCCACTCCAGGCTTTGCTCAAAATACTGGCGGTAAGGCAGTTCGCTGTGCGGTGCCGCAGGATCAGCGCCAACCTTACTGATAGCCTGTTGATACAAGGCCTTCATGCTTTGCAGGGCAATTTGACGATTAATCAGAGTTTGAGTGACAGGAGTGTCCTGATTCTCCAGCCACTGTTTTTGCTGTTGGCGCTGCTGTAGGTACAGTTTTTTTTGCTGTTGGTAACCGTTTTGAACGGCAGTATAGATCTGATATTGCCACTGATTTAAAGCCGTTGGGCTACGCTTGGCCTGTATACTCAGGGTCACGCCATAGCTGCCATTTAGCGGTGCATTACCCGTAACCACAATGGCTACAGGCACTTGGCCTTGGAGTTGGCCTTGCAGCTGAACACTTTGGCTACCGGGTTGGGCTGCAATACTTTGATTGCCAATTAACAGCTGAATATTACTGCTGGTTTGGTTACTGCTATCTGCCGTACCATTGTCTACCGCACTAGTGTACGCAAGGGGCACGCTTTGAACCGTGCCGGAGAAAACAATATCCACCTGCTCGGCATAGTAGCCATCGGGGATGGTGATCAAGCTGCTGGCTTGACTCTGTTCACCCTTGATGCTCTGGCAGATGATGCGCTGAGGGGGTGGTGGTGGTGTAATCTCTGCGACATCAAATTGCTGACAGGCATCCAGATAAAAGATGTTACCGGCGAGGTCACCGTTTCCACTAGGGGAGACAGCTGGGGTAGAGGTATCGGGTTGGTGCTCTGAGGCTGTGATCGTTGGGTCTACAGTGGCGACCGGTTGATCAGTGATTGGTTCTGCTGCGATATCAGAATAATGAGCAATACCATATGCGTCCAGAGATAGTGGTGGAGCCTGATTAAACTGAGATTCCAGACCTGATGGCTGCTGTAGATCCAGCAGTGTCATGATCTCACTTTTGGGCACATCAAAGGTTAGTTCAAGCAACAAACGCTTATCGGTATCAAAGGCTCTGACATCATATTGCTTATTTAACCAGTGGTAGAAACCGGTGACATTCTCTTCTTTCTGCTGGTTTTGGAACTCTGACAGATAACTGAGTTCACGATGTTCACTGACCAGATGCCGCCGATCCTGTTTAATTTGAGCCACAATCTTATTAGAAGCTTGTTGGACAATATCCTTGGCAAACTGCATCTGATTACTATTGAAGCCGCCTTTGGGGGATTCGCTGATAGTCCATTGGCCATTGGTTGTGGCATTAGGAGATGTTGGTGCGTAGTCGGTTTCGTAGTTCTTTACCTGGGTGGCTGTTGTGCGGTCATGCAGTGTCTTCTGCACGGCATCACTGAAATCCTTATCGGCGCTTTGCTGGTTAAAATCGGTGTCTGCATTGTGCTGTTCCGCTTTGTCCTGCTGTTGTTCACTTTGTGACAGGTAACGGGATGAAGCCCTACGGGTTTCGCCATAAAGAATATTCTCAACCTTTTGCAGCTCTCCCAGCTGATAACCCGCCAGTCGATACTCCACCAGATGCAAAGTCCCTAGTGCATAAGAACGGGCAGGGACGCTGTTGATTGAAGAAAGTTTGTCGGTATGTGTCGGCTTGTTTACTTTTGAGGTGCCTTCATCGACGGCCTGCGCGTTGTGGCTGGCCGTTTGGGAATCTGTATCAAGGTGTTGAGTAGGCACCGCTGGTGGCATAGGGAAGATATCTTCTGGTAGTAGAAAGTTTGCGTTTAACCATTGATTGAGCAAGGAGGGAGGAATTGGGTTTTGACTCTGGCTTTGCTGATTCAGATAAGCATTGCCGTGGAGCAGAAAATTGATTCCGGTAAGTAATTGCAGCAATTGTTCCAGCCAACTGAGTTGATAATCCAGCTCAATTAATAGGCAGATAATCGCTAACCAGGCGCTATTCAACTGCTGCTGAAACTCATCACCGGCAATATATTGATGAAACGCATCTGAGCCCTGGAAGGTCTGATCGATAAAGTGCTCGATTGAACTGCCATCTGTCTGCTCATCAAGCTGAAAGGTAAAAAACTGTGCGAAAGTGGCACTAAAGCTTTGAGGTGAGCGAAGAAACTGATCGCTGTTAATAAAGTCCACAGCGGCTTGTTGCATTGCCACTCTCTGACCTGATTGTTTGAGCTGTGCCAACTGTTCATATAGCGGTGTGCTTTTACAGGCGGAGGTCACTTGAAAAAAAGCGTTGGCTTTATCTTGTGCATCAATATCTGGACAGGGTTGAACCTGAAGATAGGGAAAGAGATTCTGATAACAGCTGGAAGGTTTGTAACCTGCAAGATCAATGGCGTTTTCTATAGGATGCATGACTTACCCTGGCATTAAACGATTTATGCCAATGGTAAAGGGACTTGCCTGGGGTTAACTCGTCAGAACTCATGAATCTATCGTGGCAATAGATGAAAGCGCAATGTTGAGATAATTGTTTGGTGATCACATGTTGCGATAGCTGAAAAGTAAAAAACCGCACTCCCGCTTCTTATGGATTGAGGAGTACGGTTTTCTCTTGCATTTTAATGTGTCACATCCGTGGTGAAGAGTGACACATTAAGGGTGACTAAGGGAGGGGTGTTCCTTAATCTTATTTCTTAATGCTGTTCCTTAGATAACACCACGACGTTCTTGGTCACGCTCGATAGATTCGAACAGAGCCTGGAAGTTACCTTCACCAAAGCCCAGATTTTCTTTACGCTGAATCAGTTCGATAAAGATAGGACCAAACAGGTTCTTGGTGAAAATTTGCAGCAGATAACCTTTGTCATCGCCATCTACCAGTACCTGGTGATCCTGAATACGTTTTGGATCTTCGGTTACACCCGGTACACGATTAAACACTTCTTCGTAGTAGTTGTCGTGAATATCCAGTGTATCAATCACGTTGCGATCCAACTTGTCCAGAGAGGCCAGAAGGTCATCGCTACGGAAGGCGATATGCTGTACACCAGGACCATTGTATTGGTTCAGGTACTCATCAATCTGGTTGTTGTTGTCGTCTTTACCTTCGTTAATCGGGATGCAGAAGCTACCGTCTGGAGAGCGTAGCGCATAAGACAGCAGGGCCGTTTTCTGACCCTTGATATCGAAGTAACGGACTTCGGTAAAACCAAAGACTTCTTTGTAGAACTTGGCCCAGGTATCCATGGTGCCTTTGAATACGTTGTTAGTTAGGTGATCGATCTCAATAAAGCCCAGATCTTCTACAACGTTTTTCTCTTCCAGATCGATAAAGTCTTGATCATAGATATTGCCTTTATCACCGAACTGATCAATCAGATAGATCAGGCTGTCGCCGATACCGTAGATGGCAGGGTATGGCAGATCAGTCTCTTCTGGTTTAGCGGCTTTAGCACCACGACGTATGGCTTCTGCTTGTGCTTCTTCTGCATTATCTACACGCCAGCCCATGGAACAGATCGCTGGACCATGACTTTTAGCGAAGTCTGCAGAAAAACCTTTTTTCTCGCGGTTCAGCAGGAAGTGAATGTCCCGCTGGTTGTAGTACAGAATATCTTTTGTAGCGTGACGCTTGAGCTTAGAAAAGCCAAATGCACCGAACACATCGTGCATGAAATCCGTATCTGGACTGGCAAACTCGGTAAACTCAATGCCGCGCAGGCCTAATGGATTCTGACTCATAACAAGCTCCTCATTTATTCTTGTAAGTGCTCTAAACTTTATTTTTTTATCTTATGTCTTAGACCGCTGATCAGCTTTTCTGACTCAGCTCAATGTTGTAATAAAGTTAGAAGCTTTGATGATCAAAAAAAAGCGGAATAAAATGATTAACTCCATCGAATAATTTGATGAAGTGGAAAATATCCACCAAAATCAGGCTGAAAGTCAGGTAATAGGCTGATAAGTCGCCGGATGACCGGAGGCTAGAAAAGAGTGATCAACTAAAAACTGGCTGTACAGAGCATGGCAAAAAGTGGGCATATGATAAAAGAGAGCGATAAACGTGATGAAAATTAAGAGAGATATATGGCACTGGATTTAGAAAGCCTACGGGTATTGTCTGCCGTAGTATCAGAAGGTGGCTTTGCTAAAGCAGCTGAAAAGCTGAATAAAACCCAGTCGGCAGTCAGCTACCAGGTACAAAAGTTGGAGCAACGTTTAGGGGCGGATCTGTTTGATCGCTCGGCCTATCGTGCGGAGTTAACTCCGGTGGGGGAGCGAATTCTGGCAGAAGGTGAGCGGCTATTGCAGCAGGCAGAGCACGTGTCTCATCTGGTTGATCAGTTTTCAGCGGGTTGGGAACCCAGGCTGGAGCTGGTTGTTGATGGCATGATGCCCAGTGGAGTATTACTGTCGGTATTAAAAGAGATGGTGAATTTGAATATTCCCACTCACGTACAGTTACGAGTCGAGTATCTGGGCGGTGTACAGCAGCGTTTTGAACAAGGTGATGCGGAATTGATGCTCGCTTTGGCCTACGAACCCAGTAATCGTTATGTTGTTAATGCGCTGAAGCCTGTAGAGACTCTATTGGTCGTTTCTGTGGATCATGCCTTGGCAAAGGTTAAAAATATCACCTTGGATACGCTACAACAGCATGTCGAGCTGACGGTACATGACTCCAGCTATCGCAAAGCCCATGGTGGCTGGCAGACGTTCGGGGGAGAGCGAGTATTCTATCTGAGTGATTTCCGTGCCAAGCGGGAAGCACTGAGGATGGGATTGGGCTATGGCTGGATGCCAATGGCAATGATTCAGGATGAGTTAGCCAGCAAGCAGCTGGTGGAGTTGGATTATCAAGGTGGTTCCCGGCATCAATATACTCCGGTACTGATCAACCGACGAGATCAGGCCTTGGGCCGCGCGGGTCAATGGTTGGTGGAGAGACTGTTAGAGCGCTTTGGCTAGCACTTTAAAGACAGTCGATAGCACTAGGCCATGGATGGAGTTAGATAATGGATATATTTAAAAGGGAACAGCAGAGCGGTCAAGATAACCGCTCTGCCAGGGCAGTCGATTGCTGATCTAGCCTGAACTAGTGTAACTAATACGAGATCAGTCGGTATTAGCGTATTAGCTCAGCTTAGCGCAACCAGCTGACTAGTGTCGCAGGTGAGCGTTGTAACCATTCTGCCATCGGCTCTAGCATATCGGCCTTTTGGCTTTCTTCTGCCAGGCTGATGCGAGCTTCTGTCAGGTTACCGCTACGCTTACGGCCTTTCAGGGCTTCAGCATCTACAGAGAAGGTGTCGCAGACCTGATTGATGATGTCATCAACGCTTTTAGGTTTTGCTGACTTCTTAGTCTTTTTCTTCTCTGATGGATTTTTAGCTTTTTTCTTTTCTTTAGCGATTTTATCACTATCAGCCGCTTTGGTTTTTTTCTTGGCGGAATCTTTTTTCTTTTTCGCTTTCTCTTTGCCTGCAGTGTCAGCGTCAGCCTTTACAGCCTTAGACGATTTCTGATCGCTTTCTTGTGCTGATGTATCTGCTTTGGCCTTAGCCTGATCTGGAGCCCCATGTTGCAGGCTATTGAGGTGAGCTTGCAGAAGCTGTTTTAGAGCTGGAGAAAGTTTTTCTAATACAGACTGATCAGGCTGTTTGTTCAGAATCAGGTAGTCGCCATTTTCTGAGAGAATATCAAGCTGATCCAGTTCTTGTAGCAGTTTGTTCGTTGCGTTAAAGGCATTCAGTACTTTTTTCAGTTGTGTCAGAAATGCTCTTAACTTCTGGGTAGGCTTCTTCTTAGACGTAACAAGTTTTTGACCTGGGCCTTTAAAGTGCGCCGCATCGGCATAATAAGCCAATTGAGCTTCATTGCCGCCAACATTTGCCCAAGTGAATGGGTACATTGCCAGTAATGTGGGTTTTACATTGATCGGCCATCTGCCCTGCTGGATCACAGGTTGACCTTTGCGCGTCAGCATCACGCCCAGTTCTAGCATGCCTAGTGAGTTTTTACGGAAAACCAAAGGCAAGGCTTGAGCAAGTAATACACCTTCGTTGAAATGTACCGGCAGATAAGCCCAGTTTGTAGCAAACTGGAAACCTGGTTCATCGTGAAACTTTAAGGTGTTGTTATCTAAGGAAAAGATTTGTATTGCTTGTTTTTTAGTCATAGAAGATCATTTATTGTTGTGGCGCAATCCCGCAGCCCTGGACATTTGTCTGTGTTTCCCGGTACAGGGCCTTCCATGTCTAAGACTCTGAAACCATAAAACGATAGCGATCAATTTTAGGGCCACTATTCTAAGGGCTTTCCAGCCATTTTCCCAGTTTCCTAAGCGATAGCACTGTAAACAAAGGAGGATCGAGTCTGAGTCGACACTAAAAGTGTGAATTATATACCTCATCTACCGTTTTTTTATTGCATGGTGTCAATATGGGGTCGGCTAAGCACTTCATTTTGGTGGCCTTCTTGAAATCTGTGGATTTCCCTTCCATTCCTGCTTTCTGGGACATGAGCTAACGGCTGCGACTTAGTCTTTTTGTCTCTCTATTGCCATACCCACTAAGGCTTATATCCTAGAGGATATCGCTTTTATCTACCTGCTTTTGTTAGCTTTTTGCACCTTGATTGGTTTCAGGCTGGTGCTAAAAAAACATGATAAGTGGTCAGGTTTTTCCTGAGAAAGCAACTAGACTGACAGACAGGCACCTAAATAAAAGCGTATCGGTAGATACTTGCCACATTACTTGAGTTCAGACTGAAGAATAACGAAACACTGGTGTTTAGGTGGGCATAACAACAAAAGGAGGCTTCTGGATGAGGCATCACAGCTAGCGTTTGCGCGGCTTCTGGGAGTGAAGCACTGAAAAGGGTTAGTTTTATGAAGCAGTGGTCCCTACGAAATAAACTCCTTCTTTTCTCAATTCTTATTTTAGTTTTGGCTCAAGGTAGCATGACCTGGCTGACCATGAGCTCTATGGAGCATGAGTCGCAGGAAGTATTAGAGCGGGTGACTGAAACCAGCCGAAAAAGCGGTGAAAACTATCTATTAGCCTCTTCTTCCGCTGTTGCCAAAGATGTTAGCAGCTATATGAATCGTGCTTTTGATGTACCGCTGACGTTAAAAGCGGTGGCAGAAAAAGCGATTGAAGACGCTGATAAACGCTTATCCCGAGATGAGATTCAGATGCTCACCCGTCAAGTGTTAGATGCTAATAAACTGGTGTCATCGAGTTATCTTATTTTTGAACCTAATGTCTACGATGGCAACGATGCACAAATGATAGGTGCAGGTGACCACACCACGTCTGCCGGAAGCTTGGAAACTTACTGGGTACGGGAAAGTGAAACTCAGCTCACTCACTACCCAATCGAAGATCCAAATTACAAATACGATCAGAGCGTGAATGATCTGGGTGACCGTGAGTTTGAATGGTACTTGTGCAGCCGGGACAGTAAGAAAAACTGTATTGTTGAACCCTACCTTTATGAGATCTCCGAGGGGAACTCAGTCTTAATGACGTCATTAACCGCGGCTTTGGTACGTAATGGCCAATTCTTGGGGATTGCCGGTACTGATATCGATCTGCCTGTGCTGCAAAAACTGATGCAGGATATGTCTAAAACCCTGTTTGATGGTCAAGCTCAGTTGCATTTGATTACCAGCAAAAATCGTTTAGTGGCCAGTAGTGCTTACGGTGAAAAGCTTTCTCGTCCCTTGGCAGAAGCGGACAGTGAGTTTGACCGCGTGATCAGTGGCTTATCGGGTCACGGTGTATTTAAGTTTAAAGACCAGTTGGCAGCCAGTCAGGATATTTATATTAAAGGACCTGACATGCATTGGCGTCTGGTGGTTACGGTACCGGAAAAAGTGGTGTTTGCCGATGTAGTCCAGTTACAGGCTGAGCTAAAACAAGATGCGAAGGTGGCTCTGGGCAAGATGATTACTTTGGGGCTGGTGGCATTAGGCATCGCTTCTTTTGCCATCGTGTTATTTGTCGGCACCATTACTCGCCCGCTGGCGATGATGTGCAAGCGAGTTAACAGCTTAAGCACCAGTGATGGCGACCTGACCCAGACTCTGGAGATCGATAACCATAAAGAGTTGATTGATATCAGCCAGGGCATGAATAAGTTTATAGCCAAGCTCCGGGACATGATTCTGGAATTGCAAACTCAAAGTCTTCAGGTGCAGAAACAGGCCAACCTGTTGAGCGAAGCCACAGATATCACTACAGAAACGATCGCACGTCAGACTGCAGAAACAGATAGCGTAGCCACCGCTATGGAAGAGATGTCTTCTACCAGTGCAGAAGTGGCTCGTTTGGCATCAGAAAATGCAGAAGGCACCCATAAATCCGAAGATATTTTACGGGCTACCAGTGAGAGCTTCAGTCACAGTGTTGAGCAGGTGCAGAAGATTGCAGCTGCGATGACAGAGAGCGGCGAGTTGATTACACGAGTATCAGCACGCAGTGACGATATTAATCAGATTGTTAAAACCATTGCCGATATCGCCGAACAGACCAATTTGCTGGCGCTTAATGCCGCTATTGAAGCCGCTCGTGCGGGCGAACAGGGTCGGGGTTTTGCGGTTGTGGCAGATGAGGTACGCAATCTGGCTGCGAACACCCAAAACTCAACGGAAGAAATTAATGAACTGGTTAAACGCCTGCAGGCCAACGTGAAAAATGCAGTCGATCAAATCAGTTCAAATCAGGGGCGTACTGAGCAGACAACAGAGAGTATTACGAAAAGTGTGGAAAACCTGAGTGCTTTGGAAAATCAGGTGGGCATTATCGCCAATAATACGATTCAAGTGGCGTCTGCTGCAGAACAGCAAAGCCAGGTGAATAGTGAAATCAGCCAAAGTGTGACAGGCATTGGTGAAACCGCTAAACAGCTGCAGGAGCAGGCTCACACCATAGAAGGTGTTCGTACCGAGCTGACAAAAGTGGTGGGTTTGTTGGATGAGCAACTGTCGAAATTGAAGGTATAGCACTTTCAACAAAAATAGGGCCTGTGAAATCGATTCATGAGAATAATGTCGTAAATAAACGTTTGTTTTATTTTTGAGTCGTTTTTAGTCAATCGTAAATTCGACTTTTTACTCAGCATTAAAGAGCGATAGCCATCAGAATCACTTTTCTGATGGCTTTTGTTTGTGCATAGGGTCGTGAAGAAAATTTAAGGTGGTATCTATTTAGCCAACAGACTTCATCTTCTTTTCATCTTTATCTTTCACAATGCGTTCACACAAAAGTTTCTCTACAACAAAGAGCTTCATCCTTCAGTCGCAGGCCGAAGAGTGTCGAAATACTTGTGTGTCCGGTTTTGTTGACCAGAACACTGTATATCCATCGAAACAAAAGCCTTTCGCCATTCTCAGGAGGCCTGAAAGAGTGGCAATAAAAGCATGTGGAAAAAAAGACATGTGGTAATAAAAATGCGGCAGTTTTAGAGAAGTTTTTGTTTTGATAGGGATACATCAATTTAAGTACTCCGCTCAGGGACGGCAGATATCAAGGAACTACAGCAGGGTTCTTCATTTGGATAAAAGGAGATCGCTGAGAGAGGGTTACCTATGAAGGCGTGGTCACTGCGCAGCAAATTAATGTTATTTACAATTTTGATTCTGGTATTAGCGCTGGGTGGTATGACCAGGGTTGCGATTAACTCCATGAGTCATGAAGCGGATGAAATACATCAACGGGTTTCTGATGCCAGTCGTAATAACGCAGAACAATTGCTGTTGGCATCGTCAGAAGCCGTTGCTGAAAAAGTCGGCAACTACATGAATCAGTCGTTTTTGACACCTTTAACTCTGAAATCGGTTATGGAAGCAGCTGTTGCTGACCCAGAGCAGCGTTTATCCCGTGATGAAGTGCAACAACTGACTCGTCAGGCGCTCAATGCCAACGCTAATATCAGCTCCGCTTACATTCAGTTCGAAAAAATGCTTACGACGGTCAAGATCAACGTATGATCGGCAGTGGCGACCATTCAACTAAGATAGGCACCCTGGAAACCTACTGGGTACGTGAAGGGAATAACCTGACTCACTACGTCACTGAAGATCCAGAAGCCAAATATATTACTACGCCCAACGATCTTGGAGATCGAGAAGCCGAATGGTATCTATGCAGTTACGATAATCATAAGACCTGCTTGGTTGAGCCTTACCTGTATGAAATTGAACCCGGCAATAGTGTGTTGATGACCAGTCTGGTAACGGCAGTGATGCATAATGGCCGCTTCTTAGGCGTAGCCGGTTCTGATATTGATCTGCCTGTGCTGCAAAAGCTGATGCAGGAGATGTCCGGCAAACTGTTTGGTGGTCAGGCTCAGTTGCATCTACTCAGCGCCAAAGGCCGTGTTGTTGCCAGCAGTCAATACAATGCAAAACTGTCTCGCCCGTTAAGCGAAGCGGATAGCAACTTTGATCGCATGGTGCAGGGGCAAAGCTCTGGTGTATTTGAAGCCGGTGAACTGCTGGCGGTGAGTCAGTCCATTGCCATTGAAGCTCCAGGTGTGGACTGGAAGCTGGTCATGACGGTGCCAAAAAGTGTAATTTTTGCTGGAGTGAACAGTTTGGCTCAGCAATTGGAAGAAGATACCGCCGCAGCCCTGTCAGAGATGGTGATGTTGGGCGTTGTGAGTATTCTTATTGCTGCCTTTGCCATTACATTATTTGTTCGATCCATCACATTACCTTTGTCCAAAATGCGTGATCGTGTACAGAATCTTAGTTCCAGTGATGGCGATCTGACCCAAAGCCTGAATATTACCAGCCATAAAGAGCTGATCGAGATCGGACAGGGAATAAACCAGTTTATTGCCCAGCTGCGTGAGATGATTCTGGAGTTGCAAAGCCAAAGTCATCAGGTGAAAGAGCAGACTCAACTGTTAGGTAATGCAACGGATGCCACGACCCAAACCATCGCACAACAAAGCGCAGAAACAGAAAGTGTTGCTACAGCCATGGAAGAGATGGCTTGACCAGTGCGGAAGTGGCCCGTTTAGCCACAGTTAATGCGGAAGGCACTCAGAAGTCTGAGCAGATTTTGCAAATGACCAGTGATTGTTTTGATCGCAGTGCAGAACAAGTGCAGCAGATCTCCGCAGCCATTGAAGAGGGCAGTGAACGCATTATGCGGGTCTCGGCTCGTAGTGAAGATATCAACCATATCGTAAAAACCATTGCCGATATTGCCGAACAAACCAACCTACTGGCACTAAATGCTGCGATTGAAGCAGCGAGGGCCGGTGAACAGGGACGAGGATTTGCAGTGGTAGCAGATGAAGTTCGAACGCTAGCTGCCAATACTCATAACTCCACCGAAGAGATCAATAACCTGGTAAAACGCTTGCAGAATAATGTTAAGCAAGCCGTTGAACAGATCGCAGCTAACAAAGATCGCACTCAGCACACCAAGGAGAGTATGTCAGAAAGCGTGAGTAGCTTGCAGGATCTGGAAACACAAATTAACGTGATTGCTGATAATACCGTTCAGGTAGCCTCTGCCGCGGAAGAGCAAAGTCAGGTTAATCACGAGATCAGTCAGAGCATTGTTGGTATTGGCGATACCGCTAAACATTTACAGGAACAAGCGAATACCATCGATGGTGTGCGCACGGAGCTGACTCGAGTGGTGGGGCAGTTGGATCATCAATTGTCGCGCTTAAAAGTGTAGATCTGCTTTTTATGGATTAACAGATCCATCGATAAGCGTATTTAGTCCTATAAACCGCACTTTGGTTTAATCGAAGTGCGGTTTTTCTTTGCCTGTCGGTAGTGCTTTTCTTTTTCTCTTGAAGCGTTAAGCTTGCAACTGTAGCCCACAGGAAAATCATCATGCAGCGCTTTTTTAACAACGCCGGCCCCATGATCGCAGAAGATCATTATCTGATTGATCCACTGACACGTCTAGATTGGGACGAGGTACAACACCTGATCCGGCAAAAGCGCTATTTTGTTCTGCATGCCCCACGTCAAACCGGTAAAACCAGCACCTTGTTGAGTATGATGGATGTCCTGAATCAGCAAGGCCGCTATCACTGTGTCTATGCCAATATCGAAGGAGCACAAGCGGCCCGTGGTGATGTTGAGACAGGTATCCCAGCAATCTGTAGTGCTGTGGCCAGATCGATTGAAGACTATCTGCATGATGATTCAGTATGGAACTGGTTACAGCAAGAGGGTGGAAAGATATCTTCCAGAGACCAGCTGTCCAGCCTATTACGCTATTGGGCTAAGCGATCAACAAAACCCATCGTGCTCTTTTTGGACGAAGTAGACGCTTTAGTGGGCGATACCCTGATCTCTCTACTACGTCAGATTCGAGCAGGCTATGCCCAGCGCCCTCAGGCTTTTCCGCAAAGTATTATTTTGTGTGGTGTACGAGATGTTCGGGACTACCGTATTCAATCCGCTGATAAAGAGATTATTACCGGAGGCAGTGCTTTTAATATCAAGGCAGAGTCTCTGCGCATGGGAAACTTCAGTCAGGAAGAGGTTAAGCAGTTATGGCTGCAGCATACGCAAGAAACCGGACAAACATTTGATCCTCTTATCTTCGATGAGCTTTGGACAGACACCCAAGGACAGCCCTGGCTGGTGAATGCGTTAGGTTATGAATTGACCTGGAAAAATAAAGCGGCTCGGGATCGTTCCCTATCTTTAAGCCTTGAAGACTACAAAACTGCTCGTGAGAAGTTGATCTATTCCCGTCAAACCCACCTGGATCAACTGGTCGATAAACTGCGTGAACCCAGAGTCTATCGGGTGATGTCTGCATTGTTGTCGGGTGAAGAGGAAGGTTCTGCACCAGAGGATATTATCCAGCCGGACGATCAACAATATGTTGAGGATCTGGGCTTAATTACCTCTCGTCCTTCAATCAAGATCAGCAACCGTATTTATCAGGAAGTGATTCCCCGCGAACTGACCTGGGTAAGCCAAACCCGTATTCCTAATCAGGAACAAGCTTGGTATATCAAGCTTGATAACAGTCTGGATATATACAAACTGTTGGAGGCTTTCCAGCAGTTCTATCGTGAAAATAGTGAGATTTGGCTGGAACGTTTTGATTATAAAGAAGCAGCTCCACAGCTACTGATGCAGGCTTTCTTACAACGGATTATCAATGGTGGTGGTCGTATCAGTCGGGAATATGGCTTAGGTCGTAAACGCACCGACCTGTTTATAGAATGGCCCCTTGATAGTGAGCAGGGTTTCTTTGGTCCTGTACAACGAGTAGTGATTGAGTTGAAAATCCAGCGTGGCAGCAAAGATAGTGTTGTACAAAAAGGGCTGGAACAAACCGCAGATTACAGTGCCCACGTTGGAGCAGAAGAATCTCATCTGGTGATTTTTAACCGTACTCCAGATATCGATTGGTCAGACAAGATCTGGCAGCAGGAAGAAAATTACCAAGGCCAAATTATAAATATTTGGGGTGTTTAGCTGATTTGTAATGTGACAGGCTAGAAAGGAATAATCCCCGCTCTTGCGGGGATTATTTCGTTGAGGGCTTGAGCCTTTACAATGAGATTGGCAACGAGATTTTCAACGATAAACCTACTTCATCGCCATTTCCGGAATTTGCCAGAGGTGTTTAAAGCGTCCTGCAGGCAATGGGCGGCTACGTAGGTAACCTTGGAAAATATCACAGCCGAGGGTTTTCAGAATGGTCAGCTGTTGTTGATTTTCCACACCTTCTGCTAATACTTTCAAGCCTAGAGCGTGGCCCATGGCGATCATGGCGGCGACGATCTCTTTGTCTTCTTCTTTGTACTCAATCTCGTCGATAAAGCTTTTATCGATTTTTAGGATATCGATAGGGAAGCGTTTCAGATAGGTGAAAGAGGAGTAGCCGGTACCAAAGTCATCAATAGCGAGTTGAATACCCATTCTGCGCAGTTGTTCCAGTCGTTCGATGGTGCTTTCTGTGTCGGTCATCAGTGCACTTTCGGTCAGTTCCAGCTCTAGATTACGCGCTGGAAAACCGGTCTGTTGCAGAATCTCTGATACCTGCTGATACAGATTTGGGTTGGCCAGTTGGCTGGCGGATAGGTTAACGGCCAGGGTATTAATCGGTAGGCCTTCATCCAGCCATTGGCGACCCTGCTGACAGGTTTTTAACAGAACCTGGCGGCCAATTTCACTGATCTGGCCGTTTTTCTCGCAGTGATCGATAAAGTAGGCGGGGGACTGTAAGCCATGTTCCGGGTCTTGCCAGCGCACCAGGGCTTCTGCGCCGATAATTTCATTGCTGCGAATATTCACCTGAGGCTGGAAGTAGACTTCAAGCTCATTGTTTTCCAGCGCCTGATGCATGCGGGTTTCCAGTTCCAGGCGGTGACGGGCGTTACGGGTCAGTTCGTCAGAGAAGAAACAGAAACGGGAACGTCCTTCCATCTTAGCTTGGTATAGGGCCGCGTCGGCGTGTTGCAGTAGGGTATGAGCGTCCATTCCATTTTGTGGTGACAGGCTAATGCCCAGGCTGGCACCTACCGTAACTTTTTTGCCTCTGGACAGTTTCCACGGGCGATTGAGCAGGCTGATAATCCGTGTGGCGATCAGAGGCAGTTGGTCGATATCTTCCAGGTGATCAAACAGGAGAGCAAACTCATCGCCGCCCAGACGGCACAGCGTATCGATATTAGGTACGGATTGGTCCAGCTCCTGGGCGACCCGTTTCAGCAGTTCATCGCCAGCATCGTGGCCATAACTGTCGTTAACATTCTGGAAACGGTCGAGATCCAGCAGCATCAGGGCTACTTGGGTGTGATCGCGCTGGGCTTGGCGTATAGCATGATCCATACGCATGATCAGGGTTTTACGGTTAGCCAAGCCTGTCAGTGGATCGTGATAATCCAGATAGGCCAGTCTGTTTTCTGATTCTTTCTGTTGTGACAGGTCGGCAAATACGCCGACATAATGGCTGATCTCCCCTTTAGGATTGCGCACCACACTGATATTCAGCAGCTCTGGATAAGTGCTGCCATCGGCTCGACGGCTGATCAATTCACCTTGCCAATGCCCTTGAGTGCGAATGGTATGCCACATCGCTTTGTAGAAGCTTTTGGGGTGCTCGCCAGATTGCAGCAATGCGGGAGAGCGGCCGATAATTCGTTCTTCACTAAAGCCAGTCATTTGAACAAAGGCTTTGTTGACCATCTGAATACGACGGTTGGCACTGACTACCATCACCGCTTCACGGGTATTTTCAAACACCGCGGCGGCTTGTTTCAGGCGCAGTTGGTCTTTGTTGTATTCGGTGATATCCCTGAGGTACGCAAAAAAGCGTCCGCCATGTTTGGGCCAGTAGCTGACTTTGACTTCCACATCCATCACGCTGCCATCTTTACGGCGATGCTGGCTGAGGAACTGAGCACTACCCGCTGTTCTCAGATACTGAATACGTTGCAGTGTGTCTTCACGGGTTTCATATAGGTTAAGCTCTGGAATAGACATCTCCAGCAGCTCTTCGCGGCTGTAGCCCGACATCTGGCAATAGGTGGGGTTTACATCTTCGATATTGCCCTGGTGATCAATCATCCAGAAACCATCCAGGGAGGTATCGATCACACTGCGGTAGGTTTCTTCGCTTTCCAGCAGGGCTGCTTCTGCTTTCAGACGCTCCCGTAAGTCTCGTACAACCGAAATAATATAGTGATGATCTGCCAATTCCAGGTGTGTGACGCTACTTTCTACCGGCAGTTCACTACCGTCTCGATGACGGTAGTTGCTGCGGATCATCATATGACCCTGTTGTTTCAGGGTGGTGAGCACTTCTTGCTGGTTCAGTTCTGCCGCGGCACTGGAGATCTCTTTTAAACTAATACCAATCAGTTCATCGACTTGATAACCCAGAGATTGACAGGCGGTCTGATTGACCTCCAGAATCTCAAGGGTGTCGGCCCGAACAATAAACACGCTGTCGTTTACTTGATTCATCAGGCTGCTGAGCAGGGTTTTCTCATTCACCTGTTTCAGCTGAGACTCAATCTGCAGAATTTTCTGCTCTTTGATGGTCAGCTCTTCTTCGAGATGATTAACGTAACCTTTTTGCAGCGCCTTGGTGATATCCCGTAAGGTGACAATGCCGGACAGTTGACCCTCTTGATCGACAACGACAAAGCGGCGAATGCCTTTGGCATCCATCAGATAGGAGGCGTCTTTAACAAACACATCTTCGGTCAGGGTAAACACCGGGTGGTGCATCACATCCCGCAGTGGTGTTTGAACAGGATCTTCAATCTGATTGGCGAGTCGGACAAAGTCTCGCTCGGTGATAATACCGACAGGGGTGTTGTGCTCGGTAATGACGACACAGCTGATGATTGCGGTGTTCATCAGTAACAGGGCATCTTGCACACTGTCGTCAGGTGCCAGTTGATGAACGCTGGGACTCATCACATCCCGGATACGGATCTGCATCACCATGGGGATGTAGTTCATATGATGGATAAAATCGTTTTCTTCCACCATGCCCAGTAGTTTTTGCTGTTCATCCACCACTACCAGTTGGCGCTCGCGCTTTTCTGATAGGATGCGAAAGGCTTCGTTACAGGAGGCATCGCCCGAGATAATGGTCGCAGGCTGGCTGTAATCGCTGATGCAGCCTGTTAGTGTGCGCTGGCTTTGAGCAAGAAAATGGATCAGGTTGTGTTCGGTAAAAATTCCCGTCGGTTGATGAAAGTCATCAATCTGAACCACACAACTGGCTTTTTGCTCCTGCATAATACTGAGCACCTCCTGAATCTCCATATCTGCAAATACGGTGATTAGGTTGGGTGATAGCATCTGGCTGACGGGAATCGGCTCCATAACTTTCCTGATCTTAACGGCAATTAATACCGTATTTTATATCTTTGTTTTTACACTGTCCCGGCTTAAATCAATAGTTGCTGATGTATTCTCTGAAAAGAGAGCAACAGTTAATCTCCTGATTTTCAAGACATTAGATGACTTGATCAGGATGAGCAGGTTAAGCAGATTCCTGCAGCCCAATCCGGTGCAGGCCCGGCATATTGTGCCAGCTGTTTGTGATAGATAAAAGGTTGCGAAAGTATAGGAAGTAATTGATTTAACAAGGTAAAGTCATTCTTTTCAGCGGCTGAGATCGCTTCCTGGGCCATATAGTTTCTTAGCAGGTAAACTGGGTTAACCTGCTTCATACGTTGCTGGCGCTTTTCTTCTTCCTGTGAATTTAATGATCCTAGTTCAAGATGCTGATGGTAGCGATTTAACCAGTGCTCAAAGGCTTGCGGGCGCGGTGTGATCTGCTGCAAAGCCTGCTGTTGTTGAGCGATAGGTTGCTCGCTGAGCAAACGGAAAAACAGTGTCATATCCGTTTGTTGGCTTTCCAAAAGTGTCATTAGATCATCGATCAGGTTTTGATCTTCACGGCTGATTTCAGCCTCTGAGCTTGCGGTCAATTGTGGCGCCTGGTTTGGCTTCAGGTTTGGATTTACTGTTGGATGCAGACCTAGTCGTTGGCTGGTTTTGCCGTAGTAATAACGGTTATAGAGCATGTGATAGTGATCCAAGGCGTCTTCTAACAGCTTTTTGGCTTCCAGGTTGTCATCGGCGACCAGAGGCACAAAGCATTGAGCCAGGCAGAACAGGTTCCATAACATCACATCCGGTTGGCGTTGGAAGGCATAGCGTCCCTGGTGATCCGAATGATTACTGATGGTGTGAGGTTTGTACGCATCCATAAACTGATAGGGACCGTAGTCAAAGGTTTCACCAATCAGGGACATATTATCGGTGTTCATCACACCGTGGACAAAACCATAGGCTTGCCATTGAGCCACCAAATAAGCGCTGCGGCGAATCACCTCCTGCAGCATCGCCAGGGGAGGATTATCATTGTCTTGGTATTCAGGGAAATAACGTTCCAGGCAATAGTCGCTGAGCTGGCGCAGATCATCGTAACGCTGGTTGTAGTAGAAGTGTTCAAAGTGCCCAAAGCGAATATGGCATTCGGTGACACGTAGCACAGTAGCACAAGGTTCTGGCATGCCATCGCGAATCGCGCTTTCCTGTGAGCCAATAATACAGAGTGCTTGAGTGGTCGGAATACCCAAACCCTGCATGGCGGCACTGATCAGATACTCTCGAATACTGGACCTTAGTACCGCCCGGCCATCACCAAAGCGGGAATAGTTGGTTTTACCAGAACCTTTAAGGTGCAGGTCCCAGCGTTTGTTGTCCGGTGCGATCAATTCACCCAATAACAGACCTCGGCCATCGCCCAGTTGAGGGTTATAAACCCCAAATTGATGACCGGTGTATTTCATCGCTAAGGGACTGGTGCCGGGCAAATCCTTATGCCCTCCAAAATATTGCGCCAATTGCTCGGGATCTAAAGAGTTGGGCGCAATGCCCAGTTGCTGTGCGACTTCTGTATTTACGCTGATCAGAAAAGGGGCTTCTAATGGAGTGGGATTTACCCTATGGAAAAAGTGCTCAGGAAAGCGGCTGTAGCTGTTATCAAACTCCAGTTGTTCCAGATCTCTTAGCGGTTGATGGGCAGATGCAGTCATAGGGCTATCCATTTTTTTCACTGGCTGATCGATGCGTTGTCGGGTTCGTTGGGTGAACAATACAGTATCATAGTAAATTAGTCGGAAATACGGTGCTTAGATTCTATCCACTCTATCCGCTCTCGACTCTATCTCCTCTCGGCTCTATTCACTTTTGGTTCTCTCTATTCTCGGTTTTATCCATTTCCGGTTCTTTCTATGCTCAGTCTTCCCCATTCTCAACCTGCTATTTCCTGTTTTCTATTCCAAGATCGTTTATTACAAAGTGGCTTATTCCAAAGCCGCCTGCACAAAAGCATCTACGCCAAACGTACCTATCAGGGGTTATTCGCAGGGCAAAAAATAGCGGCTTATACTGAAGCCAGTTCGCTAAGCTCTGCTTTTATCTTAGCAATAATCTTAGTAACTCTTTCCTAGAGCGCTTATCACAAGGACGCCCCTATGACTGAATGGCTGCATCCCGTACTGATTTTATTAGCGATACTGGCCCTGTTGGGGGTGGTGTTTGAAGAGGTGATTCATGTTAACAAAGCCAAGGTGACGCTGTTTTTAGGCACGGTGTCTTGGTTATTAATGTTTATCTTTTCTCCCGATGAAGGACATCTACAACAGGTAGAACACGGCTTGTCGGAAAGCATCTCCGAGATTGCCGAGCTTTGGTTGTTTCTGGTTGCTGCGATGACTTTTGTCGCTTATCTCAATAAAAAGGGCATGATCCAGAATCTGATCTATCTGTTTCTACCCAGTGAGATATCAGAGCGTATGCTGCTGGTATTGACCGGGGTATTTTGTTTTATCTTTTCTTCCATTGCCGACAATATCACCGCGACTCTGGTATCCGCTGCGCTGATTCTGTCCCTGAAGCTGGAGGCAAAAAAGACTCTGCGTTTTGCCGCCTTGGTGGTGTTTGCTGTGAACTCCGGTGGTGTGGCTTTGATTACCGGTGATGTGACCACCTTGATGATCTTTTTATCCGGTCATGTGGGTGTGGTTCAGTTGTTGTATCTGTCTCTACCTGCATTGGTGGGTGTTATGGCATTAACGCTAATGCTGTCCTGGGGGTTAAGCGGCCATATCTCTATTGATAAACAGATGACTGAGATTCGTCGGGTTGATCTGGTAATAGGAGCGATCTTTTTAAGTACCATTATTCTCACCATCAGTTTTAATGCCCTGTTTCGTATTCCGCCGATGTTGACCTTTTTAACCGGTTTATCGGTGATGTTTCTGGTAGCGCGCTTTTTTGATGACGATAACGACGAGGACCCGATTCTGGATTATATCCGGGTGATTGAGTTTGAAACCCTGTTGTTCTTCCTAGGCATTCTGCTGCTGGTGGGTATGTTAAAAGAGATCAGTGTGCTGTCATCGATTGTGGATCTGTACCAGCTGATGCCCCCGATTGCAGCAAATTATCTGATGGGTGTTTTATCGGCAGGAATTGATAATGTACCTCTGACTGCTGCGGTATTAAAGTCGGGTATTGAGATGGATACTCGTCAATGGATGCAGTTGACCTATGCGGTGGGTGTCGGTGGTTCTTTGTTAGTGATAGGTTCGGCCGCGGGTATTGTCATGATGAGCAAGATCAGTGAGCTGACCTTTGGTCGTTACGTCCGTTTTATGTTGCCTTTGTTGATCGCCTATACCATCGGTTATGGTGGCGCTCATCTGGTGGGCTTGTGGTTGTTATAAGTTAAATTGTGCTTGTTATAAGTCGTGGCTGTTATAAAGAGACTGGATAGAAAAAATGAACCCGGTATAAGGCAGCAAGGGTTGTCGGTATAAAACGAAAAAACCGGACCTAGACAGGCCCGGTTTTGACATTCGATCAGAATGTACTCGCAAGCGGCGTTTAGAATTTAACGCGCAGACCTGCCAGGTAACCCAGATCAACATTGTCTTCGTCAGTGTCTGCGATTTCAGCAAATACACTTACGTTTTTCTGCTGAGGGAACTTGTACGTTACGTTTGCGTACCACTCAGTTACGTCGTCACCTTGCTCAGGCTCAACGTTGTTCAGACCGATGGCCACTTTAGTGCCTTTAGCAACACCCAGTTTAGCAACCAGGTTGATTTGGTCTTGAACGTCATCAGTAGAAGAGAAGTCAACACCGATCTTAGCCATACCCAGATCAGCCATAGCGCTGATACCGAAAGTATCAACAGAGTCAGCGTTAACATCAGCTTTCATTGTTTGGTATGCCGCAGCCAGCTCAACGCCTTGCAGCTCAGTAGAAGCGAACAGATCGAAAGACTCGCCGTCTTCACTGTTTTCGCCTTCCGCATCCAGCTCAGTGGTTGCGATTACGCTTACTGCGCCCAGGTTAAAATCAGCACGAATTACGTCGTTGCCAGAAGTGCCTTGGTTGTCAAAGCTATCTTCAGCCAGCTTGTTTTCGTAAGCAGCGTCTACACCGAACTCGTCAGTTGCTTAGTTTTGCTGACCGATAGATACAGAAGCAGAACCGAAGTCCAGACCTACGTAAGCTTCTTCCAGGTGGCTACCGGAAGATTTACCTTCAGCATCGTTTTTGTAACCGAAGTCCAGCTGACCAAAAGCTTTCATGCCATTGCCCAGATCGTAAACAACGCTGTTTTTCAGTTCCAGATCGTCGAACTCAACGTCCAGATTCTGGTCATCACCTACGTCTTGACGCAGTTGAACCTGAAAATCACCTTTTACTTTGAAAGTCAGGCCTTTGTTGTCGTAGATGGTAGCTGCGCTTGCAGTGCCAGCTGCTGTTGCTGCTAGAATTGCAGTAGCTAAAACCAGTTTTTTCATTTTTCCCCCAAAATACCTGTTAGTGGTTCGAAGTCCGAAATTTTTATGTAGCGAAACAAAAGCCATCGGCATCTCACTTCCCAGACGCTTGAGACTTTTGTTTCGCTGCTTAGTCTCACAATAAAAAACGATGTTGCGCTGCGATTGAGTAGAGGCTTGCCAAGATAATGGGGAAATATTTCAGTCAGGTGAAAAAAATGTGAAAGTTTTAGTTTAAATTAACTGATTGATTTATAACGAATATATTACAAGGCATATCGGTGGGTATGTCATTGTGTGTCGCAACTAATATCCCTGTTTTATTTAAGGTATTACAGCATGCTCTTAGGTATCTCTCTTAATCTTAAAACGAGAATGGTTATTATCCTTGGGAGTTTTGCGTTATTAATCACGCTAAGTATTGGCGCGGTCGCGTTAAATATCATGTCGGATACTTTAGAGCAGCAGATGGGGCAGCAAGCGCTGAGTACCGCACGAGCTGTGGCTAAGCTACCTCAGATCCGTCAGGGATTGATGGAAAAAGACAGTCGTAAGATTCAGCAACTGGTTGAAGAGATTCGAGCCTCTGTGGGCGCTCGTTTTATCGTAGTCGGAGACAGTCAGGGCATCCGTTACGCTCACCCTGTGCCTGATCGCATCGGTAAAAAGATGGTGGGCGGTGATAATGCAAGGGCTTTGCTGCACGGCGAAGAATATGTATCAAAAGCTAAGGGCAGCCTGGGTTTTTCTATTCGTGGCAAGGTGCCGGTTTATGCCGTTCTTAAAGGAAATAGCGAAGGGAATGGTCAAGGGAAGAGTGACAAAAGCAGCGAAAGAGAGCGTAAAAGCAATGGTGAAGGCAGTCGTGAGAGGAATAGTGACGGGAACAGAAGTCCGCACTATGGCAGTGTTCAGCAAAGTCAGGCCGATATCATTGGTGTGGTCTCCGTGGGCTTTATGCTCACCCAGGTAGAAGCCACTATCGCACTGTATCAACATGAGCTCTGGTGGCTGGCAGGTGTCGCCTTAGTGATTAGTCTGATGCTGGCGGTGATGATCAGCAACTACTTTAAACAGGCGATTTTTGGTTTCGAGCCAGAGCAGATTGCTCGTCTGTTTCAGGAGCGTAATGCCACACTGCAATCGGTGCGTGAGGGCATTATCGCCATTAACGCCGAAGGGCAGATCACCACCTTTAATAAAACCGCATTGGAGATCTTTCAGTTAGATACTCAAGGCTCTCTTACGGGACGGAATATCCAGGAATTATTGCCTGATAGTCAGTTATTAAAGGTGATGCATAGTGCGGAAGCGGTGTTGGATAAAGAAGATATCATCAGTGGTCAACGGGTGGTGGTAAACCGCATACCGTTGCTTCAACAGGGCCAGGTGATCGGCGCGGTATCCAGTTTCCGTTTAAAAGATGAACTGGACCAGTTGATGGATCAGCTTAACCGTATGCAGATCTATGCTGATACCCTACGCAGTCAGGCTCATGAGTACTCTAATAAACTACACACCATCGCCGGTTTGATTCAGGTAGGAGCGTACGATCAGGCTATTGATCTGATCGGCCAGGAAACTGAAGACCATCAAACTTTGCTGCATCTCTTGCTGGAGGCAGTACCCGATCCGGTATTGTCAGGCTGTATTCTGGGTAAATATAACCGGGCGCGGGAGATGGGCATGATGCTGGTGGTCGATCCTGACAGCCAGATGCAGGATCTACCGGAAGATCTCTCTCGTGAGTTACTGGTCACCATTCTGGCCAATCTTTTGGACAACGCCATGGACGCCAATTTGCACTCCAAAGGCAAGATGATCCGACTGAGTATGACGGATCTGGGCAATGATTTGATCTTTGAAGTGGAAGATGAAGGACCAGGTATCGATGAGGCGTTAAGCCAAACTCTGCTGCAGAAAGGCGTGAGCAGTAAACAAGGGGATCAACATGGCTACGGCCTTTATCTGGTGCAGCAGGCACTGGAGCGATTAGGTGGACAGATTGTGTTTGAGGCGCTGAGCAATGAATCTGAAGGCTTAGCAGGCGACTCAGAACAAAGAGATATGACGACCCCAAAAGGCACCCGGGTTGAGGTTTATATTCCGAAACAAATGCCCGCGATTTCTGGCTAAGCATGCGATAATAAAGGGCGCAGTTTCGGATAATAAGCGCCGACGTAATCAGATATAAGAATAACGATAAGGTTTCCCTACATCATGACGGATACAGTGGTTTATCGCATCGTAATTGCCGAAGATGATCGGCGTATCGCAGAACTACAACAGCGTTTTGTGGAAAAGATTGATGGCTTTCAGGTGGAGGCTATTGCATTAACGCTGGAAGAAGCCAGAGATCTGGTTGAAGTGTTAGAGCCAGACTTATTGCTGCTGGATATTCACTTCCCTGAAGGTACCGGGTTGGAGTTATTGAGTGAACTCAGAGGCACTAACCAAGAGACAGATGTGATTCTGGTGACAGCTGCTAAAGAAGCCAGTACCTTACAAGCGGCACTGCGTGGTGGGGTGTTTGACTATATCTTGAAGCCTCTGGTGTTCGATCGTTTACAGGCGGCGTTGCAAAACTATGCCCGTCATCGTCAGCAGATGGATCAATTGCTGCAGCAGGAACAAGAAGAGCAGCATCTGGCTCAGCAGGATGTGGATCAACTCTTACCCCGTGGCAATTCATTGGGCTCTTCAGACTCTTCACAACTTCATTCTTCGGATGAGCGTTCCCCATTAGATCAATCCGGCCAAACAAATACCGCTGAAAAAGCTAAGGGTGCGCAAGAAAAAGTGGTGCTACCTAAAGGAATTGATGCTTTGACGCTGGAAAAGATACGTCAGGCGTTTCAATCCAGCCGGGAAGACTTTAATGCTGAAGAGGTCGGGGAAAAGGTGGGGGTGAGTCGTACCACCGCCCGACGTTATCTGGAATATTTGGTGAGTACCGAAGAGCTGATCGCTGATGTTAGTTATGGCACTGTGGGGCGTCCCGAACGGCGGTATAGTTTAAAGGCTTGACGAAGATGCCTGAGCCGACAAGCTTTTTATCATGAGCTATCGGGAAGGCACTACCTCACTCTGAATAAAATTATTCACATCGCTCTGACGCTTAGAAACCCAGGCCAAAAAAAGCCGGTGAAATAAATTCACCGGCTAACAGAGCTATGAATGCTCGACCCATTCCAAATACACAGAAGGTAAATTCTGTGTCAGTTTTGGCCGTTACCGGCTAAAACCTGTTCTTCTGACCGGCGCTTTTGCAGAAAGTTCTGAATAATTGGTGCAATTAATACAAAAACTGTCACAACCATAATGCCGAAGGTAATTGGGCGCTCCCACAGGAAGGATAAACTGCCGTCAGAGATCATCAGTGCCCGACGCAGATTGTCTTCCATCAAGCCGCCCAGAACAAAGCCCAGTAGCAGCGGTGCCATCGGGAAGCTCAGCATACGCAGGCCAATGGCGGCGATACAGAAGAACACCATCATGTAGATATCAAAGGTGTTAAACGACACTAGATAGACACCGGTAATGGCAAAGAACAGAATCATCGGCACCAGTACGGTACGTGGAATCATCAGCAGTTTAGAGATATACGGAATCAGTGGCAGATTCAGAATCAGCAGTACGATATTGCCGAAGTACATGGACACGATTACTGACCAGAATACATCTGGGTTATCCACCATCATACGTGGGCCAGGTTGAATACCGTAAGCGATCAGTGCACCCAGCATAATAGCGGTAGTACCTGAACCCGGAATACCCAAAGTCAGCAGTGGTACAAATGAACCGGACGATGACGCGTTGTTTGCTGCTTCAGGCGCTACCAGACCACGCAGGGAACCGGTACCAAACTTCAGCTTCTCTTTTACGCTGGCCAGATTGCGTTCCATACCATAAGCCAGGAAGGCGGCAATGGTGGCACCAGCACCCGGCAGTACACCAACAATAAAGCCCAGTACAGAAGAGCGCAGTGCGGTCGGAGCCACCTCTTTCACTTCCTCTTTTGTCACCGTCATACTGCCCAGATGACTGGTATCGGCTTCGTTTTCTTCTTCCTTCATATGATCGCGTTTCAGTACCGCCATCACTACTTCAGCCAAGGCAAAGGTGGCCATTGCCAGCAGTAAGAAGCTGATACCGTCCATCAGATCGATATTGCCAAAGGTAAAGCGCTCCACACCGCTGGAGCGGTCGGTACCTACGGTAGAGATCATCAGGCCCAGTACCGTCATCAACATCGCTTTTAATACCTGGCCTTTGCCAGAAAAGGCCGCGACCGCCGTTAGCCCCAGTACCATCAAGGCGAAGTAATCTGATGATTGGAAACTGAGTGACACGCTTGCTAACGCCGGTGCTGCGACTAAAAGGAACACGGCAGAAATGGTACCGCCAGTGAATGAGGCATAGGCTGCCAGTGCCAGAGCTTTACCTGCCTGGCCTTTTTGCGCCATTGGGTAGCCGTCAAAGGCCGTCACTACCGTACTGGAACAACCCGGTGCATTGATCAGAATCGATGAGGTTGAACCACCAAAAATCGCACCGTAATAAACACCGGCCATCAAAATAATACCGGTAGACGGGTCCAGACCGTAGGTGATTGGGATCATCAGAGCGATAGCGGAAATAGGACCCAGTCCCGGCAGCATGCCGATAAAAGTCCCCACAAAACAGCCGACAACCACCATAAACAGGTTGATTGGCATAATGGCCGTAGACAGGCCGGTTAAGATTCCATCAAGCATGACTTATCCTCCGAACGCTGAAAACAGTTGACCCGGTGCCAGATAGATATCCAGCAGTTGAGTCAGCATAAACCAGAAGGCAACGACAAAAGGCAGCGATGCGCCAAACAGGACTTTCTTGCGACGCTCGCCCAGAATCCAGTAGCCGCCAAACAGGAACACAGTGGTGGCGATAATAAAACCCAGCCACTTCAGTGCCAGAGCGTAAAACACCATCAGGCTCAGCAGCTTAATCACGGTGGACCAGTCATAACCCAGTGCAGACTTCAGCACGGGTTGATCCAGCTTGACCTCCGATGACTTTTTTATGGCACTGATCTTTTTCATAGCGCTGATTAGCAGCGCAAAAGACAGCCCGGCACCCAGAACAGACAGAGCAAAAGGCAGGGTGCGGGCTGTAAACGGCTCATACTCGTCACCGGGGTAGAAAGGGATTAACTGCGCAGATGCGCCATAGGCGATCGACAGCGCGAGGAAAATCAGGCTGCCGATCAGATCTTTATTCACAGGTTTGGATACAGACATAACAGGCTCCGTAACGGCACTGGAAATCCCGCTCCTGGCTTACAGCTTGGACAGGTTTACAGGTTCAGGTTCGTATATCTGACTGCGCGTTATAAACGCACAGCGGTGGTAAAGGAGATCAGACCGAGGGCAGCATGATGAACGCGATAAGGGCTGCTCCGGCCTGATTGGTTTCGAGAGGTTTGCTTAGCGGATAAACAAACCTCTCAGATGGTGACGGCTTACTTAAGGAAACCCAGTTCACGCATCAGAGTGCCCACCTGTTTCTCCTGTTGTTCCAGGAAGGTGGTGAACTCAGCCGTTGGTTTGTACACATTCACCCAACCGTTACGGGAACGTACGTTCTCCCAGGCGTCGGTCTGGTACATATCGCCCAGTACCTTGGCGTACTCTTCCGCTTGTGCACTGCTCAGGCCCGGTGCACCAAAGAAACCACGCCAGTTGGCAAATACGGTGTTGTTACCCATCTCTTTCAGGGTTGGCACCTCTGGTGCATCTTTAACACGCTCAGGGGCGGTAATGGCCAGAATACGCACCTGACCGGCTTTGCTCATCTCCAGAGCTTCACCCAGACCAGTCGACAGGATATCGGCTTCGCCAGACAACAGGCCAGCCATCGCTTTACCGCCAGCATCGTAGGCGATATAACGCAGAGCACGTGGGTCCAGGCCTTCCTCTTTAATTGCTGCAGCCGGCACCAGGTGATCCAGGCTACCGCGGGAAGAACCGCCCGCGACTTTTACTTTGCGTGGGTTTTTCTTGAAGTCAGCAACAATCTGATCCCAGTGGGTGTATTTGCTGTCGTTACGTACCACCAGAGCCGCATAATCAGCGATGGTCGCTGCTACAGGTGTCAGATCACGGAAGGACTGTGGGAAGACACCCATCAGTGAGCGCACAACAATCGGCGTGGAGTTAACTAACAGAGTGCCTTTTTGCTGTTTTGCGGTTTCGATCAGGTAAGCAATGGCTTTACCGCCACCGCCACCGGACAGGTTTTGGAAAGATACGGTGTCCACCAGACCAGACTTTTTCAGTGCTTCACCGGTACCACGGGCAGTACCATCCCAGCCGCCACCGGCACCACCAGGAATCAGGAAGTGAATACTATCCACTTGTGCTTTGCTGTTATCGGCGCTGGCAATACCCGGCACGGCAAACAGGCCGGTGCAAGCTGCGACAGCGGTCATTTTCAGCAAAGTACGACGAGTGGTCGAGAAGGTTGAGCTAGAGATAGCTGGGTTGTTGTCTGTTCTTTTCATGATTCAAAACCTCAGTGATTGTTTTTATTTGTTGGTTGTTCGATTTAGGTGTTAGTTACTCGCGTATTCGTTCATGGCAAGTTGAACTTGAGTTAACGATAGAGCAGAGGTTTTGATTGCAGAAGTTTATGAACTTAAAGGCTTTTTTCTCTTTTCTGGCTATTTTGTTCATAAAAACCACGGGCAGATTTTGTACGGTTTTTAGTAAATAAAAATCTTTTTAAATCATAGTGTTAGTATGGGTTTGGAGCAGGGTGAACAGAATTAAACTGTGAAAAGAACATGCATAGAAACAGGAGTGGCCGAGAAAAAATGAACAGAAAAGTGAACACAAAAAGCCCGGATAGCGATAGCACTATCCAGGCAAAAACTCCCGATTAAAGGAGCATGGCAAGAGGCAAGCTGCCAATACGAGAACCTTAGGATTAGGGCGATGAGCGATTACAGCCCTGTACTCCCCTTAGAACTTGATACGCATACCCGCCAGGTAGCCCAGATCAACATTGTCTTCGTCGGTATCGGCGATCTCGGCAAACAGGCTGACGTTTTTCTGTTCAGGGAACTTGTAAACCACATTTGCGTACCAACCCAGAGTATCGTCACCAACTTCTGGTTCGATACTGGTTAGGCCCGCAGTCAGCTTGGTGGTTTTGGACAGCGCAGTCTTGGCTACCAGGTTAAATTGATCCTGTATATCATCGGTGGAGCTAAAATCTGCGCCGATCTTGGCAAAACCGGCATCAAAGGCTGCACTGATGCCAAAGGTATCAACAGAGTCAGCATCACTATCAGCTTTTATCGATTTGTAAGCTGCAGCAACCTTTACACTTGCTAGTTTGGTCGTAGCAAACAGATCGAAAGACTCACCGTTTTCACTGTCTTCCCCTTCGGCGGCTAACTCAGTAGAGGCGATCAAGGTTGCGTTGCCCAGTTTGAAATCTGCACGAATGACATCATCACCCGAGGTGCCCTGTGCATCAAAACCATCTTCTGCCAGTTGGTTTTCCATTTGAGCATCAACACCAAACTCATCCGTGGCGAAATTCTGTTTACCAATCGCGACAGATACTGAACCAAAATCCAGACCGACATAGGCTTCTTCTAACTTGGTGCTGTATTTGCCTTTACCCTCTGCCGCATCTTTAAAACCGTAGTCCAGCTGACCAAAGGCTTTTAGATCACTGTTGAGTTCATAAACAACGCTGTTTTTCAGCTCCAGATCATCAAATTCAACGTCCAAATTCTGATCATCGCCCATATCCTGACGTAACTGGATCTGCCAGTCGCCCTTTAGTTTGTAGCTCAGGCCGTTACCTTCATAGATTGTTGCGGCGTTAGCGGTTGTTGCAAGAGTGGCAACAGAGGCGGAGATTACAGAAGCTAAAAGCAGTTTCTTCAGTAACTATTCAGCTGCCTGACCAAAGATATCAGGCAGCTGCCCACAAAATAGCA
>CAYFGP010000017.1:0-64724 GCA_964342385.1 uncultured Oleiphilus sp. | reverse complement strand
GAGAGTCTTAACTATTCAGGCAGAAACTCTAAAAGCAGGCATTCTGAAAAAAAGAGCGATACCCTTACCTATCTACCGGTAAATATCACAACTGCATCAGCTTGAATTTGTAAAAAGGAACGTTTGTCAGTGTACCTATCATCATCGCAATTCAGAGATGGCATTCTGCTACCTCTAATTCTACTCCTCAGCACTCTGGGCGCTGTGCACTTCGCCTATCAGCTTGTACCTTCAAGCTTACAACCCTTTATTCAGTCCGCTCCCTATATTGCTTTTGGCGTGACAACTGTACTAGGGCTGATCTATGCCCGACTGCGAGTATTGATGACCGTTTTGGTACTCTGTCTATGCTATTGGACTTTCAGTCAACTACTGGATTACCAGAATAATCAATGGAGTAACTTTGCCATTGAGCTTATTTTTAACGCCGTTACCGTTCTGGCCCCACTAAATATCGTGCTATTTGCCTATTGGACTGAAAAAGGCAGCCTAATTACTGACCTTTTCAGCAAATTCATGATTCTGGCAGCACAGATTCTTGCCGTTGATATGATCATAATCTACCACTATCAACCCGCACTTCACTTTCTGACACAGATGCCCTGGCCCGAGCTTCATCCCCGCTGGTTACATTTAGCGCCTATGGCCGCGTTAAGCTTTGCTGCGTCTGCATTTCTACTGATCACCAAGGCGATTCGACAACCCTCGAACACCCATACCATCTTTCTATTTACTCTGGTGATTCTGTTTATTGTCAGCCAACAGCTGCTGCAACCGGGTTACCTGCCTGCTTTTATGACGCTAGCGGGTTTACTTCTGGCCGGCACCATGGTGCATGAAAGCTTTAATATGGCTTTTAAAGATGATCTTACCGGACTACCGGGACGCCGCGCTTTAAATGAGCATCTGGCCAAGCTGGGTCGCCAGTACACTCTGGCGATGATGGACGTGGATCATTTTAAAAAGTTTAACGATACCTATGGTCACGATATTGGTGACCAGGTGCTAAAAATGGTGGCACACCAAATCAGCCTGGTTAATGGTGGCGGTAAAGCCTATCGCTACGGCGGCGAAGAGTTCACCATAGTGTTCGCCAATAAAAGTGTGAACGAGACTCTAAGTCACCTAGAAGATGTCCGAACCAGCATCGAAAGCGAAATCATGCTGTTATCGCCAGAAGTGGTTGAACAGCTCAATGCAGCTCCCGGCAAAGGTAAAAAGAAAAAACACTCCGGCGAGGTGTCTGTTACCATCAGCATAGGTGCCGCAGAACGCAGTGAAGCACTCAAGCAAACCGAACAGGTACTTAAGGCCGCCGATGATGCGCTTTATCGCGCCAAAAAGGCAGGCCGCAATCAGGTAAGTTGTTAATGACCGGAAGACTGATCGTTACCCCTTTTAATACGGACACCCTGCTGAACAGCCCTCTGGTGGTTAAGGATGAACTGGTCACCAGTTACAACTTACCCCCTAAGGATTTTCTCAGCATTATTATTGCCGAGCACGAGCAACTGGAGTTGCGCAAAGCTTACTGGGGTTATACCCCTCCTTGGCTGAAACAGTTGGACAAAAGCCCTTACCTGGCTCGCTGCGAAAGCCTGCAGGAGAAAACCATGTTTCGAGATAGCTTGCAAAAGCGCTGTCTTGTGCCGGTATCCGGTTATTACGAATGGAAGCAATTTACCCGCCAGAAGCAGGCTTATGCGGTACGCCGTGCAGAAAACCGTATCTTTTTCCTAGCCGGAATCTGGATTCGTTACCCAACCTCGGATTACACCTTCTACGACACCTTTGCTCTACTAACCACGCCCAGCAATCGTTTTATTAACAATGTCAGCGAACGCATGCCGGTGATTATTCCAAAAGAACAGAGTCAGGATTGGCTAACCGGCACAGAAGAACGGGCCAATGAGCTGTTAAAACCTATGCCAGAAGACTATCTGGATTATTATCCGGTATCACCACTGGTCAATAACCCAGCCAACTCATCACGAGTGGTTGCCGAAGCCAGTGGCAAACGTTTCAGATTTCAAAGCTAAATAAGAAAACCCATACAATTCCCTAAATCAGTTAAGTTAAAACTGCGAACCCAGACCAGATACCACAGTCAAAGTCGGATAATCTATTTCAGACTTAAGTAAAAGAGGAAATACAATGCCAAACGCGGTACGAATGGTATTTGCCTTATTTTTTATGTTTTTTCTAACAGCGTGCAGCCTTATGCCAAATCAGACATCAGACCAGATCATCAAGAGTAATAACGACAAACGGGAATATCGGGCCTTTGTGCTGGATAACCAACTACCTGTGATCGTGATCTCTGACCCAGCAGCCGATAAGGCCGCAGCAGCGATGAATGTCTCTGTCGGTAGTGGCAGCGATCCTGAAGAGTTTGCCGGTTTGGCGCACTTCCTGGAACACATGCTATTTCTGGGCACCGAGAAATATCCGGAGTCAGGCGAATACCAAAGCTTTATCAGCAAGCACGGCGGCAGCCATAACGCCTTTACCTCTTACGAAGATACCAACTACTTCTTCGAGGTCGACAGCGAATACCTGCAACCAACACTGGATCGCTTTGCTCAGTTCTTTATATCGCCACTATTTAGCGAAGAGTATGTTAAGCGCGAAAAAAATGCGGTGCACTCGGAGTACCAATCCAAACTCAGAGATGATGGGCGTCGCCAGTTTGATATTCTGAAGCAGGTGCTGAATCAGGCTCACCCATACAGCAAATTCAGCACCGGCAGCCTGGAAACATTAAAAGATAAAGAGATCAGCACCCGCGATGCCATGCTGGCCTTTTATCAACAACACTACTCTGCCAACCGCATGTCTTTGGTGATTCTGGGTACTGAATCCCTGGATGAACTGGAGCAGCTGGCTCGCACACAGTTCAGCAGCGTCGAAAACCGTCAGGTTGCCGCTACCGAAGTTACAGAACCTCTGTTTGCACCGGGCTCTCTGCCAACCAAATTGGGCATCAAACCTCTTAAGGCCCGTCATGAACTGAAACTACAGTTCCCGGTCCCTTCGACACAAAAACATTTCCGCGAAAAGCCCACCGGTTATCTGGCCAGCCTGATTGGCCACGAAGGGGAAGGTAGCCTGCTGTCCTACCTGAAACAACAGGGCTGGGCAACCGGTTTATCTGCAGGGCGTGGCCTGGGCACAAAAGAAACCAGCCTGTTTACTATTGGCATCAGCCTGACCGAGCAAGGCTTCCAACAGCAGCAGGAAGTACTGAATGCGGTATTTGGTTATATCCAATTACTGCAGGCGAAAGGCATCGAAGCCTGGCGTTTTGATGAGCAACGTATCCTGTCTGAACAGGAGTTCAACTTTGTCGAGCAGGGTTCACCGATCCATTACGTCAGCACCTTAGCTTACAATATGCCACGCTACCCAGTAAGCGAGATACTGCACGCACCATATGCTATGGAGCAGTTCGATGCCAAACTCATTCAAGAGTATCTGGATTATCTGCAACCGAACAATCTATTGATCACTCAGGTCAGTCCGGATCTGGACACTGATCTGGAATCCCCTTGGTTCCACGGTGAGTACCGCCTAGATAGCTTTGATGCTAATAGCATCCAACCATTGGATAGTTCGGTATTTACCCTACCCAACGAAAACCCTTTTATTGCTCAGAACCTGCATCTGAAAGAAGCAGATAGCAATAGCATCCCGCAGGATATCAGTGCCAGTGACGAATACGTTCTGTGGTTTAAACATGATACTGAGTTTGAAACCCCTAAAGCTCAGCAGTACTTTAGCCTGCAATCACCACTGAGCGCTCAATCAGCCAAGAGTGCAGTAATGACCCAGATGCTGGCCAGCTGGTTAAAAGAAGCCAGCAACGAGTTTGCCTATCCCGCCAAACTGGCCGGTCTGGATTACACCGTTTACAAACACGTGCGCGGCCTGACCCTGCAGCTGGGCGGTTATGATGAGAAACAAAGCCTGCTGTTGGATAAGCTGCTGCATATTTTAACCAGCGATAAGATCCAACCCGAAAGCTTTACTCTGGTTCGCCAGAGCCTGATCAAGCGCTGGAAAAATGCAGACAAAGCCCAGCTCTATCATCAGGTAATGGGCGAAGCGTCTGCTATCTTGATGTCACCGGATTGGCATGAGAAAGAGCTGTTGGCCGCTATCGACGATGTGACTCTGGAACAGCTGGAAGCCTTCCGCAGTGAGTTCCTGCAACAGCTGTATATCGAAAGCATGATTGTTGGCAATCTGACCCAAGAGGAAGCGGAACGCAACCTACAACAGGTAAAAGATCAGCTGAAACCAACCTTAAATAAAGACCAGGTACCGGGCTTTACAATCTTGTCTCTTGCCGACCAAGCCTTACAGCACCAGCCGGAGATTGAGCATAACGACAACGCTTACCTGCACTACTTCCAGGGACGTGATAACTCAATCGAAGAACAAGCACGCTGGATGCTGATGGCCCAACTGCTGCAAAGCCCGTACTACCACGAGATGCGCACCCAACAGCAGCTGGGCTATATCGTCTTTGCCAGCTTCCATCCGATGCTAAAAACGCCAGGCCTAAGCCTGCTGGTACAATCACCAAGCCATACACCAGCCGATATCACTCAGCGTAGTGAAAGCTTCCTGGCAGACTTTGCACAACAGCTGGCCCAGATGCCAGAGCAAGAGTTTGAACAGCAGAAAGCAGGCTTGCTGGCCAACCTGCTGGAAAAGGATGATCATCTGCAGGCACGCACTCAGCGCTTCTGGCGTGATATGGCACTGGAATACACCGACTTTAATCGCCGCGAGTTATTGGCTCAGGCAGTACAGTCACTGTCTCAGCAAGAGATTGTCGAACTGTTCCAGAGCCAACTGATTGATACCCCAGATCGTCAGCTAACCGTGAGTTACAAAAGCGGTGACAAGACATTCACTCAGGCCAATGAGCTGGCTAAACAGTTAACACCTGTAGATAAGCTTTAAAATCTGGAGATAAGCTCCACATCTATGACAAGTTTTAAGCCATGATAAAGGGCTCTTGTGAACAAGAGCCCTTTAAAAACAAGAGGATCAAAAAGGAGCAGGCAATAACGCTTTAAGAAAAAACACGCCATCCAGCACAGCGAGTAAAACCCACCTACCCCGCCTGCTCAGCCCTTCTTTCGATAAGCAGAAAGTAAGCACAAGGGGCTAACAACCCCATCAAGGCGATCGCACTTAACATACCTGCCGGGCTACTGTCGTAACTATGCCCCACCCAGATCCCGACTACCGCAGCACAACTCATCTGCAAAAAACCAAACAGTGCTGACGCGGTTCCGGCCATATGGGCAAACGGTGCTAAAGCCCCCGCCATCGACTGAGGCATAATCACACCCACACCGCAGCAGAAGAAATAGATAGGCACAAACACCGGCAAGACCTTATACCACTCCAGCATCACCACACTAGCAATCACCATTCCTGATAACAGTACTGCAGCCAGACCCAACTTCATCAAGACATTCAAACCCAAGCGCCGACTATAACGCCCTGCCAGAAAAGAACCTGTGATATAACCGACAATAGCCACCAGAAAGAAATAACCAAAGTACTGCTCCGGTACCTGAAAATAGTCGATCACTACAAATGATGAGCCGGAGATAAAGGCAAACAGACCAGAATAGGCAAAGGCACAACTAAAGACATACCCCATATAGCTAGGATGGGTCAGTAAAGTACGGTAGTTCGCCAACGTCGGTTTTAAGCGAAAGGGCTGGCGGTTTTCCTGCGGTAGAGTTTCAGGCACTTTAAGAGCAAAGATCAAGCTTAAAGCCAAGCCATACAACATCAGCAAAACAAAGATCGCCTGCCAATCAAACCAGATCACCAGATAACCACCCAGCAAAGGCCCTATCGCCGGTGCCAGCGACATCGCCGATGCCACAAATGATAACAAGCGAGCAGACTCTAACGGCGAATACAGGTCCCGGATCATCGCTCGTCCCAGAACAGGCCCGGCACAACCGCCCAATGCCTGCAGAAAGCGCCAGACTATCAGCGCCTCAATACTCTCAGCAAAGGCACAACCCAAGCTTGCTAGCGCAAACAATAACATCCCAGCCGCAATCACCGGTTTACGACCAAAGCGATCCGCTAACGGCCCATAGATCAACTGCGACAGCGCAAAACCCACCAGAAAGCTACTCAGGGTCAGCTGCACCTGCTCTACTTCAACGGAAAAGAATTCCATCATAGCCGGCAGTGAAGGCAGATACATATCGGTGGACAGCGGCCCCAGAGCCACTAACAGAGTGACCAGCACAATCATCATTCTGGAGCTTAACACCATAACCCTATTCCTCTATCTACTCAGCCCGCTTACAAACCCATAACGCCTCAGCCCTAACTCCACAAACCCAGTGATCTGGAAAGATAGAGTTAGCGTGCTGATATAAGAGCACCGTTATATAGCAGCAAAGCCCAGATATCCGTACCCTTTTTATAGGGACAATACTATTGGTAAAAACCTTTAATGGGCAAAAATGCAGTCGTAGAAACAACAATGCCCCTAAAAGCCAAAGCCTTTAAGGGCATATGATATTGAGAAGCAGACCTTTATCTCAAAGAAGCCTTAAACGTCTGAAAGCATCTCAAACATCTTATCGTGTAAAGCATCTTAAAAAGTGCCTTAAAACAGATGGGATGGCACCAACGACTCCACATACAACACCAGATCTTCCAGAATATTTTGATCCCGTGGCGTCAGTTCGGTTTGACTCAACTCTACCAGACGTTGATTAAACTGCTGCGGTGTCATATTACTGACACTGGCATCATTAATGCGCTGCCAGCGGTATTCATCCCAACGCTGCTGTTCATCACCACTGAGATAATCCCGATAGTTACGGGCACGGTAGCGGAAGAACATCTCATCCAGACGCGAATCACGAAATGCTAGCGTAAGCTCGCCCAACTGCTCAGCAGGGGTCTGGCGCACCACTTCCATCTGCCCCTTATCCTGAGGACCAAAGAAACCGCCGCTGTATAACATCAGATCCGGATCGTACTCTTTATTGGCTGACTCCGGCTGCACAAACACTTGCTGCAGTTTAGCCGTCAAATCACCTAATTGATGCAGCTTATGCCAATGCTGCTCACATAACTGACGATTCAGTCCAGTGCGCTTTTCAACCTCCGTATCGACCATAGAAACCGGTAGCACCACAGGGCAACGGTTCAGATGGATCACTTTCAGCGGAATACGGCTTTCGGTCAGCTCGGCTTGAGCGGTAAAGACACGATGCTGAATCTGCTCAACACTTAGCTCCGCCAATACACTGGGATCTTCCGCCAGATCAAAACAGATGACACCGTTTTTATTGGTTGGATGCTCAGCAATCGGCACCACGATAGCGGCATTACCTCGCGCCGCACCAAACATACCAGAGATATGCAGTACTGGCTTACGCTGATAAATATTCAGCTGTTCACCGACTTTGCGTTTATCCCGCAAACTAAACAGATAATCAAACAACTTAGGTTGCTGACTACGAATCAAACGTGCCATAGCAATGGTCGCGCGTACATCAGCCACCGCATCGTGGGCACCGGCATGCTCAATACCATTCGCCGCAGTCAGATGCTCCAGCTTAAAGCTCGGCAGACCTTCATCGTTGAGCGGCCATTCGATACCCTGAGGGCGTAACGCATAAGCGGTGCGCACCACATCGATCAGGTCCCAGCGGGAGTTGCCGTTCTGCCATTCGCGGCCATAAGCATCATAGAAATTGCGATACAGGGTATGACGGGTCAATTCATCATCGAAACGCAGGGTGTTATAACCCAGAGAGCAGGTATTAGCCTGATTCAGCTCCTGATGCACACGAGCGATAAACTCCGCTTCAGGAAAACCGTCCTGCTGCGCTTGCTGAGGGGTAATCCCGGTGATTAAACAAGCATCCGGGCTAGGAAGAAAATCATCTGCCGGCTGACAGAAAACCTCAACCGGCTCGGCGATCTCATTTAATTCCAGGTCAGTACGTATACCGGCAAACTGCGCCGGGCGATCTTTGCGCGGGTCGGCACCAAAACTTTCGTAATCGTGCCAGAATAACGTGGGCTGTGAACTCAAGGTTCAAGTCCTTTTTACCAGATGGCCAATAATCCTAAGACTAACAACAAAGTGTCAGCATCTCATTATCAGGTATTACGCGGCCAGGAAACATTAACTTCAATTTGGGAACGCTGAGGCAGGGCATGGCAGCTGATCTGAATCTCATCCTGGGAGGATTGAGTATAGCGTCGAATCACTTCCACCAGCTCTTTCTGCAAGCGCGGCAAAAAATCAGGCTGCTGCCTTTGCAGACGATCCTGAGACAACATCAACTTCAGTCGCTCACGAGCAACATCAGCAGAATGTACCTCTTCTCGTTCAAAAAGCTTTCTAAACATTTTCATCGCCGACCTCCGAACATTCGGCTAAAAAATCCCTTCTTCTCGATTTCAGTAAAGCGCATCTCTCTTTCTTCACCTAAGAAACGAGCCGTCATATCACTATAAGCCTGACCGGCATCGCTTTCCTGATCATGAACAACGGGTATACCCTGGTTTGACGCTTTTAACACTGCTTCCGATTCTGGGACAACGCCGACCAGAGGAATCGCTAAAATCTCTTCAATATCCTGTACGGACATCATTTCTGCCTGTTCAACCCGTTCTGGATTATAGCGGGTAATCAACAAACGTGATGGTACGGCCTGTCCTTGCTCTGCCATACGGGTTTTAGAATCCAACAGTCCAATAATACGATCAGAATCACGTACAGAAGAGACTTCAGGATTCGTGACGATCACGGCTTCCTCGGCAAAATACATGGCCAGTAACGCGCCACGTTCAATACCTGCCGGAGAATCACACACAATATAGTCGAAGTCTTCCTTCAACTCATTGATGATCTCTTCAACACCTTCCAGAGTAAGCGCATCTTTATCCCGGGTCTGTGACGCAGGTAACATATACAAACCATCAAGTCGTTTGTCTTTAATCAATGCCTGAGAAAGCTTGGCCTCTCCAGAGAGTACATTGATCAAATCATAAACTACACGGCGCTCACAGCCCATCACCAGATCCAGGTTACGCAAACCAACATCAAAGTCGATCAACACTGTGCGAAAACCCTGCATCGCCAGCGCTGTACCAATTGATGCACAACTGGTTGTCTTCCCTACTCCACCTTTACCAGAGGTGATTACCACTACCTTAGCCAATGACCGACTCCCGTCATGCAGACACTTGAATTACGAACCAACAATCAAACGTTCATCTTCCAGATAAATTTCTATCGGACGCTCAGCAACCTCTGGCCAATCATAGGATTCAAAGGTTTGAAAAATACCACCAATAGACACCAGTTCAGCCTTGAACTGCTGACAAAAAATTCTTGTACTCTGATCCCCCTGGGCACCTGCGATACCACGGCCTCTTAACGCACCCCAGACATACACATTGCCATCGGCAATCACTTCTGCCCCTTCATTGACAGCCCCCATAACCACAAGATCAGTCTCTTTAGCATAGAGCTGTTGTCCTGAACGCACCGTATTACGTATTACCATAGTTGGCTTTCTAGCCGCGATAACCTGCTGCTCAGCCTGCTCATTAATCTCACGCAGTCGTTTCTCACTTTGCGGAGGAAACCAACCAAGGCCCAAGGCCCGGGCCGATTGCTTAATGGCATCCTGGGAACAACGCACAGCGATAGGGATCAAACCGGCCTGTTTGCAAGTCGCCACTATCAGATCCAAAGCAACCGTTTCATCCTGCTCCAGCTTATCAAAGGCCAACACCACAGGGGTCTGGCTAAAGAAAGCAGGCGCACGGCGGGTTTGCTGATTAAGTTCATCAGCAATCAGGAGCACATCTGATGTAAAAAGCTCCAGCGTGGTAACGGTTAAAGCACCGCCTTTAAATTGAAAGGCCGCTTGCTGCTCTGATAGATTCAATGCCACTAACTCTGACCTTAAAAGAAATGAACGAATGAGATCGTCTATAAACAGTAAATTTATGTGACTAAACGCTATTATACAAGAAGCAAGGTAAATACTAAGAACGAAAGAAGCCGGAAAGCAGGATATTTGTCACAATATCCTGCTTTCCGGCTTCAGATTGTTAGCCAACAGTAATTAACACATATGCTGACCGCCATTGATTGCCAGATTAGAACCGGTAATAAAACCCGCTTCGTCCGACGCCAGGAAAGACACCGAGCCAGCAATCTCTTCCGGTTTACCAAAACGCCCCACCGGAATGCCTTCCATAATGGAGTTACGAATTGGCTCATCAATCTTCATGATCATATCGGTGGCGATATAACCTGGAGAAATCGTATTCACCGTGATGCCCTTACGCGCAGTTTCCTGAGCCAGAGCCTTGGTAAAGCCATGCATACCCGCTTTTGCTGCGGAGTAGTTGGTCTGTCCCATCTGGCCTTTCTGACCATTAATGGAAGAGATATTGATAATACGGCCGTATTTGGCCTCCAGCATATTATCCAGACACGCCTTGCTCATATTGAACACGCTATCCAGATTCACCTTGATTACTTCGTGCCACTTCTCCCAGCTCATTTTCTTCATGAAGCCGTCACGAGTAATACCCGCATTGTTCACCAGTACAGAAATAGGTCCCAATCGCTCCGCTACGTCCTTACAAGCTTGCTGACAGGATTCAAACTCACCCACATTGATATGGCTGATTTCAAAATCATAACCTTCTGTTTTCTGTTGATCTTTCCAAGCCTTCGCTTTTTCTTCGTTAGTATAGGCCGCTACTACCTGGAAACCATCATCTGCCAGACGACGACAAATTGCAGTACCAATACCACCAGTACCACCCGTCACTAAGGCAATTTTTTTACTCATTTAAAGTCCCTCTGCTTCCCTTGTGTTTTGCTTGCACCCCAATAGTTGTAAGGCTCTACAGTGACAGCACTATTACATTTTCTATGGAGTTTGATTACAGGCAGCCATTGCTCGTACGTTTTTTTCATTATTATGTTTGACATAGACAAATTAATGCCTATAATACGCCCCACGTTGATGCGGGGTGGAGCAGCCTGGTAGCTCGTCGGGCTCATAACCCGAAGGTCGTCGGTTCAAATCCGGCCCCCGCTACCAAATTTCAAAAAGCGGTTTACTTAGGTAAACCGCTTTTTTTGTTGCCCGCGTTTCAGAAAATAACAAATCAGTTTCTGCTTAACAAGTGAATAATGACCCCTGAGTCATATCAATTCCTCCCGGCACTATTCCAAGCAAAACTCTCTTCAGTTAACAGCACATCTTTTTAACCTACTGATTTATCTATAAACCAGTACTATTATCTGTTAATGCCGTTATTTCCCAGAGCATTCGGAGTGTCGCCGTGCAACAGATTTCCCCCAGCAATCAGGCTCAATTACAGAGCTACCTGGATACCGCTATTGAGATCGCCCAACAAGCCGGGCAGGTTATTCTCGAAATGCGTCAACATCAAAGCTTTTCCCAGGATTACAAAGCAGGCCATGAACTGGTCACTAGCGCCGATTTGAAAGCAGACCAGCTGATTCGCACTCAACTGCAACTACAATTTCCCGAACATGGCATCTTTTCAGAAGAATCATCCCCGGATTACTCCAATACTCAGAGCCTTTATCAACCGATGTGGATTATCGATCCCATCGACGGCACAGTGAATTATGCTCACGGCCTACAGCAAGTAGGAATCTCTATCGCGTATGCAGAACAAGGAGAAGTAAAAGCCGGTGTGGTATACGCGCCTTTTACCGGAGAATGTTTTGCTGCCATCTCTGGAGAAGCAGCGACACTGAACGGCGATGAAATACAGATCAGTCAAACCCAAGAGTTACGTAAAGCCCTGGTTGCCACCGGCTTTCCCTACGACAAAAGCAAAGTCCCCGCTCTATTGCCACGACTGCATAAAATTCTGACTCAATGCCAGGACCTACGTCGTGGTGGCTCCGCTGCCATGGATATCTGCTATGTTGCCTGTGGCCGACTAGATGCTTATTACGAAACTGTGAGTCCATGGGACTTTGCCGCCGCCCGACTGATTGCTCTTCAAGCGGGCGCTCAGGCCGGACACTTAGATGGCTGTCCGGAAAATTATCCCGCAGCACTTTATGGCGAGCAGATGATCGTTGCAAACCCATCTCTTTACGCTTCTCTTTACCAGTTGCTGCAAAAAGAAAACGAAGCAGACAAATAAAACACTCGCCAAGACTTGGCCGAATTTAAGCGCTCATACAAAAATCTCCCTTTAGCTGATGGCTTCACCCGTTTGCCGATGAATATCGAGATACTTTTGTGTGAGAGCGCATAAAAACAACAAAAAAAGAAGGGTAATAAACACCTAACTCTTGAATTCAGTGTGAAAAAGAAATAATTTCAATAAATGTTAACTTGAGTAACTATTTGTTTTTCTCTGTAAGAGTTAGGGAGAGCGTTATGCTCGTAAGTTCAAACCACATGGATGTGTCAGAAGAGCTCAAGCTTTTGGCCAGCGCTTTTGATGCCCATCAGGCTGCGGTCATTCTGGATCGCAATGGCGGCTTTATTAAGGTCAATCAGGCATTTTGCCAGCAGACCGGCTATCAGATGGCGCAACTGAAGGGGAAAAATATCCGCATACTGCGCTCCCCCAGACAGCAGGACGATGATTATCGTGATATGTGGCTCGCGTTATATGAACAGGGTTACTGGCAGGGTGAGCTGTGGCACAACCTGAAATCCGGCGAAGCGCTGTACCACGTTAATATCACTGCCGTCACGGATGATCAGGGGCACTTTACCCACTACGTGGCTTTTTACGAAGATCAGAGTGAAATTTACTATCACCAGAAACTGCTGGAACAGAAAGCACAACAGGAAAGTTCTCTCAGCATTCTGATGGCATTGTGCCTGGATGACCTGCCTATGCAGGAGTTTTTAAGCCAATGCCAAAGCCAGCTTAATTTAAATCATAACTGGCAATGGAGCCTACTGGGACTCTATCAAGTCAGCAGCATGGGCCTGCAAACCGTCGTTCAGCATGGCGTCTGCCAAAACAGCCAGTGCTCCAAACTGCCAATCACGTTTCAACTATGCCAACAGGTGCTTGATCAGGGTTTGCCTAGAGAACTGCCTTTGGATAGTCATCAGGCCCAACCCTGCCGCATCGAACACAGCCACACCCTCTATGCGGTTCCCCTACGCCAAAACGGGCAACCCGCTGTTATTGTGATGAATCTGCCTAAACATGTGATTCAAACACCAGAGCAGAAAGCCTTTGTACATAGAATCATTCATGTGCTGGGTATGGGTATCAATAAACGCCTAACCGAACAAGCATTGATTGAAGCTCGCGATCGCGCAGAGCAAGCCAGTCGAGCCAAATCCCAGCTATTGTCCAGTGTCAGCCATGAGTTGCGCACACCATTAAATGCTATTTTAGGTTTTAGCCAACTCCTGTTGGATGACAATCTCCCCTCTCATCAACAAGAAAATGTTGAGGAGATCCATGCTTCGGGCAAACACCTGCTAATTTTGATCAACGACATTCTTGATCTGGCCCGTATGGAATCTGGACGCATGAAGCTCCAGACAGAATCCTTGTCAGCAGAAAAACTATTGCGGGAATCAGTGAGCGTCGTGCAACACCTCGCGGCAGAGCGAGAGATTCAAATTCATATCACTGCCGCATTAACACCACCAGAAGTATTAGCAGATCGTATCCGCCTGAAGCAAATCCTGATCAACCTGCTATCCAATGCGATCAAATACAACGAGCAGAGTGGACACATCTACCTCAGCTTGGAACAAAGTGATAGCCGCACCCTGCGCGTTACCGTTGCCGATACAGGTATTGGGGTTGATAACCAGAAACAGCAGCAACTTTTCCAGGCTTTTAATCGACTGGGAGCAGAAAATACATCCACAGAAGGCACAGGTCTCGGCCTCGCTATCAGCAAGCGCCTGGCAGAGATGATGTATGGCCAGATTGGCTATCAACCACGGCAACCAAAAGGCAGTCAGTTCTGGCTTGAGCTCCCCATTACACAAGCTAAAACGATCAGTACCCCTAATGATGCACCGGCTCATTTCAATATCTTATGTATTGATGACGACCCTATTCATCTGCGTTTGCTGGAAGGTGTATTACAAAAACGAAATGATATCCGTTTGTTTATCGAATCCAATGCCAGTTACGCAATTGATCTGGCATTAAAGCAGTCATTGGATCTGATCCTGCTGGATATGCATATGCCAGACCTCACTGGCCATGAAGTACTGGAAATCCTGCAAGCCAGTCCTAAAACCGCCACCATACCGATTGTCGCCATCAGTGCGGAAAACCAGCCGGACTTTATTAATCAAAGTTTAAGAGCAGGTTTTACCGAATACCTGACTAAACCTCTGGCCGTCGAAAAACTCTTAATGCTGATTGATCAGCTTCAAGATGAGCAACGCCAACTGTTGTTCAGCAGTGATTAATCATCATCATTAAAATAAAAGAAATATTTCCTGCAAGATGACAGATATTGTCTATAGTTAATGATGTGAAACGAATAGTGATTCACTATGAATAAAACGCCCACCCGGCGTAGGTTAAATACCGTAGTAAGAAGAACAACTTTCCTTTCACTACAGCCATACAGGATAAAAACAAAATAGCATGATATTTACTCTGGCAGGCCCGCTTCTCTAGTCTGCCAGAGCGTTCAAGCGATCCGGAGGGAGCGTTATGTTAGAGGAGATGCTCACAGCGGTACATGGGCAATGTCCTTATTGTGGGTCTGCACTGGATACAGCAGTAGACACAACGGGAGGAGACCAAGACTACTATGAAGACTGCCAGGCTTGCTGCGCTCCTATTCATGTATCAGTCAGGGTAAATATGGAAGGAGAACTACTTAGCGTCGAACTAAGAAGAGAAGATGAATCCTGAAATTGAAACCGGCTTTTTATCTCAATGCCGGTAAACCGACTTAATGCCATGGTTTTTCCTGAATCAAGTCCCGCTTCTTAACAGCGGGACTTTGCTTTTTAATACCGGCAATACTCCATGAGACATCCTGTATTATTGCCATTGCGATCAATTCATTGCTTTTACCTATCAACAAGATCTACCAAACCCATTAGCTCCTATCCATTAAGCCAGTTAATCTAGCGCTCAAAGTACAGTTCAGACTCTGTTAAGCTTGCATCATTCAAGTTGAGCAACCAAATTTCCCAACCGGTTATGATCAATTACCGCATCCTTTGGGGTTAATAGATTCATAAATTTTCTGGCTAGGTAGAAATAGCGTTTTGATATAAGACTGGGACTGGCATTTTATCGCCTTGCCCCCATATTGATGCTCAGGAAAACAGACATCTAAAGTGAAAACCCTATAGGGTTTGTCAGGAGAACATCATGAGCGAAAGCCGTCACGAAAAACTGATTATCTTAGGTTCCGGCCCTGCAGGTTACACCGCTGCCGTTTACGCAGCTCGCGCCAACCTGAAACCTGTCATCATTACAGGTATGCAGATGGGTGGTCAGTTGACCACAACCACTGATGTTGATAACTGGCCTGGCGCATTTGACGGCATTCAGGGTCCTCAACTGGTTGAAGATATGCGCAAACACGCTGAGCGTTTTGACACCGAGATCGTATTCGACCATATCAACGAAGTTGAACTGAGCCAGCGTCCTTTCACCCTGAAAGGCGACAACGGCACCTACACCTGTGACGCTCTGATTATTGCGACCGGTGCCAGCGCTCAGTACCTGGGCCTGCCAAGCGAAGAAGCCTTTATGGGTAAAGGTGTATCGGCTTGTGCCACCTGTGATGGTTTCTTCTATCGCAATCAGGAAGTGGCTGTTGTGGGCGGTGGTAACACTGCTGTTGAAGAAGCGCTGTACCTGTCTAATATCGCCAAGAAGGTGACGCTGATTCACCGTCGTGACAGCCTGCGTTCCGAGAAGATCCTGCAGGATAAACTGTTTGAACGTGCTGAAAACGGCAATATCGACATCATCTGGAATCACACACTGGATGAGGTTCTGGGTGACGAGCAAGGTGTAACCGGTCTGCGCCTGAAGAGCACGGAAGGTGGCGATACTCAAGAGATCGACGTAATGGGCGTATTTATCGCCATCGGCCACAAGCCAAATACCGGTATCTTTGAAGGCCAGCTGGAGATGAAAGACGGCTACCTGAAGGTTCAGTCCGGTCTGGAAGGCAACGCCACTCAAACCAGCGTAGAAGGTGTTTATGCTGCGGGTGACGTAATGGATCATATCTATCGCCAGGCAATTACCTCTGCGGGTACTGGCTGTATGGCTGCTCTGGATGCGGAGCGCTTCCTGGACGGCCAGGACTAAGAGCAAACTGATCTGATCCTTATTGCCTTCTGGCAATAGCATCTTATAAAAAACCTCCGCTACTCCGGTAACAGAGGTTTTTTAACTCAGTCTAAAACTATTTGCTGATCAATATCACCACCTAAGCCTCTATACTCGATTGATACGCTCAAGTACTTCGTCACGCAGCCCCCTTGCTTCGGCATAACGTCGGTTAAAGGCCTCAAAATAACCTTCCACCGCCTCTGCTGCCTGTATTTCCCCCGCCTGCTTTAATAACTCAATGCCTACTTCGACAGTACACAAATGTTGTTCACTGGCAGGTTTACGCAAGGCATAACGGGTTAAACGATCAGTTTTCAATGGCAATACCGGCAGGTCGGCCAGATAAGGGCTTTTACGGAACATACGCCGTGCCTGACGCCAGGTACCATCCAGAATAATAAACACTGGGATCTTACTGCGGTTACTACTTTTATTATCCTGATCAGTCTTGCCAGCTTTATCACAACTGTCGTGATACTCTGCCTGCAACGCCATCACCTGATCAAACTGGACTACACGGTGAGCATAGTCTTCCATATCATCGGGAAAAATAATAAAGGGCTGATACTGATCATCTTTTAACAGAGCCAGCAGCTGAGCATTGGGTTCAGTGCGATACCAGTAGAACACCTGGGTATCCGGTAAGCAGTCCGTCAACAAACGTCCGGTATTGGTCGGCTTGTAGATCTCTTCTGGATGCATAAGCAACCAGATTTGTGCCCGACAGGATACATTCTCAGGGCGTAGATCACAGATACAACGCTCTACTGCCATCAAACAGCCAGGGCAACGATTCAAGCGTGAGCCTCGGGCAGTAAAAGCTTTGCGTTCTGCTTCAGGAGCCGGAGGTAAGGGCAGAGAGAAAGGTTTAGACATTGAGTAGACCCGCGCTAATAGAGGGTGCGAAGTTTACTGCAGCCGCAGAAAACTCCACAACCCCCTATCTTATCCACAGGGCTATTTTTCAACGCCTAATACAGGAGCGCTAAGCAGCTGCTCAATATCTTTTGCTGGTAAGGGACGACTAAAATAGAACCCTTGCAACTCTTCGCAGGTTTGTGATTTCAGGAAATGCCTTTGATCATCCGTTTCCACACCTTCCGCAATCACCTTTAACTTCAGACCATGGGCCATAGAGATAATCGCCAAGGTAATTTCCGCTGTTTCGCTATTTTCCGTCAGATCACGCACAAAGCTCTGATCGATCTTGATGCGATCCAAAGGAAAGTTCTGCAGATAACTGAGCGAAGAATAACCGGTACCAAAATCATCAATAGCAATCTGTACGCCCAAACGCCTTAACTGCAGCAAGGTATCTCGAGTCTCTTCCATATCATTCATTAGAGCAGACTCTGTAATTTCCAATTCAAGCAAATCAGAAGGCAACCCGGTTTTCTGCAGCGTATCAACCACATGCTGCACCAGATCTCCTTCACCAAACTGAATCGCTGAAACATTCACTGCAATGCGTATATCCTGCTGTCTCTCTTCCCGCCACTGAGCGACCTGGGCACAGGCTTGATATAAGACCCAGTTACCGATCTCCAGAATCAGTCCGGTCTTTTCAGCGATAGGGATAAAGTCTGCTGGAGAGATAAAACCTCGCTCAGGATGAATCCAACGCAGCAGTGCTTCCATACCGATAATCTCACCGTTACCCGTCACGACCTGAGGTTGGTAATACACCTCTAACTCATTACAGGCCAGGGCTTTGCGTAGATCCCTCTCAAGCTCTGACGCTTGTACAATTTGGTCTTTCAGCTGCTCGGAGAAGAAATAAAGATCACACTTTTTATCTTCTTTCGCTCTATGCATTGCGGTAAAGGCGTTACTGAGTAAAGCCTGAGCATTTTCACCATCACCAGGAAAAACACTTACACCAATGCTTGGCGTTAGATAAAAGTCTTCTTCACCCACACGATAAGCTTGTTGCAGCAAAGGCGTGATACGGCTAGCCATATGATGCACGTCCTGCTGCCCTTTAACAGGGTTTAATAGCACTGCAAACTCAGCACCACCTAAGCGTGCCACAGGATGCTGAAAGACTACGGCTTTTTGCAGTTGTTGGGCGGCCTTCAACAGCACCTGATCACCCGCTTCCAGGCCCAAACGATCATTCACATTTTTGATACCGCCCAGTTGAATCACCAACAGCGCCATCTGTCCGCTCTGTCGTTGCGCTTTTTCCATGCCCTGAGTGATTTCCTGCTGCAGCATTTTCTGATTAGGCAGCTGAGTCAGATTATCAAAATGGCTTTCTCGATATATCTGCTCATGCAGCACATCCACCTGCTTCAGAGACTTCTGATAGCGCCACCCACCTAAGGCTAGCAATACCATACCCTGGAAGAACAAAGCATTAGTAGGTGCAAACCAGTTTGATTGCCCAACAAACATCAGATAGGACAACGCAAGAGGCAGCACCAAACCAAATAGGGCAACTGAAGTGTAAAAACGCGGCGGCAAGAAAATAATAAGCGCAGCAAAAACACCGGCCAGCAACAGGTTCAACCAGAGAGCCTGCGTATCATTTGCAGCCGTTATCTGCTTTTGCTGAATCATGGATTCAATAATATTGGCATTAAACTCCACACCAGACATTCGTTGGACCGGTGTCGAGAGCACATCGCCCATTCCCACAGCTGTAGCACCAATCAGCACCGTTTTATCCTTCAACTGTTTAATGCCAACACGCCCCTGCAGAACATCTATATAGGAATAATGCCTGAAGTGTCCTTGCTCCCCCCAATAGGGGATCAGCATGGGTCTTTGCCGTATCCAGCCGCTCCCCTGATCCTGGCTCTCAATTTTATAGCCGATATCACTGACCACGTTCTCAGCTGTCAGATGGGCTAAGGCCAATGAAAAGGCTGGCCAACGGGGTTCACCTAAACCGCCAAATTGGTACAGCGTTCGGGCTAACCCATCAGAGTCCAGCTCAACATCCACATGACCTAAGCGTCTTGCGGCTATGGCCAAAGCAGGGATAGGCAATAACTCCTGCATGGATTGATTCATACCCAGACGTTCTGGCGCCAGCGCCAGCACAACACGACCGTTATCCTGGATCGCCTTAGCTAAACGGCGATCAGCCTGCTCCGATTCTGGCTCAGAGAAAATGATATCCACCCCAACAGCCCTGACCTTGGCAGAGGTTAAGCGGTCAATCATCTCAGCATGAACCGTACGACTCCAGGGCCAGCGACCGAGATAAGCCAGGCTTTGATCATCCACTCCAATCACAACCACCTGACCGGATACCGGAGTTTCATTTAAACTCATCCAGCTATCGTAGAAGAACTGATCCATACGCTTGGTAAAGGGAGCCGTTATCCAGAGCAGCAGCAATAACAGGGTCGCAGCCAACAACAAGATATTTTTGGTCATCCCTGACAGTTTGAGTCCCATCATAAAACAGCCAGCACAATCGCAAACCAACTAAAACCAGGCAGATACTTCAGGCTCTGACTTGGAGAAATCACTTGAACCTCACCCCATTTACCATGTGCCTGCTGACTGGCAGAAGCAATTCTCAAGTAACGCGGCTTGTAGTAACGTTTCAGTGTTAACTGGCCGTGATTCTGTCGGCGATCAAGCACCAGGTGCTTAAACTCAGGGTCTTCAGCCACCTGTACTTGATAAGCCTCACCAGTCAGACTTGGCCAACTCAGATGCACCTTCTGACGATCATGTAGCCAGTCACCTTGTAAAATAGGATGAGTTCGGGTGATCGCCAAAGGAGCAATCTGACTGAATTCACCCTGTTCACCATCAGCACTGATACTGGCAACCCGCCAGTAGTAGTCTCCGTCCTGATCGATTCTTAGATCACCGTCATAGGCCTGTGAAAGATCTGTTTTATCCACAACCAGTTGTTTAAAACCAGCATCTTTAGCGATCTGCAAACGATAGCGGGTCGCTTGAGGGGCAATAGTCCAACGCAGCTCAAAGTTATTACCAATCACCCCTCCCTGGCCGGTATAACGGATTGGCACAGGCGGCAGCGGCATCAGATTAATCATCACAGGCTTAACCTGGCTATGTCCTTCGATACCGATATCATCAATACTACGCAGACGGACAAAATACTTGCCATCATTGAGTTCTGGGAAAAACAGTTCGCTGCCAGGCTGAACTTTCTCCCAGATCAGGGTATTAAAACTTTCATGTTCAGCGATCTGAAAACGATAAGCAGTGGAATCCGCATGTCCCTGCCAACGGAAGTTATGATTAATCTGGGTCAGTACTTCTGGCAGCTTGGCAAGCTCAGGCGCCGGTAGCAGCTCACGGGGTTTAATCGGTGCTTCACCTTTTTTCACCTTAGTGCCAAAACCTTGCTCGACCAGCTCAGTCACGCTCTTGGCCTGTACAGCTACACCACCGTGCAACACCTCAACCCGTGCCGCATCTTCCTGTTGTTGATAAGTCGTACGGAAACTGGTGCCACGAACAGCAGAAATCGCAGAAGGAGTATGAATCTCAAAACGAGCCGGACCAGCCAATTGACGCGTCACTTCTGTTTCAGCCGTGCCTTTCATCAGGCGTAAGCGGGAGTCCACCATTCCCGTCTCTTCATGGGCACTCATATGATCAAAGATTAACTCAGCATTCTGAGACAGCGATACCGTACTGTCATCCGCAAAACGTACCGCCACACTGCCGTTTTCTCCCGTGGTGATCATATCCCCTAGCAGTAACTGATCACCGATCTCGAGAGGACGAGCTAAAGGCGTATCACTACCCTCTGTTTTGCTGCGTCGTAACCAAACATCACCCTGAACGGCAATCACCAAAGCCGAGCTCGGTTGCTCTTTCAACCAGGAAGCAGGTACACGGATTTTAGTGGTGGGCAAGATCAAATCAGGATTAGAAATATTATTCAGCACCTGAACCTGACGCCAATCTATGTCGCTACGCAGGTATTTGGCGCTAAACTCAGATAACGTATCCCCTTGAATAATCCCATACACCCAATCTTTAGCCGCCCAACTGCTATTTGTACCCGCCAGTAAAAATGCGGCCAGAAACAAAGCCTGTTTTTTTAATCCCATCACTTACCCCTAAATCCCAACCGTTGCCCTAAACACCGTCTAAAACAAGTCTTTTAAGCCAAACGTTTAAACCAGACCTACGCCCAAACAAAACCATCTCAGCCATCTCCTCCGTCAAAGCCAAGAGACTTTTCTACCTGTCACAGAAGAAAATTGAAATGCTTTTGTTTAAGTAGTTATAGCATAGGCTAAATAATCCATAGCTTATCGGCCAATAGATGACTTTAGTTTAAAGCTTTATTAAGAATACGGCTTAATTTTTCTATTGAGGGGCCAGTTGATCCAATCCTGATAGATCCTCCATGCCCTGTTGCAGCAAGTAACCCACCAGAGAAGGCATAATCTTCCCAGCAGGATGACGCAGATAAAATGCCGGTACATCTGCTTCGGCCTTAGGGTCCACCACAATACGCGCCACATGGTAAGGTGCGGCACTAGCCAGAAAAGAAGCCGGCTGAACTTTTAATGAGGTACCGACAACAATCACCAGATCCGCAGTCTGAGTAATATCATGGGCAATCGGATACATGGGCACATCTTCGCCAAACCAGACAATATGTGGACGTAACTGAGCCCCCTGCTCACACAGGTCACCAGCGTAGATATCCTGATCACCCAGCTCATACAACAAATCTTCATTTTTACTGCTGCGAGCTTTAAAGATCTCGCCATGCAGATGTAAGACATCGGATGAACCGCCTCTTTCGTGCAGATCATCAATATTCTGGGTAATAACAGTGACTTTGAATTTCTCTTCCAGACGGGCTAAGGCTTTATGAGCCTCATTGGGTTCAGCGGTACGTATCTGTTGTCGTCTTTCATTATAAAAACGCAACACCAGTTCCTGATCTCGAGCCCAGGCACCTGGGGTGGCGACATCTTCAACACGATGGTTTTCCCATAAACCATCAGAATCGCGAAAGGTTTTAATGCCACTCTCGGCACTGATACCTGCACCGCTCAAAATTACGATATGCTGTTTTTGCTCACTCATCTCCAGCCGCTCCCATCACTTCTATTCCTTTCACTTATTAGGAGGGCATTCATCAGCCCTCCGATATAAGCGCAGGGTATTAGATATGGAAACGACTGACCAGTTGATTCAAATGCCCAGAGACAGACTGCATATGATCCGCCGCCTGCTGGCTATCCTGCGTATCTTGTGCCACTTGATGAGAGCTGTCATGAATCGCCTCAACCTGAGCGGTAAAGCGATGCATCACCTGCTGCTGTTGCGTAGCCGCTGCAGCAATACGTTGATTGAGGCCTTCGATACGCAATACAGCTTCTGTCATACCCGCCAGTACCTCACCGGCACCGGACGCCTCATTAGCCACCCGCTGTGCTTCCTCTGCACCATGATTAATACTGCTCACCGCATGACCCGCTCCCTGTTGCAGGTCTTCAATAATGGTGCGGATCTCACTGGTGGAATCCTGAGTCCGTTGCGCCAGGGTACGTACTTCATCAGCAACAACAGCAAACCCCCGCCCGGCTTCACCGGCTCGTGCCGCTTCAATCGCCGCATTAAGTGCCAATAGATTGGTTTGCTCGGCGATACCCAGAATCACTTCTAGTACCTTATCGATATTACCAGCACTGTCCGCCAGTTTTTCTACATCACCACTGACACGACCAATATCATCTGCCAGCAGATTAATCGCTTCGATATTATTATTGGCTACCGACTGTCCCTTCTTCGCCTGCTCACCGGCCTGAAGTACATCCTGTAAAATATCATTGGCCGAACTTTGGATCTGATCCGCCCCTTGCAGCACCTCAGTCACCGCTTCCTGCAAGGCAAAGGTACTCTGCTGTTGCTCGCTAACCGCCTGATGAGTGTTTTCAATACGTACCGCCATCTGACTGGCTGCGGCACACAGATTTTGCTCGGAATCCTTCACCTGCGACATCAACTGCTGTAGATGCTCAACAAAGTGATTAAAATGCCCTACCAAGGTTTTTAGTTCTGTCAGCGCTGGCTGTTTTAAGCGTTTGGTCAGATCGCCATCACCGGATGCCAGATTACGCATGGCAGCAACGGTTTCGTTTAACGGACCACTGATACTACGCGCCAGTAACAGAGCTACGATCGCCGCAATCACCAATACACCTGCGATAACCATCAATGCCTGATTACGAGCAGCAGCAATCTGATCGTTCATCGCCTGAGTATTAATGCCAGAACCAACAACCCAACGCCATTGCTGGAAAAAGTCGGAGTAAGTACTTTTCAGCATCAGCTCATCTTTGTTTTCTGGTTTTGGCCACAGATACTGGGTAAAGCCACCGCCTTGCTGCGCATTACGGCGGATCTCTTTTACGATATAGATGCCATTAGGATCTTGTAACTGCTCAAGGTTTTTACCGTTCAGGCTGGGTTTGGCAGGAATAATCAGGGCATGGCCATCATCCGTATGAACAAAGATGTAATTGCCATTATCAAAGCGAAGCTCAGACATCAGCGCTAACGCCTGCTGCTGAGCCTGTTCCACGGTCAGCTCACCATCAGCCACCTTTTGTGCATACACGCGGGGAATATTGATGGCACTTTCCACCATACTCTTAGCCGCTTTCTGATAACTCACCGTCACCGCTTCATTCACGGATTGTAGAGATTGCCAGGTCGCAATGAAAAGGCCGACAGAGAAGAGCAGTACCAGCCACCAGATTCGGGCTGCGATAGAGTTAAAGCCAAGAGCAAGCATGGTCATAGTCCTTTATGAGAAGGGTGACAACACCCTATTTAAGAATCATCTAATGACAATGGTATGACCAAAAGCTTACTCTTTCTAACAGTTCTTACATATTGTTACTAAAGGATGAATTAAAACGCACTTTAGTCCTGTATCCGGTCTGTCCTGAACGCCATGAACCTTGAAGCCATTCGCCCTTAACCAGATCAATCCTTGACCACGGTCAGTCTTGAACCCAGGCAAACACCTGCTGACCGCTGCCCAGATATTTACGCTCAAACGGTGTCATTACCGGCTCTGGAGTGATAGCTACAACCTGATCAGCCACCTGCTCTAACTGAGCCTCCAGCTCTGCATCCGGCAGATCAAACCAATCCTGATCAGTGTTAAAGGTCTTGGCCAAAGACAACGCCAGAGCCATCTCCTGCACATAAATCTGCCAATTACTGCGACATTCAAAACGACCGCCCAGCCTGGCAATAAAAGGCAGCATAGCCCCGCCGTGCCAACGCAGCTTAAACTGACTCTTTTTTGGATAGGGGTTGGGATAAAGCAGATAGTGTCGCTCCGGTTGCCAGCCCGCATTAACGGCTAGGCGCCAGAAATCCAATAGATTTGCCCGCACTAACAGGGCATTATCCGGCAGCTCGCCCAGCTTCCGGCTCAGGCGATCTTCGGATTGATCGACACCGATCACCGCATAATCAGGAAACATCTCTGCCAAGTGACGCGTACTTTCCCCAACACCACAGCAGGAATCCAGAATTAGCGGTTTACCTTGCGCTTGCAGCCATTGCTCTGCCTGCTTAAAGGCCTGAACATTATGCTCCTGGTAAGGCTTTTGAAACGGCTGCTGCAGGTGCTTCTGTACCCTTTTGATCAGATCTTCGTGAGGCCCAGTCTGAGTGGTTTCAATCTCGCGGGAATTGCCAAAGCTGACATTACCATGATCACGGTGTTGCATCAGGCCGCCTCACCCAGTTCAAAACGACGCAGCATCTGAATCTCATCGGCCCAGATTTCCGGCTCGATGGTTTCCAGCACTAAAGGAATGCCATCAAAACGCTCGTCTTGCATCAACCACTGGAAACATTCCAGGCCAATCTCACCTTTACCCAAACTGTGGTGACGATCCAAACGGCTATTTAAACCACCTTTGGAATCATTCAGGTGCATGCCAAACAGATGATCAAAACCGACAGTATTGGCAAAATCGGTAAAGGTGTTATCGCACGCCTCTGCGGTACGCAGATCATAACCTGCGGCAAACATATGACAGGTATCCAGACACACGCCCACGCGGCTCTTGTCTTCAACCTGTTCAATAATCGCCGCCAACTGTTCAAAACTATGGCCCAGATTACTGCCCTGACCGGCGGTGCATTCGATCACCGCAATTACACCCTCTGTCTGTTCCAGTGCCCAATCAATAGATTCTGCGATACGAGTCAGGCACGCCGCTTCATCAATCTTCTTCAGATGACTGCCCGGATGGAAATTCAGGTACTTCAGGCCCAACAGTTCACAACGCTGCATCTCATCTAAAAAGGCATCGCGGGATTTTTGCAGGTTTTCGGTTTCCGGGTGCCCCAGATTAATCAGATAGCTGTCGTGAGGCAGGATCTGATCGGCGCTATAACCCAGCTTTTCACAGTTGGCCTTAAATTTACGTACGGTCAGATCATCTAGCGGTTTCGCCTGCCAGCGACGCTGGTTTTTGGTAAACAAAGCAAACGCATTGGCACCGATCTCCTTGGCATTAATGGGGGCATTAAAGACGCCACCGCTGGCGCTGACATGGGCACCGATGTATTTCATGTTTACTCTCCAGAAAGCTTCAAACTGATACGGTCAAATAGGCGCGAAATTGTAACAAATAGCCGCGAAAAGCCCAGTAAAGTCCGTGTTTTTTGCAGGAAACAGGATCACAGAAATACAAACTCGATAAACCTACGCATAGATACTGAAATCCTGTAATAGAAATGTAAAAGATAAAACTCAGAGCAACAGATTACATAACATAATTTATCCACAACACCTGTAATGCGTTAATTACATTACATCTAGCCAAATTGTGTAATACGTAATTTTTACAGAAAGATTAAGGAAGTGATCGGAAGGGCCTGAACAGACTAAGAATCGCCTACACAACAAGCCCTGAGAAAAATCATTTTATGTTCCAGGCAAATCCGCTTAACGTAATAGCCCTTACAAGCAGGGAGAAATGTCATGCCATCCACTCAGACCACTTTGATCAGCGCACAAGCGTTAAAGCAGCGACTGACTCAAGATCAGAATCAGGAAGAAAAACTCCATATTCTGGATTGCCGTTTTGCCATGGCCGCTCAACCGATGCCGGATGCAGGCCTGGAAGCCTATCAAGTCGGGCATATTCCTGGTGCGGTGTATGCAGATCTGGATCGCCAATTGTCTGATCCCATTCGCTACGGAGTCACTGGTCGCCACCCACTGCCTTCCAGTGAGCGTCTGTTAGCCGCATTTAAACAGTGGGGTATTGACGGCGATCAACCCGTGGTGGTGTACGATCAAAACAACAGTTCAATGGCTGCGGCCCGCGCCTGGTGGTTATTGCGTTTTGCCGGTCTGACTCAGGTGCAGGTATTAGATGGCGGTTTGGATGCCTGGCTAAGCGCCAAAGGTGAGTTAAGCCAAAAAGCTCCAGCGCTGGGGGAAGTGGGTGATTTTGCTCCGCAATGGCAGACGGAACGTTTGATCAATGCCCAGGAGATTCAACAGCAGCAACCGAATCTGGTCGATGCCCGGGCCAGAGAACGCTTTGCCGGCAAGATGGAGCCAATCGACCCTGTGGCAGGCCATATCCCAGGCGCTCAATGCCTGCCTTTTAATGAGCTGGTCAATGCACAGGGTTGTTTCCTGCCGGTAGAAGAGTTAAAAGAGAAGCTCACACCGTTTAACCAGCCCGATTCAGTCGCGTACTGCGGATCAGGTGTGACGGCCTGCCATCTGATCCTGGCTTGTGTGATTGCAGGTATAGAAGAGCCCAGACTGTACGCGGGCTCCTGGAGTGAGTGGATCAAGGATATCAACCGTCCTATCGGACGCCTGTAAGTTTTTTTGCAGTTAACTTTTAACCCAGCGAAAAACAGATATTCAAAGCTGGAGCTATCTTTACGTTATTCTGATTGCTCCAGCCTATCACCTCTTCTCATACTATTGCTGCAGCGTTTTAAACAGCTCAACAAATTGCCCTGTGAGTTTATGCTTGGGTACATAGTGAATCAGTGGCGTATTCAGCTGATGAGACTCACGCATCTTCACCGATGACATCAGATGTACCGGCAGTACCGGGTGGCCGTCATCAATCAACTCCTGAACCAGCATCTGCGGCAATTTTGCCTGCGGCTGCATCTGATTGACCACAATCCCTTCTACAGACAGATCAGGATTATGGTCTTCACGCATCTCAGCAATAGAATCCAACAGCTGAGTTAACGCCTGACGGGAAAAGGCATCGCAGTCGAACGGAATCAAACAACGATCCGAACCGATCAATGCCGAGCGGGAAAAAAAGTTTAAGGCAGGCGGTGTATCGATAAAGATGCAGTCGAACTCTTTCAGCTGCTCCTGCAGCATCTCTTTTAGCTTGTAGATTTTGTAGCGGGATTCCAGCTTGGCTTCCAGGGTTTCCAGCTCGGCATGGGCAGGTAGAACATACAGATTGTCCCACTGAGTGGACTGAATCAGTTGATCCATGGGTTTTCTTTGGGAAGAGATGGTCAGGGCTTGTTCAAAAAAATCAAACACAGTGTCATCCATCTCCTGCACTGGCTTACCCAACAGATAGTGGCTAGAATTGCCTTGAGGGTCCAGATCAACCACCAATGTTTTAAACGACTGACTGGCACTGATCGCTGCCAAGTTGCAGGTAATACTGGATTTCCCGACGCCACCTTTCTGATTAAAAACCACTCGAATCATACTTTTTCCCTCTGCTTCCCTCTGTTTGTTTTCGCGGTGCAGCACAACCTCAGTGTATGCATTTTGGGATTTAAGGTCGAGCCTACTAAAAGACTAATTCCTAGCCGTGAAATACAGGTTACCGTCACAGCTACAATCAGTGCAAAAAACTATCTATAAAATCCTACATTCCCGCCCTGTCAGCCATAGCCGCTACCATTTGTAAGTGTTAAGATTCTTGGCTTATTTGGCATTGGGTCGTGCAAAACCTCTTCGCCATCGCATAAAGATTTCACAGCAAGATATACATACCGAGACAAAAGATTGCGATATTGTCCGGTTCAAGACCGGGGAATGGGGTATTTTTTTGTATAGAGAAACTTTTGTTTCGGTGCTTATGGTTGCGTCACCGTTATGAGGAGTGGGGCTTGTCACAGTTACCGGTAATTATTGGTTTGGGCGGTGTGAATGCCGCAGGTCGCAGCTCAGGTTTTCAGAGCTTTCGCCGGACCGTTTTAAACAGCCTGACAGAAAATCAGCAAATCGAAACACTTGTCAGTCTGGCCTGTATGATGGGACTGCTGACCGAACAAGATGGGCAATGGATTACTCAGGACGGTCAAACCCTGGATGCAGCCGCTGCTGCAGAACAGGTTCGTCAACAGGTACTTGATAATAGTCTGATCAGAAAAACTCATGCCGATGTGTTTGATGTTACGGCAATTCCGGCCAACGCCAAACTGACCATCAACCCAGAGCAGGACCACTTACGCTTTATCGTGCGTCGTCGTCAGTTGCCGGAAAGCATCCCGGATAACTGGAGCCTGACAGAGCTTGAAGGCGGTAAAGTTGAGATCACCATTACCGGTGGTTTTGATGCGCTGGTACCGGATCAACGTGAAGCTTTAGTCAAAAGCTCCGGTCAGATGCCTACAGGTTTTAACCCAGGTAGTTTCTATCGTTCAGTTCACCACCCTCGTGGCCTACAGATGGCGGTATTTGCAGCCTCTGACATGCTGGGTAGCACAGGCCTGGATTGGAAACGTGTTCAATCCCTACTGCGTCCAGATCAGGTTGCAGTCTATGCTGGCAACTCCATCGGTCAGCTGGATCAATTTGGTTGGGGCGGCTTGTTACAAAGCTTTGTTTCTGGCAAACGTGCCACATCCAAACAGATGCCTCTGGGTTATGGCCAGATGCCTGCAGACTTTATTAATGCCTATGTCCTGGGCAGTGTTGGCGCAACAGCGGGCCACTTAGGCGCTTGCGCCAGCTTCCTGTATAACTTGCAAGCCGCCGTACAGGATATTCGTTCTGGTCGCCGCCGTTTAGCCGTGGTCGGCACCAGTGATGCACCTGTAACACCGGAAATTATCGAAGGCTTCCGTGTAATGGGTGCTCTGGCCGATGATGCCAGCCTGATGGCATTGGATGCGCTGGAAAAACTGACTGACGAAGATTATCAAAAAGCTTGTCGTCCATTTGCTGAAAACTGCGGCTTCACCATGGCAGAAGGTGCACAATACCTGATGCTGACGGATGATAGCCTGGCACTGGAGCTGGGCGCACAGATCTTTGGCTCGGTACCGGATGTGTTTGTCAATGCCGATGGTTTCAAAAAATCCATCAGCGCACCGGGCATCGGTAACTATGTCACCCTGGCAAAAGCCGCAGCACTGGTTCGCTCCGTACTGGGCGAAGAATCCCTGCAACAGCACAGTTATGTACACGCCCATGGCACCAGCACGCCAAAAAACCGTGTCACTGAATCTCACGTATTAAATGAAGTCGCCAAGGCGTTTGATATTCAGGATTGGCCAGTGGCGGCTATTAAGTGCTATGTAGGTCACTCCCAAGGCACCGCTGCAGGTGATCAAACCATCAGTGCACTGGGCACCTGGGCCCACGGCTTGATTCCGGGTATCGCAACCACTGAGCAAGTAGCCGATGATGTGCATCAAAGTAACCTGTTGTTCTCTCAACAGGATATTGATCTAAGCGAACGTCGTATGGATACCGCACTGATCAATGCCAAAGGCTTTGGTGGCAACAATGCGACAGGCGTAATCTTCTCACCGGAAGTAACCCTGAAGATGCTGGCCAAAAAGCACGGTCCTGAAGCCATTAGTGCCTGGGAAGATAAGGTTCAGGTACAAAAAGAGCGCGCAGCTCAATATCTGGCCGATACCGATGCCGGCCGCTTTGAGTTGGTCTATCACTTTGGCGATCAACCGGTCTTGGAAGGGCCTGAGCTACAAATCTCAGCTCATGAAGTGCGCATTCCGGGTTATGATCGAGCCGTTAGTTTGGATCTGGATAACCCGTTCTCAGATATGAGCTAGAGCGGCTCTCAATGATAAGCTCTCCTTAAAAAGAGAGTTTGAAGAACAGCATAAAAAAACGCCGGACTTACCGGCGTTTTTTTATTTAACCCTATGCTCTCTCTAGAAAAACGCGCTCTACAGGAAAGCTAATGTTGGAAAAAGTCTATCCTGCCGAGTAGACCCAGCATCACTGCATAGCGTGGCTTTCACGTAAAACAACTTTCTGTTCAACGCCAAAAATCACCGCTTCAATTCGGCGGTTAATACGGTGAGCCTCTTCTGTATCACTCTGATCCTTCAGCCGACTCTCACCATAACCTTTTGAGGTCACTCGCTCTTCGGCAATCGCAAACTCACTGACCAAAATTGCCGCTACCTCTTTAGCACGGCGCTCGGACAGAATCTGGTTGTACTCTTCAGCCGCAGGGGAGGAGGTATGGCCACCAATCTCAACACGAGTATCTGGGTGGTCATTCATAAAATCTGCTACTTGCTTGATTTCGTTGAAATAGTCTTCCTGAACCGAGGAGGAGTCATTACCAAACTGGATCTCCAGTTCCATAGACACCGCCAACTGCTCGTACATATGGCAGCCCATCTCATCAACCGCATACTCCGTCGGCGTCCCCGGACACTGGTCCAGGCGATCAACCACACCGTCCATATCCAGATCAGATTCAGGTATCGAAATCACTTCCGGCTTTACTGCAGTATAGGGCTCAATAAAGCTATGCTCTGCACAACCAACAGTAGCCAACATGGCAATAGAAAGCGCAAACAAACGGCTTGTTTTCATTCATGACCCCTAACACATGGCAGCAAGCAGATAGATAAATCCGACGATGACTTACACAATAGATTAAACAATGGATAACGTATCAATGGCCCAGAAGCACCAAAACAAAAGTATCTCTGTCACTAGGCCAATTATCCAGCCTTGGGTTGGATAATAATGAAATACTTTTGTTTTAGTCTGTAAAAAAGCCACCTTACACGAGTAAGATGGCTTTTTCTGGCTAACAGCTTAACGCAATTGCTTACGTTGCTCTGTTGCGAAGAACTCAGCTTCGATACGACGGTTCACTTTCTCAGCTTCCGCAGTACCACTGTTATCCTTCAGACGAGTCTCGCCATAGCCTTTGTGGCTAACACGATCAGCGGCTACACCAAATTCACTAACCAGAATCTCAGCCACTGCTTTTGCACGACGAGAAGACAGCTCCAGGTTGTAATCCGATGCACCACGAGCAGATGTATGACCTGCAATCTCTACGCTGCCTTCTGCATAGTTATTCATAAAGTCAGCTACGCGCTTAATCTCGGCAAAGTATTGTTGCTCAACCACTGCAGAGTTATTGGCAAATGGAATTTCCAGCTCAATAGAAACGCCAACACTTTTCAGTACAACACAGCCGTTGTCATCAACCGCATACTTAGGATCAGAATCTGGACACAGATCCTCATCATCAATTACGCCGTCATTATCGCTGTCCATTGGTTCTGGCTCAGGTTGTGGAGCCAAAGCCGCTACAGGGGCAGGCTCAGCCATCTCTGCTGCCGGTGCACTGGCCGCAAAGTGATAACGCAGACCCAATTTAGTACCGAAATCGATAAAGGACTTATCCAGGCCACCGTATAGCGTACCCTCTGCAAATACCGACAGATGCTCGCTCAACATAGCATTTGCACCTAAACCCATATTAGCTGCGGTATGGCCTTTACCTGCCGCCAGGTGTTTTAAACCCATAATGCCGTAGAAAGGACCATGATCACTGAAACGATACAGTGCATCGATACCATAGCGGTCACCGTCTACATCACTGCCACCGATACCACTATCAAACTCCAGGTTTGACCACTCGATACGCCCGCCCCAGCGAGGACCATAAAAGTAACCTAATTCCAGGCCCAGGGCTTTACCATCATCATCAAGAAAGTCATAACGTGCTAAATCATCTTTCTTATTGTCTGGGAAATGAACTTCCCCAAAACCACCGACATAATAACCAGTCGGTGTCGGCAGAGAGGTAGCCAAGGCTGCAGATGAAAGAGTCATCGCAGAAAGAAGTGCTAATACGGGACGTTTCATATCAAATTCCTATTATGATCTGTGATCAGATTTCCAGATTCTGATAAGTATAAGCCTTGTTACAGGATGTAAACAAATAAATGCCTACTAATGACTAAGAAAATTAAACACTACTGAGACAATAAGATACGAGCGATCTGTTCTGCCAGAATCGACGTTAGCTGTTGTAATGCCAATTGCTCTGCCCGGTCTGGAAATCCGGAGACTCCTTTTGCTTGCTGCTCTATTCCCTGCACAATACGACCTTGTTGATCTCGTATCTGCAACTGGGCATAAGCCAACACATAGTAGGTACCATTAATCTCTTTATCAGTGAATTGCAGAGAGTAATTCAACGTTAGGTCAGTATCCTGACTGGCCTGATCATTTAAAACCAAGCCCAGTTCAGATAAACCCGCACTTAAACCTGTGACCAGTTTTTTCGCCTGTTGATTCTCGGGTGCTAATACGATTTGCAACGATGAGATCAATTGATTGAGTTCACCCCTTAGCTGCTTAAGCTCTGTACTCAACTGATAACGACTGAAGCCATTTTCAGCCAGAAAACTAAGTTGCTGCTGCAATTTATCCCGTTGCGCAAACTGCTCCAATACCGGTAGCGCTTGTTTTACCCGTTGTAAACGATTGCCCTCTTGCGGCAAATGTGTTTCTTCCAATGCCAGATCCAGCACAGACAGACGTTCACTCAACTGCTGCTCAACAGCCCAACGATTCAAGTGTGCCAAGACATAAAAGGTACCGCTATCCGGATCCTGCCATTGGGCTTGCCAGCCGATCCCCGGCAGCTCCACCTCGGGAATCCGACTGCGTATTTTCTCGTTAATCTGCTCCACAAAGCGATTGCTCTGGCCGTTCTCCATTCTTAGTTCACTGTGGCTGGCCAGCTCACTGCTCATTGATACCTGAATCTGGCGTATCAAATCAGCCCTTGCTCTTTCCCTCGCTTGCTCAATCGCCTCAGTTTCACTACCCGAAACATCAGCACTGCCAACACCATATTCATAACCCGCACGCACAGGCAGTTGGACCACCCAGCTCGGCTGTTCATGTACCACCCGCTCCGGGCGCATCGGGTCTTTAATTGCACAGGCACTCAGCAATAACGCGGACGCTAAGCCAGTCGTTAAAAAAGCTAAACGCTTCCGTCGAGACAAAAAGTGGTTATCTGTCTTATTTCTTATCATTGCTTACTTCTTGTTATTTCTTATTGGCGTTCAAGCTTTGCGACGGCTTCGACTTATATATGCTAACGGGTCATCTTTTTCTTCATTTTCTTTTGACCATTCCATACTTCACGGTTAGTGGTCATATTGATCAGTTTCAGATCAACCTGATAGGTTTTAACTTTGGTTTTCCCCAACTGATCAATAAAGGCATTAATAGTGCCAGACAGTGCAAAGTTAGCGCCTATCTCCTGCCCCATAGCGGCTTGAGTATCACTGGCAGCGTTGAGTTCCTGGTCTTTACGCTCTTCACGGATTGAGTCCCGCTCATCACCACTGACCACAAAATCCACATCACCAGACCGTAACAAGGCACGCTTGATATCATTCACAAAGGTCTCGGTTGGGATATGCTCATCGGTCTTATTTCGAATCGACTGAATAATCACCGTTGGTTTGCGATCATCATCGCTGTCCATCTTATAGCGGCTGATCCAGGGAAACGTCAGCATATCCTGCATCATTTCTTGAGATACCAGACGGGAATCTTCATCATTCCAGCGATCGGTCAGTGCAATTTCCTGATTGACATCAACACGCTCAACCCGAGGTTTATTACTACCACACCCTACCAGCACAAGGCTTGAGCCCAGCACCCATGCAGCTGTCCAGCTGACCAGTTTATTCATCGTATAGGCTCCTTAGGCTTTGCTTCTGGCTATTTATCTTTATGTCTTGGCTTATTTGGCTTGTGCCGTTCACTGGTTTCTCAATACGGTGTATCTCGTGATACGTCTTGCCTGCTAAGCTTGGCTACTCACTCATGGGTTTTGTCTGTCTTAAACGTTCGTACATTCAAAATTTTTAACTCATCGGCTGCCAACTTAATAGGATAACGTTGCTCGACGGGCTGTCCCTTAGACCACTCGGTACGTACAGTGATCTCATACTCTCCCGGAGGCAGTTGTAGACGCTGCAAACGAATATGATGCGGCAATAATAGCCAACTGCGGGTATCGGCATTGGTCGTTGAAGCCGTTAATAATTTACCGCCCAACTTGGCCCATTTCCCCAAGTCTTTTAAAGCCTCCTGCGCGGCACGATTACGCAATGTTTCCCGTGCCATCGCGGCATACAGATCCCGACGCGCCTCAACCACCTGCTGTAAAAGCCCCAGCATAGCAATCGAATCTGCAGGGATTAAAGACAAGTTGTCTTTGCTGCCCCCTTCTTTATTGATCCATTGCGAGTCTGAGAGCGCTTTACCCTGTCCTGAGGATTGCCCCTGGTTGTTACCTTGAGTGTTTGAGATCGCCTGAACCGTAAGCCCCGATTGTTTTACCGGTTGCCCCGGCATAGGGAAGTAAGGCACCGCCACACGTATGCCAGGCTCACCCAAGGTTTGATCCAAACCACTCTCTTCTACCATCGACCAGACGGGCTTCAAGGTCGTCGCCTGGCTGTTATACAAAACCCCTTCGCTATCTAGAATAGAGCCGTCATAAAAGTCCCGTACAAGGTTGTAGAGCCCTTTATCTGCATATAGCAGATAGAACCAGGCCGCCTGCTCCTGACGTTGTTTACGATTTCCTAAGGGTATAGGACGTAACACCAGACGTTTACTGCTTTTATTGATCATCAGGTGCATATTTAGCACCTGACGCTGCGGTGAAAGATCCACATGCTGTAATACCAGCAACTCAGCCTGATGAGGCTGGTAGTACGTCTCTTGTTTCAGCCCTTTGTCTTTGACTAACCGCCGCCATGTCTGCTCATAACCACCCGCCTTTTGCATAATACGCACGGTATCCTGCCAAGCCTGATCTTCTATCACCTTGTCCAGGTTATATTGCTCACGATAACCGGCTTCATACAGCGTCGCCGCTCTTTGATAGCTGATACGGGCGTTATCCAGTTCACCGTATTGTTCATACATCGCGCCCATCACATAGTGAGCAAAGGCCTGATCGCGATAGATCAGCTGTTCCATATCCAGCACTTCACCGGTGAGCTGATCAAACACCTCCAGCAACTGCTTAAACCATTGCTCATCCTCGGTATAAGCCTCTCGATAATCTCCTACCCGAAGTACCTGTTCATCCAATAGCAGCTGTAAGCGGCGATTTTCCACCCGAGCACCATCCAAATAACGGTGCTGTTTTTGTTCTTTGGTTTGTTGCTGAGCCAACATCAGGTAATTCAGCATCTTGGTGTAATGCAGAAAGACCCTTTCGTAGATTTGTCCTTTATAGGTGGCATGGCCAGGATGTGTCATTGCTACAAGCAGCAGATCCTGTAGCTCCGTTTGATATTGGCGCTCAGCAATCTCATAGGCCTGTTCCAATAACTGGTTACTGTCCTGATACCTTTGATCCAGATGGGCAATCATGCCCCTTTCAAGATAATAGAGCAGGCGATCCTGCCCCCAGGGTGACAGGGTTTCCTCTGCGACTTGATCAGCGGCGGTATAGTTTTGTTGGCGGGCATCATCCAAGACACTTTTTACACTTTCACCGTAGGTGCTGCAGCCAGAGATCAGGAATATCAGCAGCCACATCAGAACAGTCCGCAACATCATTGAGCGCGATAACGGCCAAAGCATAAGCGGTTGAAGTACGGACAGAGAGCCCCTGCTCCGCTTATGCTGAAAGAGAGATATAACCTGAAACATAAGCCTATCGGCAGGCGTTAAAAGCAAAGCATCCCTTCCTGAGGCTCAATAGTGATGAGGTAGGTATTAAATAAAAGTATTTCAATCTTGTTCATCCTGTAGCTAGAGAGTTGGCTCTCTTTTATTGAAAAGCCTTTATTTCAGTACTGACTATTTGGCGCGATAAAGCGCATCATCTTATTTACGTGCTTTGTTTTGAGTACCTATGGCTAATCCTGCAGGAATTGCCACAGCTGGTTCAACCAGAGTTGTCTAATCTCATCAGACTCATTCACCATATGATGTCTGGCCTGAGGAAAAAGGCTCAGCTGAGCCTGAGGGAATTTCTGCCGTAGTAACTGGGTATTAAAGCGCCAATCCACAGTTCTATCCTCTTCGCCCTGCAAAATCAGCATAGGGCAGGAAAGAGGATCAGCACTTTCAATTGTGGGTATCCAATTTTTTAATGCCCTTACCCAATCAACCGCCAGATACCGGGGCTGTAGAGGATCATCCCTGAGAAACGCCAGAAAGTCATCATTATGACTATTTCTGGAATAGCCCCGCTTGATACGCTGAATAAACGGAGATAGAAGATAGTAACTGAGCAGTCCCTGTTGCCAATTAGCCGGCTTAACCAAGGGGGCCAATAGCACCGTACTGTCAAAACGAAATTGACTCTGAAAACCGCTGTTTAACCACCAATCAATAGCGACAGCACCACCGGTACTTTGTCCGATCAGATGATAAGGCCCTGAATAACACGACTGGGTTTGCTGAATCACCTGCCATAACGCCTGGGTATATTGCTGAAAAGTGATAATTGAAGCTCTCGGACCTGACGATAGGCCATGCCCCGGTAAATCTAAACCCACAACCGCATACCCCTGAGCAAGCAAAGCTTGTATCAGGTGACGGTAGATACCCAGGTGATCGTAATAGCCGTGCACCATATAAAAGGTGCCTCTAAGCTGATTTTGAGCTTGCCCCAGAGCCTGAGTCGGCTGCCAGCACTGGTAGACCACCTCATAATCGCCAGAATACACACAACCCTGTTGATAACCGGCGCCTGAAAATGACTCCAGCTGATAGAAGTTCAGATAATACTGCTGTTGCCGTTTGAGTGACTCAGAGATGGGCTTCTGCTCAAGCAAAGCCTGGCGCAGAGCTGCGGCATTGAAAGGTTCGTCGTCTAAACCTGAGAGCATACTTATCCTTATTCAGATGAAGGCTGACTACCATGAGAATCATGATAAAAGGCAAATGCATTTTTGCCCTGTCTTTTAGCCTGATACATGGCGATATCCGCGTATTGCAGTAACTCAACACTGTCAGTCGCATGCATGGGCGCACAAGCAATGCCGATACTCGCAGAAATACAGAGTTCATGACCGGCAATTTTAAAAGGCATTGCCACCTGCTGCAAAATAGACTCACCAAGCTGTTCCAGGTTCAAAGAGAGTGCCATCAAATCCAGATCCTGCTTGCTATCATCGATCAAGATAGCAAACTCATCGCCCCCTAAACGCGCCACCAAAAAGTCAGAGGGAACAACATTCAACATACGCTTAGCGACCACAATCAGTAGCTGATCACCCACCAGGTGACCTCGGGTATCATTGACCTGTTTAAATCCATCCAGATCGATAAACAATAATGACAGCTTAGGCTGGCGCTGTTCGACAAAATAACGATCAATATCGCGCTGAAAGCGATTGCGATTGGCTAGACCGGTCAGGTGGTCCACATTAGCCTGACGCTCAATCAACTGGTAAGCCTGATTCAGCTGAGTAATATCCGACAGTACCAGTAGATGGCTCTGGTACTCATGATGTTCACCGTATTGAGGCACCGCAGTAATCAAAACATCAATACTGCCTCGAGGTAAGTGAAAACAGGTCTTGAGTTCTCGTATCACCTCTTCCTTTGCCAGGGCCTGTTCAATTGTCGCGTGTACCTGTGTCGTGTCGCCCTGTACAGAGATACTGCTATCCAAATAACGCCATAGTAATGTTCCCACCACCTGTTCAGGGGCAAAACCCAGCTCTTTGCAGAAGTAATCTGACACCTCCAGCACCCGCCCCTTAGCATCAACACTGAGCATTAAAGCCGGTGTACTGTGATAAAGGGTACGGTAACGGCTGCGACTCAATTCCAGCTGTAAGTCCTTAGCACTCAGGGATTCCTGCATCAGATTGTACTGGTGAATGATGTAACCAATCTCATCATCTGAACGCCACCGTACTGGTTGCAGCACCCCTTTGACCTGACTCTGATTCATTGCCTGTAATAGCTCAGACAAGGGTTTATGAATCACATAACGACTGATCACCAATACACAGACCAGAAAACCCGCACTCATTAAAACCACCAGCACCAATTCCTGCAGCACTCGGCCCCACAGCTCTTCTCTCAGACGCTGGCGACCGAAGCTAATCTGCAACATACCGGCATTCTGTTGGATATGGGCATTGTGATAAAAGATCCCCTGGCTGCGCTGGTCAATGCGCTCATGATCCATAATCTTGCCTTTGACCAGCACCTCATTTCCGCCTTCATCCAGAATGCGGATCTGCACAATATCCGGGTCGATCATCGCAGCATCCACTAACTGCACCAGAGTTTCATACTGATAATTCCACAACGGCTCCCCCAACACCTGAGCCAGGGCTGCTGATAAGGCTTTTTCTTTCTCCTGTAGCTGACTTTCGAAACGCTCTATGGACAGAAAGGCAAACACACCAATCGTCATTAAAGCGATACCCAACACGATAGGCATCAGGCTGAGAAAGAACTTACTGTGCAGTGACCTGACACTCCTCCAGAGCAAAACAGCCCTCCTATCAATCTAACTAAGTGACCCCGCTCTACCTAACTCTAACAGGCTCAAGCAAACGCCTAATCCCATTGACCAATCGCTGAAGATCAGGCTTGTTGTCAATCTCTCTGTCAATGTTCAACAGCTTTAATCAGGTGCTCCAGCTCAAAGGGGTACTGCTGCAACCGGGGATTTTTCCAGCGACTAAAATAGCTAAAATCAACCTTGTGCCAATCCTGTTCCTCAAACACCTGCATAAAACGCTCAATATTACTTTTATCGATAGCAGACATAGGGAAACTAAGCCGATACCCCTTTTGTGCAAAATCGAAGCCTTCCGCATGATCTCTTAGCAAGACCATAGACCAAGCGCCGGCCAGGAAATGACCGCCATCGGTCAGCACCATCTCCCCCTCTTCCACCAACGCCAAACCTTCTGGCGACCAGTTTAATCCAGCCAGAAAGACCCCCTCACCGGGTTTAAGCGCCTGTCGTCGCAATGCCTTCATCGCTCCAGCCGCAATAGGATCATTAGCCGCCCATAGAGCCCTCAGCTGAATATTGTTACGCCCTGCCCATTGCAGGTAACGCTCGGTCATCACCTCTGCATCTTTGGCATTCCAATTGGCGTATAACAAACGATCCAGAATCACATCGGGATCGGCTTGCACCCGCTGTAACATGCCTTCAGTACGTAATATGGAAGCAGGGGTGACCTTATCACCAGCGATCGCTAAAAAATGTACCGGCACACCAAAGCGCTGTTTAGCCTGCTCAATAATACGATCAGCCATACGGAAACCGGCACGAAAGTTATCCGGTGTAATACTGCCCAACCAATAAGGGTATTTCTCTCGGGGGTTGCCCATACGTTCTAACTGGCGTCCCAGAAAATCATTCAGCAGTAGCAAAGTCGGCACCTGTTTTTTATTCGCCATCTTCACCAGCTCTTCAGCAGACTGCTCCTCATTCACGATCACCAGATAATCGGGTAGCTGTTTTTCTGCCAGCAATTGGCGGCCTATCGCCTGCATCCGCATACGATTGCGCTGGGCGTAATACACCTTCAACTCGATATTCAAATCATCTGCCGCCGCCTGCATCGTCGCAGTGACCATATCCCAGAAGCGTTCGCCCTGCTTTCCGGGATTAATAAAGCTCACCTGTAGCGAATTTGCCCAAGCTGGCAGGGCAAAAAAACACAATATAATCAGTAAGACCCGCCGCCGCATTACGTGTCTCCCATTAGGCATGGCCATCGCTTGGCGCAAGCTATCTTTCAAGCTCACGGCCTGTTTTTCTTGTTGTAAGCTGTCTTGAACAGGCTGTAGGGCACCACACTCAAAAACAGGTTAATTCTTTATAAATATATGCCGTTACCAGCAAAATTCCGGCTGTTTTTCGATTTTTTTCCCGCTTGATGTGACCTGTCCGTCGCACTTTTCTCATTCATTAGGCGTACATATAGGGACAAAAAGCCTCCATTTGGGTATCTTTAGCAGGCTATGCATGAGTGGCATCATGCAATAACAACGCCGTTAGCCCTCCTCCCGCCGGCACACGGGATTAGGTAAATCACGGCAACAAAACAAATGTTAGAGGCACATTTCCATGACTGAACGCGTTCAGACAGGCAACCTGAGTGTTGCAAAAACGCTTTTTGATTTTATTAACAACGAAGCTGCACCCGGCACAGGTGTAGACGTTGCACAATTCTGGGCTCAGTTTGATGCCATCGTTCATGACCTGGCACCGCGTAACCGCGCACTGCTGGAAAAACGTGAACAGCTGCAGGCTCAGATCGATGAATGGCACCGCGCCCGTAAAGGCCAGGCCTTTAATCTGGAAGAGTACAAAGGCTTCCTGAGCGAGATCGGCTACCTGCTACCTGTCGGTGATGACTTTGAGGTTACGACGTCAAATGTCGATCCTGAGATGGCGACTATGGCCGGTCCTCAGCTGGTAGTACCGGTAATGAACGCCCGTTTTGCACTGAACGCTGCAAATGCACGTTGGGGCAGCCTGTACGATGCACTGTACGGCACTGATGCCATCTCTGAAGAGGGTGGCGCAGAAAAAGGTCAGGGTTATAACCCGGCTCGTGGCGCGAAGGTAATCGCCTTTGCCCGTGACTTCCTGAATGAAGCAGCGCCTCTGGCAGCTTCCGATCACACCGAAGCGGCTCTGTACGCCGTTAAAGATGGTGCACTGGTTGTCACCCTGAAAGACGGCTCTGAAACTGGTCTGGCGAATGCTGAGCAGTTTGTCGGTTACACTGGCAACACTGAAGCCCCTGAATCTGTACTGCTGGTTAACAACGGCATGCACTTTGAGATTCAGATCGACCGCACGCACCAGATCGGTTCTGTTGATGCCGCTGGCGTCAAAGATATCGTCATGGAATCGGCACTGACCACTATCATGGACTGTGAAGACTCCGTTGCAGCGGTAGATGCTGACGATAAGGTTGTGGTTTACCGCAACTGGTTAGGTCTGATGAAAGGTGACCTGACCGAAAACGTAAGCAAAGGCGGTCAAACCTTTACCCGTAGCATTAACGGTGACCGTGAGTACACCGCTAAAGACGGTTCTACCCTGGCGCTGAAAGGCCGCAGCCTGATGTTCGTACGTAACGTGGGTCACCTGATGACTAACGGCGCAATTCTGGACAAAGACGGTAACGAAGTACCTGAAGGTATTATCGATGGTCTGTGTACCTCCCTGATCGCTCTGCACGATCTGAAAGGTCTGGGTCAGTTCAGCAACACCACCACAGGTTCCATGTACATCGTAAAACCTAAGATGCACGGTCCTGAAGAAGTGGCGTTTGCCAACGAGCTGTTTGCCCGTATCGAAGATGCACTGGGTATCGAACGCTTCACCCTGAAAATGGGCATCATGGACGAAGAACGTCGCACCACGGTTAACCTGAAAGAGTGTATCCGCGCGGCAAAAGAGCGTGTGGTATTCATCAACACAGGCTTCCTGGATCGTACCGGTGACGAGATCCACACCTCTATGGAAGCGGGCCCTATGATCCGTAAAGGCGATATGAAAGCCACGCCATGGATCAACTCTTACGAGAACTGGAACGTAGATACCGGTCTGGCTTGTGGCCTGAGCGGTAAAGCGCAGATCGGTAAAGGCATGTGGCCAATCCCTGATCAGATGGCGAACATGCTGGATGCCAAGATCGGTCACCCACTATCTGGTGCTAACACTGCATGGGTTCCATCACCAACCGCTGCCACCCTGCACGCCCTGCACTACCACAAGGTTGATGTATTCTCCCGTCAGGAAGAACTGCGCACGCGCGAGTTCGCCTCTCTGGACGATATTCTGACCATTCCGGTAGCGACTGATCCAAACTGGTCTGCAGAAGAGATTCAACAAGAGCTGGATAACAACGCTCAGGGTCTGCTGGGTTACGTAGTACGCTGGGTTGACCAGGGTGTGGGTTGTTCCAAGGTGCCAGACATCAATGATGTGGGCCTGATGGAAGACCGTGCAACTCTGCGTATCTCTAGCCAGCATATCTGTAACTGGGTTCACCACGGTATCTGCTCTGAAGAGCAGGTGATGGAAACTCTGAAGCGTATGGCAGCCGTAGTAGATCGTCAGAACGCCAACGACCCAACGTATACGCCTATGGCTCCAGGCTTCGACGGTGTGGCGTTTGAAGCCGCTTGCAAGTTGATCTTTGAAGGCACCAAGCAGCCAAGTGGTTACACCGAACCGCTGCTGCACGCTTGTCGTCTGAAGCTGAAAGCTCAACAGGCTTAATCAGCGGCTTTGCTTTAACAGGCTCAAAATATGAGCCTGTTAAAGACTGAAAGCAGAAAAACAAAGCCCGGTTGCTTGAATCAAGCAACCGGGCTTTTTATTTATATACGCAGAGCTCTCAGCCGCTTTTTCGATAGTTATAGGTTGCCGCTAAAGCCACCATAAAGAACATCAAAGCATAAGGAAGCATTCCCAGCGAAAAGCCCCAAAACCACCAGTACTCAATCAATGCTGCCGAGATCGCAATCACCACCGTCACTGTACGGCTTTTAGTCAGATAAGCGACCAACATGATCGCTCCGATATGCAGAAAAATAATATTCTTGAGCAGTATTTCTTTAACCGGTTCAATCCATTCAACCACAGATGTTGATTCCTTTCAGATCAAGTTTTACCAAGAAGATAAGCCATTATAGAGCCGCACGCTCATTCCCTGATCCGGGCACCAATGCAGTTGGTTTAACTCACCATTATCAATCATTGGAGGTTGCCATAAATCAGACAAGGGTTGGGAAAGGTAGTGACAGAACGCCAACTTAATCACGGCTGCATGACTGACGAGCAGAATCTGTTGCCCCTGATGCTTACGCGCCAACACTTCGATCCCTTGCACCATACGCTGCTGAGCCGCTAACAAACATTCACCATCAAGGGTCTGATAGTGATGAGGCTGTTGCCAGAAAGCTTCATAGGCTTGCTGCAATGGCGGAGACAGGTTGTGTTTATTCTGTCCTTCCAGCAGCCCCAGATTCACTTCACTCAGCTGCTCATCTTCCTGCAGCATAATCCCTCTTCCAGACAGCAGGAGTTCAGCGGTTTTCTTAGCTCGGGGTCTTGGACTGCAATAAGCAGCATCAAAGTGGTGAGTCTTTAACTTTTCACTGCCAGCTTTAGCCTGGGAAATCCCCAATTCCGTCAAAGGAGAATCCATACTGCCTTGCAAGCGGCCTTCAAGATTCCATTGTGTTTGGCCATGGCGAACCAAGTAGATACTCGTCACGGGTAGTCCTTTTAATTCCGTTCTTTAGTTGAGCTTGTTAGACAATCTTGTGAGAACTGGCAACTTACAACACTGGTGATATTGCAAGAACCGACAATCAAACTGTATGAATCTGGCAGCGACCATTGCGTTTGGCTTTGTACAGACAGGTATCCGCCTGAATCAGGCCTTCCTGCAGATCGCCATCCTGCTCAACACTGACAACACCCGCACTTAAGCTCATCTCAATCTTCTGCTGCTTAACTCGCATAGGATGGGTGACCAGCATCTGATTGACCTCTTGCAGTTGGTCTATCAGCAGTTCGGGCTCCAGAGAGGAAAGAAAAGCAAACTCTTCACCACCTAAACGGGCCAATAGGGCTTCTGGTTCAAAGTTATCCGATAACAGTTGCGCCATTTTGACTAACACATGATCACCTACATCATGACCATATTTGTCGTTAATGGCTTTGAAGAAATCCAGATCAATGAGCACCAGTGTCTGATGCTTTTTATGTAAGCGACGTTCAGCCTCTTCAAAAAAGGCGCGACGGTTCGACAGACCGGTCAGCATATCGGTATTAGCCTGCATACGCAGTTCCTGCTCAACCAACTGGCTGCGCAGCACTTCTTCCTGTAGCTGCAGATGATTGTCTGCCAATACCATAATGAGTCGATAGCTAAAAAAAGCCACCACGGGGGATACCAGGAGAGGAACTAGAATTGGCGCTAAAAGAGCCATATCGTGTTGGAATAACTCCGGCTGCCATAAAAAATAACCGATATAGCACAACAATACCGTACCCGCGACAGACTGGGACACCGCTTGCAGCACAAAACGCCATAGCCCTTTACGAGCAATAAACAAGGCTTTTTCCTGTAACAGCTTGCTATTGTTATCTTTCATGGTAACCATTGTTAAAGAACCGGAGCCTCTCACGACAGAGGCTAAAAACTTTAGGAGTCATATCTTAATCGGATTTGGGGTTGTAATAGAAGTATTAGACCGCAAACCGATGACAGAGTTTTAACGTAACATTGAACAACACTCAAAAAACGAGCTTTCCCAAAACCGAGTATCACAGAAAAGTTTCACGTTATGGTCAATTTCACTGCATCTGAACAGCTACAGCAATTTATTCAGGATCATCCCCGGTTGATGTTATTGACTGGTGCTGGCATCAGTACCGATTCCGGTATCCCAGACTACCGGGATAAATCCGGTCAGTGGAAACGCAAACCACCGGTGCAGCATCAAGACTTTATGTCTGACCTGCATACCCGTCAGCGCTTTTGGGCCCGCTCTCTGATTGGCTGGCCAGTGATGCGTAATGCCCAACCCAATGAGGCTCATAAGGCGATTGCTCAACTGGAGCACAACGATATCTGCCAACTGTTGGTCACTCAGAATGTGGATGGCCTGCATAACAAAGCCGGCAGCCAAAAAGTGGTCGACCTCCATGGTCGTTCCGACCAGGTGATCTGCATGAACTGTCATACGCTTTATACCCGTGACCAGATCTGTGATCAGCTGAGCTCTCTGAATCCTGAATTTGCTCAACTTACAGCTAGTGCTGCTCCCGATGGCGATGCCGATCTTGAGCGGGATGACTTTCACCAATTTCAACTCACCAACTGCCAACAGTGTGGTGGCATTTTAAAGCCTCATGTGGTGTTTTTTGGTGACACTGTGCCCAGAGATCGTGTGGATACCGCTTTTGATGCCTTGGCACAGTCCGACGGCTTACTAGTGATTGGCTCATCCCTGATGGTCTTTTCCGGTTATCGCTTCTGTCGTAAGGCCCATGAACTGGGTAAACCGATTGCACTGCTTAATAAAGGCGTGACCCGTGCCGATGAACTAGCGACACTGAAACTGGATGCCTCCTGCAGCGAAACCCTGGCTGGTTTAGATCAATAACCCATCGGGTTTTACACTTTTAAGCCGCTTTTTGCTTTGCCTGAGCGACCCCATAGGGTATAAGCCGGGGTAATGATATTTATCCCAAGCTTGCCTGCCCTATTCTGCATACAAGTTTGCTGCTCTGAGAACCCGTTATGACTGATCTATCTGTCACTGAAGCCACTGCGTCCAATGCTTCTACTACCGTACCCTCTAACTCCAGTATTTCACCTGATGCCCCCTCTGCACAGCTAAGTGATCAACAGATTGATCTGATCTGCCAGTCTCTTTATGAAACCGGCTGGGTGGTAATGGAAGATATTCTGTCTGCAGAGATGGTGCAGGCACTGCGTGCAGATATGCAGCAGCGGGATCAGGCTCAGCAGTTTTTCAAAGCAGGTATCGGCCGTGATAAAGAGCTGGTACTGCGGGATGATATCCGTACGGATCGTATCTGCTGGCTGGATGGAGACAACCCGGTACAAGGCAGCTTCATGTCCATGCTGGACCAGTTGATGACTGCGGTAAATCGCCGTTTGTTTCTGGGTATGAATCACTTTGAAGCCATGTATGCGATCTATGAACCGGGTCAGTTCTATAAGAAACATCTGGATAGCTTCCGTGGTCAGCGCAACCGCATTATGACCCTGGTATTTTACCTTAACCCGGATTGGAACAGTGCCGATGGCGGTCAGTTTTTACTCTTCCCTGAAGTGGGTGAACAAGGTCAGAATATGACCGATGCTCTGCAATTATCAGATGCGCCCATTGCCAAGGTAGAGCCTGAAGCCGGTACCGTAGCCGCATTCCTGAGCGAAGAGTTTCCCCATGAGGTGATTATCTCACAAGCGACACGCTACAGTATTGCGGTCTGGTTCCGTATCAACGATGGTATCCCGGTTTAAGCTCTTTGATCACAAAGAATCAAAACCCTCTCTGTCTATCACCCCAGAATCTGTCGGATTCTGGGAGCAGCCCTGTCGAGAAATAAGCGCACTCTGGGTGAGAGCAAACGGTTATGGGGATAAACAAACTGTACGGGATTGGCTTCCGGTACACAGTGCTCCAGCAGACTCACCAGCTCACCGCTTTCTAAACCTTCTCTGGCCTGATAAGACATCACCATGGCAATGCCCAAACCTTCCTTAGCGGCGTTGACGACCGGGCTAATCTGATTACAGGTCAGCACCGGCTTTATAGGCACCGAGACAGGGTGACCTTGATCATACAACTGCCATTGCGGTCCCTGGGCAGCAAAAGCCACCGTCGGCCAATGGATCAACTCATTAGGATGCTGTGGCAGGCCTAGCTGTTTATCTGCTTGCATCCTTGCTATCAGCTCTGGGCTGGCACATAGGGTGTAATGCACCTGTCCTAGCGGCATAGCGATTAAGGAAGAGTCCGCCAGTTTGCCAATGCGAAGGGCGATATCGTAACCCTCTTCAATGACATCTGTGACACGATCCAGCAGAGTCAGCTCCGCATGCATACCTGAGTTTTCCTGCAGCCACTGATTCAACAAAGGTGCGATATGCAGACGACCAAACATCACAGGAGCAGTCAAACTGAGCTTACCGGTAGGACGCTGCTTTCGGCTATCTAACAGAAACTCGACCTCTTGTACCTCTGCCAGAATACGTCGGCAGTGCTGTAGATACTCCCGCCCCTCATCGGTCAGGGATAAACGTCGGGTGCTACGATTCAGTAAACGTACTCCCAAATACTCTTCCAGTTCAGCAAGAGTACGCACCATAGTGGCAGCCGAGCGATTGAGTTGCTCAGCCGCGGCAGACAAACTGCCCTGCTCTACGATCGCCACAAACGCCGTCATGCTTTTGAATTTATCCATATCTGTCCTGCCCTAGATATCCCAGCCTTTTGCTATTTGTGCATAAAACGAAATAAAGATATCCACTTTATGGCATTTATTACACTTTGTAGACAGCCTACAGTGAGCAACGCGATGACTTAGCCAGGACAAGTGTCCACTCACAACAATGAGGATATCAGGATGAAACTGTATGATTTAGATCTATCCGGTAACTGCTACAAGGTTCGATTATTTGCCGCTCTGGCGGACATTCCGCTGGAACTTCAGCCTGTGGACTTCCTGGCCGGTGAGCATAAACAAGCCCCCGTGATTGAGCTAAATCCGCTGGGCCAGCTACCGGTATTGCAAGACGGTGATCTGGTACTCAGGGACTCTCAGTCTATTTTGGTTTATCTGGCCCGCCAATATGGTGGTACTCAGTGGTGGCCGGATGGCGCAGCGCAACAAGCTCAAGTAATGCAATGGTTATCTACCGCTGCCAATGAGATTCAGCACGGCCCAGCCGCTGCCCGTTTAATTGATAAGTTTGGTATTCCACTGGATAAGTCCCGTACTTTGGATATCTCTGGGATTATCCTGCCGGTACTGGAGCAACACCTGCAGCAGCATGATTGGTTGGCTCTGGGTCGCCCAACTATCGCTGATTGTGCCGTATTTCCTTATCTGGCTGTTGCCTGGGAAGGCGGTATAGATCTGTCTGACTATACGGCGATTAATGCCTGGATGGCGCGCATAAAAGAGCTGCCGGGCTTTATTCCTATGCCGGGCATTGAATAAAACATTAGATAGAAACCATAAAAAAACCGCCAACGCCTTTGATCAGGCCTTGGCGGTTTTGATCATTCCATCTTGCAAGGTATTAGTCGCGGGTACGACAGAACTCTGCCGGACGGAATAGCTGAACCATCAAATATTCTTTAAAGTCATCGGCGTAATCCTGATCCTTCAGCGCTTCCTTCATACACAGCAGCCAGGCATCACGCTCGGCAATACCGATATCCAGATGAGAGTGAGCACGAGGAATAGAGATCGGGCCATACTTCTCACGGAACAGCGTCGGGCCACCTAACCAGCCGCACAGGAAACGGTACAGTTTGTCAGCGGATATGGTCAGATCTGGATCGTGCATATCACGAATACGCTTGGCTTCTGGCAAGGTATCCATCGCTTTATAGAACCCATCAACCAGTTTTTTAATGCCTTCTTCACCGCCTGCGGCCTGGAAAGACGCATCTTCAGTACCGTAAGGGCGTGGGTCTTGCTTTGATTCTGTCGTCATCTCTAATCCTGATTTTATTATTCTGCTGTTTCCATGCTTGGGTCTGAGCTTGGACTTAGCAATTTTCTGTATTTTTAGCTGCTTGCGTGGTTGTGGCTGCGGTTATAGATAGCTTTCCGGTTTCTGGGTGGAAAGGAATCTCCCCCTGAGCCAACCAAAACAGCTTATCGCTGCGCTTTAACTGCTTAAAAGCGTACTCTGCTTTTGACGCCAAACTGCGACTGCCAATCAGCTGCTGGTGGCGCAAAGTAAAGGTTTTACGGCCCCGCATAAAACGCGCGCCTTTACCGGATTGGTGCTCAGCAAAGCGCCGTTCCACATCCGTGGTAATCCCGGTATACAGACGCTGGCCGTCGGTTTCTATTACGTACAGATACCAATCAGCCACCGGCTTTTTTCACTTTAAAACCTTTATCGGTGAGCAGTTGTACCAGCAGATCACGCTGGTCACCCTGGATCTCAATCACATGATCTTTAACCGCACCACCGGTACCACAACGGGTCTTCAGCTCTTTGGCCAGTTTCTTCAGCTCGCTAGCAGGAACCGGCACACCTTTAATCAGGGTGACACCCTTGCCTTTACGCCCCTTGGTTTCGCGACTCACCCGGACAATACCATCCCCTTCAGGAATACTGTCATCGGCTTGTTTACAGGTACATTGATCCACTGGATTCTCACAATCCGGGCACACACGACCCGTTTCTGTTGAGTAAACCAGACTTCTTAACTTATCAAATGACATTGTTTTATCCACAGGTGCAAGAGGGATTAAGAAAAAAGGGTTAAGCGATAGGGAATAAGTTTACCGTCAGCTTGCAGCGGCGGAAAGAGGCACAGGGTTCCAGGAGCCGGATCTGAACGCCTGACAGATCTGCTGTATCACAGGTGCCGTCACTAATGGATGGCCTTTTGCTGCCATCGCCATCACAATCGCCACCGAAGGCAGATCAGGCAATGTGGTACCCGCTTCCAGCGTCGTCAGCCCTGCCGGAACACCACTGGTCACCATAGCACTGACCATACCGTTACGTCGCACCAGTTCCGCCAGCAACGCCGTATTATTGGCCACGGCACGAATCTGATAATCACGCCCCAGCTTCTCCAGACCATCAATGGCAGTACTGTAAAACTTACAATCCGGTTCGGACAGTGCCAAAGGTAATACTTCTACCTTTTCCGGGTCCATACCGTCAGGAATCACCCATACGCCCTGATCCTGAAACAGGGTATATCCCTCATCACTACCGGGATGACGAGTCATCACCGATAAGTGCAACTCACCGGCATCCAATTGGGGACGCAAACGGTTGGTCGAACCACCAAAAACCTGTACCTCAAGCTTAGGGAAACGCTCCTGAATCAGCGCTAACAGTCCTGGTACCACTGTATGCAGATAATCATCCGGGCAGCCCAAACGTAACGGTGGACAGGCTTCTTCTTGCTGTAGCTGTTGCATCGCCTCATCGTGCAGATTCACTATCCGACGGGCATAACCGGTCAGAGCTTTGCCATCCTGAGTCAGCTCCAGCACCCGCCCTTCACGCTCAAATAACGTTTTGCCTAGGGTCTGCTCCAGCCGCTTCATCTGCTGACTGACTGCCGCCTGGGTATGGAAAATCTGCCTGGCTGCACGGGTAAAACTACCGGTATCGACTACTGCCAGAAAGGTGCGTAACAGCTCGGTTTCCATCATATTGTTATCCTCCTGGCTTTTATCTTAAACGGCGCTCTGCCACCGCTTTCTACAACATCTGTCATGGCTGTTTTACTGATAATCTAGCTATCCCAAGAACTCCCGCCTGGTCACTATCATACCCTTTTCCCTATCAAGCAGACCGATAAGCCTCGCTTATACCTGAAGTAAATATTATTCGTTTGAGCGCTTCACTCGATTCTTCCAGACTAACTGCCATCACATGGAGGAAGAAAAATGACTGAAAGAACCCTGATCATAGGCAATAAAAACTACTCATCCTGGTCGATGCGCCCTTGGCTGTTAATGAAGCAGGCCAACTGGAGCTTTAACGAGATCCGCATCCCTTTGATGACCGATGAGATGCCAGCGTTAATGGCCCAATACTCAGCCAGCCGCAAGGTGCCCGTGTTGAAGACAGAAGGATCGAAAGAAGACGGGCAACAAGGACAAGAAATAGAGATCTGGGATTCTCTGGCGATCTGCGAATATATCAACGAATGTTGTGAGGGACAGTTCTGGCCTGAAGACTCTAACCTAAGAGCGATGGGTCGTTCAGCAGTTTCCGAAATGCACTCCGGCTTTTTTGCCCTGCGTGCGGAGCTACCAATGAATATGCGTAAAACCTTCTCAGGCTTTACGCCATCAGACGCTGCTCAGAAAGAGATCGACCGTATCAGCAATCTATGGCAACAGCTGTTAACCGCTTCAGGTGGGCCTTGGTTACTGGGTGAGTTTTCTATCGCCGATGCGTTTTATGCACCTGTAGTCAGCCGTTTTATCACCTATCAGGTAGATCTGCCGGAAGCTTGTCAGGCTTACTGTCAGCAGGTAGAGCAGCTGGAAGCCTATCAGGAATGGAAGGCTGCAGCCTGTGATGAAGCAGAAGTGATTGCCGTTGCCGAGATTGATCAGGATTGATAGATAATCGGAACCGATAAGAAACAGGTCGGTTGTGGAGTACTCCACAATCGCCCCTAATCCTCTGGCACATCCAGCCAAAAGCTTTTTTCGGCTACCGCACGACCATTTATCAGAACCTCCAATTTATGCTGACCGGTGTAATAACGTCGGGTGGTGATCTTTTTGATGGCATGTTTTTTAGCCAGGGTTTCCGGCTGTTTAAGGCTCAGACTTTTGAGTTTGAACACCTTGGCACTCAGCTCACCGTTAGCCTTCATATGATGAATGGCATAATCCACCACCAGCTTTTGACTGCCTTTACGCTCAGGCTTCAGCTGTACGGCAAACTCCAGGCTATCACCTAATACCAACTGAGTTTGATCTAATTGAATCTCTGCACTCAGTTGAGGATCAGCTTCATAACCCAGCAACTCAAATACTTCCGGTAAGCCTTGTTTCACTAAGGTCCTAGTCGCATGTTTGATCACCCAATCCCGTTTCTTACCGGGTGTTTGATGCCAACGCTGGCACACCTCAATTACCAACTGCGGATGATCCTTGGCAATATCATTCAGGTGATTAGCAACCGAGCGACGCACGTATTCGCTCTCATCATCCACCAACTGGTCCAATAACGGCAGACTGGGAGCAGGATCTTTAATTAGAGCGGGCAGTTGCTGCCCCCAAGGTAGTCTGGGACGGGTCCCTTCAGAGACTAACCGTCGCACATGTTCATCGTCATCACTCACCCACTGCTGAAGATGCTCCTGAGTGAGCTCAAAGTGTTGAATGATAAAAGGACGAATGGCAAATTCAGAGGAAAACAGCGGGGTAAACTGCTTCAGCAGTGGTAGCGCCAGCTCGGGCTGCTCCAGACCAAACTCAGCGATATAGTCCGTTACCGCCCAGGCAGGAAAACCTCGTAAAGATGATTCAGGATCAGCTACCTGCCAATGGCGGGCAAAACCTTCCAGCATAGGTACACTGTGTTTAAACGGCTGGGGCAGTACCTTGCCAAGCGCATGAATAATCTGTTGGATACGTTGCTTAAGCTCAAGTGCTTCCAGATCCTGACAGGCATAAGCAATAAAATCTTTGGCTGGGAACTCAGGCCAAGCCTGAGTAAAAATCTGTGCGATATGCTCAATCGCCGCCTGATTCAGACCATCCTTCATTAAAAGCTTATCGGTTTGCTGCTCTGCCATGGCGTGTCCTCAGATATGGCTGCGGATCAAGATAGGGTGAAACTGCGTTTAAAGAAGCCTCACCCTAACGGAAAACAACCGCACTGTATAGATATATAGTACCCGCTTAATTGGCTAATCTCGCGACCATAACAATCACTTAAACCATCGCAACTATTGCCATAGCTATCGTGATCGCCTTAGCCGTCATTAAGTCCTTATCCTCAGCTCTACCAGCACAGAGATTACAAAACGACCACTCCAAGTCGATAACAACCCATAGCGACACTAAAGATCGAGATCCTTTAAGCGCTTGCGCCGGGCCTTGGCTTTTTCCTGACTGGCTTTAGACCACTGCTGGATTTTCTTGATATAAAACGGCAGCACCATCAAAAAGAGCACCGCAGCAATAACACCCTGATTATTCTGTACAAATTCTTGCATATTCAACACACTCACAAGCAGTGTAAGTATTTACTATCTTTTGATTCACAACCTATAAACCACCTAAGCATAGCGGAAGTCGATCTCCTAACCCAAGCACTCCACCTTTGGCTGCTATGACACCTTTTTGACATCTGTCACTATATAGCCAAGCCAACTATATAAAGCGCCTTTTACCATTATCTTGCCAACAGAATCCGCTTTAAAATCAAATAAGGAAAAAGAATAACAAAAGCCCTAAACAAGGGTTCGCGACAGGGAAGTGCTCATATCAGCCTATGCACCCTCTGTCTCTGCTGGACTGATGCAACCCCAAGATTGAAAAAAGGATTTCTATGCAGAAAATTTCCCTGTTTTCTAAATTCAAAAAACTCTCCCTGGCCTCGGGATTGCTGGTAGCCGTCTTTCTAGGCTCGTTACTGGTGGTTTATCAGGTCACACTGGTGAAAAAAGCCGTGCATCAGGAGGGGGAGTTTCTGGCAGGCCTGGTATTTGCCAACCTGTATACCTTTATGCAGAAAGGTTGGAGCAAAACTGATATCGAAGACAAGCTCAATGAGATCAACGCCTCCCATGACAGTGCCGATTTCCGCATGTACCGCTCAGATGCCGTAATTGAACTATTTGGCGAGCGTGAAAGCCGTCGGGCTCTAACCACAACCGAAGTAGAACTACTAAATAGCGTAGGTACAGATAGCCGCATTGATTACCAAAGTGATCATGGCTTTATCTACTCCAAACCGATCCCGTTTGAAGCAGAATGCCTGAGCTGTCATGCCAATGCTAAAACCGGTGATATCGCAGGCGTATTAAGTGTTGGTTACGGCTTTCAAAGCCTGAAACTACCATTGCTGCAAAGCTTTATTATGAACGTATTGCTGCTGATACTGACCATCGTTGCCACCTATCTGGTCTATACCCGTACGATTAAAACCAGCATCATCCAGCCCTTCGATCAATTTATCGGTAAGATGAAAGCGATCAGCCAATCAGACCACATCAGCTATGAACGTTCTAAGACACCAATCTCCGAGATAGCCGAGATTGAAGATCTGATCCTGAAAGAGCATTCCGATCTACTAAACGCTTTTAAAAAGCTAAAACAGGCTTCTCTGGTCGATCCTCTGACAGAACTGTATAACCGTAAAAAGCTGACTGAGGTATTAACCGCAGAGATCGCTCGTTTTCAACGCTACCAAACCCCTTTCTCAGTCCTGTCTATCGATCTGAACCGCTTTAAACCCATTAACGATACCTACGGTCATGCCGTAGGGGACGATGCTCTTTGCCATTTTGGTCGCATTATTACCGAACAGCTTAGAACGACCGACTTTGCCTTCCGTTTAGGAGGCGATGAGTTCCTGGCCCTATTGCCCAATACCCATGAAGATGAAGCACAGATTGTTAAAGGCAAAGTGCAACAAGCACTGGCTGACACTCCGCTATCGATTCCTCAGGGTGAGCTGTTTTTGAACGCCAGTTTTGGTGTCTGTGAAATGACGCCCGAGGACTGTTTTGAAAGCCTGCTCAACCGTGCGGATGAAAGCATGTATCAGCATAAACGAGCACTTAAAGCCAACCGCTTAACAGACTTTTCGATCTAAAGAATTGAGAATTGAGAATTAGAAGAAAGAAGAAAGAAGAAAGAACAACCCATCAGGTCGGTGACTGCCCCTATTCTCTTATCCAGAGATAATCTAACCGCAGTCACCGGCCTGAACCTGATCCTAGAAGCAGTATTGTCCTAGAAGATACACGGCCTTAGAGGACCTGTTGCCTTAGAAAAAGATCATACCCACCATCAGATAAGCCGCCACAATCCACAACAGGGATAACTTCAGTTGCTTTAACGCCCAGAAACCCAACAGCACCAGCGCCATATCGACACCGGATAACACTCCCGAGCTAAACACCGGCGAATACAGTGCCGACAGCAACAGACCTACAACTGCAGCATTAATCGCTGTCACAGCCGCCGCCATTTTTGGCTTAGCTGCTAACTGCTCCCAGTGAGGTTGCAGGGCGTACATCAGCAATAGACCTGGCGCAAAAACACTCAGTGTCGCAATAAAAGCACCGGCAACCGGACTCTCCGCCCATAGGTCAGCGCCCAGGAAAGAGGCCAGAGTAAACATCGGCCCCGGTACCGCCTGTGCCGCCGCATAACCGGTCAGGAAACGATCAGGGTCCATGCTTTCGCCAACCAACTCCTGCAACAGAGGCAGAACCACATGACCGCCACCAAACACCAAGCTACCGGCCTGATAGAAACGGCTGAACAGATCCAGACTTTCCGTAATCGAAGCAATCAGAGGTAAGCCTAATAACAAAGCAAAGAACAACCATAACGAACGGGCTTTCAGCACACTACCTGGACCACTCAGACTGCGTTGTTGCGATACGCTATTCTGCTCGGTATTTTCATCCGCCTGAGTAGGGCTTGTCTGAGAACTGTTCTGAGCAGCATTATTAACTGAACCCACAGAGACAGCCTCAGGTACGCTTTCAGGGACCGTCTCAGAAATAACCCGCTGTCTTTGCCAGATGCCAAAACCCGCAGCAAGAATCAGCATCACAATCTGGCTAGCCACACCCGGCAGCATCAACAACGCCACAGCCGTTAATATCGCAATTGCCATCGTCCATTGGTTCTTACAAAAATTGCGATACATCCCCAAACAGGCATCTGCAACCACTACCACAGCCAACAGTTTAAGACCGTGAATCGCACCGGTTAGTAGATCGGTATCCGTATGCTGTAACGTCAACGTCGCCAACAGAGTTAACAAAACAAAAGACGGCAGGGTAAAACCAGTAAACGCTGCCAAGCCTCCCAACCAACCGGCACGATTAACCCCAATCGCAAAACCGACCTGGCTGGAACCCGGCCCTGGCAGAAACTGACTCAACGCCACCAAACGGGCGTAAGCGTCATCATCTAACCATTTGAGCTTTTCCACAAAGGTGGTTCGAAAATAACCGATATGAGCCGCAGGCCCACCAAAGCTGACACAACCCAGCAGTAAAAAACGCCAGAAAACCTCAATTGCGGGTTTCATTTGCTCTCCATTATCTTGATGAAGGAATGATTCTTAATATCTAAACAGTAACTCGCCTATCCTTAACAAGTTAAGATGACGTTTTTATGACAAACCATCACGACTATAACGATAGAGTATGTAAAAACCGCCAACCTAATGTTCTCATTTGAGGGAAACTGGATTTTCTTAATCAAATCAGACAGTTAAATAACACCTGAACAAACGTGGTTAGCGAAACCCGAGCCGTTTAGGCTACCCTAACACCCGTCCCACCATTACGTTGTTAGCTGATAGGCCTTTCCCTAAAGCCCTCTTAGCTGACATCATCTGACAAACACTGACTAATCCCAGACAGATACAGATCCCTTCTTGCTACAAAATAGTTCTGAGCTAAATAGTATTGAATTTTATTAACAGCCTGAGCTATCCCCACCTATTAATACGAAAAACATTAATAGAAACAATGCAATACATTGCAGCACTTACAAATATCATCGCTATATTTTTTGTCGCTAGGCAATGATTCGCACATTCACTAAGGCCGCTTAAAGTTCACTCTACTCAAATCTCAGCTCACCGTTTACTCAGCACTTAAGTCATTTGAATGACTCTCTATACCTGGCGGCCTTATGATGAATAGAGAAAAATATCTTATACCGGCGTTACTTTCCGGCTTGCTTCTAGCGGGCTGTAACGGCAACAGTAATTCCAGCTCGGACGACACCACTAGTAATTCCGGCAACTCGGGCGGTTCGGTCACAACACCTGATACGACCGACACAACCAATACCATCACCTGGCAGCCTTGTACCCTGCCCAGTGCAATTCCAACCAACGAGATTCAGGGCACTATCGAGTGTTCCCAGGCACCAGTGCCACTAAACTGGGAAGATAGCGCGTCACAACAGATCCAAAATACGGTGATTCGAGTCCGATCAACCAATCCTGCCAAAGGACAAATCTGGCTATTGGATGGTGGCCCAGGCGGTGCGGGTTACTCCTATCTTCAGCAATTGTCACTCTTTGATTCAAACAACTGGGATGTGTATATCCCAATACACAGAGGGACGGCAGGTCCTGATGCGCTCACCTGTTCCCAATCTGAAGTCCAATTTGAGCAAGATGAGTCTGAATTCGATGAAAGCGCCATGCTGCGCGCATGCTTTACCGAGTTGCAGCAACAATACGGCAGCAACTTGCAGTATTTTAATGCCTATGGTGCTGCCAAAGATCTTGGCCATACGATAGCCCAAACCAGTCAGACATCAGATAAGGTGATTGTTTTTGGTAGCTCCTACGGTACCTACTGGGCGCAACGTTATCTTCAGTTCTACCCTGATCAGGCCGATGCAGTGATTCTTGACGGTGTATTGGATCTGGACAGTGATGTGCATCGCGAAGTGATTCGTCACGACGATGTGGGCCGATCATTGCTGAGTCTATGCGATGAGAACAGCCGCTGTAGCAGTGAGCTTGGCAAACCCGCCGCAGAGTTGCTGCAGGAGATTTATGCCCGTACCGGGAATGAGCAGTGTTCAATACTGGCTACGGAAGAAGGCGTTGATTCGGTCAAAGACACCTTAAATAGCTTCCTGCCTGAAGGGCTGAATATCTTAATTCCTGTGCTGATTAAACAGCTGGATCGTTGCGAAGCCGGTGATATCGCCGTGCTAAACAATCTGATTCAAGGCCAGTTCGATGCAGAAGGGGAAGAATTCGAAGAGGAAGGCTCTGAGAATACTGGCCGTCAGGCGAATCGTTCAAGCGTGGTAGCCATTGATCTGTCTTCGGCGCAGGACTTTAATGACCTTCTGTCCAACAACGTAATCTACAGTGAGATCTTCCGCCCAACCCAAAGTATTGGTGAGATTGCAGAGGAAGCGTCGAACCTGTTGTTTGGTTCACAGTCAGCCGCAATTGACCGCTTCCTGGTTCAAGAAAGCTGGCCTGTAGGGAAATCCCCGGTAAATACAGACCTGGGTAATATCAATCTGCCCGTACTGATCTTGCAAGGTGCGCTTGATCCGCAAACAGTGCCGATCTGGGCGGATTGGACCAAAGCGAAGCTGCCCGGCACATATCAACATCTGGTGCTCTTTCCATACGCGAAGCACGGTGTGATAGAAGATAGCGCTTTAAGCGATGGCTCCAGTTGTGGTGTCAAAATCATGCATCAGTTTATGGATAATCCAAACGCTGATCTGGATACCTCATGTGTAGCGCAAACCATCAAACCGGATTTTGGTTTCGAAAGGGCTGAAAGTCAGGAGCTTTCACAGCAGATGTTTGGCACTTCTGATCCATGGAATTTGCCTGCCGCGAATAGCATTTTCTAAACAAACCGTGATATCTCACAGAAAGCCCGCATAGCGATATTCGGGCTGTTTAGGATCATATTTTCCTAGCATAACATCAAAGCCCCACCTATTATGTACGGCATTACCGTACATAATAGGTGGTTGTGATGGATAGTGTCAGTGTTAATAAATTTCGCGATAACCTGAAAAGCTACATTGAAACTGTAGTAGAGGACCATCAACCCTTAAAAGTATCGCGCCGCTCCGGTGAAGACTTTGTTGTCATCAGCGCTGAAGACTGGGAACGGGAACAGGAAACCTTATACGTTCTGCAGAATCAGGAACTCATGAAGCAAATTGCTGAATCAATGGAAACTCATCAGCAACACAAGGGTTATCAACCTTCCAAGGAGGAACTGGATGAGATCCTTAATCTTTGAAGGTCATACTTGGCAGGTATACGAAGCACTGCGCGATAGAGATAAACAATTGCATAAATCTCTATGTCGCATTTTGAAGGAGTTGCTAAGGGCAGATCCTGCTCAAGGCCTGGGCAAGCCAGAACCCTTAAAACACAATCTCTCAGGCTTCTGGTCCCGGCGCATCAGCCAGAAAGATCGCTTGATCTATAAATTTGATGATCACTATATCTACATCTTTGCCATCGGTGGCCATTACGAACAGTTTAAATAGCCCTCTCCACGTAATTCTCATCTTTTAGAACGAAAAAACCCGCATATCGCTATGCGGGTTTTTCTTGGATCAACTAACAGTAAAACAGATTATTTTACTTTAGGGTCCAGTTCGCCAGCGGCGTAACGGGCGAACATATCGTCCAGAGAAATCGCTTTCATCTTGCTCGCGTTACCGGCAGTACCAAACGCTTCATAACGATCAACACAGATCTGAACCATCGCATCAGTAGATGCCGCCAGATATTTACGTGGATCGAAGTTGGATGGGTTTTCTGCCAGGAAGCGACGTACCGCACCTGTAGAAGCCAGACGCAGATCCGTATCGATGTTTACTTTACGTACACCGTACTTAATACCTGCAACGATCTCTTCAACCGGTACACCGTAAGTTTCCGGGATCTCACCGCCAAACTCATTGATCACTGCCAGCCACTCCTGAGGTACAGAAGAGGAACCGTGCATTACCAGGTGAGTATCCGGGATACGCTCATGGATCTCTTTGATACGGTCAATACGCAGTACATCACCAGTCGGCTTCTTGGTGAACTTGTAAGCACCGTGAGAGGTACCGATAGCAATAGCCAGTGCATCAACACCAGTTTTCTTAACGAAGTCAGCGGCTTCTTCCGGGTCAGTCAGCATCTGGTCCATATCCAGCGTACCTTCTGCACCGATACCGTCTTCTTCACCCGCCTGACCGGTTTCCAGAGAACCCAGACAACCCAGCTCACCCTCTACAGAAACACCACACGCGTGAGCCATTTCTACAGTGCGACGGGTTACGTCTACGTTGTACTCGTAAGACGCTGGTGTTTTACCGTCGTCCATCAGGGAACCGTCCATCATTACGGAGCTGAAGCCCAGTTGGATAGAACGCTGACATACCGCTGGGCTAGTGCCGTGATCCTGGTGCATACACACAGGAATGTGCGGGAATTCTTCAATTGCTGCCAAAATCAGGTGACGCAGGAAAGGGGCACCGGCGTATTTACGTGCGCCAGCAGAGGCTTGCACGATAACAGGCGAGTCAGTTTTGTCTGCTGCGATCATAATCGCGCGCATCTGCTCAAGGTTATTTACGTTAAAAGCCGGTACGCCGTAACCAAACTCTGCAGCGTGGTCCAGCATCTGACGCATACTGATTAAAGCCATGATCAATATCCTTGGTTAAATCGTAAGGTTCGATTTTGGATGTCTGAAACTAATCACGGAACCTGGATATCAGGCCCGAATAAATAAGTCCGGCAAGACTAGCGTTAGCCTTGCCGTATCTCAACTGTTTTCTAACAGTTATCGTTATAGTCTGCTGATAAAAGGCAGATTAGCTGTAACAGCCACTGCTACAGCAGGAATCAACGTCGCCTGTTACAGTTTAGCAGCCTGCTCCAGTGCTGCTACTGCTGGCAGTTTTTTACCTTCCACGTATTCCAGGAAAGCACCGCCACCGGTAGAGATATAAGAGACTTTGTCTTCGATGTCGTATTTGCCAATCGCTGCCAGAGTATCGCCACCACCAGCGATAGAGAAACCGTCGCTCTCTGCAATTGCCAGAGACAGTGCCTTGGTGCCTTCGCCAAACTGGTCGATCTCAAATACGCCCACAGGACCGTTCCACAGAATGGTCTTGGCTTCTTTCAGCTGAGCCGCCAGTTGTGCCGCAGTTTCCGGACCGATATCCAGAATCATCTCGTCGTCGGCCACTTCGTCAACCTTCTTAACCACGGCTTCAGCGTCTTCGCTGAATTCTTTGGCGACAACTACATCAACCGGTACCGGGATAGTGGCTTTTTCCATCAGGCTCTTAGCAATAGGAATCAGATCCGCTTCGTACAGGGACTTACCGACATTGTGACCCGCAGCTGCGATAAAGGTGTTAGCGATACCACCACCAACGATCAGCTGATCACACTTATCAGACAGGGCGTAAAGTACTTCCAGCTTAGTAGACACCTTAGAACCACCCACGATAGCTGCCATTGGCTTAGCCGGCGCTGCCAGTGCTTTTTCCAGTGCATCCAGCTCAGTGGCCAGCAGAGGGCCAGCACAAGCAACCGGAGCAAAACGTGCTACACCATGCGTCGAAGCCTGAGCACGGTGTGCCGTACCAAAGGCGTCCATCACGTAAACATCACACAGAGATGCGTAAGCACGGGACAGATCGTCTTCGTCTTTCTTCTCACCTTTGTTGAAACGTACGTTTTCCAGAATGACCAGTTCACCGTCCGCCACTTCCAGACCGTTCAGGTAATCTTTCTCCAGACGCACTTCACGACCCAGCAGCTCAGCGATATGGTTCGCTACAGGAGCCAGAGAGAACTCCTCTGCGTATTCACCTTCAGTTGGACGACCCAGGTGAGACATTACCAACACTTTAGCACCGGCATTCAGCGCCAGTTCAATCGTAGGCAGAGAAGCACGGATACGTGCGTCAGAAGTTACCTTACCGTCTTTAACCGGTACGTTCAGATCTTCGCGAATCAGGACGCGTTTACCGGCCAGGTTCAGGTCAGCCATTTTTAATACGGACATGGGATAATTCCTACCGTTTCAGTTACAAAGATAAAAGTTTAATGCGTTGTCAGGCGCTGCGTTTGCGGCGATCACTATTGGTTCTATAAACAAGGCTTAACCTTGTGAACGCTGAGTACCTTGAGTTTTCTCTAACCAGGCCAAAGCCACATCGACCATACGATTGGCATAGCCCCACTCGTTATCAAACCAGCACAACAGCTTCACCATACGTTTGCCAGAAACCCGGGTCTGAGTGCCATCCACAATGCCTGAGCGCGGATCATGGTTGAAGTCTACCGAGGCATGGGGCTCTTCGGTATAGCCCAATAGCCCAAACAGCGGGCCTTGCGCGGCTTCAGACAGGATCTGATTGATCTGTTCAGCACTGGCATCAGTTTTCACACACAGGGTCATATCCATCGCCGATACATTCAGTGTCGGTACCCGCAGGTGCAGGGATTCAAACTTTCCCGACAGGTGGGGCAGCAGACGATCAATACCTTTCGGTAGACCAGTATCCACCGGCACAATGGAGCTCATGGCGGCACGGGTCAGACGCAGATCGGTTTGGTGATAGGCATCGATTACTGGCTGATCATTCATCGCCGAGTGAATCGTCGTGGTGACACCGTGTGCAATACCAAAGTGATCATCGATCAGCTTTAAAATCGGAATCACGCAGTTGGTGGTACAGGAAGCGCTGGAGGCAATGGTATGTTCAGGCTTGAGATCATCCTGATTGAGACCGTAAACAATGGTAGCATCCACATCCGCTTCTGCAGGCTGAGAGAACAGCAGGCGCTTAGCGCCAGAATCCAGATGCTGCTGCGCCGTGGCTCTGTCTTTAAAAGAACCGGAGCACTCCATCACCAGATCAATACCCAGCTCACCCCAGGGCAGCTGTTGTGCATCCGGTTGATGCAACACCTTAATGGGCTGGCCCGCCACCACCAGTTCGGTATCTGTCTGACTCACCTCTGTTGGGAAACGCCCATGGGTGGAGTCATAACGGGTCAGATAGGTAATCGTATCCAGATCAGATAGCTCGTTTAACGCTACTACCTGCAGATCGGAGCAATCGGAACGTTCGGCACAGGCACGCAGGACACACTGTCCGATACGGCCATAACCATTAATCGCCAGCTTAAAACTCATGACACACGCCTAGACAAAAACGCCGGTGAAACCCTAAGGCAACACCGGCGCTGGTAAACAAAAGAGCTTAGTCGTCCAGCTCTTCCAGCAGTTCGGAAACTGTGCCAACGATGTTGTCCACAGTGAAACCAAACTCTTCAAACAGTTGACCTGCCGGTGCAGATTCACCGAAGGTTTCCATACCGATGATGGCACCTTCAAGACCCACGTACTTGTACCAGAAGTCTTTGTGTGCTGCTTCGATTGCGACACGAGTGATCACGTCAGCAGGCAGTACAGACTCACGGTAAGCCGCGTCCTGTGCATCAAAGCGATCGGTAGAAGGCATAGAAACCACACGGATCTTCTTGCCGTCTGCAGTCAGCTTCTCAGCCGCATCCAGAGCCAGAGTCACTTCGGAACCGGTGGCGATCAGGATCGCATCGGCAGTGCCTTCGCAATCTTTCAGCACGTAAGCACCGCGAGCGATGTTCGCCAGCTGCTCTTCGTTACGAGGCTGATGCGCCAGGTTCTGACGAGACAGAATCAGAGAAGTTGGACCGTCGTTACGCTCCAGCGCTGCTTTCCAGGATACAGCTGTTTCTACCGCATCACATGGACGCCATACGCTCATGTTTGGCGTGCCACGCAGGCTAGGTACTTGCTCAACCGGCTGGTGCGTAGGACCGTCTTCACCCAGACCGATAGAATCGTGGGTGAATACATAAATAGCACGCTGCTTCATCAGCGCCGCCATACGTACCGCGTTACGGGCGTATTCCATAAAGATCAGGAAGGTTGCACCGTAAGGTACAAAACCACCGTGCAGCGCCACACCGTTCATGATCGCAGCCATACCGAACTCACGCACACCGTAGTGCATGTAGTTACCGGAGGCATCGTCAGCAGTGATCGCTTTAGCACCGTTCCAGAAAGTCAGGTTAGATGGCGCCAGATCCGCAGAACCGCCCAGCAGTTCAGGCAGCTCAGGACCAAAAGCGTTCAGGCTGTTCAGAGAAGCCTTACGAGACGCAACAGTGTCGCCCTTCTCTTGGCATTCTTTGATGTAAGCATCGGCTTTCTCAGAGAAGTCCGCAGGCAGGTCGCCGTTCATACGACGCTCCAGCTCTGCCGCCAGCTCAGGGTGTGCCGCTTGGTAAGCTGCAAATTGCTCTGCCCATGCGCTTTCAGCTGCTGCACCTTTCTCTTGTGCATTCCAGCCTTCAGCGATGTCTGCAGGAATTTCGAATGCCGCGTGAGGCCAGTTCAGACGCTCGCGCGTCAGTGCGATTTCATCATCACCCAGAGGTGCACCGTGGCAATCCTCTTTACCTTCTTTGTTTGGTGAACCAAAACCGATGATGGTCTTACAGATGATCAGGCTTGGTTTGTCTGCTTCTGCTTTAGACGCTTCAACCGCTGCTTTGATCTCTTCTGGATTGTGACCGTCTACTTTGATCACGTGCCAGCCGTAAGCATCAAAACGCTGTGCGGTGTTATCCGTAAACCAACCTTCCACTTCACCATCGATAGAGATGCCGTTGTCATCGTAGAAAGCAATCAGTTTACCCAGACCCAGTGTACCGGCCAGAGAACATACCTCGTGAGAGATACCTTCCATCATACAGCCATCGCCCAGGAAGCAGTACGTGAAGTGATCAACCACTTCATGACCGTCACGGTTGAACTGACCTGCCAGTGCTTTTTCCGCTACCGCCATACCTACGGCATTAGCGATACCCTGACCCAGAGGACCGGTAGTCGTTTCGATACCAGGCGCATAACCGTGCTCAGGGTGACCTGCAGTTTTAGCGTGCAGCTGACGGAAGTTTTTCAGATCGTCGATAGACAGATCGTAGCCGCTCAGATGCAGCAGAGAGTACAGCAGCATAGAACCGTGTCCGTTGGACAGGACAAAGCG
>CAYFGP010000016.1:12913-70242 GCA_964342385.1 uncultured Oleiphilus sp. | reverse complement strand
TGCTAAGTCTTGGTTTGGCTATTATTTTTGGTCTGTTAAATATTATTAACTTTGCACACGGTGCTCAGTACATGCTGGGTGCGTTTGTAGCTTGGTTAGGTCTGAATTTCCTGGGTGTTAACTACTGGGTTTCTCTGCTGTTTGCGCCCCTGGTGGTCGCGGCAATTGGTATTGCCCTTGAGAAAACCATGCTGCGCCGTCTGTATAAAGAAGACCACCTGTACGGTCTGCTGCTGACCTTCGGTTTGGCATTGATGATCGAAGGCTCCTTTATTCACTTCTTTGGTGTTTCCGGGCAGCCATATTCTGTACCTCAGGCACTGACGGGTGGTAACAACCTGGGCTTTATGTTCCTGCCGACCTATCGTGCCTGGATTATCGTAGCCTCTCTGATTATCTGTTTTGGTACCTGGTACATGATTGAGCGTACCAAGCTGGGTTCCTATCTACGTGCGGGTACCGAAAACCCACAACTGCTGCAGGCGTTTGGTATCAACGTGCCGCTGCTGATCACCCTGACTTATGGCTATGGTGTAGCGTTGGCCGCTTTTGCTGGTGTATTAGCTGCGCCGATCTATTCGGTCAGCCCGGTGATGGGTTCTAACCTGCTGATCGTAGTATTCGCGGTGGTAGTAATTGGTGGTATGGGCTCTATTCTCGGTTCCATTGTCACCGGCTTGTTGATGGGACTGATTGAAGGTTTGACAAAAGTGTTCTATCCGGAAGCATCCACCACTGTGATCTTCCTGGTGATGATTGTTGTACTGCTGGTTCGTCCTGCAGGTCTGTTTGGTAAGGAGGCATAAAGTATGACAACGGAAGCCTTAAACAGTAATGCGACGGATAAGTCTATGTCTAAGTCAAAAATGCTGTATGTGATTTTGCTGGTAATCGGTCTGGTAGCGCCATTTGCTATCTATCCTGTTTTCCTGATGAAGGTGCTGTGTTTCGCGCTGTTTGCCTGTGCCTTTAACCTTATGCTGGGTTATGGCGGTCTGCTTTCCTTTGGTCACGCAGCCTTCCTGGCCACTGGTGGCTATATCACAGCTCATACTGTGATGGAGTGGGGTGTCACCCCAGAGATCGGTATCCTGATCGGTACTGTATGTTCTGCAGCCATGGGTTTTGTCTTTGGTAAACTGGCGATTCGTCGTCAAGGTATCTACTTCGCCATGATTACGCTGGCACTGGCTCAGCTGGTGTTCTTCCTTTACGTTCAAGCACCGTTCACCGGTGGTGAGAATGGTCTGCAGGGTATCCCGCGTGGCGAACTGCTGGGCTTTATCAGCCTGGAAGACAATCTGCCGATGTACTACTTCGTATTTGCCATCTTTATCTTTGGCTTTGCGCTGATTCACCGTACCATCCACTCGCCATTTGGTCAGATCCTGAAGGCGATTCGTGAGAATGAGCCGCGCGCCATCTCTCTGGGTTACGACGTAGACAAGTACAAGCTGGTTGCGTTTGTTATCTCTGCGGGTCTGGCTGGCCTGGCCGGTTCTACCAAGAGTTTGGTATTCCAGCTGGCGTCTCTGACTGATGCACACTGGCATATGTCTGGTGAAGTGATTCTGATGACCCTGCTGGGTGGTGTGGGCACTATCTTTGGCCCTGTGGTAGGTGCAGCGACTGTGGTAACCCTGCAGAACTACCTGTCTCAAGGTCCATTAGCGTCGTGGGTACCGGTAATCCTGGGGCTGATCTTCGTAGTGTGTGTATTGCTATTCCGTAGTGGTATCGTGGGTGAGATTCAAAAGTTCACTAAGAAAAACTTTAACTAAGAGATAGCGAAACAAAAGTATTTTGTTTCTCTGCTTGAGTAGATAACTAATTTGCTATTTTTCGTATTGACACTGGTTTTAAATTGACTAAGTGCCTGTGAGCCTGTGCGTTTTGTACAGGCTTTTTTTCTTTTCAGGCCTTCAAAACAGAGACGTTAAAGTGTCTGTTAGCTTGTTTGGTTTAACCCTGTTTCCAGGGACTATTGTGTTTTCTAGATAATGATTCAGGAGAGAGTGATGACAGATTGTTTGTTGTATGAGCAGGAAGGGCGTGTAGTGACATTAACCCTGAATCAGGATGAAACCCGTAATGCCATATCCAGCGATGAGATGATTGATGCCTTTGAAGCTGCGGCAAAGCGTATCAATCGTGATGATTCGGTTTCTGTCGTGATTCTGACTGGTGCCGGTAAGGCGTTTTCGTCCGGTGGTAATGTAAAAGATATGCACGATAAAAGCGGCATGTTTGGTGGCAGTCCGGTAGAGCTGCGTGAAGGCTATCGTCGAGGTATTCAGCGTATTCCTCTGGCCATGTACAATTTGGAAGTACCTTTGATTGCCGCAGTGAATGGTGCGTCTATTGGTGCTGGCTGTGATCTGGCCATGATGTGCGATATCCGTATTGCTTCCACTAAAGCCCGTTTTGCTGAGAGCTTTGCCAAGATAGGGATTATCCCAGGCGATGGCGGTGCCTGGTTCCTGCCAAGAGTGATCGGTATGTCTCGTGCCAGTGAGATGGCTTTTACCGGTGAGCCTGTGAATGCAGAAACAGCTCTGGAATGGGGCATGGTTTCTGAAGTGGTTGAGCCGGAAGATCTGCTGACCGCGGCTAATAAAATGGCTGCACGTATTGCGGTAAACCCACCACGAGCGCTACGTATGACTAAAAAACTGCTGCGTGAGGGGCAGAAGCAATCTCTGGAAAGCCTTCTGGAGTTATCTGCTTCTATGCAAGCGCTGGCGCATCATACAGAAGATCATGCTGAAGCCGTGGCGGCTATGCTGGAGAAGCGTGAGCCCAAATTTGAGGGCAAATAGGCCTCTTGATGTACGCTGTTTAGGTCTCTTTTTTGTAAGTGGTCACTCTTTGAGTGATCACTGGCCTTATAGAAAAGCTACAGCATAAAGCCAATGTTTCCTCTGAGCTCATCTTGTTTCTGGCAAATAACCAAATTGCTTAAGACATAAGCTTAACTCCTTGATTATTTTTAGCTTCCTTCCAATATTTATCCCTTGCTGCTATATGAACATCTTTGCATGAGTTTGACAAAGAATGTGCATTTTGGCACGTGTAAAACTCTGCAATATAAAGTTAACTAAAAATAACTTGTTTTATATTTTTTTTAGTGACGCGATCTGGGATAATCGCCGCCCGTTTTCATTGGTATGGAGGGTAGGGATTGATGCGACTGTTTTTGTCGCAAATTCTGTCCTGGCTATGAAAGAAGTTTCTACGCGTTACTGGTTGTTGTTTATCCTGGCCCTTGGCATATTTTTGTCAACAGGCTCCGCGTGGTTGCTGCATTTCTCTGAGCGTGCTCAGCTAAATAATCGTTTGGCTAAAGATGTTGCCGACCGAGCTGCGGCTGTTGATCGTGAAATGACCGTTTCATTGGAGGCTCTTTATACCTTACGTGCTCTTTTTGTCGGTCGTGACTTTGTTAGTCGCGACGATTTCTTGCTTCTCTCTCAACAAACCCGTCTTCGACATCCTGATATTAAAGCCTTTTACTGGGTTGAACAGGTTGCAGCCAATGAGCGTAGTATTTTTGAACGCAAAAGTCGTCAGGTACTTCATTCCGCAGATTTTGAAATCCGTCGTTATGGTATAGAAAGAAAAACTGTACGTACGGAGGATAAAGCATCTTACCGCCCTGTCTTTTATGTTGATCCCGAAGGTGCCCAGCTATTACCACTTGGCTTGGATCTGGCCCAGGATCAGAAGTTAAACCCTCTACTTAGTCGCTCTGCAATAAGCGGTGAGCTGATGTTGACAGAGGGTAAGATGGAAGGAAAAGAGTCGAACAGTCGTACTCTGTTGCGGGCAGTACTGCCGGTTTACCACAAAATTAATTCCACTAAGCTTAGGGGCTTTATTCTGGCAGTGATTGATGTGGGAGCTATCTTCGAAAACTCACTGGCCAAGATTCGTATTGGTGGAATTGATATCAACCTGTGGGATAAAACAGATAAAGATAATCATACCTTGCTGCACTTCCATCCTAGCCGAACTCGTTTAGAGGTGAACTATAGCCGTTCTGTCTATCAACCCCTAAACCCTATTGGCCATCGTCAGTGGGAGCTACAGGCGGTTCCGACCTATTACTATTTTGAAAGTAAGCAAACCTGGTTACCACACTTGGTGTTTCTGTTTGGTATGGCATCTACTCTGATGATTATGCGCCTATTTGTTAGCTTTGCGCAGAAAAATGAAAAGATGCAAATTCAATCCCGTGAGTTGATGACATCCAATCAGGAATTGGAAGAGATCTCTCGTACCGATGCGTTAACGGGGGTTGCAAATAGACGTTATTTTGATGAGGTGATTGTAAAGGAGTGGAAACGGGCTATTCGTAACCAGACACCTCTGACTCTGATTATGGTCGATGTAGACTGTTTCAAGATGTACAACGATTATTATGGTCACCTGGAAGGTGATGAGTGTATTCGTAAGGTTGCCCAAACATTAAAAGAGATGATGTGTCGCCCTATGGATCTAGTGGCGCGTTATGGTGGTGAGGAGTTTGCTATCTTACTGCCGGATACCAATAAAAATGCGAGCAGGTTAGCTGAGCAGTGCCGTCGTTCACTGGCGGAAAAGAAGATTCCCCATGCGGCTTCTAAAGTATCTCCTTATGTTACCATTAGCTCTGGAATGGCAACGTTGAAGCCAGACCTTTCTACAGATATTGCCGAATTGATCAGACAAGCTGACAGGGCACTGTATAAAGCCAAAGAAAATGGACGTAATCAAGTATGTACTGCTCAAGAACTGACGGAGTCAGTCAATGACCCGCAAAGCTAAACCGGATCTGCTTAACGACCCTATCGCTCGCTTACTCTTTCGTATGACTGTCCCCGTGATGGGGGGCATCGTTACCTTGATGCTGTTCAACCTGGTGGACGCTTACTTTATTGGTCTATTAGGTACCGAACAGCTGGCTGCTGTCACCTTTACCTTTCCTGTCACTTTTACTCTGATCTCGCTGTCGATTGGTCTAGGTATTGGCACGTCTGCTGTAGTGGGGCGTTTGCTAGGTGAGAAATCTTATGAATTGGTGAAGCGGCGTACTACAGACGCAGTGCTATTGGCCGCCATGCTTTCTCTGGTTTTAACTGCGGCGGGCTATCTCACCATAGATCCATTGTTTGCCTTTTTAGGTGCCAATGATGATCTAATGCCCTATATCCACGATTATATGTCTGTGTGGTATCTGGGGACGCTGTTTGTCATTATGCCCAGGGCCGTGAGTAGTGCCTTACGTGCCTCAGGCAACACATTAGTACCCGGTTTGGTGATGATCGCTTCGGGTGTGGTTAACGGTATTCTTGATCCTATCCTGATCTTTGGTTGGGGACCTATTCCCGCGATGGGAGTCCAAGGGGCCGCTTTAGCAACATTGATTGCCTGGATGCTGCTTACTGTAGGTATCTTTAGTTTGCCAGATGTGCGTCGTGATCTGCTGAGCTTTGTTAAACCCCGCTGGCAACAAGTAAAAGAGAGTTGGCAGGCCATTGGTCACATCGCACTACCTGCCGTAGTTTCCAGTATTCTGACACCAGTCAGTGCCGCGATGTTAACCCGAATCGTGTCAGAGTTTGGCCATGAGGCAGTGGCCAGTTATGGTGTTGGCTCCCGTATTGAATCCATCTCTTTGATCATCGTATTTGCTATGTCCATGACGTTGCCGCCGTTTGTTAGCCAGAATCTTGGTGCGAAACAACTGGATCGAGTACAGCGTGGGGTGTTTGGCAGCTTTCGTTTTGTGCTGATCTGGCAGGCAATTGTCTGGTGTTTATTGCTGCTGTTCCAAAACCCATTAGTTGATGCGTTTTCGTCGGATAACGAGCAACTTGCAGCCAATCTTCATTGGTTCCTATGGAGCGTGCCGATAGGTTTGGGCATGCAAGGGGTGATTATTCTGGCTAACTCCACCATGAATGCTTTGCATGAGCCCATGGTAGCGTTAAGACTGAGTATTCTTCGACTGTTTATCTTCTATGTGCCGATTTGTGCTTTAGGAGCATGGTTATATGGCCTCTATGGCCTGTTTGTCGGTGCAGTGATTGCTAATTCACTGATGTCGGGTATCTCTTGGTGGACTGTCAAACGTCACTTAAACGGTTTGCTAGCCAAGCAGGAAACCGCCAATACTTGATCCGCATGAGGTTTAAAAAGAGGCTTTCTTCTTCAGATATTAACAATGCCATGAAAAAATTGATCTACTGCAAGCCTATGTCATATAAGCAAAAAGCATTAGATATGGTAAAGCGTCATTGGTTGTAGTTCGTAACATCCTGTGTGATAGTGGTTAAGTAATATTTTTTGTAATGGTTATATGTTAGCAGAGGATGGCTTCATGGCTGAAGAAAAGAAGAGCAAGAAAAAGAAGATTGATAAAGCCTTTTATGAATCAGAGCTTGAACGCATGCAGATGGAACTGGTTAAGCTGCAGGAGTGGGTCAAGCATAAAGGCTTAAAACTTGTTGTAATTTTTGAAGGACGCGATGCGGCGGGTAAAGGAGGCAGTATTAAGCGTATTGCTGAAGCGCTTAACCCTCGTGTTTGTCGTATAGCGGCCTTGCCTGCACCAACCGAACGAGAAAAAACCCAATGGTACTTCCAGCGTTACGTTGAGCATCTGCCATCTGCAGGTGAAATCGTACTGTTTGACCGTAGCTGGTATAACCGTGCCGGTGTTGAGCGTGTGATGGGCTTCTGTACTGATGATGAGTATCAGGACTTTATGCGCTCTTGTCCTGAATTCGAGCGTATGTTGGTACGTTCCGGCATTATCCTGATCAAATACTGGTTCTCTGTTTCCGATGAGGAGCAGGAGAAGCGCTTTAAAGACCGTATCCGCCGCCCTCATAAGCGTTGGAAACTGAGTCCAATGGATCTTGAGTCCCGTACCCGCTGGATTGAGTATTCCCGTGCTAAAGATAGCATGTTTATGTATACCGATATTCCGGAGGCACCATGGCATGTGGTGGATGGTGAAGTGAAGAAGCGTGCCCGTCTGAATGTGATCAATCATTTTCTGAGTATGGTGGATTATGAGGATTTGACACCTGAGCCAATCGAACTGCCGCCACGTCAGGCTGATGATGGCTACAGACGTCCGCCAATTGATTCGTTAAAATTCATCCCGGAAAAATATTAAATACACCTAAGCAAAAGTATTTCGGTACTCTCCAGGCTTTGATCGGCCAGGCTTTTACTGACTAAGACTGGTCAGATTAGAGTTGGAGAGTACGGCAACCCCTCGCATAGACGCTTTTGTTTAGGTGCTTTGTAGTTCCTGAGCCCTGTTTACCCTAGGGTTCAGGTAGATAAAAAATGCCTTAGGGCTGTGTGTGAGAGTAATCGATGTTTGATGTAAATGAATACTTCGAAGGTAATGTGAAATCCATCGCTCTGGATAACAATCAGGGACAACTGACTGTTGGTGTGATGGCCGTTGGTGAATATACCTTTGGTACTAGCCAGCATGAGACCATGACAGTTGTTTCCGGTGCCTTAACGGTAAAACTACCTGGAAGTGAAGAGTGGTTGACCTTCAATGCTGGTGAGCGCTTTGAAATCGATGCTAACCAAAGCTTCGATGTAAAAGTGGCTGAGCAAACCGCTTATCTGTGCCAATACCGTTAATCTGCGCTAATGCGCGGGTTAGTGTTAATAGCACACTGGTCACAATTTGATTGTGGTGATTACAGGTCCTTCGGGACCTGTTTTTGTTTGTGGGGTGAGTTGTATCTTTAGCAAGATTAGAGGTAAAAAATCCCCAACCAGAAAAACTGGTGGGGATAAAAAGGAGAACGTACGAGAACGACATAGGACCGGATGACACTCGTCTTTCGGCCCAAGCCTCACTATAGATATAGCAAGTCCTATGCCGCTTTTTTTGCCTGTATTTACTGATAAAGCGCTATCTGTTAGTGCATTTTCCTGTAGTGATGTGTCTTTACAGTGCGTCAGGGTATTTATCGATAGAGTCATGCTGTCAGGAACAGGGAACCTGATGGCAATCGTAGAGTCTCTATTCAATAATCGCTTTGCTGCCTATACTGAATTTGAGTCTTAACAAGGATAGGAAATATGACGCTTCTTTATCGCTACATCTGTTCAGCTTTTATCCTTCTCTCTTGTATTGCTTTTTTGAATCCGGCCCAGGCCGCGCAATATTTGTTCTCGGGCAAGAGTGAGGGCATGAGCTTTCAGCTGGAAAAAGTCACATCTGGCTTAGGTGTTCCTTGGGCATTGGAGTTTCTGGATGACGATCAGCTGTTGTTTACTGAACGAGGAGGGCGAGTTGGGCTGCTTGATGTCGCTAATACTCAGGTACGTTACTTATCCGGTGTACCTGACATCAAGCCTTCAGGTCAGGGGGGCTTGTTAGATCTGAAAAAATCACCCAACTTTTTCTCTGATCAGACGCTCTTTTTCACCTACAGCTTTGAGGAGGGCGGCAATAAAGCAACGGCACTTGCCAGTGCACAGTTAAAAGGACAAAGCTTACAGGGCTGGCGTAATGTATTGATCACCCAGTCTAAGGATAGTGGCGGACGACATTTTGGTAGCCGGATCGCTTTTGATGCTTTGGGTTATCTTTATTTTAGTGTCGGGGACCGAGGAGAGAGAGATAACGCTCAAAACTTGGCTAATCATGCCGGCAGTATTCTACGCATTGAGGGCTCTGGAGCGGTTCCGATGGGGAACCCATTTATTAAGAGTAAAGGAGCCCTGCCTGAAATCTGGAGCTATGGTCATAGAAACCCCCAGGGGCTGGCATTTGATGAAAAGCGAGGTGTGCTCTGGGCGATTGAACACGGCCCCAGAGGAGGAGATGAGTTAAACCGGATTAAAAAGGGAGCTAATTATGGTTGGCCGGTAATCTCCTACGGAAAAGAGTATTGGGCACCGATATCTGTAGGTGAAGGTACCCATAAGGCGGGTATGGAACAACCGGAGAAAGTCTATATACCTTCCATTGCACCGGGTAGCCTGCTGTTGTATTCCGGTCAGGCTTTTCCAGAATGGCAAGGTGACCTGTTTGCTGGGGCCTTGGCGCTACAACACCTAAACCATCTTAAATTGAATCAGTCGGGACAGGTTTTAGAAGAAGAACGTTTGCTACTCGAACTGAATGAAAGGATAAGGGCTTTGACTGAAAGCCCAGAAGGTTGGATCTATTTCAGTACCGATAGCGGTACTATCTACCGTATCAGACCTGAGTAGTGGCGGTTACGCTCTTTGGGTAAACCGAGGTATTCTTCTTCAGTAAAGAGCCGTCACTAAGTAAAGAACCATCACTAGTCGGGTCTGCAGAGTGCTCGTTTAATCCTCTTCCAGTAAACGAGCGCTCTTTTTACGCCAACGGATTAACTCTTTTTGATCCGCAGGTATTGTTTCTCCCGCCAGTTGCAGGTCTTTAGCTTGGTTCGCTAATAGGTGTTCTGCACGATCCTCAATCAGAGCCAGCATACGAAATAGCTCTGACTGTTCTTTTTGGCTTAAAACGCTTGAGAGTTTATCTGCTCTCTGATCAATCTGATCACACAGTTGGTGATAAACCTCAATCCCTTTTTCTGTCAGTGCTAATAATTTTACCCGTTTATTGTTCTCGGCAGACTCAAAGACCAGATAGCCCTTTTTATTCAGCGTGGAGACAGCCCGGCTGACAGTATATGAATCGATACGGGTTTGATAAGCCACATCCGCTGAGGTAATGGGCATATAAGAGCCCACATTCAGTAGCACTCGCAGTTCCCTCGGCGCTAAATCAGCTGAGGAGCGGATTGCAATATCACGATCAAGCATTAACAAGTTGCTGATCACTGCGACTCTATAGGGTAGATGATTATAGAGATCCAGAGGTTGTTCCAAGCGCTCGGTCAGCTGAAAAGCTTTTTGACGAGGAGGTAACGTCATTTTAGATATTCTTCTATAAGTTATTCTTTATTTTCACTCATTATGCCATAAACGGATTTCGGTTTAGAAATCTTTGAAAAATCAAAGTGTTTGCTATTCTTTTTTAATAGGTCGATTATTTAAATAGGTATCGTTTGTACACACTTACACAAAAGTGTTTCGATATTTTTGGCCAGGGGCTGAAGAATGAAGCCATCTGCTAAAGAGAAACTTCTGTGTGAGTGCTTAACACACCGCTTTACTGACCTAGGGGCACTGGATGGATAAAAGCAGACTGGACGCCATGCTCACCGTTTTAATGACAGGTACTCATGCTATTACCTTTATTAAAGACAGTCAGGGCCATTATCTGACTGTCAGTGAAGGGCTCTCCGATGTCCTTGGTCTAAAGCGGGAAGACATCATCGGAAAAACTGACTTTGATCTCTATCCTAAAGCCATGGCTAAAAAGATGCGTTTGGACGATAAACGCATCATGGCAAGTCAAGAGACAGAAACCTATGAGGAAAAAGTCACAGTTGGCGAGCAAAGCAGCCTTCGTCTTACCACTAAAGGCCCTCTACTGATTAATGGCAAGGTTAAGGGCGTATTTGTTATCTCCAGAGATATCAGCCACCTGAAGGCTGCCCAGTCCGCACTGAGTTTCAGCGAACAACGACTGAAATATGAACACCATCTGCAAAATAAATACCTTAATACCATGCAGGCAATGATGGTGGCTCTGGATAGCGATGGTCGTATTAAGATGATCAATCCCTATGCTTGTCAGCTGTTAGGTTATCAACGTGAGCAACTGCTGGGTAAAAACTGGTTTGAGATCTGTTTGCCCCAGCCGGAAGGTATGAGTGACATTTTCCCAATCTTTCAAAGCTTGATGGCTGGAGAGATCGAGAGTACTGAGTATTTTGAAAACGAGGTCGTTACCGCTGATGGTCATCACTTGATGGTCGCGTGGCACAACGCTTTGATGGAGGATGAGGCTGGACACATCGTTGGTAGCTTAAGTTCCGGGGTGGATCTGTCAAAGCAAAAGCGCACTGAGGATGAACTACGCTATAGGCTCGACCTGGAAAAAGCGTTGGCGGAAGTTACTGCGAATTTGACTCGTGCCACGGATGATAACCTGGACCCTATGCTGGATCAGGCACTGGAATCGATGGGACGCAGTGTAAAAGCGCAGCGCAGTTATCTGTTTCAGGTTGACCCTTCTGGTATCAGTTTTACCAACAGTCATGAGTGGTGTGATCTTGGTGTTGATCCCCAAAAGGAGGAGTTTCAGTCTGCGCCATTGGAGCAGTTTGAAGGTGTGTTCAACAGTATGAGTCGCAACGGCTTTCTGTATTTAACTGCGGATACTCAAGCTGATGAAGAACTGGAGCCCTTACGTCAATTTATGGCTGAAACCGGTATCGCTTCAATGATTAACGTGCCTTTGTTCTACGAAGGCTGTTTTAAGGGCTTTATCGGTTTTGATTCGGAAGACAATGACAGAGCATGGCCCGAAGAGGATATTCGGTTGTTGAAAACCGTTGCAGAAACGTTTGCTGCAGTGTTATCCCGCCGAGCTTCATCTCTAAAAATCAAAGCCCATACCTGGTATCTGGAAAGCCTGGATCTGGTCTCGAAAGAACTGGTAAAGGAGCAGGATGCCGATGCGTTATTGGAAAAACTTACCCAGCTGATCCTGCAGATCTTCGAAGTGGATCGTGCCTGGTTGGTCTACCCCTGTAATCCCAATGCGGCATTTTTTACGGTACCTGTTGAGTCCACCGTACCCGAATATCCAGGGGCTTTTGCTAAAGGTATTGATATTCCGCTGGATGATTATTCATCTGGCTTGATGGCACAGGCCCAGCATGCGGCCAGCCCAGTGATGATTCAGAGTCATGGTAGTGATATCCCCAGTTACATCACCGAGCTATGCATTAAAAGCCAGATGATGATCCCTTTGCATCCACCTGGGGAAGAATCCTGGTTGTTGGGCGTACACCAGTGTGACCGTTTTCGGGAGTGGAGCGAGACCGAACAGCAACTGTTTATGGCGATTGCTGACCGGGTTTCAACGGTACTATCCAATAACCTGTTATTGGCGCGTATAAAAGATAATGAGCGTAACCTGTTGGAAGCAGGGCATATCGCCAATCTGGGATACTGGGAGTATGACTTTGCCAGTCGTTTGGCAAAGGCCTCTCCAGAAGTGGATACGATCTCAGGCCGGATCGTGAATACAGAAGATGGTCGCGGCTTCTTTAAGCAGATCGTGCTGGAAGAGGATTGGCCTCTGGTCTCTCAGCAGCTGCGTAACGTGATCCTTAGCGGGCAAACCTTTGAGATCGAATTCAGAATTGTGCGCCCTGACGGTGAAATTCGCTGGATCTACTGCAAAGCAGAACGTCAGTTGGATAGTCAGGGGGAAGCGAAAAAGCTGTTAGGCATCATTCAAGATATTACCGAGAGGAAGGAGATTGAGGAGCGGCTGCGTTTATCTGCCAGTGTTTACGATAATACCTCTGAAGGGGTGATTATCTGTGATCTGGAAGGCAATATCCTTGATACCAATCCTGCATTTAGCGATATTCTTGGCTACTCAAAAGATGAGGTATTGGGGGATAACCCAAGAATCTGGCAATCAGGACGTCACGATGCGAGCTTCTATCAGGGCATGTGGCGCTCTCTAATGGAAACCGGACAGTGGCGGGGGGAGATCTGGAATCGCCGTAAGGACGGCAGTGTGTTTCCTGAATGGCTCAATATCAGCACTGTTTTTGATGCGGACGGCGAGCGCACGCACTATGTGGCAGTGTTTTCCGATATCAGCCAGATCAAACAATCTCAGGAAAAACTGGATCATCTGGCTCACCATGATCCCCTTACCGGTCTGCCAAATCGTTTACTGCTGAATGAGCGTCTGGAACAAGCGATTTTGCGCTCAAATCGTCTGGGGCACCAATTGGTGGTGATCTTTCTGGATCTGGATCGTTTCAAGCATATCAATGACAGTTTGGGCCATCTGGTGGGTGATAAGTTACTGCTGGAAGCGGCACAACGATTCACTGGTGTCGTGCGTCAAGATGATACTGTTGCCCGTATAGGAGGTGACGAGTTTGTGCTTCTATTAGAAAACGCCCACGATTCAAGAGATGTTTCTGTGATCGCTGAAAAGATCATCAGAGTTTTTAAACCTCCCTTTGTGCTGGATGATCACGAGGTCAGTGTTACGGCCAGCCTAGGCATCTGTTTGTATCCCGATGACGGTGAGGATGGGCATTCTCTACTGCGAAATGCTGATGCTGCCATGTACCGGGCAAAGGAGAATGGTCGGGATGACTATCACTTCTACACTCAGGAGTTAACCAAAAACGCTTTTGAGCGGGTTCTTCTGGAAAACAGTTTGCGTCAGGCGATCAGCAATGATGAGTTCTATCTGGTGTATCAGCCCCAGATCTGTTTACAGGAACGTAAAATTATCGGCCTGGAGGCACTGATTCGCTGGAAACACCCTCAGTTGGGCGTAATCTCACCCGCAAAGTTTATCCCCGTAGCAGAAGAGGCGGGTTTGATTCATGCTATTGGTCGTTGGGTGATGTTAACCGCTTGTCAGCAGGGGGTTGAGTGGTTACAGCAAGGGCTTGATTTTGGACGTGTTGCTATCAATGTGGCAGGCCCGCAAATTAAGCGGGGAGGCTTGGTGCAGGAAGTTGAGAGCGCTATGCAGCAAACGGGTCTGGATGCGCGTTATATTGAGTTGGAAGTGACAGAAACCTTTATTATGCAGCGGGCTGAATACGCTATTGCTGAGCTACATGAACTGAGAAAGATGGGAATCACTCTGGCTATTGATGATTTTGGTACAGGTTACTCTTCACTCAGTTACCTTAAAGCTTTACCTATTCATAAGCTCAAGATTGATCAGAGCTTTGTGCGTGATATACCTGAAGACAGTAATGATATGGCCATTGCAGACGCAATCATTGCTATGGGCCGTAGCCTTGACCTAACCGTCATCGCAGAAGGTATCGAGACTCCGGCACAAGCGAAGTTTCTCTTGAACTCTGGCTGTAATGAAGGGCAAGGGTATCTTTACAGTAAACCACTCCCTATTGAAGAGTTGAACCTCTTACTTGCTGCTCCTGAGCACTTGTTTCAATAAGCCCGTATTTGTTTCAATAAGTCCGTAGCAGCACTCTGCGAACCATCTCAAGTGCAAGGGAAGCATAACTGCTTAGAGAAAAAGGCTGACGTAAAATATCAGGATAGTAGTGGCAGCTGTTGTAGGTATAAAACAGGCTGTAGTTGTTATTAAAGCGGTTATCGGTCTGAAACTCTGTATAAACAAAAGAATCTGTGTCGCCGAGAGAGCCTGTATTTGCACTAGAATCTGTGCTGTAGAGAGAGTTTGCCATAACCTATTCCACCTTTATTTAAATCTGACTAACACAATGCCCGAAAAATGCGATATCTGAATAATGTGCTAGCCCAGTAACGCGATTGATCATGTCTTGTTCTGCTTTAAAGCCTAGTTTTTCTAAACAAGTAGCGCTATTACACTTTATTACCGGCTATGACGTCACTCATCGTCTGGTTGCTTCAAGCTACTAAAAGGATGGTTGGCTTGACTGTACCCATGGCAATGTCAATATAGTTTTCTGGACTGATACGAGATAATGCTTTGAAAGTAATAGAGAAAATGAGATGACAAAGAGAGCACCCGTTATAGTCAACCCTATGAAATGTCCTTTATGTCAGCAAAGTAATCACTGCGTTAATCTGGCATGTGGCGATACAGAGAAAGCCTGCTGGTGTAATAATTCAGATATTACTTTTCCAGCGGCGTTGTTAGATCAGGTGCCTGCTGAGCTGAAAAGAAAAGCCTGCATCTGCCAAAGTTGTGCTGAGGCCCATCAGCAACAAACTGACCAAGAAAAGCAATTGTCCTGATGGTGTTGATAAAACCCTGTGTTTGTATGAGGAGGGGTTTATTAGTGGTTCATCAAGTTTAGAGATTTATCAAGTTGCCCGGATGGTAAGGGTTAGCACTGGTAGCGCGACAAAATACGCCATATCCGGGTAAAAACTAGGGGTATCCCTAATATATCAATAAAGGCAAAGATGTTAGTGTGAAAGCTCTTTTCTAATAGCTCTTTTCATCAGTACTGATGTTTAATTCTGATAAGTATCTGAATGCTATTTTGCTCGGTATGTCAGGTGATAGGGAAATATCTCGTGCAAGTAAATAAAGATCAGCTAAACCCAGATATTGTAATTATCAGAAAGTTGGTATCTGTCTCAGAGCATCTCAAACTGCTTGGTTATGATGTCAGGCTTATGCTTAACAATAGTCCGCGTAACTCCTTGATCGCCCAGCTGATTTTTGTTGATCACCAGCAAGCTGATCTAGAAAACTATCAGCTCAGCTTTTACTCCAACCCTCCCTATAATATTGAAGCCAAAATGGATCTGGTGGGTTTCCATATTTCCTCTAATTACACCTTATCACTGGATACCCAGGGGTTGGACCAGATCCTTGAAAGTATGATTGATGAGTTTGCTAAAGAGGTGGTCGGCCAGGCCTCTATGCAAAGTGTCTGACTTCTTCTTCCGTCCGCCTTTTACTGTCCTTTCCTCAGTTCACATTTCCTTATGTGAACATAAAGACATCTGAATTTTTCCAGCCATAAAACTGCTCTACAGTGATGAGTGCTATCCCGTCAGGTTGGATCTGGTGCCATCAAACCTCTGGCATTGGTTTCGCCATTTGTGGATTTTTCACTTAAAAACAATCTGTCTGAGTTTCTAGTTGTCGCAGCCAGAATGGTGTTGTAGAAGAGGGATTTTTTGCATGGTTTCGGCATAGAAAAATAGCGCGGAGTAAACAACAGAAGCTAATAAAGCATGCATGTGGACAAGCATTTCTACCGATAACCAACGGGTTCAACAAGCTCTTGAGCTGTGATGTCACAGTGGGTTCTGTGTACTGCTCAGAGTGTTATCGGGACTGGTGTCAGGCTTGTTTTAAATAATAAATATAATTCCCCGGAGCAAAATATGAACCTCTCTTTAAAGCAGAAGCTGATTCTGATAGTGCTGGTAAGCATTGTAGGTTTCAGCCTAATGGGTTGGTATAGCACTCGACAGTTAAACCTGATGAATACCGCCTCCAGTGAACAGAGTCATATCAACCAAGCCACTAACACAATCAATCAACTACAGATTAAATTGCTCAGTTTAGAAAAACTGAGAGAGCACACCTCTGTTGAAAACTTACAGCAGGCGGAAGGTCTATTACAGCAGTTACAGGCTCAGCATCAGGCTGATCTAACTGAAGCCGTTAGCCCATTAGTGAATGCAAAAGCGGTCGCTTTATTGACCGATATCCGTCAGCAGATGCCAGATTATCTACAACAGTTGGAGCAGGTGCTGGTACTCAGTAAACAGCTGGATTCTGGGGATGGTCAAGGTGCTGTTAATGAATTGACTGCTGCGGGTAATCAACTAAAAGAAAAGCTCTCTATTATGTCTACCTTCTCAGGTATTTTTAAAGAAGCCCTAACGGCTGAGAAGAGTTTTTTAATTGATCCTAATCCAGAGAGTAGAGATCAAGTACTTCAGTTGCTGACTCAGCTACGAGAGAAGATGAGAAAGCTTAACTTTGAAGACTACTTTAATGAGTTTCTCACTCAGTATGAGCAGGCCGTCGATGTTGTTATTGAATTAAAGATGCAACAGGCGCTCCTGAACCAAACGCTGTTAAGTAGTCGAGAAGCCGTGGCCACAACGATCCTGCAAGCGAATATATTATTAAACGAGAAGCTTGCCTTGTCGGCACAGCATAACGTTGAACAAACCCGCAGCCAGGCCCAGCAGTCGATAGTTATTGGCAGTCTGGTGCTAGCCTTGTTAGCAACAGTGATTGTAGCTTCTGTATCCCTTTCTATTCGTCGAAATATGCAACAAACCTTGGACGTGTTGAATCAAATCGCTCAGGGGGATTTAACCGGAAAACTGAATAGTGGCAGCAATGCCAATGACGAGTTCTATCAGTTGGCCCAGTGCACCAATAATATGAGCGACAATATCAAACAGCTGATCGCTCATATTCAACACAGTATTGCCACCTTGAAAAATACATCCAGTGAAGTGGCCAATGCGCAACAGAGTATTCAACAGGGGAGTGAACAGATTACTGATCAAAGTAGCTCTATGGTGACTTCAACTGAAGAGATCAGTGTGACGACAGAGCAGATCGCACAGAGCACTCAGCAGGTTAGTCAGGCTACAGAAACAGCGTATCAGACCTCTAAACAGGGCGCCGAGGTGATCTCTCAAGCTCTGGATTCATTGCAAACAGTAGCCAGAAGTGTGCAAAGCTCCAGTGAATCTGTTGAGCGCTTGGGTAAACAATCTCAGGAAATTGATAGCGTTATTGAATTGATTGAAGGGGTTGCCGAGCAAACCAATCTATTGGCTTTAAATGCAGCCATTGAAGCAGCCCGCGCTGGCGAAGCGGGACGTGGTTTTGCCGTCGTGGCTGATGAAGTACGCGCCTTGGCGGAGCAGACCGTACAAGCCACTGGCAATATCACTGATAAGATCAATCGCATCCAGCAGGAGACCAAAAAGGTCATCCAGATCATGGCTCAAAACCAGTCTGAAGTTGAAAAAGGTCGGGCATTGGGAGAACAGGCTGAGCAGGCGATTCGTCATATCGAACAGCAAACATCTGATGCCGCCCAACAGACTAAAACTATTGAACTGGCCATTCAGGAGGTTGCTCTGACAACAGGACAGATGGCGCAAAGCATGGATGGCATCGCGAAAGAGATTACCAGTAATCACGAGGCCAATCGTGCCATTGGTGAGCATACAGGGCTGATTGATCAAAATGCTCAACAGTTGGAGCAGCTGATCTCTAAATTCAAAGTGTGATTTGATGCTCTCGATGTAGGGATAGCTCTGGTTGGAAATCAATCGAGTCCTAATAGAAAAACAATTTAACGGTCGAAATGCGCTATGCTCATAGGCGTATTTCGACTGCTTTTTATTGTTAAGCTCTAGCTATTAGCAAAGCCGTTGCTTGTAGATCATCACTGGTAAAAGCGCTAACTTGTCGAAAAATATGATGAATTTCAGTTAAAATACTCGCCAACACCGCATGGCCCGATTACCATGCACGCCAAACTCATTTTATAGAAGTAATATTGTATGTCTCTTCCTCCTTGCCTGAAATGCAACTCTGAATACGTATACCAAGATCAGGAACTGATGATCTGCCCAGAGTGTGGATACGAGTGGAACCCAACAGAGGTTGCTGAAGAAGAATCCTTAGACATTCGTGATGCCAACGGCACCCGCTTGCAAGATGGCGATAAGATCACCTTTATCAAAGATCTGAAGGTAAAAGGCAGCTCTCAGGTATTGAAAATCGGTACAAAAGCGGTGATCCGTCGCATGGTTGAAGGTAAAGACCACCAGCTGGACTGCAGAGTAGACGGTGCCGGTGAAATGATGATCACTGCGGCATTTGTTAAGAAGGCTTAAGGCCTTTGTTCAGGTAGATCGTTATCCTTCAGGCTTTTGCTATCTCTTTGACTGTGCAATACAGTTGCCTCTGGATTGCAAGGTTCAACGTTTAAATCTGGCAAAAGCCTGATGCCCACTTATTTTGAGCTTCAGGCTTCCTTCGATATTTGTGCTCAGATGTTCATTAGCACGGGATCTGTCCTAATCGTTTCTGCCATAAAATCCAAAAAGCATTTTGTTTTTAGTGGAATATAACGATTCTGTGGATATACCGCATTGATCGGATAGCGTCGGTAATAATCTTCTAGGATATGCACTAATTGACCGGATTGGAGATAGGGCGCTACCAACCAGGTCGGCATCAGAGCAATACCTGCATTTGCTAGCAGCATTTCCATCAACCCGAAGCCCGTATCACACTGGAAGTTCCCACTGACATGTACGGCGGTATCAGCGGGTTGATTGGAGAAACTCCATACGGTGCCCTTTTCTGACAAACTGTAGACCAGGCAGTTGTGCTGACTCAGTTCACTGGGATGCTGAGGTATGGAATGTTTTGCCAGATAACTGGGTGAAGCGACGATAATCAGGTCATCATAACCGAGGCGTTTGGCGATCATGGATGAGTCTTTTAAATCCCCTAAACGAATTGCGATATCAATACCCTCTTCAACCAAGTCTAACATTCGCTCACTAAACTTTAGATCCAGTTCAATTTCAGGATAGTCGGCCAGAAATTCGGCGATCACTGGGGAAATATACAAACAGCCAAACATCGTAGGAACCGTTACCCGCAGCTTTCCTCTTGGTGTCGTCATTAGTGATCGGGCTTCAGATTCTGCCTGCTCAATCTCAGCCAGAATATTAATCACGCGTTCATAGTAGCTTTGTCCGGTTTCTGTAAGTTGGTGAATGCGGCTGCCCCGAACTAATAAACGGACACCTAGATCAGATTCCAAAGCCGCAACCCGTTTGCTGATGGTGGCTTGAGTAGTGTCCTCCTCTTTAGCTACAGCGGAAAAGCTACCTGTTTCGACGACTCTAACAAAAGACTTCATTGCTACCAGGGTATCCATAAGCCTCTCCCTTTCTTTCTTTCTTTCTTTCTTTCTTTCTTTCTTTCTTCTTAATATTCCTTATAGGAATAGTGTGTATTCATAATGCTCTGGATTTAATCGTATCAAGAATGCCTTAAGCTGTAATCACTGTTTGAGAGGCCCATAGAACGGCAGGTTTAGCCCCGAGGAGAAAAAATCATGAGTAACCAATCGCTGCGTATCATCCATCGTGAAGACCTACCTGTAGGTGGTTTTGCAGGTATTGTGGAAACCCATATGGTGAAAAGCCCTATGATCTGGAAAGACGCTGGGAAGCGTCAGGATATCAGTCATGGTCTGGGCGATTTTATCTATCTGGCCAGTGGTTATTTCAAACCAAATGACGGTGCACCGCTTCATCCTCATAACGATGTCGACATCGTGAGCGTCATTCTAAATGGCTCTGTGGGTCATAAAGGTACTCTGGGTGACGGTACTGTAATTGAGGGACCGGGTGTTCAGGTGCAGAGAGCGGGCAGAGGTATGCAGCATGCCGAGTTTAGCCTGAATGATACTCAAGCCGAGATTATTCAGATCTGGTTTTTACCGCCAGAGAATGGGCTGACACCGGCATACCAGAACTTCACTTTGCAGCAAGGTGAGTTGACCACAGTGTTAGGTGGCAACAGCGATGACACTTTTCACAGCAATATGACCGCTCAGGTGGGTTTTATCTCCAAAGATCAGACTATCAACGTCAACCAACCTTTTGTTGCCATGATTACCCAGGGTTCGGCTCAGGCTAATGGTATTGCCGTGACAGCAGGGGATCTGATTGAAGGCGAGCAGATGCAACTGGAATCGGAAGAGAACTTTGGTCTGGTGCTGATAAGAGAATCGCTACAGGCGAGTGCGTAGGAGATTGATGATGAAAAAAGTAAAAAGTTTGGCTCGTAATGGGATCTCTGCGCTGCTGTTTGCTGGACTTGGCAGTATAAGTCTGGGTGTTAATGCCGGGGCTGTTCCCGTATCTGCTACTATTTTGGAGTTTGCTGAAGATAATACGCTGTTTGTCGCAGATTCTGATGGTGGTCAGATCCTGGCTTATACCTTACCCCAGGTAAAACCGGCTAAGGCATCTGCGAGTTACAACCTAGAAGGTGCAGGCAGCCAGATTGCCCAATTACTCGGCGTTGATAGTCGTTTGGTGAGTTACCATGATATTGCGGTTCATCCGGTTAGCAAAGAGGCCTATATCTCGTTGTCCGTGCAGAAAAATGGCAAACGCACACCTTATGTAATTCGGGCAAACCAAGCAGGAAATTTCTCTCGGGTTGATCTGGCATCGCTACCCAATAGCGTAAAGAAATTAACTGATACCGCGAATGATAAGGTGACCTTCTGGCGTGATATCCCTGCGACCAGCTTGGGTATCACAGACCTGGATTATGTTAATGGTACGCTCTATGTCTCCAGTTTATCGACGGGAGAGTTTGCCTCCACTTTGCGTAAAGTGACTTACCCCTTTGATAACACATCAACCACGGCAAACGTTGAAATCTATCACTCGGTACATAACCAGACTGAGACCCGTGCACCGATTCGTGCCATGACAGTGTTAGATCTGGATGGTGTGGAAACTGTAGTAGCGGCTTATACCTGTACGCCTTTGGTGACAATTCCAACCCGTGAATTGACGAATGGTGCTCATGTTAAGGGCAAAACGATTGCTGAGTTGGGCTACGGCAACACCCCGTTGGATGTGATTCATTTTTCAGCGCCTAATCCTCAGCAGCAGATGGAAGACTTTGTGCTGGTGCTACATAAAGAGCGCAGTGCGGATTTGATACGTGTGACTGATCTGATCAAGGCCAATAAACAGAATGGATTGTCTAGTCCAGAAATGTGGGCCAAAGCAGGTGTACCGTCACGACCTGTGCCGTTAGCAGGTGTACTGCAGGCAGCTGATCAGGATGCGCAATTTATTGCCACTCTGAAAAGAAATCTCACTACGGGGGATATTGATCTGGTTTCGTTTCGAAAAGGCGCGTATTTCCGTCTCAATGACTTTATTAGCGAATATAACTTCTCGGATTATAAATATGTGCCTGAGCAGGAGATGTTCCGTTCATTCCAGAACCTGTTAAAAACTGATTCCGGTTATAGCGATCTGGCCCGCTAGGAGAATGGCATTATGAAACAAGTGCTTGCGTTAGGTTTCGTTGTGGGAGTTGGTTTAGTATCCCCTGCGGTAACTGCTAATACTGTAACCAAGGCTTCGATAGTCTCATCACAGAACACTCCAGACTTATCCTGTGAGATAAAAACACCGCAAGCACAGGTATCAGTTGTCTACCCGACGGCTGACCATCTGCCGGAAAATCTGCTGCGCTTTTATATCTATTTTTCCAAGCCGATGCAGCGTGAGGATATCTTGTCGTCCGTTTATCTTACAGACAGTAATGGCAACAAGGTGGAAGGTGTATTTCTGGATAACCGTTTTGATCTCTGGAGTGCGGATAGCACGCGTCTAACACTACTGTTTGATCCGGGACGGGTTAAAACTGGGCTGGTTGCGCATAATGCCATGGGGCGTGCGCTCCAGCCGGGGTATCAATATCAGCTGAAAATTGATGCATCAGCGATAGATGCTGAGGGCTGTCATTTACAGCAGGCTTACAGTAAATCTTTTAAAGCTATTGAGGCCGATTACTCGATACCAGATGCAAGTCAATGGCAGATTAGTCAGCTTAAACAAGGATCACGCGAGGCGTTAACCGTAGAGCTAAATGGCCTGATGGATCATCTCTCTTTGGCGTATCGTATGCGGGTTAAGGATCATTCTGGCGCAACAGTGTCTGGCAGAATCAAACTATCAAAGCAGGAACAGCAATGGCTCTTTATTCCAGATCATCCTTGGGGAAATAGGGGCTATCAACTGATGGTGGATCCAGTGTTAGAGGATGTAGTGGGTAATCGGCTATCCGGTTTATTTGATCAGCCTTCTTTGGCTAAAGAGAGTGAAACGGGGCAACAGTGGATCTCAATTCCGTTATCAGTCCGGAAAAAGTAGTAGCAAAATGAAGAAGATGATCAGATTGTAGGGAGGTATTGCGAAGCTTTTGCGAAAAGCCTTAAGACTAAGCGCGGCCTATAGAGAGCTCAGTTTTAACAGTGAGGCCTTCGAACCCGTAAAGGATGCTGACCCTTGATAAAATCAAATAGCGCATCCTTTAGTAAATTAGATCAAACATAAGTCACACTTCACTCAATATTTGAATCTGTCGGGGTCAGCGATTAACGATGAGCCAGAGAACCGATGTGGAAACGTGGCAGTTCAGTAGAGAAAAATGCTTTAATTTTTTTGCTCAGAACTGAGATCAGTTCAGCAGTGTACTCGGAGCGCATATCATAGGCTTTCTGAACGTAGTAGTCTTGGTCGATGTTGCCGTATGTGTCTAGTTTTATTTCAAGGTTGTCGTACATGATTTTTTCCTCAGCAGGGTGTTCGTCTTAACTTGATGCGGCCATTTTATGGATAGTACGGCGGTTGGATAAACGATGAATTTTTAATTTATTGATGAGAAAAACTAATCATTATCTCATTTGTTGATTCAACTTAGATCTTCAGTCTCTCAGAGAATACACATTCCCGGAGTATCTTTAAGCACTCACACAAAGGTTTCTCTTTAGCCAATGGCTCCATCCTTTAGCCATTGGTCAAAAGATATCTAAACACTTTTGTGTAAGTGTGTATTGCAATAAACCACTGAGTGACTGAATTGATTTAAACTGCACTGTTTTCCAATCAAACCTATACTTCAGGTAAATGTTTCAACGCCAGTGGGGGCAATTATGATGTTGAAGCAGCAGTGTTTGGTTTGTTCTTCAATACTTTCTCCTTTTTCACTCTCATCTATTCTATTTGTCACTGTTCTGGCTCTGTTTCTTGTAGTGGCGTCGAATAGGAGTTTGGCTGCCGAGTATGTGATTGGCACGGATCCGTGGCCACCTTTTACCATTATGGAGAAGGGTGTACCTTCTGGGATAGATGTGGATTTTTTGAAAGAGATCGAAAAACGCTTACCTGATGTCACCTTTCGCTTTGAAGAGATTCCCTGGGTACGTGCTCTGCACTATATGGAAACCGGCAAGATTGATGCGATTACCGGCCTAGCCAAGCGACCGGATCGGGAAAAGTATATTACCTATACCTCACCACCTATTACTCAGATTGCTCCTCACGCTTTTATATGCGCAAGGGCCTGGGCCAATACATCAAACAATATGAGGATCTGTATCACTTTGAAGTGGGCTATGTGGTCAATTCTGCTTACTTTGACCCTTTTGATACGGATGAAAAGCTTAATAAATACAGTGTCACCCATGAAGAGCAGCTACTAAAGATGTTAGGTAATGGCCGCTTGGATGTGATTATTGGTACCAACTGTCAGGTGGATTACGATATTAAATTAAGTGGGTTGCTGGGGCGCTTTGAACAAGCGGAGTATCGACCTGGCAATAACGTACATCTTTATCTGGGTCTATCTAAAAAGTCGGCCATTACCGAGATTCTACCGCAACTGAATCAAGTGATTCAGCAGCTTAAAGATGAAGGTGTGATTGATAAAATCGCTGAGAAATATTTTAAATAGCGGCTCATTTTAAATAGTGGCTCTGCTTATCCGAAACAGCTCCGAAACAGCGATCTAAATAAATGCTTTAAAGCACATCTCTTGGCCGTATTCCTCAGACTATGGCTAGGGAATACGGCACTTGTGGAAAGAATCTTTTGTTGAGTAGTTCACGACTGTATCAATAGCGGGGCGTTAACTTGCTGAGCTGCCAGCCATGCGTCCTTTCAACAAAAGAAAAACAAAGTAGCTGCCACCGATTAAAGACACCATAGTGCCTGCTGCCAGTTGCGCCGGATAAATAACAATCTGTCCTAGCCAATCGGCTAACAATAGGAAAGTAGATCCCAGCACAGCGGCGATAATCAATTGTGGGATAACAGCCCTCGCGCCCAGCATTGCTGCCATATGAGGGGCTAATAATCCGACAAAAGCCACAGGCCCCATAATGGCAGTGGTAAGAGCGCATAGTGCAGCAGAGATGATTAAGAGCAGAACAAAAGCACGGTTCACATCAAGCCCACGAGCCAGTGCCACATTGCGTCCTGCAGAGATCAGCGTTAACCAACGATGGCAGATAAAAGCCAAACCGGTGAGTACAAGTGTGCCAGAGACCAGAAGAAGAGCTTCGGAGCTCTCCACTCGGTAAGTTGAGCCAGATAGCCAACGGAGAATTGAGTAAACGTCATCGGTGCCCTTAATCAATACAAACTGCACCAGAGTCTCGATCAAGGCGGCTAAAGCGATACCTGTCATAATGACTACAGATGGAGCGTAGGATTTACGTTTTCCCAGTATTAGCAAGACTCCCAAAGTCAGCATGCTGCCACTAAAGGCGATTATTGGCCCTGAAAAAGCCCCAAAAGAAGAATCAAACTGACCGACCACCATGCCAGTAACTACGATAGCAAACACGGCTCCGGCAGACATACCGAGTAGGTCCGGACTGGCCAGAGGGTTGTGAATCAGGCGCTGCATAATCACTCCAGCGATTGCCATACCAGCACCCGCGGCAATAGCGGTGGTGATTCTGGGCCAACGCAGGGACCAGATAAAACTATCGGGAACAGTCATTAACCAGCCTTGATTAAGTAACTGGACCAAACAGCTGAGTGCCAGTACCAATGCAAAAGCCGCCGCCAGTAGAGTGATCGTTACTCGGGAAAGCTGTTCAGCCCCTTGAGGCATCCGGAAAAACAGCTGATCCTGGGCTGAGAGTCGACGATGAGTAAACCAGATCAACGCGGGAGCGCCAATCAAAGCAGAGGTAATACCAGTAGGAATCAGGTCTGGAGTAAATTGACTGAGATAGAGCGCTAAACCATCCGTTAGTAACAGCAGTAAAATACCGAGTAGAGTACTGATCCATAGCTCATCTCTGGCGGTTATCGCACCTAGAGAGCGGGCAATATTAGGTGCAATCAGCCCGATAAAACCGATCACACCGACAATGGTTAGTGCTGAGGATACCAGCCAGATACCGCAGACCATCAATAGCAAAAACAGACCTGCGACATTCATTCCTCGGGCGGCAGCGCCTTCCTGTCCCAAGCGCAGTAGGGTTAGAATTCTTGGTGCAATGGCGAAAATAATCACCACCACGGCTAGTCTCGGCAATAGCCATAGCACGGAATCCCAGCCATTTTGCGCCAGATCACCCGCACCCCAGATAAAGAGATTACGGGCGTATTGGTCATTCATCAGGATAATGGCGCTGGTTAATGCACCTAGCAAAATATTGACCGACATCCCAGCCAGTACTACAGGTAGACCACTGAGGTTTTGCCAACCGGCGATCATAATTACCAGAGCCATAGAGAGTAGGGCTCCTGTCATGGCAAATAATGCACCGTAATCTTCGACCAGCGTCGGCCACCAGATATTCACAATAATCAGTGCTAACCAGGCACCACTGGCGGTGCCTAAGGTCATAGGAGAGAGTAGGGGATTACGGGTTAGTTGTTGGATCAGACTACCTGTTAAGCCCATCACTAAACCAACCAGTAAAACCATTGCCAGCCGTGGCAAGCGGGCATAAGTAAATTCAAAATCATCAAAACTATCGGATGATAAACCGGACACCAGTTGCCACTGTCTGGCAGGTGATATTTCGATACCGATCTGTAGATAGATCAGGCTGATAGTCAGAATACTTGCGGTTAACAGCAGAGATAGCTTTGGCAGAGAGAAGCGACTCAGCGTGATAGCGTCGCTTGGCAATGATGATGTGTGGCTCAAGGCTGGTATCCTTACTGATTAACCGAAAAGCTGCTTATTTGTAAATCGGCTTGCAAACCCGTTTGTCGGTTGATTTGAAGCTCGGCTTGTAAATTAGCTTGTAGATCAGTTTTTAGGGCTGTTTTAGGATCTGTTTTTGGGGCTGTGTTTTGACTTTGATGCTGAGCTCTTTCCTGGCTGATGCTCTTGCTTAACGACGGCGTTGGCGCAATAGCTAACAGGCTTTCTGTCAGGGCTTGTGCCATATATTTAATCGACATTGCGCCGCCATAGGTCCAGGTCGGTTTAATACGGTTGCTGCGTCCGGCACGAACAAAAGGCATCGCTTGCCAGATCGGTGAAGTTTTCAGCTTTTTCTCATGCTCAAAGGGGGTGAAATACAACACGCTGCCCTGTTCAATATCTCTGAGATTTAATAGGCGGGTTTGAGTAAGGCCCCACTGACTGCGTTGTTGTGGGAAGGCTGGGGAAATGCCCAGTTGCTCAAGCGCGTATTGCGCGATGGAGTTGTCACCGTAAACATATACAGAGGTTAAGCTGGCAAAGCGCACTGTGCTAACGTCAGGGAGTTGCCCTTGGTAAGCTTGCAGTAACTGGCTTTTCATCGCTTTTATATCAGCTTGCATCTGTGTCAGCTTTTGCTCAGCTAAAGCTTCTTTTTGGACCAGTTTGGCCAGGGTTCGGAAAATATCGATAGCGGCTTCAGCGTTGTTATGCTGTTTACTATAAGTCTCAAAATAAAGCACAGGTGCAATACGGGAAAAGCGGTGCTGCATATCTTTCTGACGGTTAGCCAGAATAATAAGATCAGGTTTTACAGCAGCCAGGCGTTCCAGATTTGGTTCGCTTCTTAAACCCAGTTCCTGTACTGATTCCGGCACTTGCGGACGTACCACCCAGTCGTGATAAGCGCGGATCTCCGGCATAGCGACGGGTGTGACATCCAGCTCTAAAAGTTGCTCAGCCAGATCCCAGCTCAATACCGCGATACGTTGCGGGGGGCGTTCAAAGTAGACCTGTTTTTCAGAGTCCTGAATAGTGTAACCCGTTGAACTGCTGTTGGTTTCTATATGGGATGTCTCTTTATCAGACGACATTTTATCGAACTGAGCTTTATCCAACGACGCTATATAAGCTGCTTTTATATTGGCATCGACCTTGTGATCCGGCTGAGCTTTAGCTTCGGTAGGCAATAGAACTAAATACAGAGCAAACCAGCAGATTAGGCCTGAAAATAAACCGTAGGGCAGGCCCGTTGGGATCCTGTTGGTAATGCGAGCCATCAGGCTTTGCTGGGATGCCGAGCTGCGATTACTGTTGGAGTGTTGGCTAAGCTTCTTTTCAGCTGTTGTTAACATACCACCGCCACCTTATGCAGGTTCTCAGGGTGCTCCATTAACTGGACTGGAATCTGATAAAGCTCAGATAAACGTTCAGAGTTAAGAAAACTATCTTTGTTGTTACAACCGTGTACCAGGCCTTGATAGAACAAGCGGCCACCTTTAAGTGCAATCACCTGATCGGCAAAGCGAGAGACTAGATTGAGGTCATGGAGGATCACGATCACCCCTTTTCCAGTTTCCTGATTGAGCTGTTTCAGTAGGGTCATCAGCTCGTATTGATGGCTTAGATCCAACGCTGAAGTGGGTTCATCCAATAGCAGTACCGGTGACTGTTGGGCCAGTAGCATAGCGATCCAGGCTCTTTGGCGTTCGCCGCCGGATAGGTGGTCGGCCAGAGTATCCGCATAGTCTGTGACTTGAGTTTGTTGCATGGCATGTTGGATGATCTGTTGATCTTCTTTCTGCCAGCGTCCCAAGGTGCCACGCCAGGGAAAGCGTCCCTGACGTACCAGTTCTCGAACCGTTAACCCCGCAACTTCTGGTAGACGCTGAGGGAGAAACGCGATCTGTCGTGCCAGCATCTTTTGCGATAAAGCCGATAGCGCTTGTCTTTGAAAGTGAATATCACCTTGATCCGGTATTAGCTGCCGGGCCAACAGGTTCATTAGCGTTGATTTCCCAGAGCCGTTATGGCCTAAAATGACCGTAAAAGCCTTATCGTCAATGCTGAGCTGATCCAGCTGTAAAATGGTTCTTTGATTTCTTTCAATACGAATATTATTCAGTTCAAACATAGAGAGTGCTCAGCCTAGGCGGCTTTAAGGGTCTTAATACGTTTCTTTTGCTGCGGGTTGCTATCGTTACATTCGCGGCTGTTTTTAGGGCGAGTCTGATCGCTTTTAGAAGCAGAGCGACTATTTTTGAGTCGAGGGCAGTTATCACACAATTCGCCATCTTCACGACGATAATGCATACAGCAAGTCAGGCGTTTGAGATAAAGCCCTGGGCTGGCTGTAGCTTGTAAAGTTTGATCCATTTGTATCGTTTGAGCAGCCTGGCCGTTTAACAACGACTTGTCTTGAATTCGTTGATAATGCTCAACCGGGAGATCCAGCCCTTTTAACCACAGGGCAGCATCCGCAATGACTGTCTCTTTGTGCAGTAACCTCTGATGTAACCAAGGCATATCCGCAACGCCCAATAACGCATGGTGTTCTTCAGGCAGTGAAGCAACAAACCGGGGAAAGAGTTCAGCGGCAGCATCCGCTAAACGTAGCAGAATGATCAGTAGTTGATCTGCCAATGCTCTTTGACTTTTAGCCTGATTAAAGCCGTTGACGGCTTCAAACTCTTGCTGTAGCTGACTGATCATAGGACGTAGTTTTTTACAGGTGAGTGTAATCAACTCAGGTACAGTGCGAGCGTTATTCTTCAGTGAATACCAAGGGCCTTGGGGTAAAAAGTAGCCTGAGACCATACCTTCCGAGGTTTGTTGAGACACTTGTCCCAATGCCGAAGGCACAGATCCCAGGCCATAAAGAGTGAGAAAAGAAAGGTAGAGCGGTTGCCAGGTGAGTAGCGTCCAACCTCTGGCTTGCCAATAAGGTTTGCCTGGCAACGGGTAGAGGTGCTGAAGACTTTGGTAAAAGTCCTGCAGCACCTGAGTATTGTCCTGTCCGATTTGTAACAAGCCCTGATTGCTGTTCTCAGGATTGCTAACAAAACTGCTGTGATCGTTTTTAATCCGGTTGCCGCTATTTTGACCATCAGAATACTGATGATTAAAGGTCTGGCCAGACAGTGCCGGAGACACGTGTCGGGCCAGAGCAAACAGGACTTGGTTTTGTGTTTCGTGTGGATTGGGCATCAGTGCCTAATTTGTCCTTAGTGGTTTATTAAGTGCTAGAAGTCATACTTCAAGCTGGCTTCTACGGTACGCTCGGCACCAAACCAGCAGTTATTACTGTCGTAACAGGTGTAGGACTCTTTATCGAACAGGTTGTTAACACTCAGACGTACGCTGGCACCGGAAGCTGCGGCACTTAAACCCGCCAGGTCATAACCTACTGACAGATCCATCAGAGTGGCAGAGGGAACAGTATCAGTGTTCATAGCATCCAGCTGGGCTTCACCAATATGACGAATACCATAACCCAGCGTTGTGCCGGCTAAAGCACCTGTGTAGATATCGTAGTTGGCCCAAATAGACAGTGTCTGTTCAGGTGTCCAAACCGGAGTTTTACCTTGCAGGCCGTTGTTATCTTTGGTCACTTCAACATCCTGACGAGAGTAGAAGGCAGACAGCATCAGGTTGTTGGAGATCTGAGCGTTCAGTTCCAGCTCGATACCTTTGGACTCTACTTCACCGGCTTGAATCAGGTCATATGGCGAACCATTAGGATCACGAGTAGGTACATTGTCTTTAGTGATCTGATAAGCCACTAAGGAGCCGGACAGACGACCATCCTGAGCGTTATACTTCACGCCCGCTTCCCATTGCTTACCGGTGGAAGGCTCAAAGTCTTCGTTATTGCGGGTCACACCGGTTTCAGGCTGATAGCTTTCGGCATAGCTGACAAAAGGGGCAAAGCCGTTATCCAGTTGATACAGGGCTCCGATACGACCAGAAACATGCTCTTCGGTGAGTTCTGTATCGGTAGCGGCACCGTATTTCTTCCCGCTTTCTGAGCCTTTGTAATCGTCGTAACGAACACCCGCAATCAACACCAGCTGATCGATTTTCATCTGGTCCTGCAGATAAACACCGGTTTGCTCAAACTTCTTGGTAAAGTCACTACTGTAGAGCGTGTTGGTCATATCCAGGGTGTTACGGTCTACCAGATTGCTATTAGGGGCAAACAGATCCAGAGCAGCAATGGTGTTGTCTTCGTAACGGATATCTGAACTGAGTTTCTGGTAATCCAGACCCAGCAACAGGTTATGCTCAACGGCACCGGTATCAATGATGCCAGACAGCTGATTGTCAATAGTGATCGTTTTACTGGTTTCATCGGTCAGATAGGCGCGACGGTGCAGGGTGCGCATATCATCGTCAAGATAAGAGGTGTAGGTGTTCTCCTGATACGCTGTCGCATCCATATAGCGGGCATTGTGCAGCAGAGTCCAGTTATCATTAAACTGATGATTAACCTTGTAGCTCAGTAAGGTGACTTCCCGCTCGTAGGCATTCCAGTTTTTATCACCGGCAAAGCTATTCTGATCAAAGCTACCATTAGGATTATCACGGAACATACCCGCTGCTGGCAGGGTATTAAAGATGCCCATTTCAGGATCATCCTGATAATACAGGTTGAAGTTGATCAGAGTTTTGTCAGATACCTGCCAATCAATAGATGGCGCGATCAGAGTACGTTTATCACCTGCGGTATCTGCCTGGGAATCCTGTTCACGGGCTAAACCAATTACACGATAAGAAAAGTCGGAATCACCAATCTGACCTGTGGAATCAAAGCTGGCTTCTTTTTTACTATGGCTACCGGTAGCCAGCTCAATACTGTGCTCGGCTTCCTGTTGAGGTTTTTTACTGATCAGGTTGACCATGCCGCCCGGTGGCATACTGCCATATAGGGTCGAGGTCGGGCCTTTAAATACTTCAACTTGTTCAAGGGCTTTAGCATCGATCTGAGGCTGCAGGTTCCAGTCGTTAAACAGTAGCTGCAGGCCATCATAGGAGTTTTGGTAATTGATAAAACCACGAATGGTAAACAGGTCCAGGCGGGTAACAGCTCCGCCACGCAGCTCGGTATTAACACCTGTGCTATAGCGCAGAGCAGTGGCGACCGAATCGGCATTACGCATGGCCAGTTCTTCCTGATCAATCACCGAATAGCCTTGTGGTGTTTCTTCGGCGCTTAATGCCGTTTTGGTTGCGGTATTACGATAGGTACCACCATAAATAACCAGATCATCCTGCACGCTGGCCTTATCGGATGCTGATGTATCCTGAGAGGCAGCCATAAGTTCTGGTGCAAATGCAGCAGCAACTGCCAATGCCAGTAAACGCGGTTTAAACCCCGGCTTGGCTGGTAAAAGCTGGCTGTGTGTGTGATTGGATCTGGTCATGGGGTCTCCGGGACAAAAGTTATTATTGAAAATATCTGATATAAAAAAGGCTTGAGCCCTAAATGTGAATTGTTCTCAATAATAGTTTTTTCATTGACATCAAACTTAACCATTTGGTGCAAATAGCCACAGAAGAACGCTACTGAGTGGTCACTGGCACCCAGTATTCCAACTCAAGATGTTGCCCATCAGAGACAAAGTCCTTGGGATAGATCTCCAGATCAAACTGATTGATACCGCTATAACCTGAGCCAGGTAGCCAGTGGTAGATAAACCAGGCCAGGGTGTCATCCATCAGGTGAGCAGGACCAGAGAAGGGGATAACCGCATATTCCTGAGCAGGAATGGTCAGTTGTTGTAATAAGGGCTGCTGCTGACCATCAGTTTTTTCAATAGAGGAGTGATCAAAACCAGTGCTATCAATACAGGCCCAATAGTTAATAGAGGTATCACCGTCATCCAGAGCGCTGGTATCTAATACGCCAATACCCTGAAGCTTATGGCTTTCAAGATCAGTTTCACTACATGAAAGCTGTTCCTGCAGGTGGCGCCAGATCTCAGGCACTTTGGAGGAAAAGTCCGGATTATCGGCAAAAATACCCTGAATCTGATCGGTTACACCCAGAACTTGCATTTCTGGTTGGCTTTCCACTCGAATTTGCAACAGCTTATGTTCCAGCTCTTTAGGTAGTACTGGATCTTGAACTAAGGCTGGTGCCTGAATCTGTCTTTGAGCCTCGCCTTGAATGAGGGCCTTCTGGGTCAACATATCTTGAGAAAGGGCTAACGATCCCAGTAAGGCATTGCTCCATTGAGGTGACACCATAGGTGTTTTCAGGCCTGCACGTTTGCCCCGACGGCGGTACTGACCCGGTGTACAACCGAACATCTGTCGGAAGCTACGGCTAAAGCTGACCTCGGAATCAAAACCACATATCAAAGCAATATCCAGCTGTTTTTGTTTGCTGGTTAACAGTAACTCTGCAGCCTGGCTGAGGCGCAATTCGCGGATATATTGCGCCACCGTCAAACCGGTAAAGTGGTTGAATACGCGTTGGAACTGCCAGCGTGACCAGCAGCTCTTCTCCGCTAAAGATTCGACGGTCAGTGTCTCATCAAGATGGTTATGAATATGGTCAAGACTGCGTTGGATTCGTTGAAAGGCTGTATCTTGCATTGCTTTGCTATTTTCGTATCAGGCGATCAGCGAGAAGATAACAGTAAATAATAATAATTTCTATTTGCGAATTTAATCAGTGTTAGCTTTCTCTCGCTGATTGGGGGACAAAGCGTGCTGCTTTGGTCTCGTGACATTTTCTTAATAGATTTGTTGATAATAAATCTTATTTGCATTTTTGGGGTTTGAATCTTACCATGCCTCCAGATGTTTTAACCTGTTGAAAAGGTGGAATAACCTAATGCTGGATATCGATAAAGTTAATCAGGAACTGGCAGGCGCGACGCCTCAGAAAGTGATTGAATGGGCACTGAGTGTTGCTGACAAGCCACTTGTTACGACCAATTTTGGCCCTTTTGAAGCGGTTATTCTGCATATGGCCACTCAGATAAAAGCGGATATTCCGGTGATCTGGATCGATTCAGGTTACAACACTCGTGAGACTTATAAGGTGGCTCAGCAGATCATTGAAGCTTTAGATCTCAATATCGATGTGTACACGCCGAAGATATCGGCTGCGCGGCGTGATGCCGCACTGGGAGGTATTCCCAGTATTGAAGATGAAGGCCATGCTGAGTTTACGCAGCAGTTTAAGCTGGAGCCGTTTTCCCGAGCGATGAAGGAGCATCAACCTGATGTTTGGTTAACTGCTGTGCGCAGTGAGCAAACGGCATTCAGGCAAGAGATGGAACTGGTAAGCCAAGGGCCGGATGGTATGTTAAAGGTTGCGCCGGTACTGCATTGGAAAGAGGCCGATATGCAGACTTATCTGGAGCAGTTTGGGCTGCCTAATGTTGAGAAATATTTTGATCCCACCAAAGCGCTGGCCAATCGTGAGTGTGGCCTGCATACAAAACTTTAACGCTTTGGAGGTTGATAACAATGGCTAAGCGACAATGTTCTTCCTGTCAGATGCGTAAGCTGATTGCGCAGTACGATGGTTTTAATCTGCAGGCCCATAGTGCTTATATGAATGGTCGTAGCGATCAAACTGCACACTATTATTTGCAGGCGTTTGAGATTAGCGCTGAGTTGCTGGCGCTGTGGGTGGTGAATGAAGAGTCGATCCGACGTTGTGTTGAGGCCTGTTTAAACTGCTTTGAATATGGTCCTCATCCCAGTGAAGTGGATGAAGATTATCTGGAAGTGACCGGGCAATTGCTCAGTGATATCACTCAGGGCAAGCATGAGGAATATTTGAAATCAACGGCATTAGAAGCATATGCAGAAGTTGCCCGGCTCGCCCATTGGACGACACGTCATTCGTCGTGTGCTTCAGCTGATGCAGTCGTGGCGGATTTTAATCAGCTCTGGCGTCAGCATGCGCCAACTTTGATTGGTATTCATTAAGCGACTAACCGCAAGGTGAGGCTAATATGAGAGGGATGGGGTAGGCGCTAATCAGACTCTTCCTGGCTACAGAATATGTAGCCAGGCTTTCCCTGCTGTCTGCGTAAGAGATAGATCAGCTGAGAGTGAAAGAGAGTAACAGTCTAATGATTTAATGCCGATGCCGAGAGTTCTTCTGCCCAGATCATAGCGTCCAGGTATGCTCTAGCCATCAGGGTTCGATCAAAGTCAGTGTTATCAAGATAATCCCAATTGCCTTTTTCGTAGGCCTTGATCGCGCTTAATACTTCACCGCCCATACCTTCATTATTTAGTAAGGCATCTTTAATCTTGGAGTGCAGTGGTAGTTCGCTGATAATTGCATCCAGTGGCCGCTGGAAAAATGCATCCAGCATAGACAGTAAACCAATGGTGAAGAAATGATCTATATCGCTTTCGCCACGCTTTTGCGCAATATACTGACACATACGCGCCCGTAGTAGCACGATAGACAGAAGCGTCGGGCCTTTTTTACTGGAACCAGCCAGTGACATCATGCTGATGATGGCACGCAGCTGCTGCAAGCCCAGTAGAGTCAACGCATGTTTCAGGCTTTCAATCTGATTAGGCAGTGAGTAGCGGGCCGAATTCACGTATTTCAAAATACGGTAATACAGTTGAGGGTCTTGAGATATCAGCTTCTCCAGTGCTTCAATATCTGGCTCTTCCCGATAGATCTCGCCCAATAGTTGGGTTTTTACTATCTCGTTATCGGACTTGGAATGGTTATCCAATGTTTCTGGTTTAGACAGAAAATAGCCCTGAAACAGTTCAAAGCCTAGTGATTTACAAAACTCAAACTCTTCCCAGGTTTCTACCTTCTCGGCCAGAAAAGTCACATTAGGCAAGCGCTTCAGGATTTCCATGCGTTTCTCAAGGGTCGCTTGAGAGCAAGACATAATATCCAGCTTGATAATATCAGCATGGGGTAGGAAGGCTTTGGTTTTCTGGGTTAGGACAAAATCATCCAGAGCAATCTTATATCCTTTGGTGCGCCATCTTTTCAGAGCGCTAAGTATTTCTGGAGTGGGCTCAATATCCTCCAGAACTTCCAGCACAATTCTATCTGCAGGCTCAGGTAATACGTCTTCTTTTAGGAGAAGTTCGGCGGTCATATTGACAAAAACCGGTAGGCGCCCCGCCAGCTTTTCAATACCGATATCCATAAAAGCCAAGGTAAGTACACGAGCTGTGGCTTCATTGGGGCAATTCACATAAGCCTGGGTGGTTTGCGTGTTGTTTCGGTACAGTAACTCGTAAGCGGCCAGATCTGATTTCGCATTACAGATAGGTTGGCGGGCCAAGCAGTAACTCTCACGGAGAGCAGGAGTGCTTGAGGATTTCAGATCTGTCATTCAGTAAACTCCATCCTGCTGTTTATCTAGTTTTTCTATAATTATCATGTCGTTCTTGTGGGGGCAGGCGGGGTAATTATAGCCTGTATATGTTCACTTATCTTTAAGGAAAACATTATCTTACAAAAAATCCATATCTTTTAAGGATCTCTTGGTAAATGCCCTGTTGTTTGATGATCTTCAAGCCTGAATTAAAAGCTTCAACTCGTGCTGCACTCAAGGTGTTTTTTCTGGAAAACATAATATGTACAGGCTTTTGATCGAGAGGTTTGGCGAGAAACCGAATGCTCTTTTCTGATTTTCCCATGGATTGAAGTAGGTGTAGGGCTACAAAGCGATCAATCACAATCAGATCTACCCGTTTACCGAGTAGTTTCTTCAGGTTTAACTTGTCATTGGTCACCGGTTCTTTTTGTAGAAAATCAGCTTGGTCAAATTCAGGGCTGTTAACGTAACCTCTGACCACCCCAATTCTATAAGGTGATAGGTCCGCTAATGTTTTATAGCCTGAGATGTGGCTATCTGAGTGAGTCGCTAGCATTAAGTCACTGTATACATAGGGTTCTGATGCGATGTATGTGCTGGCGCGCTCTGTTGAGTAATATGCAGAATACAACGCATCAATTTCACCGGTTTTCACACTTTCCATTGCCCTTCTCCAGGGCATATAGATAAATTTGCTTTTAAGGTTAGTTTGCTCAAGTGCTTGTCGAATGATCTCGTTGGTAAAACCACCATGAGCCAGTTCTAAGCCGGTATAGGGTGGCCAACTAGACGAGACAAAAGTGACTGTTTCAGCCATTGCTTTAAAGCTTGTCAGGGCAAGTAAAAGCGCTAGAACTTTGGTCATTATGTAGCCACTTGGATCAGTTCAACAAACTGTTCACCGAAAAGGCGAAGCATAACAGAGTAAAAGCTTTATTCCTCGTGTTTAATTAATCCTAGGGTAGAAATGTAGCAGGTAGAGGCCAGAATTGTAGGAAGGAGAGTTCTACCTTTGCCGTAAAGAGGTTTTCAGAGTATCAAATAGCATCTTTTCACGTGTTATCTTGGTCGGAAAAAGACGGATCTTTACGCTGTCACATAACGGGCTCTATTGAGTATAGCTCTCTCTTCTCTTTGTGGGTGTTTCTCCCGGTTGATGCTACTCCTGCTGTGCTTTCTGAGCCTTGAAGGTTTGTGTCATCTCATGTCCTTTGATAGCCGGTCCAGCCAGAGCTTTAATCAATAGACTACCGACCATAATCAATAAGGCGCTGGCTAGGGCGTCAAGAAATAGTCCAATTCCAACCCCAATTTTACCTAGAGAGAGTTGCAGCTCGGCCAATGCCGGCAACGTGTAGATACCGGTTAGGCTATTGAGTAGTAAGGCGATCCAGAAACCGAAGCAATAGGGGCAGCGCCAAGCCTCATAGAGATAAGCTAATGGTGCGGGTAAGTGGCTAATAATACGATTGAACCAGTTGCCCCAATCAGGGAGCTTTTCCCAGATCAAAATATAGATGCTCAGTCCCATTAAGATTAAAGAGATATTCATAGTCAATTCCACGCTGTAATATGCAGTTTTTAATGTGAGGTTATTATCAGCCTTTAATTTTGGGCTGGTAATGGTGGGGATTTGGTGAAAATCGGCTGTTTTTAATCTTTGACGGGGCTATGAATCATGTCTGCTCAGTTTCACCGGCCAATCAGTGCGGGCCATTCTGTGATCGATAGACTGGATATGGATGCTCACGGTACTCATACCGAGTTTGTGCTGAGTTATATTGCTCACGGCGAGTTTAAGCTGCTACACAAGGAGCTTGTTAGCATACAAGCGGGTATGTTGCTGCTGATTCCTGCGGGTATGCCTCATACCTTAATTGATGGTTCACGACTTGAAGTGCACTGGATGAGCTTTTGTCCCAGTTGTTTAGGGTTGGATGAAGGCCACGATTTAATGTCCCCTTTTCAGGAAGTGCGCCAGGGAGCTTTACCCATTCTTGCTTTGGATTCTGTCCGTAAATCGACTTATCTCCAGTTACATCAGGGGCTTTGTGATGAGTTAGCGCTGCAGTCAGAGATCGATAAAGAAGTGCTGCGAAGCTATCTGATTTTATTACTGAACGAACTTCAGCACGCGATTCAACCGATGGGCGTTGTATCTCATCAGAGCCCTAAGGTGATTGCGGCCATGAGTTATATCCAGCAAAACTTTTTAACAACGCTTTCTTTACAGCAGGTGGCTGATGCAGTGCATGTTACATCCCCTTATCTGGCAACTCTGTTCAAAAGAGAGACGGGGTTTTCAGTTGGGCAGTGGATACAGCAGAAAAGAATGACGGAGGCTTGTGCCCGTTTGGTTCATACTGACCTTCCTGTGAGTGTTGTGGCAGAGCAGATTGGCATGATGGATACCACTCATTTTATTCGTCAGTTCAAAAAGCAGTTTGGTATTACGCCCGCCAAATGGCGTAAGCGGCATTTTGTTGCCTGTTAAGAGGAGATGTTATGCCGTAGTGTTTATCAGGCGGTAAAAAGTTGCCCGCTTGATATCCTGTTTGTTGCCGTATTGGGAAAGATTTTCATTTGGATACTTGATCGAATTGTACTGGTGCGAATCTTGCTGGGATCTGGGTTTGCGAACAGATGCAAATTCAAGGAGTCGATATGCAGGTTTCAAGTTTACAGGCGGCAGATCACACCGGGCCGATACAGCAACGCAAAGCAGAGCTGGATAAGCGTTTTCAGACTCTGATCTCTGAGCTAACCGATGGTGGGGCTGGAAGTGATTATGTTGATAAGCTCCAGGCAAATAAAGATCGCTTTTTAGAACTGGTGACACAATCTGAGCAGACAATGGGTGATGCAAAGTCACAATTACTGCAGCTTAATCGTGAAGATCGTGCGGTTTTGCAGAAGGTGCATGGTCTGGCCGATGAGATAACCGACGATATGATTAATGGGATGAGTAAAGAGGGGGCTGCCAATCTTCTTCGTATGCGGGGCGACGGTTTAGATGAAGATAATGATGCTTTTACTGAAGTAGGCGTTGCTCGACTGTTTCAATTTCCTAGCTCTAATACCCCCGATGATGTTGTTGCAGCTTGGGAGCAGGCAACAGCAGGTATGTCGGCTATGGAAAAAATGATGGCTCAAACACCCATGATGTTGTCAGTATTAACGGCCAATACCACGGTCAATAAAGACGGTTCTGTTAACGTGGTAGAGCCAGGTGATTCAGATTTTGTGAACCCATTTGTTCAGGACGATTTCTCTTGGGTCAGTTGGGGGCAGGAATATCTGGAGTATCTTGAAGGTAATCAGACAAAGATGAATGCAGGGCAGTACTTCCAAAGCCGTTCTTTTATGTCGGCATTTGTCCATAATCTCCAACAGGAAGGTGTCGCCTGACATAAGGCCCTTTGCTTTGCTGTTGTTCAGTCAGACACTCAAACGAATATAGCTGAATACCTGTGGTGCATCGGATTAGGCCGCTCTCTATAGATAAGAGCTTGTCTAATGATGCGCCACAGGAAAACCGTTCAAGTCGATATTAAACCCGACCGGCAAACTTACGCTCTTCAACGTTGATCTTAATACGATCACCCGCGGAAATATGCTCCGGTACCTGTACAATCAAGCCTGTACTTAAAGTCGCTGGTTTGGTACGAGAGGTTGCGGATTGACCTTTAATGGATGGATCGGTTTCCACAATTTCCAGCTCAACGGTCATTGGCAGTTCGATTGCCACAGGTGCGTCATTGACCAGTAGTACCTGAATGCCCTGAATCTCTTCATTGATAAAAGCGATCTCATCAGCGATGGATTCTTTGTTGATGTTGTAAGAGCTGTAGTCCTCACTGTCCATAAAGACGTACTCGTCACCGTCGATGTAAGACAGGGTGGATGGGCGACGCTCCAGGTCCGCTAATGTCAGCATATCCGAATCTTTAAAGGATTCGTCTAGCTTTGCACCTGTCACTACATCGTACATGCGCATACGGTAGATACTGCCTCCGGCACGGCCCTGAGGTACAGAGCGCTCGATATCCTTCACAAAGTAGACACTGTTGTTGAATTCAACTGCAGCATTTTTCTTGATTTCACTTGCCTTTGGCATGGTCGTAATCCCTGAGATGTAAAAGTCAAAAAGGGTACTACATACAGCAACTTAATCAATGTTCTTTAGCCATTGGTTTGGGGGCCAGTCTTGGGATTCGATTAGGCCTGGGGTTGAGCTTAGGTCTGAGTTTGAGTTGATGCCAGAGCTTTAGTTGATGCGAGAGTCTGAGCTTGGATTTTAGTGTGGGCTTGGGCTTGAACTTTGATTAGAGAGCCAACGGGTGATAAATCTGATCGTAAGCTCAAAACCTCTATGGAAAATCCCCGAAATAGACGGAAAAAAGCGATCTGATTCACAGTTTTCAAACAAGGCAACACAAGTTGACAAAATGTAACTGTCACAAGATTGACTTAAATCAGGTTATCTATAGATTACGCAAAAACTCTAGGGAAAGTTCACGCGGGTGCTGTTGACAGTTGATGCTTAAGCAAAGCTTTCTAGAAAAAATCTTTATATGCTTTGTCCATTTTCGGGCAGAGAATATCGAATGACTATTGTTGGTGTGTATGAAAAAGCAGGTATTTCAAATCAATTCTACGGCATTTGACCGCAGTTTATCTTTATGTGATGAGCTGTTTGTCACTATGGAACAGATTCAGAGCCGTTTGGATAATCGTCGTGAGAATATGATGAGAAATGCAGATCGACTAGTGTCTAATCGTCGTCGTACACCTCGTGTGAGTACCCGTAAGCCTGAAATTGTTAAGATTTATTAGTGTTTTCTTCTCCACCTGAAAGTAAGGTAGCAAAGTTTGTATTTTTATATCTGAAATAGAGTTATATACATAGTCCTGTAGCCTCTTTGCACAATGTGATGTGATCGACCATGCTTAATACGCGGCTCTATATGTCGCATTTTATGCGCTGCTGTTCAGGTCGGCTGTCGAGGTAATGACTATGTCGCTGCTAAAACAACTTCGGGAAATCGGCTATTTCCTGTTTCTTGCTCTGTTTACTTTATCTGTTCAAGCCGCTCCCTCTAATTGGCCGCCCCCAGGTTTGGAAATCGCTCAGGAAGCGATTAACAGTCATGGTAATGATTTGATCCTGATTGATGGTGTCATTGGTCATGGTATAACCGTTGATGGGGATGGCGAGGCTGCCATTGTTGTTTTTACTGCCACACCAATGCTACAGGGGATTCCAAGAACGCTTGATGGTGTTTCTATTGTCGTTCGCTTTAGTGGGCAGTTTTATGCTTTAGCACCCCCTAAATGCGGTGGACCTCCGGCAGGACGACCCGCAGAATGTTTTGATGATTCTGCCCCCAGTGTAGATCCAACAGCACGTTTTGATCGTCCCGTGCCTATCGGTGTTTCAACTGGGCACCCAGATATTACGGCGGGTACCATTGGCGCACGCGTCATTGGAATTAATGACGACAGTACAGACGCTATTGTTGATAACAAGGGTAAGATTTTTGCGCTGAGCAATAACCATGTCTTTGCTAACTCTAATGCTGCGGTGCTGGGTGATAATATTTTACAACCAGGCCCCTTCGATGGTGGCACTAGCAGTGATGCTTACGGCACCTTGTCTGCTTTTATCCCCATTATTTTTAGTGATTCTACGAACTATGTGGATAACTACGTTGATGCGGCTCTTGCCGAAACCGATACCAGTCAATTAACTAATACAACTCCAGAAGACGGCTATGGTTCACCGGTCAGCACGACCTCTGTAGCGGTTGTAGGGCAGAGCGTACAAAAATATGGTCGCACAACAGGTTTTACTCAGGGTAGGGTCGAGGCCATCAACGCGACCGTGAACGTTTGTTATGAAAGTGATCTTGCGGGTAATTGCGTGAAGCTTGCACATTTTGTCGATCAGATTGTGATCTCTGATGGGCAGTTTAGTGAGGGAGGTGATTCGGGTTCATTGATCGTCACTACTGATGGCAACCAGCCTATGGCGCTGCTCTTTGCTGGGTCACCTTCTTATACCATTGCTTCTCCTATTGATACGGTATTAAGTGTGTTGGGCGTTGCTATTGATGGTGAAGAGGTTACGCCGCCACCTCCTTCAGGAGAGTTTGCATTGACCGCTACTGGTTATAAAGTTAAGGGGTGGCAGCATACTGATCTGACATGGTCAGGGGTTGTGAGTAGTGATGTGGATATCTGGAGAGATGGCAGTCTAATAATCACGACGATTAATGATGGGTTCTATACCGATCCCATCAACCAGAAGGGAAGTGGTAGTTACAACTATCAAGTATGCGAAGCGGAGACAGATAATTGCTCAAATGAAGCAGTGGTTGAATTTTAGTCAGGCTCTGTTGCTAAGCTTTAAAATGATCGTTTTGTTTAACATGGGATTTGCCCGGAGTTAATGGCTTCGGGCTTTTTATGCTGCTATTGGATAGCGTGCAGCCAAGGGGCGAAGCCTGATTCTAGGTATTGGCTTAGTGTTGAGTTAGAAGTTGATGCCAGGAACAGACATGACAGAGAAAACCTGTGATAGAAAAGCCCTGCAGATACATAAACGATTCAGTCCATATTGGATGACGCTCCCAGGGGTCGAAGTTGTCGCCGTTGGGCAGTTTGAAGGTAGGCCCTGCATCCGAATCTTAGTCTCTGACATTTCTGCTGAACTTAAGCTACAGGTGCCCGACTGCATTGAAGGCGTCCCTATTTGTATTGGGGGAGCAGAGCCTTTTACTGCTCTATAGCCCCCTTTAGGATTTGCTCATAGCAACATTGTCAAAAAGACAGGCTTTATTCAGTTAGAACACCATAGCGTTCAATCTCTTCATCGGTCATCCAGTGAATATCATCTGCCGGAGCGGCCTCCAGGGTGTACCAGTAAAACTCTGTATCAATGCCCATCTCCATATAGTAATTCAGGTAGGAAGAGTGCACTGAATCGCTGCGAGGAAAGTCCGTGGCTTCCTGATCACCTGTTGACCAGGAGTGAACACCTAGGCGTGCGCCTGCGTCGATAGTGCGCTTAATACCGGCCAGGAACATATCGGTACCGCCAGAGGCTACCATGCCATCTGCAGGAATATGAGTTGCGATACCCCGTTGGCGAATCTCCCGAGAGGCTAGTAAGTTGATCTCATCATCACTGGAGCCCGGTACATTTTGCATAATCAGAGTGGTGATCTGAGGATTTTGGTCAAACAGATTTTTGATATCGTCCAGGGTGTTGGAGTTGATCACACCTTCCATGATAACGGTACTCGAATCCGGGTTATTATCTTTAAAGCTAAAGCGTGCTGGCTCGTCTTCTTCGTTACTATCTGTGCTCGTGTTTGTCCCAGTAGAAGGCGAACCGGTTGAAGATGTTCCGGATGAAGATGTAGCGGTTGTTTCATTGAGGGTGATCTCAAAGCTCTTGGGAGCATACTGGCCGTCAGGCAGTTGGCTTGGTAATGCGTATTGAGCATCTGTCAGCAAGGTGTAAGCCGCCGTATCCTGAGTTTGTACTTTTTCTGGGGTGTTCAGTTTCCACTCGTGAGAGATCTCTTCGTAACGTCCCGAGAAGTCCTGGCCCCCTAAAATAGAGGTCAGCGCCCAGTAGGTGTATTCGGTCACCATGCAGGAATAGTTACAGGTAGTATCGTCGTAGGTGTACCAGGCTCCGGCGGGATAGGAACTTGGGATGGAAGTAAAATGACCTCCGCGAGCAATATCCATCGCGTCAGCAATCACTGATCCTGAGCTTTCACCAAAGGTTTGAGGGTAAACACTGGCAAAACCGGTATGAGTGATCAGATGTAATACCTCTTCTAATGAGGCATCAAAGCGGCCTTGGCTGGCACCATTGGGATGTATCTCTGATTCATAAAGATCTTGCAGTGCATCGCTTTCTGGCAGCAGATCGTGAAGAGACTCCATCTCACTGTCCGTGGCAGCAATCATCAGTGCAGACTGGTTTTCAATCATGCGATCAACAACGGCCTGATTATCCGGTACGCCATCTTCGTTGTTATCCAGATACTCCGCCATAATGTTAGCTGCGTGTTTAATGGCATTATCTGAAGTAGAGGCTGTGGCAAAAATAGGGATTGAAAATATGCTGGTTTGTTTGGCAAAGACCTTACTTAAAGCATCCGCAGTGGCATTGCTTTGCCCGTTACCTGAGTTTGTACCTGAAGTTGTATCTGGGCTTGAACCGGTACCTGTACTTGAATTGGTATTGGTCGTTGTTCCCGTGCTGCCGTTATTAGTATTGGAGCTGTTATTGGAACTGCTGTTATCAGTACTGGAGCCGCTATTACAAGCTGCCAGGCTGGCCAGAATAATGGCGCCTGCCAGTGCTGTAGAAATATTCTGTTTCATAATCATGTCCTATCTAAAACTGGTCTCTAGATCTAAAACGGATTATTGAATATTTGTATAAAAATTGCGGTCAGCAGCTGTCATGACTGTAAGCCTTTGTCAGCTGAAGATTTGAAAGCTGCTCTTATGGTGAGAAAGACGCTAAAATCGTGATTGTTTTGTTATGAGGTTGGAACAGGCCTCGAAATAAGATGAATATTGGATGGATAAGCTGAAATTAGGTCGAGCACGATATGAGTAAAATTGTTTTAGTAGAAGATGACCTGCCTCTGGCTGAGATGGTACAGGAGTTCCTGAAAATAGAGGGTTACGAGGTGTTTTGGGCTGAAGATGGCGAAGAGGGAGAGCGCCTGGTGCTGGAACATCAGCCTGACTTGATCGTGCTGGATATGATGCTGCCGGGTATTGACGGTTTCGAGGTGTGTCGCCGTTTACGACCTGACTATACCGGTATCATTATCATGTTGACCGCCCGTGACGAAGAGCTGACAGAAGTAACTGCGCTGAAGTTAGGTGTTGACGATTATATTACTAAGCCGGTGAGAGCTCAGATCTTGCTCGCTCGAATAGAGGCCCAGCTGCGCCGTTACCAGCGACAAGATCAGGATGTGGTCACACATGACGACAGTGAAGCGGAAGGTTACCAGGTAGGGCGCTTACATTTGAATGACAAACAGCGTGCGGTAACCTTGGTTCAGCGAGTACTGGATTTATCCGATGCTGAGTTTGATCTGTTAAAACTCTTTATGCAGCAGCCCGGTGAAATTCTTAAGCGGGAAGAGCTGTTTACCCGCCTTAGAGGTATCGAATATGACGGTTTAGACCGTTCTATCGATATGCGTATCTCAACACTGAGAAAAAAACTGACAGAAGCAAGCCAACAAACGGCTCCTGGCCATGAGTGGATCAAGACCGTACGAGGTAAAGGTTATATGTTAGTGGCTGACAATTGCTGACGGCGCCTGTGCCTTAGGCATGTCACACTGCACCTATGATTTCTATTATTGTTCGTATCGTTCTGGGTAGCCTTATCGGCGCTGTTCTCGCAAATATGATTTCAGAGGCAGTGCTTGATGACAGGTATATCGATATTGATCTGGCTGATTTCCGACGCCAGAACCTGGCCTATGCTTCCTTATACTCAACAACGCCTATTGAAGAGCTGCAGCGATTTGCTGGGCGCTTGTATTGGTCTGTTGAGTTTACAGAAGAGCTCCCGGAATGTTTTTACCCTATTGATCTACCGGTTTATGAAATGGCGGGCCTGGAACGTCAGAGTACAATGCCGGCACAGATCAGTGGTCCTCTCAAAGATAGAATGCTGACCGAGCAGGAGAAGGAAAATACTCAATCAGCTTTGATCGCCTCTCAGTTTGCAGACCGCCAGTTCTATGAAAATCGTTGGCCTTTCCTGAATGATGAGGATGCGGATTGTATCTTCGAAAGGGAAGATATGATGGAGTATGACGATGAAATGGAATACGGCGATGAGATGGATTTTGATGATGAGATGGAGCTTGAAGGTACGGTCAGTTTTGAACAGGATGAGGGTTTTGAAGGTGCAGCAGGCCTTGCTGACCGTCTGAGCATGGATGACGGCTTAGGCTTTGAGGATGATGGTGATTTAGAAGACGGTCTGTACTTTGAAGACGAAATGGCATTTGAGGATGATTTCTTCGAATACCGTCAGGCGATTTCCGTGCCCGGTGGTTATCTGATTCTCGGCCCGGACAATGGCCGTCTATACGATAACCGCAGTAGTCAGGCGCTGGATGAACTGGATTTTTATATCACCGCATTATCATTCGGCTGTATGTTGCTGGTTAATGCCCTGTTGCTAACGGGGTGGACCCGAGGTGTTGGGCGTTTGCAGAAGCTAACCGCCGCCTTTGCCAGAGGTGATTTGGCTCATCGTATTGAAGAACGGGGGCCAGAGCCTTTAAGAGTACTGATCAGTAATCTACATCAGATGGCCTGGCAGTTGGAGCAGGCGGAAAACCAGCAGCAGGTGATGATGAATGCATTACCCCATGAACTCAGAACGCCGCTGGCCAGAATCCGTATGGCATGCGATATGTTGCAGGCTCAACCGGAACAGCAGGAGAAATGGCTGGGGCGGGCTCAGCAATACCTAGATGATATGGAGCATCTGGTACAAGCTTTATTGCGCTTAAACCGTGTAGCCAGTCAGCCAATGACACCGGATGATGAACCTGTTGAAATTAAACAGTTGGTCGTCGATTTAGTGGAGCAAGAGAGTCAGATTGATCCTAGAGTTCAGTGCGAGTTTATCGACGATTCGATTGCACAACTGCCAGTGATTGGGGATCGGGAACTACTTGCGGTAGTTATTAGCAACCTGATTATGAATGCCTGTCGTTATAGCCAAACTGAAATTATGGTTTCGGTTGAGCAAATAGCTAACAGAGTTGTGCTCCGTATTACCGATGACGGCAAAGGTTTCCCTGAGAAGGAACTTGAGCATCTGCTACAGCCCTTTAACCGGGGAGATGAAAGCCGCTCCCGTCAATCCGGTGGTTTTGGTTTAGGCTTGGCTATTGTGGATGTCATTATCCGTGCTCATCAGGGTGGTGTTGAGTTATCAAATCTACCTGAAGGTGGCGCATGTGTGCAGTTCTGGTTGCCACTGGCGGATTAAATTAAACTTCTGCCGTAAACCTCTGATACCTAAATATATTGCTTGCTGTTTTAAGCCATTTGTAACCACAGATGGCTTAAAATCGCTAACCTCAAGTTCTCATTTTCTATAAAGTCTTTTTTTCTAATAAAATCATATGGTTATGTGGTATTTTTCGTGGGTAGGTTAGCGAGTTCTTTAAAATCAAACAGTTAGGTTGTTTATCATGCTTTTTAACGTGATATGATGCTCGGGTTGATGACGCAAAATGGGTGGTTAGCGAATTTTGCAGCTGTAGGCCTTATCATTAGTAGGGCACAGAGTAGGCAGTGCATTGAAAGTCGAGCCGTTGAGGCTATTGAGACTCAGAGCAACCAGGATGATCACATACAGCCTTGTGCATTGAAAGTCGAGCCGTTGAGGCTATTGAGACGCTTCTGCAGCGCCTTTTGGGTATCAGTCATTGGTGCATTGAAAGTCGAGCCGTTGAGGCTATTGAGACTCTGGTATTCTGCTCTTTCGTTGTCGTCTTTTTGTGCATTGAAAGTCGAGCCGTTGAGGCTATTGAGACTCTGGGTGCATGTCACAATCCTCCGAGCTTAAAATGTGCATTGAAAGTCGAGCCGTTGAGGCTATTGAGACATGTTATCAAGGTCAACAAAAGCACTGCCGTAAGGTGCATTGAAAGTCGAGCCGTTGAGGCTATTTAAACTCTGGTGTGATATCGGTGGCCGGAGCTTGCATAGCGGTGAAATCAGGTGGGATGTGGCAGTAGGCTGTAAGCTTATACCTGAAGCTTTAAATGCGGGTAGGATCTGATCTGATCTGATTTGATCTGACAGATACATGTTTTGCTGCATTTTATGCAGATATGTAGCTGTCAGACCTGATCACGATAGCGGTAAATTACTCGTCACTAAAATCGCCAAGTTGTTCTTCCAGTTGGCCAATCTGTTGGCTTAAACCATCCACTCGTGCTCTTTCTTGATCGTTAAGCTGTTGGTAACCTTTGTTTAGGGTTTTATCCAGGCTTTCGAACAGAGAGTTAATGGTTTCCTGATCTTCTTCTGATTGGAAGTTACCTGAGAACAGGGCTTCCAGTTGCTTGTTCAGATTTTCAACCTGCTGTTTGTCTTTAGCGCTCAGTTTGCTGAGTAGCAGATTGTCTTGCTCTTCTACCAGGCTATCAATCTTGCCAAATTGACCTTCTTCCTCTTGATCAATCTGTTGATACAGCTGATCTAACTTGGCGGCATCCTGTTTGCTGAAACGGGATTCCACGTCAGAGAAAATCTTGTCCAGCTGTTCAAACAGTGGTTCAGCCTGACGATTGAAAGCTTCGTCATCCTGGCCTGCGCCCATCTTTTCCAGCTTTTGATAGATCTCTTCCGTTTTCTTCAGATCATTTTTGCTCATGTAGTTTTCGTAGATGGCATCCACTTGACCAAAAAGCTGATCCAGTTTGTTTAACGATTGTCCCTGGCTGGACAGAGAAACAGAGTCAGTGGACGGTGTATAGGATGATGACTGAGTTGAGCTGGCTGGCTCATTTTTAACTTGCTGGGCAGAGGTTTCACTAATCTGCTGATTAATGCTCTGGTTGATCGCCGAGGTGATACCTTGCATTGTATAACTCCTTGTTTTTTCTTTAGAGCATCAACTTTATCAGCCTGATTTTCATATGTACGTCAGCCGTGATCAGGCTTTGTCAGCAATTGTAAGTTGATGGTGCAGGGACATTTACTGACGTTTGTTGCTAAGAAATGGTGGTGCAAAGAGGGAAGGGAGAGTAGGGCCAGAGAGCAGGCTAAATAACCAACAAGAGGGCCAAACAAAAGGAGCGAAACAAGAGAAATGGAGCAAGGGAAACGGAACAAGAGTGCTACCCACTGTGAAATCGGATGGCGCTGACTCACAACGGATAACACTCTTGCAAGAGGATGTAGATAAAACTGTATTAACTCTCGTCAGACTTAATACAGTATTCGCTAATTAGAAGCCTGAGAAGTCAAAATCGTTCAGGCCAGTCAGCTGGAGTGCTTGAGAGTCATCATTGTTGGCAAAGTCAGACATATCGAAGTTGGCCCAGTCATTGTCATCATTGCCTTGAGACCAATCAGACCAGTCACCCCAATCGTCGTCATTGTCATCTTCAGACCAATCACCCCAGTCATCCCAATCGCCAAAGTCGAAGCTGTCGTCATCATCAGAGAACAGAGACATTTGAGAATCATCAGAACCTTCTTCGTCACCTTCGTCGGCGAACATAGTGCCAGATTCCAGCTGTTCGAAGATCGCATCAACACGCTCTTGCTGAGTTTTGCTCAGTTCATCGTAGGATTTTACACCGTAGATTTTATCGATCTGGGTAAACAGGCCGTCCAGCTCTTTCTCCTGGGCTTCAGTCAGCTCAGGCCATTCGCCATCTGCGTTTGGCTCGAATAACTTGTCAATTTGAGTATTCAGGTTATCGACTTGAGCTTGCTCTGCTTCAGTCAGTTCGGCTTTTGGTGTACCGAAGATGCTGTCCAGTTCGTCCAGCAGGCCTTGAGTAGCTTCATCAGGTTGGAAGTCTGCCCAGTCTTCTTCTCCTTCCAGATCATCCTGTTCCAGGCTATCCAGTTGCTCGAAGATGCTGTCGACTTCTTTCTGTTGCTCAGCAGTCAGATCTTCGTAAGGAGTCAGGCCGTAGATCTTATCGATCTGAGCGTAAAGGCCATCCAGCTCTTTTTCTTGAGCTTCAGTCAATTCAGGCAGGTTGCCATCTTTATCTTCCGCCAGCAGGGCGTCGGCCTTTTCGTTTAGCTCATCAACTTGCTTCTGCTCAGCTGCAGTCAGTTCTTCTTTCGGAGTGCCCAAGATCTTATCCAGACGCTCGTACAGTGCCTGAGTAGCTTCATCGTTGGCATCATCCATGCCATCGAAATCACCGGCCAGCTCTTCCAGCTGATCAAACAGTTTATCGGCTTGTTTTTGCTGCTCAGCTGTTAGATCTTCGTAAGCAGTAATGCCGTAGATTTTATCGATCTGCTTATACAGGCCTTCCAGCTCTTGTTCCTGAGCTTCAGTCAGCTCTACCAGATTGCCGTCTTTATCAACCGTCAGCAGGGCATCGACTTTCTTGTTCAGCTCATCAACCTGCTTCTGTTCTGCGTCGGTCAGTTTCTCTTTCGGAGTGCCAAACAGACCATCCAGAGATTCGTAAATGGCTTCAATCTGTGGGTTAACTGTTTCATCGGATGGGAAGATATCAAAATCTTCAGACCACAGTTTCTCTAGCTGAGCGTAGATTGAATCCACTTTCTCTTGATCCGCTTTGCTCAGGCTGTCGTAGCTTTTGATACCGTACAGTGCATCCAGTTGATCGTACAGCTTGTTCAGTTCCGCTTCCTGAGCTTGAGTCAGTTCAGAGAACTCACCGTCTTCTTCTGAAGACAGAATCGCTTCAATCTTTTTGTTCAGCTCATCGGCTTGTTTTTGCTCTGCTGCAGACAGTTTTTCCTTTGGCGTACCAAAGATATCGTCTAACTGCTTATACAATGCATTCATCTGTTCTGTATCAGTATTCAGATCCAGAGTTTGAGCCTGAGAGTCTTGAGTTTGAGTAGACATCATGACTATTTCCTTTCTATCAAGTACACACAAAGATGTGGGGGAAAAATTTATTACTTGGTGGGGTATCACTTTGCGTTATGCAATTTGTGAGGTGTCCCCCAAGTTGTTGGATACAGCTTATCAACCCGAAATCGCTGTGTACGTCAGCCCTATTCAGCCTTTGTCAGGGAATGTCAGATGCATCTTTAGTTTTGATTGTGGGGTGTTGGATGTATGATTTAAAAGTTTAATAAATACAATGGGTTGTCATTGTTTTTTGGTTTTTTATCTTCCCGTTACATTTGATCTTACAGTGAGGTTTTTAGCTTGATTAAGCCGCATTTAGTGGGTGTACTTGCGGTAAAAGACGATTGATTTGCAGAAATAAAGAGTGGTGAAGGTTGAAATAGTGGTTTTTGAGTGGGCTAAGAAGCGCTATTGCTTGTTCACAAGGGCAAATAGCACTTCAAGCGAGTCCAATTAAAGAATTTGGATGCGTTTGTCCTGTTCTACCAAAGCAATATCACTGTAGCTGCATTTGCCTGAACTGCGTTTGAACACACTATTTGCGATTAACCAGATGCGGGTGACTTTGCTGGCGTCTCCGCCAATATAGTTTTGGTAATCTTGATAGATATTGCGTTGTTCTTGCAGGTTTTTTCCCAGTTCTTCCTGACCGCTGCGCTGAACGACATGGGTCTCAATGGTATTCCAGCGAGGTAATGGGCACTGAAAAACCTGTCCCACAGGTAATACCGAACTCCACATATAGGTAATATCTTTACCGTCATCAAACTCTACGGCTATGGAAAGGTAATCGTGGTTTAAGGCTTGATCCTCTGCTACCTCTGCTGGAAGTTGTTCAACCACCCATTGCCAAGACAGTTCAAGGTTGGGGCTCATTGCTACACTGGTATCGTATTGCAGGATACCGACATTCTTATGGGTGTCGCAGTGCAGGTGACCCGGTTGCTTTTGAGTGAAAATACCGCCGTCACCAAACATATACATATATTTCCAGCCTTCGGGCAGATCTTGCAGATTGTTCAGACGGTTTCGCTCAGCGCCGATTAGGCCCTCAATATCTGTGGTGGCAGATAAGCGAGTCATTTGATCCAGAGGGTCATCCTGCCAAATCAGTGCCACGCCTTCGATGATACCTTCTGCAGCGGTGTAGTGCTCTAAAGGGGTAAAAAGATTGCCATGGTCATCAGTAAACTCACCTACCGAGCGAGCAATCTCTAAAGTTCCGCTTTTTTCAATCCTCATGGTGCCGGTATTTTGCATCGGGTTAAATAGCTCACCATCTGCAACTCAGCTAAAGAAGGCTACTCCAGGCTCTGCCCAAAGATCCATCGCTTTAACAATCCACCAGCGGCCCGTGAGTAGGAAGGTCACCTGTTGTCCTTTTTCTACTTCTCCCAGTGTTTGGCTCCATGGCAGATCGGACGGTGTAATTGTAAAGTGTTCTACGCGAACGGGTGACGCAGTCGATTGCTCAATGATCTGATCAATTCGGCTATGGAAATGTTTATCGGGAATCGCCTGACTACCAGGGATAGCCGTTGGAGCACTACTGTTTGCCAGAGCTGCAGCACAGGGGAGCATAGCTCCGGCCCCCATAAGTAACTTCAATGTCTGGCGCTTTTCTGACTGAGCATTATTTCTTATTGTCATGATTTTTACTCTGTTTAATGGTTTTACAAGTATTTTGGAGAAGGTGCTGCGGGCCAGTGTAAGTGCTTAATTGCAGGAAAATGTCAGACAAAGTTAAGTGTTATGTCAGAAAAGTGTCAGGATTTAGCCTGGTGAAATGAAAGTATCCGTATAAGTAGCTATTGATTACTAATGATTAGGGGAGAGAGGTGTAATTGTTTTTTTGGCGCCAATTTATTGGCTTCTGATTGACCGAAGGGGTTTGTAGTCTGTAACCTCCATCCTGACTGTCTTTCCATAGACCTATGTTCCACAAGGAGAATCTTGAATGTCGGCTAAATCCTCTGCTCAGGAAAGGATAGAGCAGCTCGCGAACCTGCTTCAGCATGAAATTATGACAAATCGCTGGGAGATGGGCGTTTTTCTGCGACAAAATGAGCTGGAAAGCCTGCTGGATGTGAACCGGTTTACCGTACGCCAGGTGTTAGAAGAGCTGACAAAACGAGGTGTTTTGGAACATGTGCCTTATAAGGGGCACAAGGTTAAAGAACACAGCCCAAAAGAGCGTGAACAGATTACAGAAACGCGATTATTACTGGAGTTAGGTGCGTGCAAAAAAGTGATGCAGCATATGACCGAAGTGGGTTTAGAACAATTGGAGCAGCAGGCTATTGCCTTTAGAGACTCTTTGCTGACTGGGGATTCTAATCAGCAGATAGAGAGTAACTTCTTGTTTCATAAAATCTTTTATGATTTTTGTGGCAATGCGTTTTTAGCCGATGAGATTCGCTCGTTGAGGGAAAAAGGACTCAGGGTCAGTAAACCTGGCTGGCATCAACCCGGTGATTCAGAGAGGGCTTGTCAGGAGCACTTGGCAATGGTTGAGGCCCTGAGGAATAAAGATCTATTGCGCTTGGAACATCTGATTTACTTGCACTTAACTGGTTGGAAGCGTGCCGGTGAGATTGAATATCAGGCAATCAACAGAGAGTTGTAGTACCGTATATAATTCAAAATAAGAAGTGTTATCAATTGCGTTTACAGATTGGCGCCAATTATGTATGATGCCGCAAAATCGATACTTGATAGGCATCTACGAGGCGTATGCAATGAGCACTTTCTCTGTAAAAACTCCCCATAAAACAGCCGCTTTAACCTTTTCTCCCTTGGCGATTGCTATCGCTTGTGCGCTCAGCGGCCAGGCGATCGCTGATGATCAATCCAGTCTGGAAAAAGTCACTATTACAGCTCAACAAGATAGCTATTCCAGCAATAAGACGGGGCTGAAGATTCCGCTGCAGTGGAAAGAAACCCCTCAGGCGGTATCTGTCGTGACTGAACAAGAACTGGAAGAACGTGGTGTCCAGTTTCTTTCTGAGGCGGTGCGTCATGTGCCCGGTGTGGCTTTGACATTGGGTGAAGGCTCCCGTGATCAATTCACGATTCGTGGTTTTGAGGCCATGTACGATATCTACCGAAATGGTCTGCGTGATGCGGGTGGTAATCAGGGATTCCGCAGTATGGCTAATATTGAGCGGGTTGAGGTAGTCAAGGGTGTTGCTGGCGCACTATACGGTCGTGGATCGGCGGGTGGCTTAGTCAATCTGGTAACTAAAAAAGCTGACGGTAGCGATGTAGCGGATCTGACACTCTCTGCCGGGAATTTTGGTCATGCCGGCATCGGTGCTGACCTGGGGGCTCAGCTGTCTGATAGTGTCAATGGTCGCATCAATCTGGAGTATAAGCAGCAAGACTCTTTTGTTGATCATATCGATGGCAATACGTTGTTTATTGCGCCGAGCCTGCGTTGGAAAGTTAATGCGGATCATCAAATTGATCTGGATTTAGAGTATCTGGATCAGGACCAGATGCCTTACCGGGGTATCCCTTCACTTGATGGTAAGCCGATCGATACGGCCCGTAGCCAGTTCTATGGCAGTGAAAGTGATCGTCAGAATAATAAAACTCTGCGCGCGGTAGTCGAAGCCCAGTCTCGATTGAATGATGAGATTACTCTGAGCAACAAGCTCTATTACAGCACTATTGATACTACTCAATCAGGCACGCGTATTAGTAGTACCGACGGTGAGCAGGTTGAACGCTTTATTCGTACTTTCCATTATGATCCTCAGCAGGATTATGGTTTTCAAAGTGAACTATCAGGCAAGCACGGGGAGCATCAATGGCTGGTTGGGGCTGAAATAGGCACTATGAAACGTACCTTTGCTATGGGGAATCTGGCATTGGAAACGACCAGTCTCAGTGACCCAGATACCCGTGCTCAAATCAATCCAGACATTGATCCATCAACCAGCAGCGATAACGAAGTTCAGAGCCGCTCCCTTTATGTTCAGGATGTTTTTCAGTTCAGCCCATCGGTTCAACTAGTGGGAGGTTTGCGTTACGACCGTTTGGAAACTACACGTGCGGCAGGTGGCGCAACAACTGATTTTGAGCAATCTGAAGTGAGCCCGAGAGTCGCAGCTGTTTATCAAGCAAGTGATGATGTCAGTTTGTATGCTACTTGGGGGCGTTCTTATCAGGTGCCTTGGGCGGGGATCTACACGTCTCCTTCGAAACTGGCGCTACAGGAAAGTGAGTTGAAAGAAGCTGGCTTTAAGGCTGAGTTGTTCGATGGTCGTGTACAGCTGAGTTCAGCACTGTTCCGTATTGATAAGGAAACACCAAGCACGGATGTTGATGGTTTTGTGACTGATGTAAACAAGCAGCGTCATCAAGGGGTAGAAGTAGAGGTGCGTGGCCAGATCACGCCTCATTGGCAGATTACAACAGGTCTAAGCGTACTGGATGCAGAAAACTTGGATACAGGTTTAAGACCTAACGATGTGCCGGAAAAAACCTTTTCTTTGTGGAGCAGCTTTTCACCCGATCTGAATTGGACTTTTGGCGGCGGCGCGCGTTACGTTTCTGATCGTACTGTGTCTAATGAAGCAGCCACGCTGCCTGCATACACGGTTGTTGACCTGATGGCCGCTTGGCAAACCGGTGTTCATAAAGTGCAGTTTAATCTGAATAACGTATTGGACGAAAACTATTTTGTTGGTGCCACTGGTGGTGGTACTGGCAAAAACAACATCGGTTATGGCAAGCCCGCTAATGTCATGCTGACCTACAGTGTGAGCCTATAAATTGTGATTAAAGTTGTGATTTAACCTTGTGATCACACCCCAGTCTATTTTTCCTTTCGGTAGACTGGGGTTTTAAATCTGTGTCTATCCTTACTCGCAGTCTCGGACGTACATCTTATCCATATAGGCAATGATATCGTCTAAGGTACCTTCAAAACGATTTGAGTCCATATCGTTATAGGCGGAAGTGAAGCGATCCACATGGCGATAAAATCTGTCAGTGTTTTCGGCATCGGCAATAATTTGCAATGCATCGACCAACTGCCCCAGAGCTTGATCTAGCTCATCACCTTCATGAATAACGTCAACCTGGGTCAGTGCTTCCGCAATCTGGTCAAGATCCGTTGCCATTTCTGATAAATCGCCACAGCTAACATTGGCATAGCTGTTCAGGCTGGCGCTCAATAGTAAGCAGGAGAGAGCGTATTTAATGGTTTTCATAATAAGTAGGCCTTGTGCATAAAAAACTAAATTATTTTTAATTTCACGTTGTTACATAGTTTAGGTGATTTTGTGTGGTGAAGTGAATCTTGTAATTGATTACATAAATTAACAAAGCCTACATTTCAATAACATGTCTGAGCTGATGCTCTAAATAGCTCTGCCGATATAGTGCTTAACTACAAAATACTGTCGTGTTGTCGTTTGTTGGGATGAGGCGCGGTGTATCCAGATAAGGGAATAGGGAAAGCACAATGAATATCAACGGTGCCGATAGTGGTCTGCTACGTATCTATAAATTGAATGATAATCCCAGAAATGCCGCGTTACAGATCACCGCTTTTGAAGCAGGGGCAGATCGTCCCTCATTACCCAATACTTCTGATGTGTTAAGTCAGATTGCTGAAAATCCTGAGCTGGCAGAATACCGATTAGGAAAAGCGTTTCACGGCGAGACAAATATTGTTATCGCAGCATCAAATGAGATGGCTGATAAGATGGATGCTATCTTAAATCGCCTGGATGAGAACAGTCAGAAACACTTGATCGATTCGGGGCTGATGACTGATGAGAAGTTCCTGGCGATGGCATCTGAGCTGGATGATAAAGAGCTCACGCAATTATCAAAAGCTCTGCAGGGTGTGGATACTCCGTCTTCACTCTCATTTAATTACCCTGCTGGCGAAACTCAGCGTAAGTTAGTTGATGTGCTCAGTGGTGCAGATGATATGACCAGATCCCGTATACTTGAGCAGGCTGCAGAGTATGCCGATACAGTTGTGCCGGATGAAAATGACCACACCTATACCATGCGCGGCCATGTTGATCGTAATGCCACTTCCAATGACCTACATAACTTCGTCAACGCGTTAGCAGATACCAAAAATACCGGACAATTTCTGGATAAACTGGCAGGGTATGATCGTCAACAACAGAGCCAGTTATTGAGTGTATTGTCTCTGGATTATGACCTGGGGGAACGTTTGCTGGATTCGTTATCAGGTAAAGATAAAGAGGCTCAGGATAATATTCTGCAGTTTGTCAGTGAGATTGCGAACACCGCTTCTCCTATGGAATCCAAAGCATTTGAAGGGCCTGATATGCCGGGCACGCTGTTTAAAGGGGCCTTGCCTGGTAGTGATAACCACTTTGAAGATATCTCCAAAGATACTATTGAAACGATGGTCTCTTTGCTCGAAGACTATGATTTTAGTAGTGAGCAGCTATTGCAGATGGGTACTGAGCTAAATAGCCTGGATCGCACTGATCAACGTGCTTACCTTGCTATCACTCAAGGTGGTCTGGCAGAACTTCTTGGTGATCAACCACAGAATGCATCGACTGATAAATTGGCTCAGGCGCTCAATCAGGTTTCGGCATTACGCTCCAATGAACAGACTCGGATGGATGTCTTTTTAGCTCGTTACGGCAAACCTGGTGAGCATGATTCCCGTTATCTGGAGCACAAAGATAAATTTGAGGCTGACCGGGATATGAGGGCGGCAGTGGTTAGTCTATTTAATTGAGCTTAAGGTACTGAAAGATAAGACGCGTGCTCTTTGTGCTACAGCCTACCCCGATGCCCCGAGAATCTCTGAAAATAGTGGGGTATTGGGCTTTTAGCTCAGAAATCATCGCCATTACAGATGATTTTTAAGTGTAACATAATCCATCCGTTTATATTTTCATCATCACCTCATCACCTCATCACCTCATCACCTCATCACCTCATCACCTCATCACCTCATCAC
>CAYFGP010000016.1:0-12813 GCA_964342385.1 uncultured Oleiphilus sp. | reverse complement strand
CTCAAGTTTCAAGCCATAAGCCATAAGCCAGCAACCCAAGGTCTTCCTTTTTCAGGGCCTGGCACTACGACGGTTTCCAGTAAATAGATTCACTCTGCTCTGTACTATTTGGTTATAAGAGAAGTTCATTTTCTGCTTTAAACCTTGGGTTAACACACAAATAACAATCAGAGGGCTACCTAAAAAATATGGTCCGATTAAGATACACAACATCAAGTAACGACTTACAAATTCAAGAGGAATTAACCATGAATACTTTTACTAAACTGATTGTCGCTTCTGTTGCTGCTGTATCTACTCAGGTAATGGCTGATACGAATGCTACTAATAATCCATTTGCTGCTGTTGAGCCTGCAGCTTACTCTCAAGAAGCGACTTTGGGTGGTTCGTCAGTGATCAGCAATAATGTAATTGTTCTTGAAGCAGTAGAGCCAGTGTCTAACTCAAAAGAAGCTCAGCTGACTGATTCAAAAGAATTTTCTTATAGCTATGAGAATGTGGTATTCAATGGTTTTGAGCCAGAGTCTCACTCTAAAGAAGCCCTGCTGTAAGCCAGACTGAAAGTCTAAAGTACTGAGTTTGCAGGATGGCATACAGATAGATGTTTATATCGATAACCAGAATCAAACAATATGACTATCAATATAAACCTGAAATAAAAGGATATGGTCAAACAGGTGGTAAGGTGCGTGTTAATACTGTTTTAACTAAATATTACTACCTGTGATCTTTTTCTTGTATGGTTTTATTGTTAAGCCTTGAATCGGTTTTGGATTGTTTTTTATCTGTTTTAGTATCGAAAAATGCCTATCTGTTATTATGGAAGGTTGATCTGAGCTTCTGTCTGGGTATTTAGAGACAGGGCACAAGATACAGCTGTTTGCACAGAGGTGGCAGAGGGGTGTAGGTGGCTGAAACTTGTAGAAGGTTGAGCTGTGTAGGTGACCGGAAAATTGTTGGTAAGAACGTCAGGTTTATAGTTAATAAAAACAAAGAGTTGTGATTGATTGGTAAAATAACTGGAATTTTTCTTGCTATTTGCTGAATCGCTCTATAGATTAATTGGCCTTGGCTTGAGTTGAGCCAAAGATATTATGCCTGCTTCACGATAGATCCTTTCCCGTTTCGTCTCGTAACTTCCATAATTTCACAATTCGTTCCTGATTGGTTGCTGTATCTACAACCCGTTTATCCTCATTGAGAATGTGTTCAGGTCCATTATCTGTGCGTGTGATGATTACGAGCAACTGGTCCCGGTTATTGAGCAAAAGTTGGTCTTGGGTGTGTATGACCTCTTTGAACCAAATCGTAGCGACAGGCGTATTAAGACGCTGATAAGAAGGCTTGTCAGGACTGAGTGCTCTGAAAGTGTATCCGCTATGCAAACCAGATCCATTATGGTTAATCCTGATCTGTAGATGTTTGTCAGTTGATGCTAAGGCCTTGTGCTGCCTTCTTGTCATACTAAGACTTTAGTAAGTGTCTGATCCCGTATGGTCAAAAGATGATTTGATATTTATCGTTGTGAAAGGGATAAGACACAAAGGAATTGTAAATATGTTAATTAATATGAGTAGCGCCCTGAGCGTTAAGAAACACCAAGCAAACGGTTATACCCAGTGGGTTGGCTTCACTTCTGATCCAGAGAGTAAAGATAAGAAGCGTCCGATGTGGAAGAAAGCAACTGGTTTGATGTCCTCTGCAGACATTATGAGCTGGATGCAATCAGAGTATCCTGACAGTGGGGTGTCTGAGAAGTTTTCTGAAATAACTTTGTCTGCCTAAGTGTTTTTTGGATTGTTGATCCTATGTTGAAATTACCTGGCCTGATGGTCTGAGTGACTTCCCTTCCGGTCTGGCCTTGCTCACAAAAGGCCAGACCTAATGACTTCCATTCATCTAGTCTAAGTCCTCTGCCTTTTATCCTAAGTCGTTTATAGCCTATACACGACGTTGTTCATTTTTTACACTAATCCCGTCAATTAGCTATGCGCCAAAAAATTAAACACGGATTGCTTGCATGAAAAAAATAAGATCGATTGCTGTTGCCACTTCTTTACTGCTGTTAGCTGGGTGCTCAACCATGAATAAAGAAGAGTGCTTAAGTGCTGATTGGAGAATGATTGGTCTCAAAGATGGTGAGCAAGGTAGGCTCTTATCCCAAGTAGGGGAGTATGGAAAACAGTGTGCAGAGTATGGCGTGACGCCGGATCAGGATCGTTATGCTTCGGGACGTACGGAAGGTTTGAAGGTTTATTGCACTGAGGCTTCGGGCTTTAATCAGGGCAAGAAAGGTTACGAATATAAAGGGGTTTGTCCGCCGGAAAGTCGTGATGATTTTATGGCCGGTTATAAGATCGGGCAAAAGTACTATGAGGCCAAGTCAGAAATTTCCACTTTGGAATCTCAGATCAATGATAATGACTCGGATATTGAACGTGATGCTAAAAAAATTCAGAAGTTGAGCCATCAGGTTCAGCAAGGCAGTGATTCTGCTCAGGTGAAGCAGGATATGATGAATAAGATATTAAAGCTGAATAGTAAAAACACTCAGCGCGAAACAGAAAACATCCGTTTGCGTGAGCAGCTAGCGGTGAAGAAGTATCAGTATCAGCAGCTGAAGGCTAAATACGGTTATCAGTGATACTAAAAACGCCCATATTCAGGCTAATGGCAGGAATATGGGCGTTTTGTTGAGACATTATGCTTAGCTCCGGGTTGCCAGATAGGCCCCCGCACCGGCCATAATAGATCCCGCACTACGGTTGAGTCGTTTTACCGCCACTTCAGAGCGTAACCAGAAGCGTGCTTTTGCTGCAAATACCGCAATGCCCATCAGGCCCAGCATCAGACCAAATAGGGTCAATACGGCGGCAAGTAGAATATCACCACCATCCAATACCGTCAGATCCATAAAAGTAGGCAAAAAAGCGATATAGAACAGAATCACTTTAGGGTTTGAGGCGGAGATTAGAAACCCTTGCAGGAAGCTTAACGCCATGCCCGATTTAGTGGCTTTTGATTCTGTCTCCTCTAAATCGATTGGCGCATGCCACATCTTCCAGCCCAGATAGATCAGGTAAGCAGCACCCGCAATGCGGATCACTGTAAATAACTCGCTCCAGTGTGTAGCCATTACAGCCAGACCAAAACAGGCTGCAACGAGGTAGAGAATATCGCTAATGGTCATACCCAGGGCCAGCATAAAGCAAGAGCTTGCTCCCTGAACTAAGGCTCGTGCCAGAATAGCAAATACTCCAGGGCCGGGGGTGATGCCAAAAATCACAATAGCAATAAAAAAGGAGAGTGCACTTTCGATTGTCATAACAGTAAGCCTGGGGTTTCAGTCGGCAAACAACGATTGTTTGGGGTTCATGCAGATCAACAAGTGGAAGTGGGTTGTTGTCGAGCAGTTGTTCAGCATTGTACGCATTAGTAGTCTCTGGTAAAGGGAAACTTTACCCTCGTATCCCCTCTTTTAAAGACTGATAAGCAAGCGTTTCACACGCAAAGAATCTCATTGATTAAAGAATATAAAGGCCTTGCCGAAAGAACTATCTTCAGTTTTTTGGTGCGTATACGTCGTTAGCATAAATATATCTAATATTCATTGATTCGGATCCATTCTAGTAGTTTAATGCGCACCGCAAGATGTAATTAGAGTGAATTGATTTTATTAGAGTTATTGCTCTTTGGGCGTGGGTTGCGCATTAGTTCTACACTAAATACGGCACTTGTTGTCGAATCTCTTTCCTCTATTACGTACCAAACCAATTTGTTGCTCATCCGCCAGAGAATACTGGGTAACAATATGAGAGGTTACTTTGAAGCCAAAATCGATCCAGCCAACCGATGTTGAGCGGAAAATGCGTGCGGAAGACTTTATCGTCTCCAAAACTGATGCTAAAGGCAGGATTATTTACTGCAATCCTATCTTTATTGAGTTCTCAGGTTATACAGAACAAGAATTATTGCATAAACAGCACAATATAGTGCGCCATCCTGATATGCCGCGAACGGCATTTAAACTAGCTTGGGATACTATTCAGGCTGGGGAAGACTTCTTCGCTTATGTAAAAAACATGAGCAAAGATGGCAGCTATTATTGGGTTTTTGCACATATGACGCCGGATATCGGTGCAAATGGCCAACCAGTTGGTTATACCTCAGTGCGTCGTTGTCCTCAAGATCATGCGTTGGATTACATCAAGCCTTTGTACGCGCAGATTCTGGCCGCTGAACGTGCTGCGGGCAGTCGTAATGCCTTAGAGGCTGGGCTACAGGTTTTACAAGATCATTTAGCAAAGGAGGGGAAAAGTTATGAAGAACTGGTTCTCACTATCTAGTCAGTTTTTAATCCCTTCCCTGGTGCTGCTTATTGGCTGTATAGCTTCTATCTGGTTGCCTATTGCTCCGTTGGTGGGTAGCGTCATCGCTTTGGTTTGGTTGTTAGTGCAGGTATTTGTGCCCCGCAAGAACCCCGAAGTGGTTCAGCTTAGGGAGCTGTTCGAAAAGGTGGCTAATGGTCAGCTGGAACAGCGTTTACCCGAAACCATGAAAGATCCTGAGTTGAATCAGTTGCGTATTCAGATCAACTCGGCGCTTGATCAGACAGAAACCGCTTTTCGAGAGATTTTGGGTACGGTTCAGGCCTCTAGCCATGGCCAGTATTATAGAAAGCTACAGGTGATTGGCCTTAATGGCACGTTTCGTAGTGTACTGGAGAAGATTCAGGTGGTGTTGGATGAGGTTCGAGCAAGTCAGGAAATTGTGGATCGCGAATCACTGTTATCCCGTATTTTCCTGCGTTCTGAGCGTGGCATGTCATCGGCTATGAGTACTACCAATGCTACCTTGGACAATGTGAATCAGCAGGCTGACGCTATTGCTGATTTTTCCGGCAGTTTCTCAGAAACGGCACAATCTATGGTGCAGGCGTCTGCCAGCATGTCTGATGCCTTGATGGATGCAGGGCAGTCAGCAGAGTCCAGTTTCGGGGCATTAACGAATCTGACGGAAGCGGCAGGTGAGATTCAGAATAGAAGCTCCCAGATTGACGATCTGGCTGGTCAGACAAACCTGTTAGCGTTGAATGCTGCTATTGAGGCTTCCCGTGCAGGTGAAGCGGGACGTGGTTTTGCTGTGGTTGCCGACGAGGTGCGTAATCTGGCAGATCAATCCCGCAATACTGCTCAGGAGATCTCAACTTCAATCAAAACCATGATGGATACGTTAACCTCAATGTCGACTCAGTTTAATACGCTGCGCCAGTCTGTTGATGAGGCTCGTGATACGTCTAGCGTATTTGGTGAGACGTTAAGAGAGTCAGCTACATCTGCGCGTACTGTTAATGAACAGGCGAATGAGATCAGTCAGTTGAGCCATGTGATGGGTGACTCCATGAAGTTGCTGAGAAATGCTCAGATGGCGCGGGAAGATGTTAACTCTATTCTTAACGGCAAGCCAATTGAGATTCGGAATCTGTCCGATATTGAGCAGAAGGCTGTTGATCTGGCTGAGCAAGGGCGTTGGGCGAAGGACGGTAGTGACCGCGAGGCTCTGATTGAGATTTATGATCAGGTCTTCTCCGATATCGAGCGCCAGTTGGAAGGCTTGCGCTAAGCGCGTATTCCAAGTTTCAGGGAGAGTTCTGCTCTCCCTGCTTGAGATCTTTCGTCATCTGCAATTTTTTGTGGCGAGATTTCTGGGCGTAGGATTTTTGTTAGTTTGTAAACAAGGTTTTTGTCAGATAGTAGCGGGCTCCTGCAACAGGATAAGGTGTCAGCACCATTTGTACCTGATAGCCCTGTTTCTCATAAAATGGTTTGGCTTGGAAATCATAGGTGTCAAGAAACACAGAGTGACAGCCCTGTTGTTTAGCAAAACCTTCTGCCTCGGTTAGCAGTTTGCGACCGAGTCCTTTGCCTTTGGCGTCTGGTTCAACCCACAGGTATTTGACCAGTAGCCACTCACCCCATAGTTCTGCGTATAACCCACCCTCTTTGTCTCCACTAGCTGTACAAGAAAAACAGGTAAACTCCTGGCTTCTGATTGCTTCAAGGTGAGGTGAGTTGTGTTGATTGACGCCTTCAATAATTTCTTGGATCTCTTCAGGTGTAGGGGTTGGATTAACTTGGATAGCCATTCATGTCTCCGATCAGTGGCGCGACGAGTTGTCACCATTGAACCGGGTGTTGAGATTGGCGACTATATCGCCAAATAGGTAGGTATTGGGCGTGATAAGGAGTTGTGTTTTTGACTTTGATAATCACTCTCATTTCGTGCCAAGTCTTTTCTCTATAATCACCCTGTTTTCTCTACAACCGGCCTTAACTCTAGGTTAGAATGCGCGGGTTTTTTCTTATCCATCTGAGGTTGTTGAATGTCCGCTGAAAATCCTAAAGTCGGTTTTGTGAGTCTGGGTTGTCCAAAAGCACTGGTTGATTCGGAACGCATTCTGACCCAGTTGCGTACCGAGGGCTATGATATTTCATCAACCTACGATGGTGCGGATCTGGTTGTTGTAAACACCTGTGGTTTTATTGATGCTGCTAAGGCTGAATCTCTGCAAGCGATTCAGGAAGCGCTGGAAGAAAACGGCAAGGTAATCGTAACTGGCTGTATGGGCGCAGACGAAGGTGAGATTCGTGAGATTCACCCTCAGGTACTGAGCGTATCCGGTCCTCAGCAGTATGAGCAGGTTGTCGGTGCGGTACATGAATATCTGCCGCCGAAAAAAGATCATGATCCTTTTGTTGATCTGGTGCCATCACAGGGTATTAAACTGACACCGCGCCACTACTCCTACCTGAAGATCTCTGAAGGCTGTAACCACCGTTGTACCTTCTGCATTATCCCATCGCTGCGTGGTGATCTGGACAGCCGTCCTATCGGCAGCGTAATGGATGAAGCCAAGCGTCTGGTAGATGCCGGTGTTAAAGAGCTGTTGGTTGTTTCTCAGGATACCAGTGCTTACGGTGTGGATCAGAAGTACAAGCTGGGCTTCTGGCAAGGCCGTCCGATGAAGACACGCATGAAAGAGCTGTGTCAGGCGTTGGGTGAGTTGGGCGTGTGGGTGCGTCTGCACTATGTTTACCCATATCCAAGTGTTGATGATGTCATTCCGCTGATGGCTGACGGCACTATCCTGCCGTATCTGGATGTACCGCTGCAGCACGCACACCCTGAAGTGCTGAAGAAGATGAAGCGTCCGGGTGATATCGAAAAGACACTGGAGCGCATCAAAAAATGGCGTGAGATCTGCCCTGAGATTGTGATCCGCAGTACCTTTATTGTTGGCTTCCCCGGCGAAACCGAAGAGCACTTTGAATACCTGCTGGACTTCCTGAAAGAAGCTCGTCTGGATCGTGTCGGTTGTTTCACTTACTCTCCTGTAGAAGGCGCACCGGCTAATGAGCTGGAAGATCAGGTACCGGAAGAAGTAAAAGAAGAACGTTTGGCGCGCTTTATGGAAGTGCAGGCGGTGATCAGTGCAGAAAAACTGCAGGAAAAAATAGGCCAGGAGATGGATGTGCTGATCGATATCGTCGGTCAGGACGGTTCGATCGGTCGTACCAAAGGCGATGCGCCAGAGATCGATGGTGAAGTGCATCTGCTGGATCAAACCGATTTCAACGAGGGTGATGTGGTGCGTGTACGTATCGTTGATGCCGACGAGCATGACCTTTGGGGTGAAGTGATCTGATTCTCTCTAACTCGAGAGATGTACTTATATCTTCTGTCAAATCAAATGGGTTTGGCAGAATAGTTATAAGGTAAGTGTCAAAGATATCAAAAAGCCGATAGTAAGTTGCCCGTGAGTATTGGGTGCTGTCTACCGGCTTTTCTGTTTTTAACTCTTAAGGTTTTGGTTTTTGAATGAATTTCTTCCAGAAGAAAGGTCAAGGGCTTCGTTCAGGGCAGTTTGTTCAGGAGTGGCGATAAGGAGAGGCTACAGGTCTTTACTTTTTATTCCGCTAGTAGCTAAAGCAATGCCGCGTTTTAGGCGATATTGCTGGGTGTTTTCAGCTCGATAGATAATATGCTGCCATTGACTCAGCAGATTGCGTTCAGAGTTGCTTAATGTTTTTGTACTGGAAAGCAGTTGGTAGTTTTTAGCGGTAAAAGCAAGAATGGGCTTAAGATCATTTCTTTCGATCAGAGGGGACAGCTCATTGGTGATGCTATCCAGCAAGGACTGACTGGGATTGTGCAACAAAGCGATATGGGCTTGCCCAGAGCCTCTCTGAATCGCATAGATAAAGCTGAACTCTTCTGCACGAAAACCTTTGGCCAGTAGGGTCTGATACTTACCGATAGCAAAGTCTTCGCAGTCACCCTGGCCTGCGGCTAAAAAATCATCCAGCAGTAACCAGCGGTCAACTTTTTCTTCAGCATAGCGCAAGTGTTGATTAAAAAAACGATTAGTGGATGCTAGTTGATGAGATGGGCTTTTTTCACCTAACTGCGCAATAAAGTCTGTCCAGCTTTGCCCGTAGGCAAAACTTGTCCAGAATGCCAGTAGAAAAATACCTAGAGTTTTCAAAGCAGCCGCCTCAGAAAATTTGTATTATACATATAGCTTGAAAAACCTTTAAATATCAAGAGGATTTCGTTGTGTCAGAGCTAGGGGCTATTCAGCTGTCTCTACTGGACCAGATTGCATTTGCCTGGTTTGTTATCTGGTGGTCAGTTTACTATCTCTATTGTAAGCGTGCGTTAAAAAACAGAACTTGTTTAGCGCGTGTGATGCACGGTTATCGTTACGATTGGATGTCACGTCTGTTGGAACGCGATATGCGGGTTGCCGATGCCACTATTATGACTCATTTGGAGCGAAATGGTGCCTTTTTTGCCTCCAGTTCGCTACTGATCTTGGCGGCACTGTTTACCATGCTGGGATCAGCTGAGCAGGCAATGGGGTTATTGTCTGAACTGCCTTTTGCTATGTCTGATACTCGCACGGAGTGGGAGCTGAAGATCCTGCTGCTGATCGCTATTTTTGTCTATGCCTTTTTCACTTTTTCCTGGTCAATGCGTCAGTATAATTTTTGTGCCATTTTAATTGGTGCGGCGCCAGAGCCAGATGATGAGCGTGTGACATCTGAAGATAAGGCTGCATATGTTGAGCATACTGCGGATCTGATTGATCTGGCAGCCAATCAGTTTAACTTTGGTTTGAGGGCATATTATTACGGTCTGGCTGTATTGTGTTGGTTCTGGCATCCGGTGATTTTTATGGTTGTCACAGTTTTGATCACAGCAGTGCTTTATCGCCGTGAGTTTCATTCTAAAACGCTGAAAGCGCTGATTGCCGCAAAAGATGTAAATCATAAGTTTAAGGGTATTATTCGTTAAGAGGCTGCTTCATTAAGCGGGAAAGCAAAGTCTCTCGAGTAAGCGGTACGGTACTTCCTTATATTCTTTGGCCTCGGTTGAAGAATAAAGTGTTCAGACGTAGAGAGACTTTTGTGTGAGTATTCATATGATATCTGTCAATTTAGCTCCATCTTTTTGCTGTGGCTTTGTTCGAGTCCGTGAGCATATATTTTTCAATATGAGATTGTTTTAAAAAAGCTGAAACCTACTGTTTTATTGGTTGTTCAGGACTCAAGGCTGTTTTAAATAGGCAAAGATATTACTGTAACTAGTGGTATCTTTGCTTTTCTCTGCATATTTTTAGATCACTTTTCTTGATTCAGGTCATTCAAAAATTATCCTTTCGGCTCATTATGTTGGGGTTGCCCGCAACCAAAAGGAACAATAACAATGCTGGCGTATAAACTAGACACCCCGGAAGAAATACTTCTTCAACCTGAAGACCTGATCATTTCCAAGACCGATACTCGAGGTCATATCACTTATGCAAACCGAACATTTATGCAAATTGCCGGTTATGAGGAGCATGAGTTATTAGGTAACCCTCATAATATGATTAGACATCCTGATATGCCCAAAGGTGTATTTCGATTTCTCTGGCAAGAGTTGAGGCAAGGGCACGAGTTTTTTGGTTTTGTTAAAAACTACACTTCCAATGGTCAGTTTTATTGGGTATTTGCCAATATCACACCTGATCTGAACTCCAAAGGTGAAGTGAAAGGTTACTTCTCTGTACGACGCAGACCCTGTCGTGAGGCAGTTAAGCAGGTTTCAGATATCTATCAAAAAATGCTCGAGATTGAGCATGGATTTTCAGATCAGGAAGCGCCGGATCGCTCCCTGGCGTTTTTACAGCAGTTGCTACAGAGACAGGGAGTCAGCTACGAACGCTTTGTGATGAGACTACAGGCAGCCTCAAAATGACTTCAAAACCGATCAATGCTTCATTAGCACTGGTCTGGCCCTTATGGGTGACGCTGATTGCTTCAGTCTTGTTAGTGATCAGTGCCTATTTTCGACAGACCCTCTCTTATGAGCTTGTTCTCAGTGCTACTTTACTTCCCCTCCTTGCTCTTTATGCCCGTAACCAGTTTTTGCCGTTGAACCGTGCTCTTAATGTCGTTGTTCATGTGTTGGGTAAAGCTAAGTCTGGTGAATTACATCATCGTGTGACTCAAACAAAGGATCTAAGGCAGGCGGCTTCAGCAGCTTGGGCTGTGAATGAGTTTCTGGATTTTGTGGAGACTTATTTTAAAGAAGTGAAGCTCTGTTTTAATCGGGTCAATAACAATGATTTTTCCAGAGAAGCTAAAGGTATTGGTTTACCGGGGGATTTTGCAGAATCATTGGGTTCAATTAATACTGCTATCCATGCTATTGAGCAAAATGTTGGTTTTACAGAACAAAACGCTTTAACAGGGCAGATGCATCACCTGAATATCGCTCATTTGAGGTCTGATCTGCACAATAGTGAGCAAGATTTGACGTCTATTCAACAGGCTATCTCGGGTGTGAATACTATTGCAGAAGAGAATAGTTTGATCGCAAAAGAGAGTAGTGGGGCGATTCATACCATGAGTCAGCAGCTGCATGAAGCCACTGAAAATATTGTTCAGTTGCAACAGCAGGCTGTAATGTTGAATGATGCCAGTCGCTCAGTGGATGATGCGATGAAGTTGATTTCCGATATTGCGGATCAGACCAATCTGCTGGCGCTAAATGCTTCTGTTGAGGCGGCTAGAGCGGGAGAGGCTGGTCGCGGATTTGCGGTGGTGGCTGATGAGGTGAAAAACCTTTCTAATCGAACTAAGGATACGGCCGTCGAAGTTGGTGAGGTCGTTGCATCACTTAACCAGCGTGTTACACAAATGTTGGCAGGGATTGAGCAGAGTGCAGGCTTGAGTCAGCAGGTTTCAGCGCAATTGGATGATTTTTTGTCATTGTTTGAATCTTTGGAAAAAAGTGCGCAGGCAACTACAGAAAAGGTTTCGGATGTACTTATCTACTCTGACTCAGCCGCTGGACGAATTTCTCATGTGATCTTTAAGCAGAGCATTTATGCCGTTTTGGAAGAAGTGATTAAGGGTGGTAGTGGAAGTACTGCATTGCCTATTGAATCTGACACTGCACGCTGCAGTAAATATCATGACTTGAATGAAGGTTTAAACCGATTGGCTTTAGCTTATGTGAATCGGGATATTGAGGGTGTGGAGTTGCTTAAGAAGCTCGAAACCATTGAGGATAAGAGTCATGGTTTAATGATGGTTAACAATTGAGTGCCAAGGTCTTAAAATAAAGCATCAATAAAAAATGCCCGTAACGGGCATTTTTTATTGTAGATTTCTGTCGTTTTAAAAGAGGCTAGTTAATTCCGTAGATCATGGCTCTATCACGACCTGCTCTTTTAGCTTGGTACATGGTTTTATCAGCAGCATCCAGTAAGCTTTCTGCGTTACTGAATTTTTGTCCCTGGGAGGGAGAGAAGGTGGCAATACCAACCGATGAGCTTAAGGTAATGCGGATGTTATCTGATACTTTAAGCGGTGTTTTCTTCAAACCGGTGCGGATGCGGTCTGCGATCGTTACTGCTATATCCGTCGACATACCTGGCATAATAACGACAAACTCTTCACCGCCGTAACGTCCAACATAGCAGTGCTTGCCGGAGAATTTAATCAGTGCGCGGGCGAATTGGCGAAGGGCAAGATCACCGGCTTGGTGGCCGTATTTGTCATTAACTTGTTTAAAGTGATCAATATCCAAAAACATAATCGTCAGTGGAGTATTGGTTTTCAGAGAGCGGGTAAAGGCTTTCTCCGAAATAGTCTCTACATAAGAGCGGTTAAATACGCCTGTCAGTTGATCTTTTTTCAACTGGTCTTTGAGTTGTTTCTCGCTGGCGCGGACCTCGGCTACTTCCGTTTTGGCATTAGCGACTTCTGTCTTCGCGTTTGCCAGCTGTTGCATCAGTTTCAGGTTGCGTTCAACCAGCAAATGTTTGGCTTCTTCGATCAGCTCAGAAGGGGTGAATTCAGTCTGGATATTAGTTTCAAAGATATTGTTAATGGAAGGTAGCTGACTATTTACCTGATCCAGAATCTCTTCTACTTCTTTGCTGTTAAACAGCTTGCATTTATCTGCTTCGTGCAGCAGTTTACCCATCTGTTCATGGGTGTCATCAAGCACCCAAAGCTCGGCATACTCGCTGGCAAAAACAATGCACTTCTGCTCGTCGGTGCTCTCTCTATCACAGCCATTGTGGCTGCTGTTAATTAGGTCGACATAAAAACCAGGCATCCCCCAGAAGGAGAGCAGCCAAGCGCCTACCTCGGTGTGAGTAGAGCGAAACTCTGCTTTCTCAAAACGGTACAGCTCTTCGTGATTGCGGGCGCTGTGATAGATAACTGGACAGTGCGAAGTTCTCGATAGAGGAAG
>CAYFGP010000015.1:0-70863 GCA_964342385.1 uncultured Oleiphilus sp. | reverse complement strand
TTACGACGACCGGTACCGTAATACTGAGTTACAGACATGATAACCTTCCTAATTAAATTTTCAGTTCTTGCGGCTGTTGTGCAGCGTGTGGGTGAGTTTCACCAGCGTACACTTTTAACTTAGCCTGCATAGCACGACCCAGAGGGCCTTTTGGAAGCATGCCTTTAACAGCCAGCTGGATAACACGCTCAGGAGCATGATCAATCATCTGCTCGAAAGACATAGACTTGATACCACCGATGTAACCAGTGTGACGGTAGTACATTTTGTCTTTAGCTTTGTTACCAGTAACTTTTACTTTCTCAGCGTTTACAACAACGATGTAGTCACCGGTGTCAACGTGAGGAGTATACTCAGGCTTGTGTTTGCCGCGCAGACGACGAGCCAGTTCTGTAGCCAGACGACCCAGAGTCAGACCGTTTGCGTCGACAACATACCAGTCACGAGTGACTGTCTGTGGTTTTGCACTAAAAGTTTTCATTTCTTAATAGCCTATATTGGTCATACGCTCTGAGAATCTTTCTCGTCCCGATTGACCCTTTGCCTATTTTTATTGGTTGCAGATCCGTTGCAACGTTCATACCTTAAAAAAGGAGCGCGAAGTATAGCGACTTAGACTGGTAAAGTTAAGTCCGAATTTCGCTAAATTTGATCATTTATGACTTTGATCAATTCCTCATTTCTCACTTAAAAAGAGGAGCCTTAAATATCAACACCTTAAGACACCCCTCAATGAGTAGAAAACAGATCAAAAAACATCAACTTAAGGGCGGTGCTCTCGAGCCAGGTATTCGTGCGACTGCATCTCCAGCAGACGAGATACTGTACGATCAAACTCAAAACTCAGATTTCCACCCAGATAAAGCTCAGAAATACCGGCTTCCGCAGAGATAATCAGCTTCACATTACGATCGTAGAACTCATCCACCAGATTAATAAAACGACGCGCCTGGTCATCCGTGTCTCTTTTCATTTGCGGCACATTGCTCAACAGTACCGTATGGAACTCTTTCGCCAATTCAATATAGTCGTTCTGACTGCGGGGACCATCACATAATTCATCAAACTCAAACCACACCACATCATCATGCAGACGCTGGGCGGTCATATTACGGTGGTTGATCTCAATAAGGGCATTACGTTGACCTTCGCCCAGCGCAATACTCTTAAAGCTTCGATTCAAACTGGCATCTGCCTCGGAGTCCAACGGATAGTGGAAGATCTCAGCCTGCTCTAGTGCGCGCAGACGATAATCCACACCACTATCAACATTGACCACTTCGGTGTATTGCTTCAGTAGATCAATCGCTGGTAGGAAACGAGCACGCTGCAGACCATTTTCGTACAGGCCATCCGGTACAATATTAGAGGTCGTCACCAGAGTGACACCATTTTTAAACAGCGCCTCCAACAGGCCAGCCAGAATCATGGCATCGGTGATGTCTTTTACAAAGAACTCATCCAGACATAGCACTCGGATCTCTTTGGACAATTTCTCAGCCACCAGCGTCAGCGGGTTCTTTTCACCATCAAACTTACGCAGGTCATCGTGCACACGCTGCATAAAACGGTGAAAGTGCACACGCATCTTTTCCTGAAACGGCAGGCTGTCATAGAAGGTATCCACCAGATAGGTTTTACCACGACCAACGCCACCCCAGAAATACAAGCCCATCAGCGGTTGTACTTCTTCCTCTTTTTTACCAAACAAACCTTTTAGCTTGCTGGCAAAACCTTCTTCTTTTTTGGGCGGGGTATACGCCACCAGTTCATCATATAAGCGCTGGAGATGCTTAACTGCCATCTCCTGAGCCGGGTCATAGCTAAAATCATCCCGTTCCAGATCTTTTTTATAGCGCTCTAAGGGTGTCATGGGCCTGTATTCCAGTGATCTCAGAAAAATAAGGCCGCCATTATACTGATTCTGTCGCAAACCCCCAAACGTGTTCGCTGGTGCAAAAGTCGAACACAGCCCTACGGAAAAATACCTCTGGTAACAACCTGCCTTATTTAGCTGCCCTCTATATACAGCTACCCCCTTAATAAAACAGCAAAAAAACATTCATAAACCAATACTGACAGAGAATTATGCTGCCACGCAGAAATGACTTATATCTTAGCCTTTTTGAGGTTGGTCTTTTGCTCCACTTAGTCTGTATAATACGCAGCTTGTTAGGAATCGTGCCTATAAAAATGCTTGATAGGAGCCGCTTGTGGAAGCAGCAAATCTAGATTGGTCCCTAGTCGTATTAACCTTTATCGTAGGTTGCGGCGTAGGTGCACTTATTTACCACTTGGTAACCATGAATTCGGGTGATGATTCAGGTCTGAAAGATCGCATGAATCAGAAAGAGATGGATTATGATCGTCTAAGCGAAGGTGTCAGTGAGCACTTTGTTCGCACCGACGAGCTGGTCAACACTCTGGAAAAGAACTATCAAAACCTGTTCAGCCATCTGCGTCAGGGTGCGGATAGTTTCTGTGACGATAAGAGCCTGTTAAAACAGATCAATCGTCAACAAGAAACCACCGAAGATAAAACCGAAGAAGCAGAGGCGGAAAAAACTGAGGAAGCTCAATCCGAGCAACCGATGGATTACGCCCCTAAAACCTCCGGTACTCTGTCCGAAGATTTCGGCCTGGAAAAAGAAAATAATCCAGAGCCTCCAAAAGGGCTGTAAGTCCGATCTCGACAGATCAATAGACACCATCCCTTCAAAGATGGTGTCTATTTAATAGAAAGAACAATGCTCTAAGCGATAAAGAGCATATAGATAAAAACCCCACTCCCCCCACGGCTAATAAGCAATTCTTGCAATAAGCCGCTCTACTAACAATCTTCCCTGACAATAAGCAAGGCTACACCGGATTCTCTTCATCCAGGGCCACATGCTCAATACCCAACTCTTTTTCCAACCATTCGCCTACAGCCAACACACCGTAACGCTCAGTGGCATGATGCCCTGCTGCCATATAGGCAACACCCAATTCTCTGGCCGCATGTACAGTATTCTCTGAGATTTCACCACTGACAAACAGATCACAACCCGCATCAACAGCCTGTTCAATCATGCTTTGCGCAGCACCAGTGCACCAGGCGATCTTTTTAATTTCGCGTTCAGCGTCACCTATCACTAAAGGCTCACGCCCTAACACTGCCCCAACCTGCTGAGACAACTCAGCCAGTGATACATTTTCAGATACTTTACCGACCAAACCGATACTACGTGGATTACCGGCTTCCAGACCATCAGTAATCGTCCAGCCCAGTTTTTGTGCCAGCTGTACGTTATTGCCCAGCTCTGCATGAGCATCCAGCGGCAGATGATAAGCGATTAGATTGATATCATTTTTGATTAGCGCAGAGATACGCTTATACTTTATACCCACCAGTACATCCGGCTCATTTTTCCAGAAATAGCCATGATGCACCAACAGAGCATCCGCGCCACACGCCACTGCCTGATCAACAATATTCTGACTGGCCGTCACCGCCGTCGCGATCTTTTTAATCTCCGCCTTCCCCTGCACCTGCAAACCATTAGGGCAATAATCCTTGTATTGACCCGGTTCCAACAGTTTATCCAGCTCCGCCATCAGACGAGTCAAAGCAACACTCATAATATCCCCTTCTAGGCCAGTGATGAGCACTCACACAAAAGTTTCTCTTTAGCAAATGGCTCCATGCTTCAGCCATTGACCAAACAATATCGAAACATTTTTGTGTAAGTGTGTATCTGCGACCAATAAAATCACGTAAGCACCTAAACAAAAGCCAATACTCAGAAAAGTGATCGCTTTCTCCCACTATAAACTGGAAAATAAGCACTCACACAAAAGTTTCTCTTTAGCAAATAACTTCACTCTTCAGCCGTTAGCCGAAAAATATCGAAAACTTGCGTGTAAGCGCGCATCGAAACACTTTTGCTTAGGTGTGTATAATCTGCCCTATGGCAGCCCCTATAATTGGCTTGATTTTACAGCATTAGCCACCATATTTCGTTTAACAATCCACGGCGACCAGGACCTTCTATGAAAAAGCTCATACGTTATTTATCTTGGCCAGTCATGATAGGCGCCATTGTTGGCCTGTATATCAACCAACAAACGCTGTTAAACAATCAAAACAGCGAAGCCTCTACCAATAACACGCCCGTGTTTATCGAGGCCGCACAAGCCAATACCACGCCTCGCTTAAGCGGCCCTTATAGCTATTCTGATGCGGTAAAACAGGCAGCCCCTGCCGTCGTAAACATCTATACCAGTAAGATTATTGAGCAAAGAAAGCACCCCCTACTGAATGACCCTGCATTTAGGCAGTTTTTCGGTTACAACGGTGCCCCCAGACAGCAACGCATGCAATCAAGCCTGGGTTCTGGCGTGATTGTTAGTGCCGACGGCTACATTCTGACTAATAACCATGTAATTGCTGGGGCAGATGAAATCAAGGTGGCGTTAAAAGACGGCCGCGAGACTATCGCCCGTGTTGTCGGCACAGACCCAGAGACTGACTTAGCAGTACTACGCATCCAACTGAATCAACTGCCTGTGATTACCATCTCACCTTCCGATGCCATTGAAGTAGGCGATGTGGTACTCGCTATCGGCAACCCTTTTGGTGTCGGACAAACCGTGACCATGGGCATTGTCAGTGCCACTGGCCGTGATCAACTAGGCATTAATACCTTTGAAGACTTTATTCAGACCGATGCTGCTATTAACCCCGGTAACTCCGGTGGTGCGCTGGTTAACCCTCGAGGCGAACTGGTCGCCATCAATACAGCAATCTTTAGTAAGAGCGGCGGCTCTCAGGGCATTGGCTTTGCTATTCCATCCAACCTGGCCCGTAAGATTATGGTGGATATCGTGCGCGAAGGCAGTGTAGTGCGCGGTTGGCTGGGCGTAGAAGTACAGGAGCTAACCCCACAACTGGCCCGCTCATTTGGCTTTAAAGGTAATCAAGGGATCGTGATTGCAGGCCTTCTGCGTAATGGCCCCGCTCATTTAGCCGGTCTACAACCGGGTGATATTGTCACTGAAGTAGAAGGCAGAGCCGTTGAAAGCGGGCGTACCGCAATGAATCAGATTGCTCAAAAGCGCCCAGGTGAACGTATTCCGCTGACGGTTTTCCGTCGCGGCAAGTCGCTCAAGTTGACTGCAGAAGTGGGCCGTCGACCTGTACCACAACAAGCCCAGTAGCAGGTAAACCGGCAAACATAATGATAGCCAGCCGCGATATCAGATCCACACAACACAGTAAGTCATAACCATAAAAAAATCCCCGCAAGCCAGGCTTGCGGGGATTTTTTTCGCGATATTAAGCCCTACTCATATGGCATATGATGGTCAGACTTATATCCATCTTAATCTTTAATACGATATTCCGCAGAACGGGCGTGAGCGGTCAAACTCTCACCACGAGCCAGAATAGAAGCACTCTTACCTAACTCAGATGCACCATCCGCCGAACACATAATCAGTGACGAACGCTTCTGGAAATCATACACACCCAACGGGGATGAAAAACGCGCCGTACCAGAAGTTGGCAGCACGTGGTTAGGGCCTGCACAGTAATCGCCCAATGCTTCTGCAGTGTAACGCCCCATAAAGATCGCACCGGCGTGACGCACTTGCTCTACAATCGCCATTGGGTCTTCAATAGACAGTTCCAAGTGCTCTGGCGCCACACGATTGGTAATAGCAATAGCATCATCCAGATCTTTGGCCAGGATCAGTGCTGCACGATCACGCATGGAAGCACGGATAATCGGCTCACGCTCCATAGTTGGCAATAGCCTTTGGATACTAGCTTCAACCTGATCGATAAAGGCCTCGTCCCAAGCCACCAGAATCGGCTGAGCATCTTCATCGTGTTCAGCTTGCGAGAACAGATCCATCGCAATCCAGTCCGGATCGGTCTTACCATCACACACCACCAGAATCTCCGATGGACCGGCAATCATATCAATACCTACGGTACCAAATACCGCACGCTTGGCCGTCGCTACATAAATATTGCCAGGGCCAACGATCTTATCCACCTGAGGTACGGTTTCAGTACCGTAAGCTAGTGCCGCAACAGCCTGTGCACCACCAATGGTAAACACACGATCCACACCAGCAATACAGGCCGCAGCCAGCACCAACTCATTCACATCACCACCCGGCGTAGGAACCACCATGATGATCTCTTCAACACCCGCCACTTTGGCTGGAATCGCGTTCATCAGTACAGAAGAGGGATATGCCGCCTTACCACCCGGAACATAAACCCCCACACGATCCATCGGCTTCACCTGCTGACCCAGCAAGGTGCCATCCTCTTCGGTGTAACTCCAAGATGACTGCAGCTGTTTTTCGTGATAGCGACGCACACGCTCTGCTGCCAGCTCCAGCGCATCACGCTGATTCTGCGGCAAACCATCCAGCGCCTGTTGAAGACGCTGCTGAGACATCTCCAGTTGAGCAAATTCAGACACGTCCATGCGATCAAAACGATTGGTAAATTCGATTACCGCATGATCACCATGAGTCTTCACCTGATGCAGGATATCGTTAACCGCCTGGTTAACCGCAGTATCAGAAACAGCTTCCCAGGCTAATAGCTGGTCCAGCTGCTGTTTAAAGTCGGCCTGACTACTGGAGAGTCGAGTCACTTGTACAGGTGAAGACATAGGGATTTCCGTTGTTAGCAATTTAACGAACAAACCGACAACCCCTTGCGCCTAGATCAGGGTAAATCAGCGCAAGAAACTATCGGCAGAATAGGGTATGTGTATCTTATTTATCAGCAGAGTTATCCGCTGCATCAACAGCCGCAGCCAGTTGATCAATAATAGGCTGGATCAGGCGATGCTTCATCTTCATCGCACCCTGGCTTACCACCAGACGGGTACTGATATTGGCATCGATATTCTCGCGGGCTTCCAGACCATTGGCCTTCAGGGTATTACCCGTATCCACGATATCAACGATTTCGTCTGCCAGATCCATAATCGGTGCCAGCTCCATACCACCATACAGTTTAATCAGATCAACCTGAATACCCTGTTCGGCGTAGTAACGCTTGGCCACGTTGACAAACTTGGTCGCCACACGAATACGGCCTTCCGGACGTGCTTGATCTTTCATACCTGCCGTCATCAGACGACATTTAGCGATTTTCAGATCCAGCGGTTCATAGACGCCTTTAGCGCCATGCTCCAGCAGCACATCCTTACCTGCCACGCCCATATCAGCCGCACCCAACTCCACATAAGTGGGTACGTCGACAGCACGGATAATAATCAGCTTAACATTCTCAATATTGGTATCGAAAATCAGCTTACGGCTCTTGCGTACATCTTCCAGAGGATAGATCCCTGCCTGCTCAAACAGCGGCAGGGTTTCATTCAGAATGCGTCCTTTGGATAATGCAATGATCAGCTCTTGAGACATAGTAGTTATAAAACCTTTTAACGAGGTACGCGGCGAATCTTAGCACCTAAAAGTTGCATCTTTTCTTCAATGCACTCGTAACCCCTGTCGATGTGATAGATACGATCTACCACGGTATCACCTTCTGCCACCAGACCCGCGATTACCAGACTAGCGGATGCGCGCAGATCCGTTGCCATAACCGGTGCGGCTTTCAGACGCTCAACACCGTTAATGATGGCCGTATTACCCTGAACATCAATTTTGGCCCCCATACGCAGCATCTCTTGCACATGCATATAACGGTTTTCAAAGATGGTTTCGGTAATGGTAGAAGTACCTTCCGCCACAGCATTCATCGCCACAAACTGGGCTTGCATATCCGTTGGGAACGCCGGGTAAGGCGCTGTGCGGATATTTACCGCTTTTGGACGATTGCCCTTCATATCCAAACGAATCCAATCGGGACCGGTTTCGATATGAGCACCCGCTTCTTCCAGCTTCAACAGTACCGCGTCCTGAATATCAGCACGGGTATCTTTCACCAGAATACGACCACGGGTTGCCGCTGCTGCCACCAGATAGGTCCCGGTTTCGATACGATCTGCCACCACGTTGTATTCACAACCGTGCAGTTTCTCAACACCTTCAACGGTGATGGTATCGGTACCATGACCTGTGATATTCGCACCCATGGCGATCAGACATTCCGCCAGATCGGTTACCTCGGGCTCACGGGCGGCATTTTCAATCACGGATTTACCATCGGCCAGACAAGCAGCCATCAGGATATTTTCCGTACCGGTTACGGTCACCGTATCAAACAGGATGTTGGCCCCTTTCAGACGACCATTAACCTTCGCCTTGATATAACCGTCTTCAACCTTGATATCCGCACCCATGGCTTCCAAACCACGAATATGCAGATCAACAGGACGACTACCGATAGCACAGCCACCCGGCAGGGACACTTCAGCTTCACCAAAGTGCGCCAGCAAAGGCCCCAGCACTAGAATAGACGCACGCATGGTGCGAACCAGATCATAGGGCGCGTGACAATTACGAATCGAACGGGCATCTGCCTCTATACGCATCTTCTCATCGATAACAGGCTCAATACCCATACCGCTGAGCAGCTCAATCATAGTAGTGATATCGTGCAGATGAGGCAGATTGCCTATGGTGACCGGGCCTTCAGCCAACAGAGTGGCAGCCAGAATCGGCAGCGCGGAGTTTTTCGCACCAGAGATACGGATATCACCCGCTAACGGCTGATATCCGGAAATAATTAATTTATCCATTAGAGATCCGTAACTGTAATGTTAACTGCTTAACCCACACGAAGTTTTTCAGCGTCTTTCCACTGCTCTGGGGTATAAGTACGGATCTGTACGGCGTGCACATCACCAGAAGCGATCAAATCGTTAATTCCGGCGTATACATATTGCTGTTTTTTAACAGGTGTTAAAGAAGCAAACACTTCACCAATGGCAATTACTTCAAAATGACGACCGTCGTCACCCTGAACAATGACCTGACAATCTGTCATTGCATCTTCTAAAATCTTTTGCAATTCACTGGCTTGCATCTTTATCTCCGAAAACTGATTCTGCGTTGCTGCAATATTATTCGAAATACCGCCAAAAGGCGATTTTTGCTGCAATTCATTTCTAATACAGAACCTTCATAATCATGAAGATTCATCTATTTAACGTTTTAGTTATGCTAATCCACGACAAGCCTATTAAATAGGCTTATTTAGTCGCTTTAGACTGATTGTTTATCAGGGATAACAATTCACCTAAGCCTGACACATCAATGATTCCCTGCAGAAGATCAGGCACTCCGGTGTAGCTGATTTGACGCTTTGATTCATTGGCCACTCTCAGCCAACACATCATAAGAGAAACGGCCGGGCTACCCGATTGTGTCACCTCAGAAAAGTCGATATTGACGACATCCGGGCCTTTGGCGATCAGCGCCTCTCCCTGTTTTCTGACTTCGAGCACGGTTGCAAAGGTCAGAGCGCCGGATACTGTCAGCTGCCCCGGAGCCACTTCAACAACCGCCATTACTGTTTTTCTCCAGATTTTTCGCTGATCACAGAAGCCGCATCACTTTTCAGCCAGTTATCAATCACATAATCCACATCACGATTATGGGCCTGCATAGCACTGTCAAACTGATTACGGAAAGTCAGTCCCAGGTTAATACCATTCACCGTAACATTGGTAATACGCCAGCGCTCATCTTTACCCTTACGCATGGAGTAAAGAATCGGATAAACCGTACCATCAACAGAGATCACTTCCATCTCAACACTGTCACGCTTGGGATCACGAGAGGCAGCTTTCGGATCCAAGACACGAATCTCCTCGTTGGAGAATGCCAGCAATCCCTTAGCATAAGTGCGTATCAGACTATCCTGAAACACTTGTAGAAAACGGCGACGCTGCTCTTTGCTGGCTTTACGATAATACTTCGCCATCACACCGGCAGAGAAACGACGCATATCCACCGCTGGAGTTAAAATCGACTCGACCTGATTATAAAAGCGCTCCGGCTCCTGCTCATAGTAACCACGGGCATCTTCAATAATGCTCAATAGTTCATTGGCTGTTTGAGTGATGACTTCCTTCGGTGTCTGTTGAGCGGCCTGAGCGCTGGCGACAGACAATCCCAACATCAGAAAACTGACAATAAAACCCCAATAGATACGTAACCCGGTTATTTTCTGCATATCACCACTACCCATTGTTATTCATACTCTGTTTCTACAACTGTACCTGTCATGACACCAGTCACAACAGCTATCACATACAGAGCCAGTAGGCTGTACATCAACCTGAAAGCTGAGCTAATTTACTCTTTACCCATGCTGGACAGGAACTTACCAATCAAATCTTCCAGTACCAAGGCAGGCTGGGTATCCTTGATCTCACCGCCATCCTGAATCATATCTTCTTCAGCACCGACAATCAGACCGATATAGTTTTCACCCAACAGACCAGATGTCAGAATCATCGCAGAGGTATCTTCTGACAGCTTGCCTTCCATACTATTATCAATCTTCAGAGTCACCTTGGCATCATACCACTCAGGATCAATCTCGATACTGGCCACTCGACCAATGGTCACGCCTGCCATAGTAACCTTCGCTCTGGGTTTAAGCCCGCCCACATTATTAAAATGGGCATAAACCGTATAAGTACTCTTTTCATCCGTGTTGTAATCCAGGCCGCTGACTTTCAGCGCCAACACTAAGAATGCTAAACCTGCCGCTACCACAAAAGCACCAACACTGACTTCAATCCAACGTGTTGTCATCATTAAAAATCCCCAAACATCAAAGCAGTCAAAACGAAGTCCAGCCCAAGCACTGCCAAAGAACCGTACACCACTGTTTTTGTGGTGGCCCGGCTAATCCCTTCGGATGTCGGTACCAGATCATACCCCTGAAACACAGCGATCCAGGTGACTACAATTGCAAATACAATACTTTTGATTACACCGTTCAGCACATCATGACCGAAGCTAACGGATGCCTGCATATTGCCCCAGTAAGAGCCATCAAAAACACCCAGCCATTCAACACCGACCAACATTCCGCCCCAAACGCCAATTACACTGAAAATAATGCATAGCAGAGGCAAAGAGATAATGCCGGCATACAGTCGAGGTGCGATTACACGTTTAACTGGATCAACGCCAATCATCTCCATACTCGCCAACTGCTCAGTGGCTTTCATTAGGCCGATCTCAGCAGTCAGTGCAGAACCGGCTCGCCCGGCAAATAACAGTGCGGCCACTACAGGGCTTAACTCCCTCAATAGAGTCAGCGCCACCATTTGCCCCAAGGCCTCTTCAGCACCAAAGTCCACCAGGATGGAATAGCCCTGCAACCCTAGCACCATGCCGATAAATAGACCCGACACACTGATGATGGCGATAGACAGCACACCGGTCACATAGACTTGCTTAATCAGTAAGCGAAAGTTTTTCAGGACATAACGGATACCAAGCAAAGCAGCGATTAACAATTGGGCTGAGCGCCCCAATCCTGCCACTATGTCCAGTACACGTTTACCTATCTGTTGTAATTGATCCACCATTAGTTACATCCCAAAATGTCCTGAGCGAAATCCCCGGTAGGATAACGGAAAGGCACAGGACCATCCGGTAGTCCCTGAATAAACTGGCGTACCTCGGATTGCTCACTTTGCAAAATCTCATCAGGTGAACCTTCCGCCACCACCTTGCCACCGGATAACACACAGACATGGTCAGCAATACTCAGGCTTTCATCGATATCATGGGATACCAACACCGTCGTCATTTGCAGGGAATCGTTTAACTGACGAATCAACTTCACCAGAACACCCAGTGTGATCGGGTCCTGTCCAACAAAAGGCTCATCGTACATCATCAGCTCGGGGTCCAAAGCAATGGCTCTGGCTAAAGCCACCCGGCGACTCATACCACCAGACAGCTCTGACGGCATCAGATCCCGGGCACCGCGCAGTCCTACAGACTCCAGCTTAATCAGCACCAGATCCCGAATCATATCTTCCGGCAGATCAGTATGAACCCGGATAGGAAAGGCAACATTTTCATAGACACTCAATTCAGAAAAGAGTGCACCGCTCTGAAACAGCATGCCCATACGCTGACGTAGCGTAAATAGCTCTTTTCGACTGATATCAGGCACACTTTGGCCATCCACCAGAATCCGGCCAGCATCGGGTTTGAGTTGCCCGCCGATCAAACGCAACAAAGTTGTCTTCCCTGTACCACTGGGCCCCATAATTGCCGTAATCTTACCTTTCGGAATTTTCAGACTAAGATCAGAAAAGATGGCGCGATGGTCACGTTTAAAAGTCAGGTTGGAAATTTCAACCAGACTGTCTGCATCAGGCATAAATTTGATAAACCTTTAGTATCCAAAACGAGACGAGGTATAAGGGCGCAACTTTAACCCAGTCACAGGTAAAATGCAGCCTCACATTTTTAATCATTGTACCGGCTACTGGGTAAATTATCGGTTAACCCGTTCACCAAAAACACCTCGTCACATAACCACCGTCTCAGCCCTTAATTGGACTAACGAAGGTAGAAAATCACGAAATACTTTCCTTTCGCAGTAGATTAGGAAACCTTTCCGAATAAATCGTATCTCAGACTTGCATTCCACCCGGGATACTTCTTTAATTGCCCACCAACTTTGACTGACAGAAAAGCTCAATATGATTCTCTACTCTGCCCTAGCTCTTGTTTTTGGTTTAGGCCTTCTGGTTTGGAGCGCTGATCGTTTTATTGATGGCGCCGCAGCGACTGCCCGTAATCTAGGTATGTCGCCACTACTGATAGGCATGACCATTATCTCAATTGGCACCTCAGCACCAGAAATCCTGGTTTCCACCATCGCAGCCATGGGCGGTAACCCCGGACTTGCGGTAGGTAACGCACTGGGCTCCAACATCGCCAACATTGCTTTGGTATTAGGTATTACTGCCCTGGTGGCACCACTGCCGATCAATATGAAGCTGATGAAAAAAGAGATCCCCCTGTTATTGGGTATCACTCTGATTGCCGGTGCCGTCATGCTGGATGGTGAACTGACGATGGTGGATTCTTTTATTCTGGTCGGCTGTTTAGTGCTGAGTCTGTTATGGCTATTTAAGGGTGATGGTGAGGGCGAGTTCGATCATCCGGAAGATATCCCTCAGATGGAGAGCAAAAAAGCCTGGTTCTGGTTAGTCGTGGGCTTATTACTACTGATTGCCAGTTCACGCATTCTGGTTTGGGGTGCCGTGAATATTGCTCAACACTTTGGCGTCAGCGATCTGGTGATCGGTTTGACCATTGTAGCCATCGGTACCAGCCTGCCAGAGTTAGCCGCCAGCGTCGCCAGTGCTCTGAAAAACCACCATGAGATCGCCTTGGGTAACGTTGTCGGTTCCAATATTTTCAACCTGTTGGCAGTACTGCCAGTACCAGGTTTCTTTGCCACGACCGTACTGGAAGGTGATGTCATGAGCCGTGATTACCCGATTATGGCGGGTATCACCTTCCTGCTGGCGGCCCTGATTATTCTGATGCGCAAAAAAGGCCGAATCAGTCGCGGTGAAGGCGGTCTGCTGGCGGCCATCTATGCGGGCTACCTGTATCTGATCTATCTGTCAGCCCTGGCTTAAACGCGGAGTTTCTATGCACGACTATCTTAAATCCGCCGCCAGAACCATTCAGATGGAAGTGGATGCCGTGAGCCAACAAACTCAGCATCTGGATGATAATTTTGTCACAGCCTGTGAATTAATTATGAATTGCCAGGGCCGCGTAGTCGTTACGGGCATGGGTAAATCCGGTCATATCGGCAATAAGATTGCGGCGACTCTGGCTTCGACCGGCACTCCGGCATTTTTTGTTCACCCTGGTGAAGCCAGCCACGGAGATCTGGGCATGGTCACCCGTGGCGATGTCGTGCTGGCACTGTCTAACTCAGGCGAGACCTCAGAAGTTACTACACTACTGCCTCTGCTGAAGCGATTAGCCGTTCCTCTGATCAGTATGACTGGCGCTAAAGATTCTACGTTGGCACAATTTTCCAACGCTCACTTGTGGATCGACATCCAACAGGAAGCTTGCCCACTGGATTTAGCTCCCACCTCCAGCACTACAGCGACTCTGGTGATGGGTGACGCCTTAGCCATTGCACTACTGGAGGCTAAAGGCTTTAGCGCTGAAGACTTTGCCTTCTCACACCCAGGTGGCAGCCTGGGACGTCGCCTACTACTTAAAGTCAGCGATGTGATGCACTCAGGTGATCGTCTGCCTCTGGTTAACAGCGGTTCAAGCTTACAGGCAGTATTGCTGGAGATCACTCAGAAAGGCCTGGGCATGACTGGCGTAATCAACGATGCAGGCCAACTCATCGGTATTTATACTGATGGTGATCTGCGCCGTACTCTGGACCAGGGTTTGGATATTCACCAGGCTATTGTGAATGATGTGATGACCACTAACCCGGTGACCGTTCATCAAGAACAATTAGCTGCAGAAGCCGTTGAAGTGATGCAGCAGAAAAAAGTCAATGCACTACTGGTGACAGATCAGAATCAACAACCCACTGGGGCGCTCAATATGCACGACCTACTCAGGGCCGGTGTTATTTAAGAACTGGGATTCTAAGAGAAACTCGACTGTGTTGAGAAACCCATTGTTTTAGCAGTGGTTTTAAGAACAAAGGCTGTTATTTAAGCACCGTGATTTTAAGAGCAAGCAATCGCTTTAATTGAACGATTTGCTTTAGGGGACAAACATGACATTTTCCGACGATACATTAAATAAAGCCCGCCTGATTCGCCTGTTGGCTCTGGACGTAGACGGCGTAATGACCGATGGCAGCCTTTACTTCCACGGTGATGGCAGCGAAAGTAAATCCTTCAACAGCCTGGATGGCCACGGCATCAAGATGTTGCAAGCCAGCGGTGTTAAAGTGGCGATTATTACTGGTCGTCGCTCGACTATGGTAGCTCAACGAGCTAAAGCACTGGGTATTGAAATTCTACAGCAGGGTCGTGAAGATAAGCTGGTTGCTCTGAAGGATATCCAGCAGGAACTGCAGCTGGAGTGGAGTCAAATTGCCTACTGCGGTGACGACCTTCCTGATCTTTCCGCTATCAAAACCTCAGGCTTGGGCATTACCGTGCCAAACGCACCGAAATATATGCAGCAACATGCAGATTATTGCTGCCAACGAGCCGGAGGTCAGGGTGCAGTGCGTGAAATCACAGATATGATTATGCAGGCACAAGGTACACTTCAGGACGCTATCGATCACTATCTACTGGCTTACTAAACACCAAGTCTCACTGACTTCTATCTGACACAGGTCTGGGCTTCATCAACCAATAGAAGCCCACACTCGCTTTTAGACCGATCAGATACCCGTTAAATATTACAAGACTGCTAAATTACGAGCTTAGCTGGCTATTTTATGGTGACTCATTTTAAATAAGCCTGGCAGGTATCACTTTACATCGGACGATTACACACTATGTTATTTGGCTCCCGATTAAAAAAGCGTTTTCTTGGTTTAGCCGGCCTTGCCGTGCTGGGGGCCGTTATTCACTTACTGGATAGCCAACGCCCCGAGGATATTGACCTTTTCTCCGATGTTCCCGACAAACCTTCCGAGCCAGATTACTACGCGGTTAACAGCAAGTACCGCAGCTACGATGAAAGTGGCATCCTTCATCGTTCCATTCAGGCAGAACGCTTGTTACATTTTCCAGACAGCGCCCAGACCCACCTGGAAACACCACTACTGATCACTTATAACCCTCATGGCCAAGCTCAGTGGCATGCGCAAAGCAAACAAGCATTTATTGAAGGTGATGGAGATCATTTTCAATTAAATCAAAATGTTATAGTCTGGAAGGCAGACTCAGGCAAACAGCAAAATAATATAGAAAATGCCAGACTGAAACTTTTGACCGACCTAATTAATATCGATTTACTGCAAAATATCGCCTACACCCAGAGCCCAATTACACTGGATTCTGACAACGGGCGTATTGAAGCTGTAGGTCTAAAAGTCAATTTAAACACCCATCAGGTTCAACTACTTGATAACGTTCGGGGATCTTATGCACAGTAATATCCGTTTTTTCTCTACAGTACTGACATACTTGATGCTACTGACCTCCCCTCTCTTATCTCTATCGGTACATGCGCTGGATAGAGATAAACAGCAGCCGATCAACATTCAGGCGGATCAGGCTGAATTTAATCCCAATACAGGCATTGCTACCTATACAGGCACTGTGGTCTTAACCCAGGGTTCATTAAGAGTTGAAGCTCATCAGTTGACGATCTATCAAACGGATAACGGTGAGCTGGATAAGGTCGTGGCGCAGGGCGAAAAGCAGCGGGTTCATATTCAACAGCAACCCAATGCACAAGACCCGTTAGTACACGCCTATGCCATGCATGTGGAGTACTTTGCCCTTGAGCAAGAGATCCTGCTGACCCATAACGCTGAAGTTGAAAATGGCAGCGATCGTTTTACCGGTGAAAATATTCGTTACAGTTTGCAAAACCGTAATATTCGCGCCTGGGGCAAAAAGAGTAACACCGAGAACAATCCTGATGCCGATGAAGGCCGGGTGAAAATTATTCTGTTTCCACAGAACAGTAAAAAACAGGAACAGAGTCAATGAGAACCCTAAAAGCCGCTCATCTGGCTAAAAGCTATAAAAAGCGTCAGGTGGTACAGGATATCAGCCTGTCTGTCAGACAGGGGCAAGTGGTTGGCCTGCTTGGGCCTAATGGTGCAGGCAAAACCACCTCGTTTTATATGATTGTCGGCTTAGTAAAATCCGATCAGGGCGCAGTCAGCATTGATGACGAAGATATCACTGCACTACCCATGCATGGCCGAGCAAAAAAAGGAGTGGGTTATCTGCCTCAGGAAGCTTCTATTTTCAGAAAGCTATCGGTTGAGAAAAATATTCTCGGTATTCTGGAAACCCGCAAAGATCTCAATAGCCAGCAACGTCAGGGGCATCTGGAACGCTTGCTGGAAGAATTCAGCATTACCCATATCCGTAAAAGCCTGGGCATGAGCCTGTCAGGTGGCGAGCGTCGCCGGGTGGAAATTGCCCGTGCTCTGGCCACTGAACCATCCTTTGTCTTGCTGGATGAGCCGTTTGCAGGGGTTGACCCCATTTCGGTAAATGAAATTAAATCTATTATTCGACAGTTAAAAGCGCGTAATATCGGTGTATTAATTACTGACCATAACGTGCGCGAAACCTTGGATATCTGTGAAAAAGCCTATATTGTCAGTGAAGGACATATCATTGCCGAAGGTGATGCCGCAGATATCATGAATAACCAACAGGTAAGAGACGTTTACCTGGGTCAAGAATTCAAGCTATAACAACACGCAGGAATAAGCCGTAACCTATGAAGCCGGCATTACAGCTCAAAATCGGTCAGAATCTGACCATGACGCCCCAGCTGCAACAAGCGATTCGCTTATTGCAGCTGTCGACGCTGGATCTACAACAGGAGATTCAGGAAGCTCTGGAATCCAATCCTATGCTGGAAGTGGAGGATGAGTTTAATTCTGCTCCTGAAGCAGAAGGCGCAGCCAGTAATGAGACTAAGGAAGCGGAAGGTGAAACTGCTACCGCATCAGACTCCACAGACACTGATCTCGACTCGGATCAATACAGTGCCAGCGCTGAAGACAACTGGCAGGACTCCATTCCTGAAGATCTGCCTGTCGATAGCGGCTGGGATGAGGTCTACCAGGAAAGCCTTCCGATGTCTTCCGGTAGCATGTCTGATGATGAAAACAACTACCTGGAACAACGGGGTACGGTCACAGAAACACTGCAGGACCACCTCTCCTGGCAGCTGAATCTGTCTGGCTTGCCGCAACAGGATATTGTGATTGCAGAAGCCATTATCGACAGTATCGACCCTGACGGTTACCTGACCTCCAGTATTGAAGATATTATGGAAGGCCTGAAGGATCGCGAACAGTTCCAGAACAGCGCCTTTGAGCTGGAACTGGAAGATGTCGAAGCCGTACTGGGTTATGTACAACACCTGGATCCTATTGGCTGTGCGGCTAGAAATTTGCAGGACTGCCTACTCATTCAGCTGGAAACTATAGAAACCACGCCATTCCTGCTGGAGAAGACCCGTAAGCTGATCAGTTACTTCCTAGATATGCTGGGCAGTCGTGACTTTACGCAGCTCATGCGTAAACTAAGAGTCAAAGAGGGTGAGCTGCAGGAGATTATCGCCCTGATTCGTACCCTGAATCCTAAACCGGGCTCCAGCATCTCCACAGAACACGCAGAATACGTCACACCGGACCTATTTGTGACCCGGGAAGAAGATCATTGGAAAGTTGATCTAAACCCAGATATTGCGCCAAAGATCCGTATCCACAATGCGTATTCTGGCCTGATCAAACGGGCCGATAACAGCCCTGACAACACCTTTATGAAAAACCAGCTCCAGGAAGCACGCTGGTTTTTAAAGAGTTTACACAGTCGCAATGAAACCTTGCTAAAAGTTGGGTTAGAGATTGTAAAACGCCAACAAGGCTTTCTTGAAATGGGAGAAGAGGGCATGAAGCCCATGGTATTGCACGATATCGCCGAGGCGATTGGCATGCATGAATCCACCATCTCTCGTGTCACAACTCAGAAATATATTCATACCCCACGGGGTATCTTTGAGCTGAAGTACTTTTTCTCCAGCCATGTAGGCACAACCTCAGGTGGTGAAGCGTCTTCTACCGCAATCCGAGCTATGATTAAGAAGATGATTGCTGAAGAACCGCCGCGTAAACCCCTGAGTGACAGTAAATTGGCAAATATGCTCGCTGAACAAGGTATTAAGGTTGCAAGAAGAACCGTAGCCAAGTACCGTGAAGCTATGAATATTCCGCCTTCTAATGAACGTAAGAAGTTGATTTAAAATCCCTTTACAAAAAAAAGGTTTGCAAATACAGGAAAAACGATACAATCAAATTGCAGACCGCTAAAAAGTAAGGAGCTCGTTATGCAATTAAATATTACTGGTCAACATCTAGAGCTTACCGATGCACTGCGTGACTATGTGTCAAATAAGGTAACCCGCTTAGAACGTCACGTTGATGGTATCACTAATGTTCAGGTTACCCTGAAAGTAGAGAAGGAACGCCAAATTGCAGAAGCCACACTGCACGTTGCCGGAGCTGATCTGCATGCAACCGCAGAAGCTGAAGATATGTACGCATCTATCGATGCTTTAACCGACAAAATTGATCGTCAGCTGATTAAACACAAAGAAAAGTCTCAGGCCCGTAAACAAGGTGCTGCAGCACGCTAATTGAACCTAATTGATATCTCATGTCACTCAATTCTGTTCTTACACCCCTGCGAACTCTGGACGGAGTTCCAGGGGGTAGTAAAAAAAGACTCCTCGAATTCTTCAGCAAATTTATCAGCCAACAGCTACCCACTCTCGAAAGCACCGAAGTTTTTGATAAACTGATTGCGCGCGAACGTCTGGGAAGCACAGGTATTGGCGAAGGTATAGCTGTGCCCCATTGCAGAATCAGCAACTGTACTGAAAGCGTTGGCACCTTTATCAGACTGAAGGACAAAATCGACTTTGATGCCATTGATGGCAAGCCGGTAGATATGCTGTTTGTACTGCTTGTCCCGGAGGAAGCCACTGATGAGCATCTGCAACTACTTTCTTCTCTGGCTGAAAAGTTCTCAGACCCAGAGTTTTGCCGTACATTACGTACTGCACCCAATTCCGATGCGTTATATCAGCTCTGGATAGGTTAATATCCCATCTGAACTCAGGCAGTAAATGGAACCTTCATCATGAAACTGGTGATTATTAGTGGCCGGTCAGGAGCCGGTAAAAGTGTAGCCCTACATGTCCTGGAAGATCTGGGCTTTTTTGCCATTGATAATCTTCCTATCGGCCTGCTCAGTGAGCTACCTCACCACCTACCCAGTAGCAATAATCGCGTTGCCGTCAGTATTGATGCGCGCAATATTGTGACAGACCCGGAAGGCATCCAACCTCATTTTGATAAACTCAGGGCTGATGGCGTTAGTGCCAGCATCATCTATCTGGATTCGGATGATGCGACCCTGATTGAACGTTTTAACGCCACACGTCGCAAGCACCCACTCTCTTCCAAACAGATATCTCTGGCTGAAGCTATTGAGCAGGAAGCCCATCTACTGGAAAGCATTGCCGAACAGGCTGACTTGAGAATCGATACCAGCAACCTGAATATCTATGATCTCAGGGATATCATCAAACAGCAGTTGCAGGAAAACAGCCAACAAGCCGTAGCGATCCAGTTCCAGTCCTTTGGCTTTAAACGGGGCGCCCCTAAAGATTGTGATTTTCTGTTTGATGTACGCTGTCTGCCTAATCCCTATTGGGAGGTTCAGCTACGTCAATACACAGGACAAGATCAACCTGTTATCGAGTTTCTGGAACAGGACTTTAGCGTCCGGGCCATGCTGTCTGATATTTCAGGCTTTCTCGATAAATGGTTACCCAGCATTATCGCCAGTGGCCGTAACTACATCACCATTGGCATAGGTTGCACCGGCGGTCAGCATAGATCTGTCTATACCACCGAACAGCTTGCAGCGCGCTTCCAACAACAGTATCCACAAACTCTGGTACGACATAGGGATTTGAGGCTGGCTAACAAGGATTAATCTATGCTGAGTTTTACTGTTACCGTCTGCAACAGCAAAGGCTTTCATCTCAGGCCGGCTTCCAAACTGGTTGAGCTCGTGTCCCGCTTTCAAGCTGTTAACGTTATCTTGCATGACAGAGACAAAGACAAACAAGCCGATTGCCGTAATATGATGGCGCTGATGATGATGAGCAGCCCCAAGGGCACTGAGCTGGAATTCGAAGTGGATGGCGATAACGAAACAGACGTAGCCGAAGCGATTAAAGCCTTGTTCGCCAGTGGTTTTGGCGACGAAAGCTAACCCTCTCTAGCTATCACTCTAAAGACAATGATCAACTTGCCTATATAGATTTTATTAACTGTAAAATCTTGTTAACACTGCCATTTCAGAAAAAATCCAGTTATTATCGCAACATACGCCACTGATCACCCTTGAGCGATGTGAATTATGGCCAGCGATAATCAAGATACACAGCCAATTCTTTCCCGTCTTAACGATGCCATGGACTCGGGTGCTTTTGCCCAGGTTCGACGCATGCTTAATCGCGGCTTGCCCGCACAGGATGTCGCTCATCTACTGGAATCTACACCACCTAAAGAGCGCGACCTACTTTGGCGCATGATTGACCCTGATCTTCAGGGTGATGTGCTCCAGCACCTCAGTGATGATATTCAGGCACTCTTCCTGAAGCGCATGAACGCAGAAGAAGTACTGAATGCCACTGAAGGCTTGGAAACTGATGATATTGCCGACCTTCTGCAGCAGCTACCTGATACGGTTACGCGCGAAGTTCTGGTTTCCATGGATGCTCAGGATCGACAGCGAGTAGAAGCCGTGCTGTCCTATCCAGAGGATACTGCTGGCGGCCTGATGAATACGGATACCATTACTATCAGACCAGACATAACTCTGGATGTAGTACTGCGTTATCTGCGTCGCCACCAAAGCCTGCCTGACTCTACTGACTCCCTACTGGTTGTGAGCCGCCGGGATCACTTTATTGGCGTACTACCCATCACCACTCTATTGGTAGCCGATCCCAATATTACCGTACGGGAAGTAATGGATACTGACTGTATCGTTATCAAAGCCGATCTCCCCGATAGCGAAGTGGCAAATCTGTTTGAGAAATTCGATTTGATCTCCGCACCTGTGGTGGATGAGTACGATAACCTATTAGGTCGTATCACCATTGATGACGTGGTAGACGTTATCCGGGAAGATGCGGATCACTCCCTGATGAGTATGGCCGGTCTGGATGAAGATGAAGACACCTTCTCCCCTGTACTGCTCACAGCCAAACGTCGTGCGGTCTGGCTAGGGATTAACTTACTGACCGCCTTTTTAGCCTCAGCGGTGATTGGTATCTTTGATGCCACCATTGAAAAGGTTGTCGCTCTGGCTGTACTAATGCCTATTGTCGCCAGCATGGGTGGCATCGCCGGTAGCCAGACCCTAACGGTCGTCATTCGCGGTATGGCACTGGGGCATATCTCATCAAGTAACACCCCCTGGCTATTAAACCGGGAGTTGATCGTAGGGGTTATTAACGGCAGCTTATGGGCCTTAGTGGTCGCCGGAGTGGCAGTGCTTTGGTTTAATGACCTGACATTGGGCTTTATTATCGGTGCAGCAATTGTGATCAATCTGATTGTCGCCGTACTCGCCGGTGCCGCGCTGCCCTTAATTTTGAAATGGATGAAGATCGATCCAGCACTGGCAGGCAGTGTACTACTGACAACCGTCACCGATGTGATTGGTTTTATGGCATTTCTGGGTTTGGCAACCGTATTTTACCTCTAGAATATCAAGCCCTCTGTTAGACCTACATATATCCAGACAGATCCACTCTCCCCATACAAAATAACCCTGACTCTGCCGAATCAGGGTTATTTTCTAAGCTTTTAAAAACAAGTGTACTTAAGCACCCGCAATGGTCATCTGTTCAATCAGAATAGAGCCTGTTTGGATATTGCCACGTGTATCCACATCAGTTCCTACAGCCTGAATCTGCTTAAACATCTCATTCAGATTACCTGCAACAGTGATTTCATGTACCGGATATTGAATAACACCGTTTTCGACCCAGAAACCTGCTGCACCACGCGAGTAATCACCGGTAACCATATTCAAGCCCTGACCCATTAGCTCAGTAACCAATAGTCCCGTACCCATCTTATTCAAGATTCCCGCAAAGTCTTCACCGGTTGAAGCAATGCTCAGATTACGGGCGCCACCGGCATTCGCCGTGGTTTCCATACCCAGTTTACGAGCTGAATAGCTGCCCAACATATAGCTGTTCAGCACACCGTCTTTTACAAAGATATTATCTCGCGTAGTGACACCTTCACGATCAAAGGGCGCACTGGAAACACCTCCTTTGATATGCGGTTGCTCAAAGATAGAGACAAACTCAGGGAAAATCTGCTCACCCAGGCGATCTTTCAGAAAAGATGCATTGCGGTACAGGCTACCACCACTGATGCCCCCCATCAGGTGACTAACCAGGCTGGAAGCGATCTCTGCAGCAAATACCACAGGTACCTTTTGCGTACTCAGTTTATGAGGGTTCAGACGCTCCAGTGTGCGCTCTGCGGCTTTTTCACCGATCTGCTGCGCATCTTGTAACAGGTTCCACTGACGCTGACTGTCATACCAGTAGTCACGCTGCATCTGATCACCCTGACCGGCAATCAGCACACAACTGGCAGAATAGTTGGTACCCGATAGTTGACCACTAAAGCCATGGCTATTGGCATACAGGAAAGAACGCTCACCAGCATAAGCACTGGCACCATCAGAGTTGGTAATACGCTCATCCTTACGCCCTGCCGCCTCACATTCCAGCGCACGTTCGACCAGATCTTCTACCGCAAGTTCAGTATGGTAATAAAGCTCAGGATCCTGCCACTCCTGAGCCATCAGTTCGGCATTGGCCAAACCGGCGTATTCATCTTCGGCAGTGTGATTGGCAAATGCCAGCGCCATATCGACCGCATTGCTCAAGGCCGTTTCGGTCAGATCGGTCACCGAGACATGCCCCTTTTTCTGACCACGGTAAACCGTTAATGAGATACTTTGATCCTGATTAAACTCAACGGTTTCGACCTCGCCCATACGAGCATTAACCGATAATCCACTGCTACCGGATACCGCCACTTCAGCCGCTGTAGCGCCTTTGGCACGCGCTTCTTCCAACACATGTTGCGCACAAGCGGGCAACTGGCTGTTCCAGGCGTTCATCTGCTCACTGTATTCTTGTGAAACCTGCTGTGATGTTTTCTGTGACATAGGAAGCACTACCTAATCGTTATTTCTGTTATCTCGGTCAGATCATGCAAGTGTGTTAAACTTAACCCGTTTGATAACTGCACAAGTGGATGATATGAGCGAAGACGTATATGACGAGTCCGAGGAATTTGATTACGGACCCAGTAAGACCCAGATAAAACGGGAGATGCATGCCCTTCAGGAGATGGGGAAAAAGATTCTGGAGCTGAATAAAGATCAGCAACAGAAATTACAGCTCTCCGATGACATGTATCGCGCCATTGATGAGTATCATCGCATCCGCTCAAACGAAGCCAAGCGCCGCCACCTGCAATACGTGGGTAAGCTGATGCGTAATGAAGACAGCGAAGCCGTGGCTGAGAAGTTGGCCCTGTTTGATACCACCAGCGATGCCTATAACCGTCAGTTCCACAAGCTGGAACACTGGCGTGATCGTCTGGTAGCAGAAGGTGACAGCGCACTGAATGAGCTGGTAGCCGAGCAGCCGGACACGGATCGCCAGACCATGCGCCAGCTGATTCGTACGGCTCAGAAAGAGCAGAGCCAAGGTAAACCACCTGCTGCTGCCCGTAAGATTTTCCGCAAACTGCGTGAAATCTACGATATGTAAGCAAGCCTGTGTTTAAGATACCTAAGCGCACAAAAGAAACCGGCCGGCAGTAACCACTGCCCCGGTTGTTTTGCTTAAAACCAGGCTTGCAGCCAGAGTCAGTACAGGATTCACCCCATCGACTAGCCACAGTGTTTTTTCACCTCTGCCATCAGCGCCAACTCCTCAAACACAACTCTCTACCGGCATCCCTTTACTCTCGATAGCACGACAAGGCTTAAGAGCCTGTACCACCTACGGTAAGCTCATCCAGTTTCAGCGATGGCTGACCAACCCCTACTGGCACACTCTGACCATCTTTACCGCAAACCCCGACACCATCATCCAGCTTCAGGTCATTACCGACCATCGACACCTTCTGCATCGCTTCAGGACCATTACCAATCAGAGTGGCGCCTTTCACTGGAGCCGTAATCTTACCGTCTTCAATCAGATAAGCTTCATTGGCAGAGAAGACAAACTTACCGGAGGTGATATCCACCTGACCACCGCCAAAATTCACAGCGTAGATGCCATTTTTGACACTGGCAATCAGCTCCTCAGGATCATGTTCACCTGGTAGCATATAGGTATTAGTCATACGTGGCATTGGCAGATGAGCAAAGGACTCACGACGACCATTACCGGTCACTTCATGCCCCATCAAACGGGCATTCATCTTATCCTGCATATAGCCGACCAGCTTACCGTTCTCGATCAGCGTAGTATTCTGAGTCGGTGTCCCTTCATCATCCACAGACAGAGAACCACGGCGATCAGCCAGGGTGCCATCATCCACAATCGTACAAAGAGAAGAAGCGACTTGCTCACCAATACGACCAGAGAAAGCCGAGCTACCCTTACGGTTAAAATCTCCCTCTAAACCATGACCTACCGCTTCATGCAGCAACACACCGGGCCAGCCTGCACCTAAAACCACAGGCATATTACCTGCCGGTGCTTCAACGGCTTCCAGATTCACCAGTGCCTGACGCACCGCTTCTTTTGCCACCGATTCAGACAAGGACTTATCCAACAAGGCTTTCAGCGAGTAACGCCCACCTGCACCGGATGAACCACGCTCACGACGACCATTATGCTCTGCAATCACACTGACATTAACTCGCACCAGAGGTCGGATATCCGCCGCCAGAGTGCCATCACTGGCAACAACCATTACCTGCTCAAAATTAGCTGACAGTGAAGCAGTTACCTCTTTTACTCTCGGATCCGCTGCCCGGGCAATTTCATCCGCTTGCTGCAAAATAGCCAGCTTCTCATCAGCCGATAGTGCCATAATGGGATTATCAGCACGGTACAGAGGCTCAAAAGGCACGGACTTCAGTGCTGCTACGCTTTTTTCCTGTCCCTGACGCACGATACTGCGCGCAGCCATCGCCGCTTGCTCAATAGCTAGAGCAGAGATATCACCACTATAGGAAAAACCCGTTTTTTCTCCTGAGATTGAACGTACACCGACACCGCGATCTGCGCTATATGCGGCATCCTTCACAATCCCCTCTTCCAGCACCCAACTTTCATGCATAGACTGCTGAAAATAAAGGTCCGCAAAATCAATTCCTGGCCCCATCGCCTTGGCTAAAAAGTGATTCATTTGCTCAAGGTCGAGGTCACCGGGTAACAAGAGTTCCTGGGAAACCTGTTCTATCATAATCATTCTCTTATTAACGGCTAAAATACACGTTTCAGCTCAATTTTGGGGTTATCCCAAGCACCTGTAACGCTGTATCTGGCTCGGGTAAATTTATCAAACAAATTACCTAATACTTTCTGTGCAATATAGATGGTACCGCCAAGCTGAGGCGCACCGGCAAGCACTGCGGCAAAGGGCAAGGTTTCAGCAACCGGTAACGTCACGATCAGATCCTGCTCTAAGGTTTCATCTATAAAATCAATATTGCCTGTCATCTCAAACTTGGTAGCAGAACCGTCTACCTTAAGCGGTTCTTTTAATGTGCCTAGCCCATTCAGTATAGTCACCCTGCCGCTGACCTTATCATATGACAAGCCTTTACCGGACATATCGGAAAAATCCAGCTGTAAGCGGCGAACCAGCGCCCCAAAATTAAACAATGAAATCAAGCGCAATGCAGGTGCCGAAGAAACTTGCTCAAACTCACCTTTCTCCAACTGAATCGTTACATCACCGGATAGTTTATCTGCAGCTAACTCATTGGGCAGACCTGGCCATATCAAACGAGAGGAGACCTTAGCCTTTTGGCTGCTGATCACAGGTTTAATGGCAAAAGCTTTTTGGGCATCCGCCAGATCATCTCCTTGAACATTAAACACTAAAGTGGATTGCGGGATACGGATCTTACCATTGAGCTTTGAATCTTCAGGGACGTACCAATCCAAAACACCATTGTAGCCAATACTACCCTGAGTCATGCTATTTAACGTTAGCTGTCGCTTGTCCTGCTTACTACGGTAGCTAATATCCAGCCCCTTACCCACGACACGATTAACCTGAAAATCTTTAATCTTGAGATCGAAGTCTGGCCACTGAGAGGTAAACACCTGATCCAACACGCTATCTTCTTTTTGCTTAGGTACTACTTGCTTAGCTACTATTTGCTTAGGTACCACAATCGCTTCATTTTCCGGACTGTCGTAGAACAGATGTTCCAGCTCAATCCGGGTCAATTGTTCGGTCATATTAGCCTCGCCCTGGATTTGAGGGCTGGCAAAACGAAAACTGTATTCTTCCTGATCCTGCTCAGCATCCAAAACAAAGTTTTCGAGCTTCATATCGCCATAACGCAGCTGTTTAGTCTCAAGATGGAAACGAGTCAGGCCCGATATCTGTTGCGAATTAGCCCTACCGCTCTCCTTTTCGCTCCTTGCTACAACTGGATCTGTACCAACCCCAGCTTGATCAGAATCCACTGCCGATTCAGCACTGGAAAGCACAACGGATTGCTCTAATTCAACCCTAGCCTGCTCCGCTTTAATAAACTCAATCCAGGACTCAGCATTAATCTGGTTTTGTTGAAAGTGGATATCTGTACGACCAGTCAGCGTACTGGGAGCCAGCATTTGTTTAGGCAGATCACCTAGCCAGATATTCGCGGCAAAACTATTTTCTGCGGCCACTGTTTGCTCGCTCTTTATCTGTGTGGCGGTATTCTGCTTCTGCTCACTTAGCCATAACCCCTTGGCATTAACATGATCACCATACTGCACCGCAAAGCGATTCTCCTCAGCACTAAAGCTCATGTTCACATCCAACGCTGTGCTCATCTCAGCAGTTTTACTCATAGGCGGCGGCATACGCACTTCCACGCCTTGTAGCTCACTGATCAGATGCAACTGGCTTACCTTATCCAGTCTGACAAAGAAATTATAAGGTGCAGTACCAGATAACCAGGGTGAAAAAGGCATGGGCTGCCAAAGGCTTAGAGCATCTACTTCGGCCTGCCCCAATCCCTCAACCATAACCGTACCCTGCTCCATATCGGTATGAATATCAAACTGAGCAGGCCCGGCTAAAAACTCTGCTTTTCCCTGCTTCGCCGATAAGCCTTTGGCCAGATCATACTCAACTTCGGCATCAATATTATCCAAAGGGGTGCCCAGTTCAGGGATCAATAAGCTATTTCCCTGTGTTTTTACCCTCACCCAGCCATTACCTTCCCGACCATCAATAGGAAAATCCAGCCAGGTATTCAGCCATATTTTTTTACCGCTCAGTTGCCAGTCGAATAGCGTTTCTGGCACCAGTTTTTGCAGCGGTGTTTGAGAGAAAACCTGCCAGCCCTGCTCAGGAATCAACTGGCCTTTAAGGTTTGTCTGCACCCGGCCACCGATGTCATCATTGACCAGATTAACCTGACCATAAAGCCCCTCATTACCCAGATAACGGGCAGAGCTGACTTCTGAGCGTAACTCAGTGCCATCCACAAACAGCTTAGCGGTTAAAGCCTCTACAGCAGGCCATTCGGGTAAGAATTTCAGCTGCCCCTGATCAATATCCAACATCAAATGGGTTGTAGCCGCTCTTACGGGGTTCTCTGCATTCAGTAGTAAACTGCCATCATAGATAAACCCACCTTCCTTAACGTGAGCCTGCTGAATACTCTGTTTCAACCACTGCATAATCTCCGGGCGCAAAATACGCTCTGGCACCAAAGTAAGACCAAACGGGTCATGGACATCCCTGACTGCAACATTCAGATAAAACAGATCATCTTCGGGCGTGTTATGCAGCAGTACATCAAACTCACCAAAGACCTCACTGCTGCCCTTCTTAAGCATCAGATCCTGCCCAAAAACCCGCACTGCTTTACCAACCCTCCAGTCAACCTGACCCTCAGCATGTTCAAATTGCCATCCCTGTGGATAAAGAAGAGGGAAATCCATAGCAAAATTATCGCTGGCAAAACGAATAAAACCCTCATCCTGATCCGTCTGCAAAAAACCACTGACATTCGTTAACGCAGGCGCACCATAGTAGGCATCCACAGACACCTGATCTAATTCAGCAGTCACAATTACAGAGCTTGTCGGTCCTTTAGCAATATCGGAGGCATCGGAAGTTGTAGACGAGGGTGAAGAGGTTATTTCTGGTTGAGTAGACACTTCGGCACCTGGGCGGACAGCAACCGCCTGACGATCTGCTGACTCAGCCTCTGCTTTATGTTTTGGATCTTGGGATTCAGTCGACGGATTCTGAGCGTCTGCTAATGGCTTCTGCTCCTCAACCTTCAGATTTTCAACTTCTGTCAGCTGCTGTGCTTGTATTGCTTCTGACTGCTGAGACTGAAAATAGCTCACCACCAGATTACGCAGATGTCCACGGGGCTTAAGGCGATTCAGTGCATCTTGGGCCTCTTCCGGCAGCTCTGGTACTTGCTTAAGCACGCTATATAACGCCCCCAGATCCAACGCCGCCAATTGCAGCTTCAACTGGTTGCCACCCTTCTCTGAATCAATAATCAATTGATCGATGGGAAAATGCTGCCCCTGCAAGGAAAAGTCCAACTGATCCAGGATCAGCTGCCAATTATTCAGCGGCTGTCGCTCCAGATGAATCACACTATTCAGATCGGTCAGCGTAATATCGGGGCGCTGCTGGTAGGAGAGAGTAATTTCCTTAGCGGTGACCTCACCTTGCAACGACATCAGTTTGCCACCTTGCCAATGGCTCCATAACTCAATCCCAGCATTAAATTTAGGCAGACCAACAGGCAACAGATCAGCAAACTTCTCGATCCAAGAGGTCAACGATTGTGGGTCAGCCTGCAAATAGAGATCCAGTGCTAAAGTTGACTGATCAAAAGGATCACCACTCACTTCCAGAATAAAGCCGGCTTGTTCTGCAGACTCGGCATTCAACTGCAAGCTCCCCTGCAGCCTTTTTCTACCATCACCTAAATCATGGGCTTCAATACGCTTACTAAAGGCGCGATACTGACGACCATAGCGATCAAACAGCTCTAACCAGACATATTCCATCTTTAAATGCTGCTGATGCATCAGGAAGCTGAGCAAGCGGGAAAGCTGACTGACATCCTCTTTGGCTTGTTGACTGGCGGTTGCAATACCATCGCCATCTTCAGATTGAAAATCCTCCCAACCTTTGAGAATCCAGGACATATCATCCTGCTGCTGCAATCTAAGAGTAACGCCTTCAATGGCGGCCTGGCGAATGACAGGTTGCTGATAACGAAAGGAAGATAAACTATCCAGCTCAAGACTGAAGTGCTCTACTTGAATGGCCGGCTGGCTATTCTCGTGCTTGCCTACCTGCTGATAGCGGGAAAACAACGAGATATTGTCCAGTTGGATAAAGGGATCAAATCGATTCCAATCGCCACTTAACTGTTCCAACTGCACGACAACGGGTAAACGATCGTTCACCCACAGAACAACGTCATCGCGATAGCTTTCCAACAAAGGAAAGAAGTAACGGCCGACACTGACATAGATCGCTAATACCACCACTAACGGCAATACCAGCCAGATCAAGGTGTGGTTAAAAACCTGCCGGATCAGAGACGACATCAAAATCGACCGTATCAGTGTGTGTTATAGCAGTACAACATCAAACTGCTCTTGGCTGTACATGGTTTCTACCTGGAACTTAATGGTTTTATTAATAAACAGTTCCAGATCCGCCACGCTGGCAGATTCCTCATCTAACAAACGATCCACAACAGGCTGAGAAGCTAATACCAGATAGGTCTTTGAGCCGTAAGCTCGCTCCTCACGCAGAATCTCACGGAAGATCTCGTAACACACGGTTTCAGGGGTTTTAATGGTGCCTCGCGCTTCACAGGTTGGACAAGGTTCACACATCACCTGCTCCAAACTTTCCCGGGTACGCTTACGAGTCATCTGCACCAAACCCAACTCTGTCACACCGGTCAGCTTGGTTTTGGCATGATCCCTTTCCAGATTTTTTTCTAACAGACGTAAAACCTGACGCTGGTGTTCGGCATCTTCCATATCGATAAAGTCGATAATAATAATGCCGCCCAGATTGCGCAGACGCAGTTGACGCACAATAGCCGTGGCCGCTTCCAGGTTCGTCTTGAAGATGGTTTCTTCCAGATTACGGTGGCCGACAAAAGCACCGGTATTCACATCTATCGTAGTCATGGCTTCAGTCTGATCCACCACCAGATAACCACCAGACTTCAGCTGAACCTTGCGCCCCAACGCTTTCTGAATCTCATCCTCAACCCCATATAGGTCAAAGATAGGGCGTTCACCAGGATAATATTCGACCCTAGGTTCCAGAGAAGGCACAAACTCCTGCACAAACTCTTTTAACTTGGTGAAGTTTTCTCTCGAATCGATACGGATCTTTTCAATTTCGGGACGGACAAAGTCACGCATGGTACGCATAAACAGCGGCAGATCTTCATAGATCACCGTACGCTCTTTCGCTTCCTTACAGCGTCGCTCTACCGAACGCCACAGACGTTCCAGAAAATGCACATCGGCCTGAATCTCTTCTTCACCATAGCCTTCAGCCGCGGTACGGATAATAAAACCGCCTTCAACGCCTTTACCCTTTTCCGGCTCAGGACGATTCTCAACAATACTACGCAAACGATCCCGCTCTTCCTCATCCTCAATACGCTGAGAAACACCGGTATGAGGCGTATGCGGCATATAAACTAGATAACGGGAAGGAATTGACAAATGCGTGGTTAGTCGAGCGCCTTTCGTACCAATAGGCTCCTTAGTGACCTGAACAATCAAGGACTGACCTTCTCTCAACAGAGCACTGATACTTTCTACATCAGAACCGCCCTGATGATTCCCCCGACTCGGTGGCGTCACATCAGCAGCATGGATAAACGCTGCTCGCTCCAGACCAATATCAACAAAAGCGGCCTGCATACCCGGTAATACCCGTACTACCTTGCCTTTATAGATATTACCCACAATGCCACGACGGCGGGTTCTTTCAATATAAACTTCCTGCAATACACCGTTTTCTACGACCGCAACACGGGTTTCCATCGGCGTAATATTAATCAGAATCTCTTCACTCATCGCCCTTCCCCCTGCGATAAAGAACACTACTTGAACGGATGAAGCAGTTTATGAACGCTCAAGTATCTGAATATCATATTTTTTTAACAGTTCAGCGGTTTCAAATAACGGTAAACCCACTACATTGCTGTAACTGCCAGATACGGACTCGACAAACACCGCTGCCAGCCCCTGAATACCATAACCTCCGGCTTTATCTGCCGGCTCACCTGTGTGCCAGTATTGACAGCACTCCTGCTCACTTAATGTACGAAATGTCACTTCTGTGATGCTTAATAGCGAGTGCATCTGATTCCCTTGACACACAGCGACCCCTGTCATCACCTGATGAGTCCGACCAGACAACTGCATTAACATCTCAACACAGTGCGTCTCATCTCTGGGCTTGCCCAGGATCTGGCCTTGATACACCACAGAGGTATCTGAACCTAATACCGGCAGTTCAGTTCCCGAGCGTACCATCCCCGCCCGAGCCTTATCTTCGGCCAGGCGCAACACATAAGCTTGCGCACTCTCTTCGGGTAAAGGTGTTTCATCCAGATCAACCGGGTATTGCAAACAGGACAAACCAATCTGTTCCAGCAGTGCCTTACGGCGTGGCGAGGCAGAGGCTAAACACAGGTCAACAGGATTACTCACACTTACTCCCTAAAGTTTCTGTATCAATAAACCTTTATCTCAACAGAGTTTGTCTAATTAAAACAGCATAACAGATCTGCTTAACGGATCTGGAAACGACGGCGTAATGTACGCATCGCAATAAAAAACCATGGCCATAAAATGGTACTGGTCAGCGCAGGTAACAAAAATGCCACGGTATCCGCAGCCACACTGGTCAGATTCTGAATCCACTGAGAGATCATCAAGCTGATACCGATCAGCACCCCAACCATCATCGCCTGCTGCCAGGCACCATAATTCCTTAACCTTTGATATAACAATAGCGCTAAATAAGCCACTACAGAGCACGTTAGCGCATTCTGGCCCAATAGAGTGCCCTCCAAAAGATCAACACTTAATCCAAGGAAAAAACCACTCACCACCCCTACACGATGGGGTAAGGCCATACACCAATAGATCAACACCATATAAACCCACTCAGGCTGAAACCAGAGCAGACTACCTGGCAAAGGCATAGCCGCCAGTAGCAGGGCAATCAGAAAAGTCAGTAATATCAAAAACATAAATCAACCACCCTGCTTTTCTGCAGCACTCTGCTTAGCTGTATCACGACCAGACTGGGCACTGTTTGATTCTCCAGCCTGATCTGATTCTTCTGATAACGTTTCTGCAGTGCCGGAATCCTCAGCCTTCAAACCTTTTGTATCCTGTTCTTTAGGATTGAGCAACAGCACATAACGGCTGCGCTCCAGCTGCGCCAGAGGCCGTGCGTTCACTTCAGCAAAAGGTTTACCGGGACGATGAGTTACTTCCATCACCTCAGCTACAGGGTATCCTGCAGGAAAACGACCACCCAAGCCTGACGTCACCAAGAGATCACCCTGGCGAATATCCGCCGTATCCGGCACATGACTTAATTGCAACAGCTCCATACCGCCGGAACCCAGCGCTACCGCACGGAAACCGTTACGGTTAACACTTACAGGCACTGCATGGGCAGTATCAGCAATCAGAAGGACACGACTGGTATAAGTACTGACCGAAATCACCTGGCCGACAAGACCCAAAGCATCCACCACCGCCTGGCCTTCGTAGACACCATCATCACGACCACGATTGATCAGAACCTGATGCACAAACGCATCGGAGTCCAGGCCAATCACTTCGCCAAGCAGGAATTGATCTTTATAGGGTTTCTGTCCATTAAGAAGTTCACGTAAACGCAGGTTTTCTGCAATCAGGTAGGCCATACGCTGGTTTTTGCTGGACAGTTGCAATGCCTGAGCTTTTAGCAGGGCATTCTCATCCAACAACTGGTTTCGATCGGCAAAAACAGTGGCACCCCAGGACCAGAGCTGGGTCGGTAGATCCACCGCCCATTGCAGTGGTGTGACGGCAACCGCCAATACTGAGCGCACACGATCCATGTGCTGATAGCGATAGTCAGCAAACATCAGTGCCAGAGACAAAATCAGGCACAATAACAGTCTCAGCCCTAAAGCAGGGCCCTTTACAAAAAGCGGGTTAATTGCTGTCTCCTTAAGTTCCTGTTTTCACTGGTGATGTCCACTGTAAACCGGCGATGCTAAAGCTGAGGTAGGAATGAATTTTAAGGAAGATTAAACAAAAAAATGGCGGTATTCAAACCGCCATTTTACTTTAATCAACAGACGCTTAAATATTAGCCTTCTGTAGATAACAGATCAAAGGTGTGTTGATCAATCATCTCCAGTGCACGGCCACCGCCACGGGCCACACAAGTCAGCGGCTCTTCGGCGATAATCACCGGTAAACCGGTCTCATCAGCAATCAATTTGTCGATATCCCTTAACAGAGCACCACCACCGGTCAGTACCAGACCACGCTCGGCAATATCAGACGCCAGTTCAGGTGGCGACTGTTCCAGGGCGCTCTTCACCGCTTGCACTATAGCGGACAGAGGCTCTTGCAGGGCTTCAAGAATCTCATTGGAATTCAGGGTAAAACTACGTGGAATACCTTCAGCCAGGTTACGGCCACGAACATCGATCTCACGCAGATCACTGCCCGGATAGGCACAACCGATCTCTTCTTTGATGCGTTCAGCCGTAGCTTCACCAATCAAGCTGCCGTAGTGACGACGCACATAAGCCACAATCGCTTCATCAAAACGGTCACCACCGACACGGACGGATTGGGCATAAACCACACCGTTCAGAGAGATAATCGCAATCTCGGTAGTACCACCACCGATATCGACCACCATAGAACCGTTGGCTTCTTCTACCGGCAGACCGGCACCAATCGCTGCCGCCATTGGCTCTTCAATCAGAAATACTTCACGGGCACCGGCACCCATCGCTGATTCACGAATGGCACGACGCTCAACCTGAGTTGACATGCAGGGTACACATACCAGAACTCGAGGACTTGGCGTTAACCAGCTATTTTCGTGCACTTTGTTGATAAAGTGCTGCAACATCTTCTCTGTTACGTGGAAGTCTGCAATAACACCGTCTTTCATGGGACGGATCGCAGTAATGTTACCCGGTGTACGACCCAACATACGTTTGGCATCCAGCCCCACCGCAGCCACGCTACGTTGGTTGCCATGATGGCGAATTGCCACCACAGAAGGCTCATCCAGTACTACGCCGCGACCGCGAACATAGATCAAAGTGTTAGCTGTACCCAAGTCGATGGACAGATCGCTAGAGAACAGACCTCTGAGTCGTTTAAACATGTGATTTTTTTCACCTAAATCCAATTTACCCTGTGCAGGCAGAACTCTAACAATCAGAGGCACACACGGCAAGATACAAATGTGTCAGGCGGGTGGAAATATGTTAAATTGTGCGCCTATTTTCCTATTAAACCACATTTTGTGACTAAACTGGCTCACTCAGGGCAGGAAGCTACATGGCTCTAGAAAGATCCGATGTTGAAAAAGTCGCCCATCTGGCCCGACTTCAAATCGAAGAAAACGACATCCCAGAATACACCCGTAACCTGACCAGCATTCTGGATCTGGTTAATCAAATGCAGGAAGTGGATACCGGTGATATCGAACCACTGGCCCACCCACTGGATGCTACTCAGCGTCTTCGTCATGACGAAGTGACTGAAAGCAATCAGCGTGAACACTTCCAACAAAATGCACCTGCCACTGAAGCAGGTCTGTTTCTGGTACCTAAAGTAATCGAGTGATCCACTTAGGTTACTAAAGCATCAGATGATTCCAATCAGGGTATCGGTCAAAACAGATAACCGTGACAACAGGGTTTACAGTGAATTTAAGTGAGTTAATTTTAAGTCAATCAACTCACTAATCAGCACATCCCGGTCACAAACATCTGCCACGCGCACAGAGTCGCGTCTCAACCGATACCGGAAACGGGTAGCGAAGGATTTATTCCACCATGCATAACAAGACTATCGCTGAACTGGCCCAGGGCCTTGCTGACGGCGAGTTTTCCAGTGTCGAGTTGACCCAGCACTTTTTGCAGCGTATCGACGAACTGGACAGCCAGTACAACAGCTTTATCACAGTGACTCACGAGCAGGCACTGGCTGAAGCAAAAGCCGCTGACGAAATTCGTGCCGCAGGCAATGCCGGTAAACTGATCGGTATCCCTATGGCACACAAAGATATCTTCTGTACCGACGGTGTTCTGACCACCTGTGGCTCCAAGATGCTGTCCAACTTCACAGCACCTTACGATGCGACTGTGATCAGCAACTTTAAAAAAGCCGGTATGGTGTCTCTGGGTAAAACCAATATGGATGAGTTCGCGATGGGCTCCTCCAACGAAACCAGTTACTACGGTCCATCCAAGAACCCTTGGGACCTGAATGCGGTTCCGGGTGGCTCTTCCGGTGGTTCCGCTGCTGCCGTGGCGGCACGCCTGGCACCGGCAGCGACCGGTACCGATACCGGCGGTTCGATCCGCCAACCTGCGGCTTTCTGTGGTATTACCGGTCTGAAGCCGACTTATGGCCGTGTATCTCGTTGGGGCATGATCGCTTACGCCTCCAGCCTGGACCAGGGCGGCCCTATGGCCCGCACGGCGGAAGACTGTGCCCTGCTGATGAATGAGATGGCTGGTTTCGATCCAAAAGATTCCACCTCTCTGAAAAAAGCCGTACCGGATTACACTGCTGATCTGGACAAACCTATGAACGGTCTGCGTATCGGTCTGCCAAAAGAGTACTTTGGTGAAGGTCTGTCTGCTGAGATGGGCGATACCATCATGGCCGCGGTAAAAGAGTTTGAAAAACTGGGTGCCACCGTTCAGGAGATCAGCCTGCCAAACACCATGCTGGCGATTCCTGCGTATTACGTGATCGCACCAGCTGAGGCCTCTTCCAACCTGTCTCGTTACGACGGTGTACGTTTTGGCCACCGCTGTGAAGAGCCAGTGAACCTGGAAGATCTGTACAAGCGCTCCCGTGGCGAAGGTTTTGGTAAAGAAGTACAGCGCCGTATTCTGGTGGGTACTTACGCCCTGAGCGAAGGTTACTACGACGCTTACTACCGTAAGGCACAGCGTATCCGTCGTCTGATCCAGCAGGACTTCCTGAACGCCTTTAACGAGGTGGATCTGATTATGGGCCCTACCGCGCCAACACCAGCGTTTGATCTGGGCAGCAATACCGAAGATCCAGTACAGATGTATATGGAAGATGTTTACACCCTGGCCGTTAACCTGGCCGGTCTTCCGGGCATCTCCGTACCTGCAGGTCTGATCAATAATCGTCCTGTGGGCCTGCAGATTCTGGCAGGCCACTTCCAGGAAGCTCAACTGCTGAATGCTGCACATCAGTTCCAGAGTGCAACCAGCTGGCATCAACTGGCGCCTGGCGCTGGTCAGTAATTTACAGACCTGATTAGAGGATAATACGATGGAATGGGAAGCAGTGATCGGGCTGGAGATTCACGTCCAGCTTGCCACCCAGTCTAAGATTTTTTCCGGTGCCAGCATCGCATTTGGCTCCGAACCCAATACTCAGGCCTGTGCCGTTGACCTGGGCCTGCCGGGCATTCTGCCGGTACTGAACGAATCAGCCGTTGAGATGGCAGTGAAGTTTGGTCTGGGTATTGAAGCCGAGATCGGCAAGAAGTCTGTTTTTGAGCGTAAAAACTACTTCTACCCAGATCTGCCAAAAGGCTACCAAACCACACAGAATGATCTGCCGATTGTTGGTCCTGGTATCATCGAAGTGGAACCGGAAGAGGGCAAAATCCGTCAGATCCGCATCCACCATGCGCACTTGGAAGAAGATGCGGGTAAATCCCTGCACGAAGACTTCCACGGCATGACAGGTATCGACCTGAACCGTGCCGGCACGCCGCTGCTGGAGATCGTATCCGAGCCGGATATGCGCTCTGCAAAAGAAGCCGTGGCCTATATTAAGGCGATCCACAGCATCGTGACCTACCTGGGTATCTCTGACGGTAATATGGCAGAAGGCTCCATGCGTTGTGATGCTAACGTTTCTGTCCGTCTGAAAGGCGAAGAGAAATACGGCACCCGTGCTGAGATCAAAAACATCAACTCGTTCAAGTTTATTGAAAAAGCGATCAATCATGAGATTGAGCGCCAGATCGAGCTGATCGAAGATGGTGGTAAAGTGGTTCAGGAAACCCGCCTGTACGATCCAGACAAAAACGAAACCCGCTCTATGCGTAGCAAAGAGGAAGCGAACGACTACCGTTACTTCCCATGCCCTGATCTGCTGCCTGTGGTACTGGATGAAGCTTATATCGAGCATATCCAATCCGAAATGCCGGAACTACCAAAGCAGAAGCAGCAGCGCTTTGTTGATGAGATGGGCCTGTCTTCCTATGACGCTGGTGTCCTGTCTGCCACCCGCCCAATGGCCGAGTACTTTGAGCAGGTGAAAGAGCGTTGTGGCGATGCCAAGCAAGCCGCTAACTGGGTAATGGGCGAACTGTCCGGCCAGATGAACAAAGACGGCATTGAGATCGAACAGAGCCCGGTATCTGCCGAGCAACTGGGCGACCTGATCAGCCGTATCATCGACAAGACCATCAACGGTAAAGCCGCGAAGCAAGTATTTGCTGCGCTGTGGGCCGGTGAAGGTGCGTCAGCCGATGAGATCATCGAAGCGAAAGGTCTGAAGCAAGTAACCGATACCGGTGCAATTGCTGCTATCGTTGACGAAGTACTGGCCAACAACCCACAACAGGTTGAGCAGTACCAGGCGGCACCAGAAGAGAAGCGTGGCAAGATGGTCGGCTTCTTTGTGGGTCAGGTGATGAAAGCATCCAAGGGTACTGCAAACCCTCAGATGGTAAATCAGCTGCTAAAAGAGAAACTGGGTTAAGAGCCTTAAAGCGGATACACGCTTGCAGTTTTTCTCCTGTCTATAAGACAGCAAAACCCCATAACACCTCGCGTGTTATGGGGTTTATTGTATCTATCATAAACTGCAGTACATCAAGGCAAAGCTTCTTGGCCTATTAACTTCACCTCTAGACCTATCCACTTTCCCCTAGGCCGATCCACCTAACTCTTGGATCGATCTACTCCACCCTATGCACCACTTTTAATCGGTCATCAAGATATTCCACGGGCATATAGGCGATAGCGGATGGGTTTCCACTCAATTCATTTAACAAGGCTTCAGCCTTATCGACATTTTTTGGTGGCTTTCCTTTGCCGGTAAAAATCAACGTTGTCCAATAAGAGTTCAGCTGACGTAAGTTTTTGCCTGCTACCTTCTCATAGAACTGCGCTTTTAAATCCACATTACTCAGCTCAAGCGTTTGTATCCGACTTCCATCTAAGCGACGGGTTTTAGACAAAAATATACGTTTGATCTGCCTTTCTGTCAGCTCGGCAATGGATGAGTTTTTCGCGACGACAACGACCATATCGGCCTGAGTCGTCCATGATAAAGAACCCAATAATAAAGCGACTAATATTACGAGCAGGCGCATCAGAACACCCCCTCAATAACAAAAGTGTAAATATTGAATTTATGCGTCTGATCTGGCTCACCAACCACAGCCTTACTACTGGACTTTAGATAATCCCACTGAAACTTCATTGCTAAACGAGGTGTCAGGTCATAACGAACCCCAATAGCAAAAGTATCATCAATACGTTTACCGTCCTGATCCTGCTCTACAAAATCAGGTGGCGGCGGAGGTGGCGGCTCACCAGGTGGCCCAGGATCAACGCCTTCTCCTGACCCACCAGTTAGTAGGTCACTGTCTTCTTCTTCAAAGAATGCTAAAGACTCAAATCTCATCTCTTTTCGCGAGAACAGCGCAAAAGGTGTAAAACGATCAAAACGGTAACCCAAAGAAAAATAAGCCAGGTACTCATCAGGATGCTTATAAGCGGTCCCTGTCGCCATCCCCCCATGAGTGATCCAGTTATTCCACTCATACTCCCCTTCAAGACTGCCCATTCGAAGAGTTGTATTGGCATATAACAGCTGATTATCCTCTGAATAGATATCAAAGCCCGCTTGCATATAAGAAGCACGTAACTTACCTGCTCCACTATCCAGTTCGGCCGATACTAATCCAGCCCAGGTATCTTTAATAAAGTCCAAGCCATGATCTGGCTCACCTAGAGAGGCATGCAGTAAAATATCGTAATCATCATAATAGGTGCTGTAGTAGATTTCAGCACCGCGCAAAACATCGAAACCGCCAGCACCGTTGATAGGGACAACTGGCCAAGCCCATTGACGAGAGTGACCAACATAGCGCAATTCGGTACCTTGTAGAAAAGGCACCTTCATCTGACCAACACGAACCGAGACGTCGTTGTCGAAATCGTATTTCAGATAGGCCCACTCAACCTCAGGGTCATAACTATCTTCTGTCTGCTTAGTACTGATCACCTGAAGGCTTGCCCCCAGACCATCAAACAGATCCAAATCTGCACGAGCCCCCAGCACTGAACTATCAAAATCAAACTTATCAGCTTCTAAATCACTTGCTTCGCCCTGCGGACGAGGCACACTTGCCCCTGCTTTATCTGTATAAATCCCTTGCAGAGAGAAGAACCCAGTAACTGATAAATTATCACCAAGCTCCACCGCAGACGCGGTGAACGGCAATAATAAAGCAAGTGTACAAGCTACCGCTTGGGTGATGGGTAACAAGCCTGCTTTCATACTCCTGTGACCTCAGTCATATTCCTAATCATCCAACCCTGAAGAACCTTTATTACGACAAGAAAACACTGCTAAGATGATCAATATCTTAGGTCAGCATTTCGTAAAGAGAAAGGTAAAACATGAAAGAACTCACCATCTTACAGAAGATGCTGGTAGCCCCGCTAGTAGGGCTTTTACTCTATACCGGCTACATGTTTTATACCTTTAACGAGCACAACACCAACCACTCCCGCATGCAGAAACTGCAGCAGGATTACCTCCCTGTTCTGGAAGCGATTAGCGACAATACTATTCTTTTCGACAATCTCAGCGAAAACTTGAAAGATGCGGTACTTGCCAATGAAGAAGAGTGGGTAGAACAAACCCAATTGGAACAGGAACGGATTGAAAACAATCTCGATATACTGGCACAACACCCCGCACTGGTTGCATCAGAGCAAGTCAAACAATTAAAAGAGAGCTTTGACGCTTACTATCGGAATGCCGTAGAACTGTCTCTGGCTATGATCCATCAGGATAAAACGCCTGAACAGCAGATGGTAATGATAGAACGCATGGAGCAATACCACACAACTGTCATTGACCGCTTTAATCAAGCAAAGTCTGACCATGAAAAAACCTTTGTCACTCTGATCAGTGATACCACCCATAGCCTGAATCAATTGTTGATCGTCGGTGCCTTAATGGGCCTTTGCTCCATCTTTATTCTGATTGGCGTCTCTGTGCTGGCAGCCCGTTCAACCCGCCACAGTCTGCAAAAAGTGATTCATCCGCTAAAAGACCTGGCCGAAGGTAACGCCAGTTTTGATAAACGCCTGGTACGTCATACTGATGATGAGATGGGAGAGCTGGTCACCTGGTTTAACCAGCTGACCGACAAACTGGAGCAGGATTATCGTGCCATCGAACAGCTCTCAATCACCGATAAACTGACGCAGCTTTATAACCGCACCAAAATGGAAGAGCTGTTTGATCAGGAACTAAACCAAATCAACCGCTATGAAGTGCCTTTCTCCATTGTATTGATCGATCTAGATCACTTTAAATCAGTGAATGACACCTACGGTCACCTGACCGGCGATAAAGTTCTGCAGGAACTGGCCGCTGTTCTGAAAAACAATATTCGCAAAACGGATTATCTGGGTCGTATCGGTGGCGAAGAGTTTCTGATTATTGCCACTCATACCAATCTGGAGCAATGCCTGATACTGGCAGAAAATCTACGTAAGAAGATTGAGAGTTTCGACTTTTTTGAGGTCGGCCAAAAAACCGGTAGCCTGGGTGTTGCCACTTATCATGACGGAGATGATGAGAAAAGCATGCTGCAACGAGCCGATGACTGCCTGTACTATGCCAAAGAACATGGCCGTAACCAGGTAGTGAGTGAAAGTGTATTGGAGCCATCGCAAGAACAGCAGGACTCTGAGACGGAACAAAAAGCCACAGAGTGAAACGGCCATCATTAAGCCGTTATTCCTAAGAGCTGTTATACCTAAGAACCGTTATCAATAGGAGCAACTATCACTGAGCGGTTTGCTAAAATCAGCACCCTAAAACAAACAACACAAACTGAGCTGGATCAAAGGTCTGCTGACAATATCAGTCGCAATATATTTTAGCTGAGAAAAACGAACTAAAGTAAGCACAATAACGGTAAGGTATTTAATCAGTTAAGTGCATACCGACCAAGAGCGCTTACTTGACCAAGAACACAGACTGAAAATATATGGATAGCTTCTGGCTTTTTATCACCCTGGCCATTGTCATGGTGGTGTTGTTTGATTTCACCAACGGGTTTCACGATGCTTCCAATATGGTGGCATCCGTGATCGCTTGCCAGGCGATGACACCAGCACAATCCGTACTGATTGTAGGCACCTTTACCTTTTTAGGCCCTTTACTGGGCGGCACTGCGGTAGCCAATACCATCGGCAAGTTTGTTCAGTTGGATGACCTACCGACACAACTCTCTCTCAGCATTGTCATCTGCGGCTTATTTGCCGCCACCGCCTGGAATTTTATTACCTGGTGGCGCGGATTACCTTCCTCCTCATCCCATGCCTTGGTAGGTGGCTTATCCGGTGCAGTAGTCGTCTCTGCCGGACCAGATCATGTGCTATGGGGTTTTGAGCAGCTATTGGATGGCGAAGTCACCGGTATTACCAAAGTGCTTCTGGCATTGTTTTTATCGCCATTAGCCGGGTTCTGGGTCGGCTTTATACTACAACGTATCACCCTATTTCTCTTTCGAGCCGCTAGCCCTCTGCTAAACCGAGAACTGAGGGGCGCACAATGGCTATCCACTGCAGGCCTGGCTTTTGCCCATGGTGCCAATGACGCTCAGAAAAGCATGGGCATTCTGACCTTGTGCCTGCTACTCAGTGGCCAGATCGACAGTTTTGAAGTGCCCTTTTGGGTGATGCTGCTGTGCGCCTCAGTGATTACTCTGGGTACGGTGTTAGGAGGCTGGAAGATCGTACGCACCCTGGCCTTCGCTATCTATAAAATCCGCCCGCTGCACGCATTAAACTCTCAGATCACCTCCGGCGGCGTCGTATTTATGGCTTCCTTGATTGGCGCACCGGTTTCCACCACCCATGTCGTCTCATCGTCCATTATGGGGATCGGTGCTTCAGAACGTCCAAGAGCTGTACGTTGGAAAAAAGCCAAAGAGATCGCCATTACCTGGTTACTGACAATCCCAGGTTCTGCTCTAGTGGCCATGTTGGCTTACGGCATACTCGCGCTATTTCGCTTGGTATAAGGGTTAGTTATGACAACACATAAAAAAACCGGTCTGCTAAAACGCCTGCTCAATCGCATGATTCCGGTGCCACCCGACTTTTTCTCTTTTCTGGCCGAACAGAGCACCATGGTGACCGAAACCCTGCGCAATCTGGATCGTTATATGCAGCAACCGGATAAGCACCTGGAAGAGGTTCTCTCAGAGGATGAGCATGCGGCCGACACTCTAAAGATTCGTAACCTGCACCAGCTTAACCGAGCCTTTTCGACCCCTATTGACCGGGAAGATATCTACCGTGCTATTGAAGCTCTGGACTGGATCATTACTCACTGTAAAAGCACAGTGAATGAGATGAGTGATCTGAATATCGAGCCTGATGAACATATGCGTACCATTGTTAGCGAACTTCTGGCCGGTAGTGAAGCCTTGGAACGAGGTTTTAAGGCCTTAGCCACCTACCCTGCTGATTGCGAAAAAGAAGCCCATACTGCCCGACATGCACACCGACGCATAGAGCGCATGTACCGCCATAGCCTGGCAGATCTGTTTCAGGGTGAAGTAACAACGGATATGCTGCGTAAACGGGAGATCTATCACCACCTTATGGACGGCTCCCGTCGTCTGCATGCCGCCGCCAATGTATTGCACGATATTATGGTGAAGCTGGTTTAAACCGGAAGCCAAGACTCACTTGCGATAGGTTTTTATCTTCAACTGTATAAATACACACCATCTGCTACACTGCAGGACACTAAATTCTTACTGCAGTGATCGTCGCCTTTATGGAAAAGTTTGAACATATCTACCAACGTGCCGCTGAACGTAAAGGCGGCCCTGACCAATTAGAAGCCCTACTACCAGAGTCCCTCAGCTCGGATGCGTTAGCCGAACTGGACGATAGCCGCTTTCTCGCCCAATTTACCAAATCTGTTTTTCAGTCCGGTTTTGTCTGGCGTGTGGTCGAGCAAAAGTGGCCAGATTTTGAGCAAGTATTTTTTGACTTTGAACCCCAGACCTTATTACTGCTGAGTGATGAACAGTGGGAACAGAAAGCTAAAGATACCCGCATCATCCGCAATATGAGCAAGGTAATGACCATCAAGCACAATGCCCAGATGATCTACGACCTACAGTTTGAACACGACAGTTTTGCTAAGTTTATCGCTCAGTGGCCCGATGACGATATTGTCGGTCTCTGGCAATTCCTGAAAAAACAGGGCAAACGTCTCGGAGGCAATACCGGCCCTTATGCCCTAAGACAATTGGGCAAAGATACCTTTATCTTCTCCAGTGATGTCTGGGGCTATCTGAAGGCTCATAAGGTCATCAGTGCCAGTAGCCCAACTAGCATGAAAGCGATGAAAGAAGCTCAAGAGGCGTTCAATCAGTGGCGTGAAGAATCGGGGCGCAGCCTGGCTCAAATCAGCCGGGTGATTGCGCTAAGTACCGGTGATAACTATCAATAGGCAATCAAACTAAGCGCAAGTTTTAAACACAAAAAGGTGACAATCTATAAATTGTCACCTTTTCGTTTATAACAACCAGTCTAAAGTTGTTTACCCTGAAACAGATCAGGACAATGCCAGCTCAACCGCCTTGGCCGCATGCAGAGCTGTCGTATCATATAAAGGCACCTGCGTATGGTTTTGCTGCACCAATAAAGCAATCTCAGTACAACCCAAAATCACCGCCTGAGCTCCCTTTTCTGCCAGCAGATCAATCACCTGTAGATAAATCTGTCGCGACGCTTCCTTGATCTCTCCCTTACATAACTCCTGATAGATAATATGATGTACCTGCTCCTGCTCAGATTCTTCTGGCACCAGCACCTCAATACCGTACTTATCTTGCAGTCGCTGCTTATAAAAAGCTTCTTGCATGGTAAAACCGGTTCCCAATAGACCTACCTTAGTGCAACCATCTGCCAGCAAAGCCTCAGCGGTCGCATCGGCAATATGCAGAATAGGGATGGAGATACCGGATTGAATCTCATCAGCGACCTTGTGCATGGTATTGGTACAAATCAGCAGAAAATCAGCGCCACCCGCTTCAACCTTTTGGGCTGCTTCGGTCAGTATCTCCGCCGTTTGTTGCCATTGCCCCTGGTGTTGCAGCTGCTCAATCTCGGCAAAATCCACACTGTAGAGACAAATCTTGGCCGAGTGCAGACCACCCAACTCAGTCTTGATACCCTGATTTAGCGCCTGATAATAGCTGGCTGTGGATTCCCAACTCATACCACCTAGTAAACCTATTGTCTTCATTATCTTCCCTAGCCTCTCTCTAACCAGATACTTCTAACTGCCCGATATTTCTAATTGCCTGATATATAAAGTCACTCAGACTCAAAAAATTGCACTTATTATCCGAAACCGCGCAAAATAAGATTAGACCAGTACAAAATAAACCGAACCGGCGGTTAACAACGCCATCACACTGTTAAACTGCAAGCAACTTTTCTCTTGAGTCAGAAATCGGCCAATAGCACTGCCAAAACCCGCCCAGGCATTTTGCGTAAAGCTCATCACCACAAATGCCACCAATAAAATCTGTATAACCGACAACCAATAAGCCTCGCCGGTAACCGAAAAAGCTGACACCATAGAGAGTGACATGACCCAAGCCTTAGGATTGAGATACTGGAACAGTGCAGCCTGCACTAAAGTAATCGGCTGTTGATCTGCCGCACCTTCTGCCATTGCGCCACTGGTAAAGATCTTCCACGCCAGCCATACCAGATAAACTGCACCGGCCAGTTTTAAGATCTGATGCAGTAAAGGCCATTGCTGAAACAACACACCCAAACCCGCTGCCACTAGGGCTATCTGCGATGCCATACCCAGAATAATGCCGTAAACCGCAGGCAGAGTACGCCAATAACCAAACTGTGCCCCGGTAGCGGTCAGAATGACATTGTTTGGTCCCGGCGTACCCGCTGTGGATAACACAAACAAAGCCAGTGGCAGATAAAAGGTTTCCAGAGAAAAGGGCAGCCAGCTGCTATGCTCTATCATCATGTTTTCATCCTCCTGTCATTGGACAAGATTCAATTGTCCCAATACAATTAATAACAACCTTACATTGTCTTCATTGTCACTATAGTTTTATAGATACAATCATGACAAGAACTTTATTGTCACCATGACAATAGCTAACCAGTCAAAATGTCTTATGCTGTGCAAAACAGGGATGCGGTAATACAGTGATTTTTTAGCGAGATGTTTTGCTCTGGTACCAATAGAGTGACAGCATGATGTGGACCCCAGACTTAGAACACTATAAAGGCCCCCGCTATACCGCTATCGCCGATGCCATGGCCGATGCCATTAAAAGCGGGGAGTTGACGGATGGCGATCGCCTGCCCACCCATAGAGCGCTAGCGGATCAGCTGGGCGTGACCGTAGGCACTATCACCCGGGCCTATACCGAAGCGGAACGTCGCGGCTTTGTGAATGCTCGTGTCGGGCGTGGCACCTTTATCGCAACTCAACACACTCAGGGACAAAGATTTCGTATTCCTGGTGAAGCGGAACCCAATGCGGTAGATCTCAGGTTGAATCTGCCGGTAGCCAAAGACAGGGCGGATGTACTCAGTAAGGCGATGGCTGAGCTGGCGGCTGAACCAGAGCAGATGAACCGCCTGCTGGGCTATCAACCGGATATAGGCCTGCCGGAACATAGGGAACAGGCTGTACACTGGTTAAAACAAACCGGCTTACATACCAGCGCCGATCAGATTGCCATCACTAACGGTGGCCAACATGGCATTATGTTAACTCTACTGGCCCTGACTCGCCCTGGAGATATTATTTTATCGGAAGCTATGACTTATCCCGGCTTTATGGCAGTGACTCATCAGCTGCACCTGCGTCCTCAGCCTGTCGCGATGGATGAGGAAGGTGTGATTCCATCCGCCTTTGAAGATGCCTGTAAGCAGTTCTCACCCAGAATTCTTTACTGCACACCGACACTGCAAAATCCGACCAATGCCATTATGTCGGAAATCCGTCGGGAAGCTTTGGCTGATGTGGCCCGGCGTTATAATGTGTGGATTATCGAAGATTCCGTTAACTCCAATCTAATCACCGATGCCCCTGCACCTCTGGCTGAGATCGCTCCCGATAAAGTGATCCATATTAATAGCGCGGCCAAAACCCTGGCAGCCGGTTTGCGGGTGGGTTGGTTAGTGTCACCGCCTGAAGTGCGTCAACAGATCGCCAATGCTTTAAGGGCCAGTTGTTGGATGACCAGTCCTTTGTTAGCGGAGATCGCCAGTCGCTGGATTGCCAGTGGTTTAGCTCAAACACTGCTGGAGCAACAGAAAGAGGAGCTTAAACAAAGAAATCTGCTGTTGGATAAATACCTTGGCCCCTACGGCCTGCAATCGAATCTTTATAGCCTTCATGCCTGGCTAGAGCTGCCAGAGTTGTGGCGCAGCAGTGAATTTATCGCCGCAGCGGATAAGGAAAACGTGAAGGTGATTGGTGAGGATAGCTTTATTGTCGCTCAGTACCGGGCCCCACAAGCGATTCGCCTATCTTCCAGCTGTGCCTGGTCGCAAAACCATCTGGAGAAAGGCTTAAAGGTACTGGCCAGATTATTACAGGAAGAGCCACAGCCCACACTGTCGGTATTCTGATCTTTTCGAACATCAGTTGTCAGTTGGCTGTGTTACTGAAAATCAGCATTACTAAAACAGGAAACTCCCTGATAGCACGCAGTTCGCTATCAGGGAGACGATCCTAGAAGGTCTAATTAGATAACAAACTTACCTGCTTCAGCTTTTAGATCACCGGCCAGACCCGATAGCTTCTGTACCTGTTGTTCGCTTTCTTCAGCATCGTGAGCCAGATCATCGGCAAAGGCGCGGATATTCTGCGTATTACTATGAATCTCCTGGCTGATAGCAGCCTGTTGATTGGTTGCTGCAGCAATCTGTTCGGATAGCGTATTGATCTGCTGTACCGCACTAACAATCTCTGCCAGCATGTTCTGTGCCTGGATCGCATCTTCAACACTGTGCTGCGCCAACTCACCACTGGAGTTCATCAGCTCGGTGGCTTGCAGTGCTGAGTTCTGTACCGATTCCATTACTTCCTGAATCTCGCTGGTAGACGTACTGGTACGTTGCGACAGATTGCGTACTTCATCGGCTACGACTGCAAAACCACGACCGGCTTCACCGGCACGGGCAGCTTCAATTGCGGCATTCAATGCCAACAGGTTGGTCTGCTCAGCAATCTCCTGAATACTGGTCAGAATATTGGTAATGCCTTGAGCGCTATTATTCAGATCGGTCACTACCTGACTGGCAGTACTGAGTTTATCCGCCAGTTCTTTCACAGACTGCTGACTCTTATCCACCTGTTCAATACCCTGCTCACCCAGTTTCAGAGTGGTTTTCACCTGACCAGAAGTATTGCCAACGTGATCCAGAATACTCTCTGTGGCTTGGGACAACTGATCAATGGCATCCGCCACCTGAATGGTTTGGTTCTTCTGCTGGTAGATCTTCTTGCTGTTCTGTTCTGTCTTATCAGCAATGATATCGGACTGCATACCCAGATCTGAGGCGGTGTGCTCCAGCTTACTGATGATGGTGTGCAGGTTGCCAATAAAGTGGTTAAAATCATTAGCAATCTCGCCCACCTCATCTTTGCTGCGGGTATCGATACGTTTGGTCAGGTCACCTTCACCTTTAGCGATATAACCCAATGCACGACCCATAGCATGTAGATCCTGCAGCAGTACCTTGACCAGAATAGCGACACTTAACATAACAAAGACAAAGATGGCACAGCCGATAACGATCTGCACCATCAGGGTTTCGCTGAAAACGGCCATCTCAGTGGCTTTATCCACTTCAACACCCAGCAACCAGGAGGACTGTGGAATCTTGGTCAGGTGAACCAGTTTATCCCCTTGTGGTGTCGATACCTCAACCAAACGGCCTTCAGAAGCCAGGTTTTGCACCTGCTTATCCTGAATCGTTGGGTAGAGGTCTTGAATGGGTTTAAGTTGGTAGGCTTTGTCCGAGTGAGCGATCAAGGTGCCCTGATCATTCAACAGAAATAGCTGACTGTTTTTACCGGATTCAAAACTGGTGATCTCTTTAAACAGATCTTTTAACTGCAGATCGGCACCGATAATACCCATAACCTGGCCATTTTGCTGCAGAGGCCGGGCGATGGTAAAGGTCATTTCCTTGGTAGTACGGTCTTCATAAGGACCAATTAGCACCATTTTTTTCTCGGCCATGCCCTGTTTGTACCAAGGGCGAGTTCTGGGATCGTAACCATTCACAAATTTGGTATGGCCATTACTGCCAATACGGGTGCCATCGGTCAGACCGGCAAAAATAGCGATAAAATCACCCGCTTCACGGGTCATATTCAACTGCTCAATAAAGCTCTCTTGCTGAGCAGGACGGCTAGCCAGGGTATTCAGCAGCTGATACTTAGAAGATGCCCAACGTTCAACACCAGTACTGACCGCATTAGAAACCCCCTGAACTCGCTGCTCTACGTTCTCTTTGGTCAAATCTGATAGGCGGTAAGCGGAAAATCCGGTCAATGAAATTGCGGTAATCAGTACCGCCAGGGTCGCCATAAGAATGATCTTGACCCTAAGAGAAAGCCCCTTCATGGTTTTCTGTCCTTTTTTATTTTTTCGATTCGGTGCGGACTAGCAGGGTGCCGGAGAGCTTAATGATCAGACGGGATGCACGTTGCGCCTGATTCCCTTCAGCATGCTGCTCCTATAAATAGAGTTACCACCCTACCATTATCGAGTGGATAGGGAAAATCTAAAACGGGCAGCAACCATAGCGACAAGATGAGTAAAAATCACTTGGGTAAACGTCGAATGCTTAAAGTTATAGGGCCGAATTGAGGGGAATCAGCACAATAAAGTCAGTCGGTCTGTAAGATCCGCCTTATGAAAATACCAAGAACGCCAAAGGTAAAGGGCTAGGAAAAAGCCGGGCAGGAAAAAGCAGGGCAGTAGCACTGAGGTTAGGCCACTGCCCTGAAAAAGAGCGTCTATCGAGATAATAAAACAGGTGTTAACTAAAACCGCTAAGCAGCCTTTGTCAGCACAAACTAGGCGACGTTTTCGATGTTTTTCTCCTGAGCGGCTTCTTCTTTGCTTGCTGCTTTTTCTGTTTTAGCCTTACGTTCAATCGGCTCAACCTTACGCTGTTTTTCGTACAGGAAGCTCAGCACCTGGCTACGATAGTGGTTGTACTGGGCATCATCAGCCAGAGCCAGGCGATCTCGGGGCCGTTCCAGCTCAATCTTCAAGATCTCACCGACAGTCGCCGCGGGGCCGTTGGTCATCATGACAATACGATCCGACAGCAGTACGGCTTCATCCACATCGTGGGTGATCATAATCACGGTATTATTGAGCTCGTTCTGGATCTCCATCAGAGAGTCCTGCAGGTGAGCTCGGGTCAGAGCATCCAGAGCGCCAAAAGGCTCATCCATCAGCAATACCGTCGGTTCCATAGCCAGAGCTCGGGCAATACCGACACGCTGTTTCATACCGCCGGAGATCTCATCCGGGCGTTTATGAATAGCGTGGCTCATATGCACCAGCTCTAGATTGTGCTCAATCCAGTCTTTCATCTCAGCTTTGGATTTCTTGCCTTTAAAGACCTGTTTTACTGCCAGCTCCACGTTCTGGTAAGCGGTCAGCCAAGGCAGCAGCGAGTGGTTCTGGAAGACCACGGCACGTTCTGGCCCGGGTTCGGTGACTTCGCGACCATCCAGCAGTACACCGCCTTCGGTGGCCTGGTGCAGACCGGCAACAATATTCAGTACGGTGGATTTACCGCAACCGGAGTGACCGATCAGGGAAACAAACTCGCCTCGGGCAATTTTCAGATCAACACCCTGCAGTGCACGGAAGCTACCTTTCGGGGTTGGGAATTCAATACCGACCTGAGTCAGTTCTAAGTGGGCACGGTTCATGGTGTTCTCCTCTTTTTTCACTTACTTCAGGCGATTAACGTAATACTGCAGTTTTGTCCCAGGACGCCCAGCGCTGAATCAGCAACATGGTACGGTCCAACAGGAAGCCAATCAGACCGATGACAATCACAGCGACCATAATGCGACCCAGGGAGTTGGAGCTACCGTTCTGGAACTCATCCCAGACAAACTTACCCAGACCAGGGTTCTGTGCCAGCATCTCAGCAGCGATCAGCACCATCCAAGCGATACCCAATGACAGGCGCAGACCGGTAAATACCATAGGGATGGAAGACGGCAGTACAATTTTGACCACATGGGTCAGCCAGTTCAGACGTAATACATGACTGACGTTTTTCAGATCCTGTGGGATACCGGCAACACCCACGGCGGTGTTGATCAGGGTAGGCCATAGGCTACATAGGGTTACCGTGATCATGGAGGTCAGAAACGACTTGGATACCAGTGGATCATCGGATACATACACCGCACTCACAACCATGGTAACCAGCGGCAGCCAGGCCAAAGGTGATACGGGTTTAAATAACTGAATCAAGGGGTTAGCAGCCGTGTAAAGGGAGCTGCTCAGGCCAATCACGATACCCGCAGGCACAGCGATGGCAGTGGCAACAAAAAAGCCGGCCAGTACGGTGATTAAACTGGTGCCAATCTGGTCAAAAAAGGTGGCCTTACCTGTGTATTGGCTAATTTTAGGCACATAATCCGGATCTTTGGCCATACGCGCGGCGTTGCGCTTTTCCTGGCGCTCATAAAACGCGTCTTCTTTTTCACGGGATTCCATATGCTCTGCGGTCAGGCCCTGCATCTGTTGCCAAACCTGAGCCGGTCCTGGGAATTGCCCCAGCGAGGTGTTGACCTTAGGCGCTGCGACAGCCCATAACATTAAGAATAAAACTAAACCGACCGCAGGCAGGGTGACTGCGCTCACACCTAGTTTGGTGATCTCTGCCAGACTACGTCCCTGGGTCAGACGGCTTAAAAATGATGGACTACTGCTTTCTGTGCTGGCTGTCATTTGGCTCATGATGCGCTCTCCCAGCCGGATACTTCACAGTATCCGGCGTTTTTACTTATGGGACTTTTTGCCGCTATTGCGATCCTCAAGACAAGCATTGCTTCTCAGAGCAAAGCGGCGAGTGAGATTAGATCTTTTCGTTGGCTTTCAAACCGATAGAGAACTTGCTCAGGTACTCGTTAGGCTTGCTGCCGTCGTAAACGATATTGTCGATAAAGTGTTTCTGAGGTGGACGGAAACCGCTCTCTTTGCTCAGATCCGGGAAATCACCGGCTTTCATCTGGCCGTCTTCGATCAGAGAGGCTACCGCTTGTTTATAGATATCCGGGCGGTAAACCTTCTTGGCAATATCCATATACCAGCTATCAGGCTTGGTATCTGAGATCTGGCCCCAGCGACGCATCTGAGTCAGATACCAGATCGCATCGGAGTAGTACGGGTAGGTGGCGTTATAACGGAAGAACACGTTGAAATCCGGTACATCACGCTTATCACCCTTTTCGTACTCAAAGGTGCCGGTCATAGAGTTGGCGATCACATCATAGTCTGCACCCACATAGTTGGATTGGGACAGGATCTTCACCGCTTCAGGACGGTTGGCGTTGTTATTGGCATCTAACCAGTGCGCGGCACGAATCATCGCTTTTACAACACGAATATGGGTGTTTGGATATTTTTCCGCCCATGATTTAGACACACCAAACACTTTTTCTGGATTGTTTTTCCAGATCTCATAATCGGTTACAACCGGCACACCGATACCTTTAAATACCGCCTGTTGGTTCCACGGTTCGCCCACGCAGTAACCATAGATGGTGCCCGCTTCCATAGTCGCAGGCATCTGAGGTGGTGGGGTTACGGACAGCAAAGCATCTGCTTGTAATTGACCTGAGGTATCACCTTTATGGGGTGCATAGAAACCTGGGTGGATACCACCGGCCGCCAGCCAGTATCTCAGCTCATAGTTGTGGGTCGATACCGGGAATACCATGCCCATGTTGAACGGCTTACCGTCAGCTTTATAGCTTTCTACAACCGGTTTAAGCGCATCCGCTTTGATTGGGTGGACCGGTTTGCCATCTTTGTGCGGGATATGTTTTTTCATGTCTTCCCACACAGAGTTGGATACGGTGATGCCGTTGCCGTTCAGGTCCATACTGAAAGCAGTGATAATATCCGCTTTAGTACCGTAGCCGATGGTGGCACCCAGTGGCTGACCAGCCAGCATATGTGCGCCATCCAGCTGACCATCAATCACACGATCCAGCAGCACTTTCCAGTTTGCTTGAGCTTCCAGAGTGACGTACAGGCCTTCATCTTCGAAGTAGCCTTTTTCGTAGGCGATAGCCAGTGGCGCCATATCGGTAAGTTTGATAAAACCAAACTTCAGCTCTTCTTTTTCCGCATAATCCAGCTCTGCCCAACTGGCTGAGACATTTAAAAAGCTGCCCAGTGTGGCGGCTGTCACCACTGCCAGGGTCTTTTTCATAAAGCTACGACGTGGCAGACCTTTTGATAGGGTTGGTCGAGAAAGTGCTTTCTTACTCATCACTCATATCTCCGTTTTCGCTAATATTTTTTATGCTTGACCTGGCTGGTGCAGGTGTCAGCTGAACCGGGTTTTGAAAATAAAAAAGGCGCTTGCACATCACCTCTGAACTGTTGATCAGAGATGAAGTACAAGCGCCTTTGCTTGTTATTATGCTTATTTTTTGTAGCTGTCCGATCTACCGGGGCCGCCTTTGGCTCTTGGAGGATCTGGCTATTATTGGGTCGAGCATGTTGTTTTTCTTGGTTAACTTGTTTAATGCATCGGCTGTGCCAGAAATAAAAAAACCTTAATTAACAGAGTGTTGATAGATTTTTCAGGCAAGACAACCCGTTATTGCCAGATGGGGGGTGCACTCGGATTGTTCGCAGGTGCAGCTCTTTGTTTCCTGATGGTGCAGCCGCAATAAGATGCGGCTGCGGTTATAAATAAGAAGGGAAGGCTGTGTAGCGGCTAAACTGCCAATTTGCTAAAAAGGTGCGCTAATATAGGTGTACTAAAAATAAGTGCGCTAAAACATAGGTGGACTAAATCGTACTGAGTGCAATACGGACTTAGGCAGTATTCATTAACAGAACTCTCTACCGTCAATAAAGCGGCTAGGGCCTAAGAGGATGTTGTGATTATCCTGCTCGAGTAGCCATTCATTGTCATGAACACCTTCGGGTTTATTGTTATCACCGGGTACGGGCAGATCCAATGTACTGGCAGCCTGACGGTAAAGATCGGTGCGATAAACCTGCTGGATCATCTGTTCCAGTTCCTGAGCATCTTTCTCTGATTGATTGGGTAGCTGCTGCCAACGCAGCATCTGTTGTAATAACCAACGAGCATGGCTGTGCCAAGGGAAAGTGGCGCTATAGCGATAAAACTGTGGCCAGTTTTCGGTTTCCAGCAGCGGTACCCGTGCGGCATCTTCCGGGCAGCTGAGATTGAGGTATTCAGGACGCGCCAGAATATCCAGCGTTTGGGCCCGATTTTCCTCTTTATCTAACCAAAGGGCTGCTTGTAATAGCGCCTTAAGTACTGCTTGGTGAGTATTGGGGTTCTCCTGCGCCCATTTTTGTGTCACACCAAACACTTTTTCCGGCGCATTATTCCAGATCTGATAACCACTAATGGCGGTACGACCCACTTCCTGTTGCTCAGCTACGGTATTCCAGGGTTCACCGACACAGAAGCCATCGATCAGACCATCGGCCATACTTTTGATCATACGAGTGGGTGAAATCACCGGCAGATCCAGATCTCTTTCCGGGTGGATATCACCAGAGGCTAACCAGTAGCGCAGCAGATAGTTATGTTGCGAGTAGGGATAAACAATGCCCAGTTTTAACGGCAGCTGACCCTGCTGTTTGCGGATATCGATATAGTGTTTGAGACGACTCAGTACTGGCTGATCCGTTTGAGTAAAGGCATCCAGAGACTGCCAGAGGCGGTTAGATAGGGTAATCGCATTACCATTTAAGCCCAGGCTAAAGGCGGTCACCATGGGAGTAGGAATCGATCCGAGGCCTAATGTTGCAGCCAGTGGCATGGGGGCTAACATCTGTGCTCCATCCAACAGACCAAAACTTACTTTGTCTCTGATCGTTGCCCAGGAAAACTCACCTCTCAGGGTGACCTTCAAATCCTGCTCGGCAAAAAAACCAAGTTCCTGAGCAATAATCAAAGGCGCACTGTCCAGCAGTGGAATGAAACCCAGGGTAATTTCGTGTTTCTCTAATACATTTGTCATTGGGTTCACCCCTATTTAGTCTTCAATACCAGTTCCAGCACGGAAATAACGTTTTCAGCAACATCGGTCAGGCGTTTGCTCTGATCCATAGCCATCTTACGCAGGTCTTTATAGGCTTCCTCTTCACTGCACTGTTTGTGCTGCATCAGCAGGCCTTTGGCTTTTTCGATCAGCTTACGGTCAGCCAGCTGGTTGCGTACCTTGTCCAGTTCATCGCGTAGGGCATGGAACTCACGGAAACGGGCAATCGCCACTTCGAGAATGGGTTTAACCCGTGTGGCTTGGATGTCATCGGCGATATAGGCACTGACACCGGCACGAATGGCGCTGGCGATGGTTTGCTCGTCGTCCTGTTCGGAGAACATCACCACGGGTCTGGGGTTGTCTTTATGCAACCGGGACATATCCTCCATGGTGTCCCGGTCAGGGGATTCGATATCGATAATTACGATATCGGGCTGTAACAGACGTACCTGCTCCGACAGATCACTGGTTTCTTCCAGTCGGGCAGCGATACGATAACCCGCATCCAGCAGGGCCTGCTCCAGAATAGCCGCACGGGCGGGTTCGTTATCCACCAGCATTACGGACAGATTAAGTTTAGGCATGCGTTTCATAGCTGAAATATCTACAGATTAGGGCTAATGAGTTAAGAATATGCCCTATAAAGTGGCAAAAGTTATGCCAGCAGATTTGTCATGAAAATAGAGTGAAAAGCGCCAAAACAGGCTATAAAAGCGCATTTATGGTGCATAGTGAAAATAAGCGAGGTGCTTTTTGGTGCGCCTGCTAATAAAGACTGCTATGGGAGGTCTAGCGCTTTATCCAGAATTTAGTGATCGTACTGAGCGGATATATCGGATGGGATTTGTAAGGTGAGTAGAATAGAAGAATCGCTATACCTAGGTGTTTTTACCATTTTAGGTATAGCGATTACAGAGTATTTGAAGCGATAACGTTATGAATATTTACAGAGTGAACATATGACTGCGTTTGGCGCGGCGATTTTGCACCAGTTGAATCAAAAGAATCAAACCACAGAAAGCCAGCAGTGGCAGGCTGCCATATTGGGCATAGAGGGTTTGGCCACTCATCGACCAGATCTCACCACGCACTATCGCTTGTTCAAACTGAGGCGCTGTAGCTGTGATACGGCCCTGAGGATCAATAATCGCCGTCACACCATTATTGGTGCCTCTCAACATATAACGACCATTTTCAGCGGCGCGTACCTGAGCCATCTGCAAGTGCTGCAAAGGCCCCACCGAACGGCCAAACCAGCTATCGTTCGAGATGGTGATCAATAGATCGCTCTCTTGCGCTTGCTGACGGACAAACTCAGGATAGACCACCTCGTAACAGATAAAGGGTGCAATACTCAGGCCTTTGGCTTGTAGTAATGGTTGGCTGTTATCGCCTTTAACAAAGCTGGACATGGGCAGATTAAAGAAGTCGATAGCGCCACGCAGCATGGTTTCCAGCGGTACATACTCACCAAAAGGCACCAGCTTCTGTTTACGGTAGATGCCTTCACCGTCGCCCCGTACCAAAATACTGTTGTAGTACTGAGCTGGTTTCATGCCGGCCAGAGTCGCACGCTCAGGCAGACCAGTAATCAGAGCGGTATTTTCTGGCAGATCATCAATCACTCGATTGAGATAAGCGCGGGATTGGCTGACCAATAAGGGCACGGCTGTTTCCGGCCACAGGATCAGATCGGCGTTTTTAATATCCTGACTGAGGTTAAGGTAGAGCCGTAGAAATTCATCACGATGTTGTGGTAACCATTTCTGGTTCTGATCAATATTACCTTGAACTAAGGCTACCTGAAGCGGTTGCTCGCGACTGGTTTGTGTCCACTGTACATTGTTCAGGAAATGGGCACCGGCAAAGATCACCACCAGATAAGCTACGAGGGTGCGCAGCTTTAAGCGCTGTTGAATAAAGCGATTCAACATCACACCTGCCATCACCAGAATAAAGCTGGCCAAATACACTCCGCCAGTCGGTAGCCAGGAAGACAGTGGTGAATCGACGACACTATTGCCCAGATAGAGCCAAGGGAAACCGGTTAACAGCCAGCTGCGCAGCCATTCAAAGATCACCCATAATGCTGGGAAGCACCAGACAGGAGAGATATGGTTAAACAGGCGTTGGAAAATGGCGATTTGAATGGCGGGCAGTAGAGACAGCCCCATAACAAAGACAAGGGTTAATAACAGGGCTAAGGGCATTCCAGTGAAGCCAAAGTCATGAATACTGATATAGACCCAAGACGCGCCGTTACCAAAAAAACCGAGACCAAAGAACCAGCCTACCGCAATGCCAGAACGTTTACGCTCCTGATTGATATTACGTCCCTGAATGGCAAACATCAGAATACAGATGGCCAGTGGCGTAACGTACCAGAATTGGTAAGGGGCAAAAGACAGCGGGATTAACCAACCGGAAAAGGCGGCGAGTAGATAGCGATGCAATCCCTGTCGGGTCGAAACTTGCTGAAGCAGGCTGGAAATTGCCATTTTATTATTATGTCCCTACTGTCCTGTGTCAGGGCAGACTATCAAAAGCAGGCTTGGCTGAAAACTATCCAGTCAGAGGAAAATTAATAAAGGCGTAAAAGCACTGATCGTCTAACTGCTAAGTTGCCTAGCAGAGTAAAGAATACAAGCTGCAATAGAGACCTATTGAAATAGAGAAGAATAAAGGCGAGAAAAACTTGGGAAAGATGGATACTCTGGCCGTTAAGCCAGAGTATCTGAATATCATGAGGTGATGTATCAGGTATAAAAAGCGTAAACAGGGTCGTTTAGGCTTCTTTACTGACCTGCAGCAGACGAATGCGGCGATTGTCGGCATTCAGCACCTTAAACTCCAGACCGTCCAGCATGGTGCACTCGTTACGATCCGGCAGATGACCAAAGCGCTGCATAATAATGCCTCCGATGGTATCGAAATCTTCATCACTGAATTCGGTACTGAAATGCTCGTTAAAGTCTTCAATCGGTGTCAGCGCTTTAACGATAAACTGGTGTTCACTGATAGCACGGATATCCATATCGTCTTCTTCGATATCGTGCTCATCTTCAATCTCACCAACAATCTGTTCCAGTACATCCTCAATGGTCACTAGACCAGCCACACCACCGTACTCATCCACCACAATGGCCATATGATTACGATTGATACGGAATTCGCTCAGTAGACTGTTCAGACGCTTGGATTCAGGAATAAAGGTCGCAGGACGCAGGATCTCTTTCAGATCAAAATCACTGCGATCTTTTTTCAGCATCAGAGGCAGCAGATCTTTTGCCAGCAGGATGCCGATAATTTCATCTGGGTTTTCGCCAATAACAGGAAAACGGGAGTGTGTGGACTCAATAATGAGGGGAACAAAGCTTTCAGGTGTCTGGTCAGCTTTCACTGCCGTCATCTGTGAACGAGGAATCATAATATCCCGAACCTGCATCTCATTGATCTGCAGGGCACCTTCGATGATATTCATCGCTTCGGCATCCAGCTTCAGGCGCTGTTCGGCGTCTCGAATAAATTCGAGCAGTTCCCGACGGGTTTTTGGTTCGCCGGTCAGGGAGGTCATGATATTTCTTAGCCAGGATCTTTGACCCTGACCGTTGCTCGATCGGTCTTCGCTCATGTGTTGTTTTCCTACTAATCCTTAATCCAGATGATAAGGGTCTTTAATATTTAGGGTTGCCAGGAGATCGATTTCCAAACTTTCCATCTCTTCGGCTTCTTGTTCTTCTATATGGTCATAGCCCAATAAATGCAAGCAACCGTGAATAATCATATGGGCCCAATGATCATTCAGTGCTTTATTCTGTTCCAGTGCTTCCTGTTCGACAACGTCAGCACAGACAATCAGATCACCGAGTAAGGGTAGTGCAACTTCCGGTGGAGATTCAAAGGGAAAGGATAAGACATTAGTCGGCTTATCCTTGCCTCGGTATTGATGATTCAGTGACTGGCTCTCAGCACTGCCAACAATACGAATAGTGACCTCGTTACCGGTATCCTCGTGGGCATCCAGTACACACTGTACCCAACGGGTGAAATCGGCTTCACCCGGTAGATTAGCGTTTTCACAGGCAAGCTGTAAATCAATGATGGCTTCGATGGACATAGATTAGCTCTGGCTATCCGTTGGTTTGCTGTCTTCAGGTTGAGTCGGTTCTACTTGAGCAGGTACTGGCTGAATCTGAGGTGCCTGTTGCTGAGCCGCTAATTGAGCCTGCTGGCGTGCTGCCGCACGGGCTTTGCGCTCTTTATCTTCCTGAATCTGGGCTTCCGCTTCGTGTTTGTCGTAGGCTTCAACAATACGTTGCACCATAGGGTGACGCACTACGTCTTTGGATTCAAAGCGGGTCACACCGATACCGTCGACACCATCCAATACATTCAGTACATGCACCAGACCGGACTTCTGGCCTTTTGGCAGATCGATCTGAGTTACGTCACCGGTAATCACCGCGGTGGAACCAAAACCGATACGGGTCAGGAACATCTTCATCTGTTCGCGAGTGGTGTTCTGACTCTCATCCAGAATAATAAAGGCGTTGTTCAGGGTTCGACCACGCATATAGGCCAGAGGTGCCACTTCAATCACATTTTTTTCGATCAGCTTGGCGACCTGCTCAAAACCCAGCATCTCATACAGGGCGTCGTATAGCGGACGCAGGTAAGGGTCAACTTTCTGGGACAGATCACCCGGTAGGAAACCCAGTTTTTCACCGGCCTCTACCGCAGGACGCACCAGCAGAATGCGACGCACTTCGTCATTGGTCAGCGCTTCTACCGCGCAAGCCACTGCCAGATAGGTTTTACCGGTACCGGCAGGACCGACACCAAAGTTAATATCATTGGTCAGTACGGTGCGCACATAACGTTGCTGATTAGGACCGCGAGGCTTAATGGTGCCCTTTGGCGTACGCAGAGTGATCATCTCATCGGCAGCACCGACGTGATCCTGCTGAGCCTGCTGTTCCAGTTCTTCGATACCGGATTGTTGCAGCTGCAGATGGATCATCTCTGGCGTCAGTTCGGTACTGGCCGCTTCTTCATACAGAGATTCCAGTAGATTAGCTGCGGCACGCACGCGGTTTTGCTCACCGGCCAGCTGGAACTGATGGCTACGGTTACGGATGATAATACTCATCCTGTTTTCAATCAGGCGAAGATGTTCGTCGTGAAGGCCACAAAGGTTGGCGAGTTGTTGAGCGTCGTGGGGTTCCAGTTCTATCTTGAGAATATGGGTTTGACTGTTCAAAATCTTTCCTGTTTGCCTTGAGCCGGTTAGCTGGAATCAAAACGTTTTTTTCTGGGCTATCTACTATATGGCATTGCACTGACAGAGGGATGCTCTGACAGGTTACGCACCAATAAATCGATGTGCGGTATAACACACCAATAAATTAATGTGCGGTGTAACACATCAATAAATTAATGTTGGGTATAACAGAGTGCTTGGCCAATATGACACTGTACTTACAATACAGTATAGCTTCTGTTGCGATTGCTCTGGTTGGTCCAGGCAGATAGCAACGTTAACCCAGAGTATATTTTGGCTTCCAGTTTGTCCTTTGCGTTTTGTTATCAGTTGGTAAATCAATCAGTTAATCGAAATGACGCGATTCAGGGAAAGGGGCATTTGGAGGATTACTGATCGAACAAGTTTTATCGCGCACGATATTCCCATTATTATCAATGCGATGGAATATCGTGCATGCAATCTATATACGGCGCTTGTATATAGCGTGTTATATGGTGCCTTACTTGAAGATTTAAAGCTGAGAACTAGTAGCTGTTCTCATCTATCATCTCACCACGCAGTGAATGTGGCAGTGCCTCGGTGATCTTCAGATCCACAAAGCGGCCAATCAGATCCATCGGACTTTCTGCACGGAAGTTCACCACACGGTTGTTCTCTGTACGGGCTTGCAGCTGACCTGGATCTTTCTGTGAGAAGCCTGTCACCAGGCATCGTTCTATGCCACCCACCATACGACGGGCGATCTGCATCGCCTGCTGATTAATACGATCCTGCAGAATCTTCAGACGCTGCTTCTTCACCTCTTCTGGGGTATTGTCTCCCATATCAGAAGCCGGTGTGCCCGGACGCGGGCTGTAGATAAAGCTGAAGGAGATATCGAAACCGATCTCTGCAATCAGATCCATGGTGTCTTTAAAGTCTTCATCGCTTTCGTTCGGGAAGCCGACAATAAAGTCAGAGGAGAAGCAAATATCAGGACGCTTTTCCTTAATACGCTTCATCTTAGCGATATACTCGTCACGGCTATGGCCACGCTTCATCGCGGTCAGAATACGATCCGAACCGCTCTGTACTGGCAGGTGCAGATGGCTTACCAGTTCTGGCACTTCGGCGTAAACATCAACCAGGCTATCACTGAATTCTACCGGGTGGGAGGTGGTGAAACGGATACGATCGATACCGTCCACGGCCGCAACAAAGGTGATTAACTCTGCCAGATCGATCTCTTCACCTTCTTCGTTAAAACCACGGTAGGCGTTAACGTTCTGGCCCAGCAGGTTGATTTCACGTACGCCCTGTTCAGACAGGTGCACCACTTCGGCGATCACATCTTCAAACGGACGAGACACCTCTTCACCACGGGTGTAAGGTACCACGCAGAAAGTACAGTACTTGCTGCAGCCCTCCATAATAGAGACAAAAGCGGTCGCACCTTCCACCTTAGGGGCAGGAAGACGATCAAACTTTTCGATCTCAGGGAAGGTCACGTCAACGACAGCAATTTTATTTTGCTTGGAGGCGTCGATCATCTCAGGTACACGGTGTAGGGTTTGCGGACCAAAGATCACATCAACAAAGTTGGCGCGCTTACGGATGTTGTCGCCTTCCTGACTCGCGACACAACCACCGACACCAATGACCAGATCAGGATTCTGCTCTTTCAGCTTTTTCCAACGACCCAACTGGTGAAATACTTTGTCCTGAGCTTTTTCACGGATGGAACAGGTGTTCAGAAGTACAACGTCGGCTTCCTGCTCGTTATCGGTCAGTTCCAGCTCGTGGCTCTCGCCTAACAGATCTGCCATACGTGCGGAGTCATATTCATTCATCTGACACCCGTGGGTTTTGATGAACAATTTTTTAGCCATGGATTACACCTGTATCAATATCGTGGAAAAGTGGTAAACGTGCGCCGATTGACCGCAGAAAATGCCTGGAAATAGACGGCCCACCTTGAAAAAACGCACCATTATACGAGCCTGATGGCACTGCGCCTAGCCTGTTGGACTAAAATATCTGTAACTGTCGTAAAGGTAGGTTTGCGCGGTGTATGAAGCGGTATCTGAAGCCAAGCTTACAGGCTGTCGCTTGTTTCTCTTATCAGGAGGCTAAACCGCTATCGGGATAGGTTTTTTGGTGCGGGTTTATGCTATTCTCCCGGTTCTTTTTCAGAGTGATAAGACACTGTTTTAGCAGCTGTCTGAGGTTAAAAATTCAGTCTTGGGAGCCACTATGGCCGACGCACAAAATATTTACCGGGTGATCTTTCTTAATAAAGATGAGGTTTACGAGCTCTATGCCCGCCAGATCTTTCAGGGTGATCTGTTTGGTTTCCTGGAAGTGGAAGAATTTATTTTTGGTGAGCGCAGCCAGTTGGTGATCGATCCCGGTGAAGACAAGTTAAAGCAGGAGTTTTCTGGGGTAAAACGCAGTTATATCCCTTATAACTCTATTGTGCGTATCGATGAGGTGGAGCGTGAAGGCGTGGCTAAGACCAGTGAGTGGAAATCCGGTGGTAATGTCGCTCACTTCCCTGGTCGCCCGATGCCGGTTCCTCCTGGGCAGGACAGCTAGGGCCTCTATCTCTTGCCCATAAATGACCTACGGGTCTAAAGCAGCAGTGAATTTTATCTCCGTCTGGGGGATGATAACGGCTGAATAGCATGCCGTAGGCTAAGTCAGCTATGACTTGCTGAGTAAGGTGCTGGGTAAGATAAAGAATGTGAGAGCGGCATTGAACCGCAGAATGTGAGAGCGGCATTAAACCGCAGAATGTGGAGCAAACGTTATGGATAAAGCCTTCTGGCATCAGCGCTGGCAGGAAGGACGCATCGGTTTCCATCAGGATGAGGTGCATCCGGCATTGCCTGAGTATTGGGACTATGCGCCTCATGGAGCATCTGGTGTGGTGTTTGTTCCTCTGTGTGGTAAATCCAATGATATGGTCTGGCTAGCAAAGCAAGGCTGGCAGGTCGTCGGTGTTGAGCTGAGTGCCGTGGCTATTGAAGACTTTTTTGCCGCTCAGGGTCTGGTACCGGAGCGTAGCGAGATTAATGAGTCGCTGGCGTTGTATGAGGCTGGCGCTTATCGCCTTTATTGTGGCGATCTGTTCCACCTACATCGCGATCAACTGGCAGAAGTGTGTGCGGTATACGACAGGGCTTCTCTGGTGGCGTTGCCTGAGCCGATGCGTCATCGTTATGCCTTCCATCTAGCACAGATGTTATCACCGGGTGTGTCTATGCTATTGATCAGCCTGGAACATGAAAAACCCAAAGGCCCTCCGTTCAGCGTCGAGCAGGAAGAGATTCAGTGGCTGTTTGGTGCGAACTTTGAGTTGAGCCTGCAAGATCGACTACCAGAAGATGATCGTAATGTGGTGGATGTGGTCTATCGTATGCGTCGTAAGGGGAGACATAATGCCCCGCGAGTCGCCTCAAAGCTACCGGCTTGATTAAGCTGGCAATGTTTAAGTCGGCTCATAAGCAGACTCATTTCGCAGTCGATGCTGCTCAAATTATCGGTTCTTGAGTGAAATAAAAAGTGAACGGGTAGAAGTGCGTTGGTTATTAATTGTGAATAAAAAATCCCCGGTATTGTGAAATACAATACCGGGGATTTTTGTCTCTGAAGTCGTTTCGTAAGCGTTATTGAACGCTGGCAGAGCCTGTGATCATTGCAGGTTTACCGACTTCGATCATATCCAGAATAATACGGCCGCTTTCTACCAGCTCAATATCATTATTGGGATCATCTTTGATCTCTTCCAGATCATTCAGAGAGTCCAGTGCTTCCTGGTTTTTCGCCTTGCGACGCTGATTTTCCAGGGCCAGCTGCTCATCTTCAATACGTTGGCTGTCTTCCTGACGACTCTTCTCATTCAAGCTGATTGTCTTAATCGCACGGGTCTTCTCCAGCAGCTCTTTCTGTTTGCTCAGATAGATCAAGTCTGGATCTGTCTTGGTACGACCATCATGACGATCACGCAGTTCAGATAGCCATAGAGGCAGGTTGCTGTAGTCTTTGTGACGCACCGCTTGCACCTTGTCCCATGGCAGCGCAAATTCCAGTGCGCTTTCACCCACCTCGTTACTATCAACCAGGCTTGGCAACTGGATATCAGGTACTACGCCCATATGTTGGGTACTTTCGCCTGAGATACGGTAGAACTTAGCACGGGTCAGTTTTAGCTGGCCATGTTCCAGTGGTGATACGGATTGCACGGTGCCCTTACCAAAGGTCTGACTACCGATCACGATACCGCGCTGATAATCCTGAATAGCACCAGCAAAAATTTCAGAGGCGGAAGCACTCAGGCGATTCACCAGTACTGCCAGCGGGCCTGAGTAAGCCACACTACGATCCGGGTCACCCAGAATATCGATACGACCATCGGCATTACGTACCTGTACAGTGGCGCCGCGCTCGATAAACAGACCGACCAGAGAGTTGGCTTCCTGCAGAGCACCACCACCGTTATTGCGCAGATCGATAATCAGACCATCGATACCTTCCTGTAACAGCTCGTCAATCAGCTTAGCCACGTCACGGGTGGTACTACGGTAATCTTCTTTACCCTGACGCCAAGCATCAAAGTCGACATAGAAGGCAGGAATATCGATCACACCGATACGCTGTGCCTGACCGTCTTTTTCCAGATTAATAATGGATTTTTTTGCCGCCTGATCTTCCAGTTTTACAGTATTACGCACGATAGACAGCTCTTTAGTCTGGCTGTTATCAGCGGCATTGGCCGGAATAACCTGCAAGCGTACAGTACTGGCTTTAGGACCACGAATCAGATCAACGACCTCATCCAGACGCCAGCCGATCACATCGACCATCTCGCCATCTTTATCCTGGCCGACACCGACAATACGGTCGGCAGGTTTTAGCTCACCCGCAAGGTCCGCAGGACCACCGGGTACCAGACTGACGACCTTGGTAAATTCATCTTCCATCTGCAGCAAGGCTCCAATACCTTCCAGAGACAGCTTCATGCGGATATTGAAGGTCTCAGAGCTTCTTGGAGATTGGTACTGTGTATGTGGGTCGTACAGTTGGGTATAGGCATTCATAAAGATCTGGAACACATCCTCACCGCGGGTTTGGCTAACGCGGTTCAGCTGATTTTCCAGACGACGCTTCAGCGTCTTTTTCGCTTCAGCCAAGGTTTTACCGGACAGTTTCAGGCTAAGCAGGCTATTTTTCAGGCGTTTCTGCCACAGCTGATCCAGCTCTTTTTCTGAATCCGCCCAAGACAGAGATTCGCGGTCCAACAACAGGCTCTCATCGGTATCAAAGCTGAAGTCTTCAGGGAACTGCTCCAGGTTATCCAGCTGATGCTGCAGGCGGGCCAGTACTTTTTCCTGATACAGGTTGTAGATAGTAAAGGCTGCTTCCAGATTACCCGCTTCCAGATCATTGTCCAGACGCACACGGAAGCGGTTAAAACGATTGATATCTTTCTGAGTGAAATAGGCTTTTGAGCCGTCCAGCTGGTCCAGATAGTGATCAAAAATCTGAATGGATAAGCCGTCGTTTAAGGTGACCTTCTTATAGTGACCATAACCCAGACGCTCCACAACGGCCTGGGCTGCCTTTTCCTGAGCAGGAGAAGGTTCTAATGTCTCTGAACGCTGAACTTCGCTGTACGCATAACCGGATGTCAGGGTTGATAGCAGGAGTAGCACAGCGCCAAGTCGGTTCATGGACCGGTGGGCAACCTTGGAAAACATCTAAATCTCCGCAAGTGTCGGCTAAATGAGCCTTTCAGTAATATTTTAGTCTTCTGTCGTAGCTTTGGATCAGAATCAGACAGACTTTGTTATAGTACACCATGAGCCTTAGTTTGGTTCATCTTTCATAAAATAGGAAATTTCCTTCTGATTCAACCTGTTCTTGGGTGTTTTGATGACTGAGTTCGATTTTAACCAACAGCTGCTTGATTTTTTAAATCAATCCCCGACGCCTTTCCATGCCACGCAAACCATGCTGGCGGCTTTTACTGCCCAGGGGTATCAGCAACTGAATGAACGTGATGCTTGGTCATTGCAGCCCGGTGGCCGCTATGTGGTGACACGTAATGGGTCGTCTATTATTGCCTTTACATTGCCATGCGACCCGATAGAGCAAGGCTTTAGAATGATGGGGGCTCATACAGACAGCCCTTGTTTAAAGGTGAAGTCACAGCCGGATCAGATAGGGCAAGGCTATTTACGTCTTGGTGTAGAGATGTATGGCGGGGCTATTCTGAATACCTGGCTTGATCGCGATCTATCCATTGCGGGGCGGGTGTCATACCAGTCTTCTAATGGTGGTATCGCTCATGCACTGGTCAACTTTGAGCATGCCGTGGGCATTATTCCTAACCTGGCCATTCACCTGAATCGAGAGGTGAATAAAGGAGTGGCGATTAATACCCAAACCAATCTGCCGGTATTACTCATGCAATTACCGGAACAGAGTGAAGGGAATGATCAGAAAACGGAAGGCAAACCAAGTTTTAATCAGCTACTGTTGGAACAGTTGAAAAAGCAGGGCGTTGTAGATGTTGAACAGATTCTGGAACATGAGTGTTTTCTGTATGACACTCAGCCTGCAGCCTTGCTAGGTATACGAGGAGATTTTATCGCCTCGGCTCGCCTGGATAATCTGCTCAGCTGTTATATCGCTATGCAGTCGCTGTTATCTGCTCCTCAGGAAGTATCGTCTCTATTGGTATGCAATGACCATGAGGAAGTAGGCAGCGTAAGTGCGTCAGGGGCTCAAGGACCTTTCCTACAGTCGGTATTGAAACGCATTGCTGATTCCGAAGAACGTTATCAGCAGATGTTGGCAGCTTCTATGATGGTTTCCTGTGATAATGCTCATGGTATTCATCCCAACTACGCCAGCTATCACGATAATAATCACGCACCGCTATTAAATGGGGGTCCTGTCATCAAGCTCAATGCCAATCAACGTTATGCCACTAACAGTGAAACATCGGCTTGGTTTCGATTGATCTGTCAGCAGGTAAATGTACCAGTGCAAAGCTTTATAATGCGCAGTGATCTGGCTTGTGGTAGTACGATTGGTCCGATCACGGCCGCTGAGCTGGGAGTCAGAACACTGGATATCGGTGTGCCTCAGTTTGCCATGCACTCCATTCGTGAGATGGCGGGTAGCAAAGATGCCCATTACTTGTATATGGCACTACAGCAATTTCTTACTCTAAAAGATGTAAGCTAGCTTAGGATTGGATCGATTGTTCAGTATAAAGCGGGTTGCTCTGTGCACTCGCTTGCACCAAATAGGTTGAAGGCTATACTGAGATTATAGGCTAATAACTCTATTTTTGATGGCGTAATGCTTTATATTGGGTAACACCGTTGGGAGGGATTGTTTTCTGATAGGCAAATTTCAGGCATAAAAAAACCGGCTAGTGCCGGTATCTTTTATTGAAGGTTGTTTGAGAGATTGGCTCCCCGAGCAGGACTCGAACCTGCGACCAATAGATTAACAGTCTACTGCTCTACCAACTGAGCTATCAGGGAACTTTGCTCAACCTTCGGGTGTGCATTATACGGATCGAAAGAATGTCGTCAATAATTTTTTTATAATTATTAGCAAGTTAGCTAAGAAGCTTGTGCTCTACCCTTTGTGAACAAAACCGAACCTGCACAATCGACAGTCCAAAGTACATTCTCTACAGATTTGAGAGGCTCTTCTCATAATCTCTCCAGTATTTTAGTCTGTGAAAGGTTACAATGGCAGTAACGCCTGGACCACTTCGATATGGTGTTTTCTTTGGCCTAAACATTACGTTTTGTGGGGCTTAGAGCACTGTACCCGGCTACTTCTGCCTGGCTGCAGTCCTACGAATGCTGGTTCCCTGATGAAATGTATGGATATGATCGAGACATCGTCTCTCGCGGTATGAAATACGAGCACTGGTGATGAATATTTCAAAGAGTTTCAAACTGAGTTTTTCAACTCAGGGTCTATCAGTAGTAGGGCTTTCCTCCTCACTATTGCTGTCTCCGGCTATGCTGGTTCTCTGGCCCTCATGGGCTAAAGCAGACGAACCGGCAGGAAAAATTGTCATCAGTACCGGACAGAACCAGGTTATTCATGCTGACGGTTCTGCTGAGAAACTAAAAACCCGTTCATCCATCTTCAGTGGCGACACCATCAAAACAGGGAAAAAGGGACGTATTCATATCCGTTTTTCTGATGGCAGTATCCTATCGTTAAAGCCGAATACCGAATTTAAAGTGAATGAGTATCGCTTTAAGCCAGATGCTGAAAGCAACGGTACAGCAGACTACTCTCTGGTTGTCGGCGGTATGCGTAAACTTACCGGCCTGATTGGTAAGAAGCAGAAAGAAAACTACAAGGTCAAGACAGCAGTTGCCACCATCGGTATTCGAGGCACCAGTTATAACGCTGTGTTGGTAACACCTGAAAGCGCATTAGACCAACAGAATAATATTGCCTCAGGTCTCTATCTAGGCGTTGATTCCGGTCAAGTCGTTTTATTTAACCAAGTAGGCGATCAGCTATTAGACGCTGGAGAATTTGGTTACGCCGCGTCAGCGAACAGTAGCATTCAGAAAACACTATTACCCTTCCCTGTTTTACAACAGAACTTCCAGTCATCTGGTGATAGTGGTGAAGAGACAGAACAAAACGATGAGACTGGCGGCACAGACTCAGAAGGCAGCTCCGAAGAAACCTCTGAAGAAAATACTTCTGACGAAGGAGGTTCAGAGGATAGTACATCAGAAGCTACAGAGTCAGATACTGAGGCCAGTGAAAACTCTCAGGATAGCGGCACAGGTGATAACGACACCCAATCTTCCGATACCGATTCTGAGGAGAGTGAATCAACAAGTAGCTCAGCTCGTAGTCGTAGCGCATCGTCAAGCTCTCAAAGCGCCAGTGCATCCAGTGACTCAGAAGATACTGCTGACAGCAGCAGTCAATCCAGCTCCGATAGCTCAAGCCAATCCAGTCCTAGCAGCAGCACTCAAGGAAGCACAGATAGCTCGGGCCTAAGTGATAGCGCCGACATCGCTGATATTAATGATCAAACAGGCTCAGGCGACAGCTCTCAAGGAAGCTCTGACAGTGGTGGCCCAAGTGAAAATGCAGATGTACCAGACGTCAATGACTTTGATGGCGATGCCAATGACATACCTGAGCTGGAAGATTTAGCTGACGCCAATGCTGAAGCCTCCGCCAACACTGAAAGCAGTACTGAAAGCGACCCTATCTTACAACAAGATACCCAGAGTTCAGATCTGGGCGATGTGATAACGACAGTTGAAAGTGGCCGAACTGGCAGCAGTTCCAGCAGCGACTCAGCTGCGAGCTCATCAGGTGAGCCTCCAGCCCAAAATAGCGGCCAAGTCACTTTATTAGATGTCACCGTCAATGGCTTTGCAAATGATGTACTGAGCCAGGGACGCCAAAACGGTGATCAGGATGGAGGATCAGGAACCAGTCAAGGCAACCAGAAAGATGGTGAGCAGGCCTTGGCAGGAATTAGCGACAATTCCAATAACGGCAATGGACTTGTGATTGATGCTGGTGACAATGATGGTTCAGTGACTAACCCAGATACACCAGAACCTGAGCCAGAACCAGAACCAGAACCAGAACCAGAGCCAGAACCAGAACCAGAACCAGAACCAGAACCAGAACCAGAACCTGAACCA
>CAYFGP010000014.1:0-72732 GCA_964342385.1 uncultured Oleiphilus sp. | reverse complement strand
GTACGTACGGTTCTGTGAGAGGGATGAGGCGGTAACGCCTCACCCTACTCGATGTTTGAGTTCTGCTATTTGTTTGCTCAGACTATAAAATAACTTCCAGCCATCAGCGGGATTACAAGCTATCTATGATCAAATATCTGGTAAAAAAAGCACTGAAGAAGTGGCTGAATAAAAAAGCAAAAGGCGCTCTAAAAAAGCTCGTACAGGATTACCTAAAAAAGAAACTGTGGGACAAAAAAGATAGTAAAAAATACTCAAAATCATCTAAGCCAAACACCGGCTTTCAGGCTGAGCATCAAGAAATAAAAAACAGTAATTCAACAAAGAAAGGGCTTGATTGGGGTGGTTTAGAACCTAAAGGCCAGGGAGGTAATAGGGGCTGGCAACCGCCGGAAACCGCAAAACCATATCTCTCCAACATCCGTAAGGCTGAACAGAATCATCAGATACCGGAAAACTTGTTGGCCCGGCTGATCTATCAAGAATCCCGCTATCGCCAAGATATTATCACTGGTAAAACGGTAAGTTCTGCCGGAGCCATGGGTATCGCGCAGATCGTGCCTAAATGGCACCCGGATGTAGATCCGTTAAATCCAGAACAAAGTATTCACTATGCAGCCAAATATCTCTGTCAACTGCAAAGACAGTTTGGGGATTGGCCAACGGCATTAGCAGCCTATAACTGGGGGCCTGGTAATGTCAGTAATGCACAGAAAAAGCATGGCCGTAGCTGGCTTGATAAAGCACCAAAAGAAACACAAAATTATGTTGGCCAGATCTGGGGCAATGTGGCTTAAAGTTTGCCGTAATGCACAGCAAAGCCGAATATCAAAAGTGCCAACTATATTGAGGAATAACATCACAGTGGTAGCTTGGGCTATAAAGTTACCCTGTTTACGGTCGCATTATTTGCATAATATATATTATGTTAAATAAAATAATAAAACTCTGGAACAAATCTAAGCACAATGATCGCTATTGTCTTTTAACGAAGATCTTCTGAAACCGTGATCTCCTAAAATAATAGCTCATAATCAGTTTAAGATTTGATCTACTCGCTCAAACTATTCCCTAAGATAATCCCGAATTACTCAGTTTCCCAATGGGAAAGTTCAGTGTCTATCGCCTTCAGTGCCTGCAAGCACGCCCCATCAGATCTGACATTTCAGGCATTTTCCCTCTAGCGGCACTATGCGTCTCTTCCGCTTGTAGACTGAAATCTTAACTACACTTAAGTGAACCAAGAATCATAACCTGCGTAAGATCACAAAACGATGACATAAAACAATATGTGATACATGGGTTCCATTTTTAAATCTTGTTATGTATCATTTGTTCTACATCGCAGGAAACCTGATTATTACAGCCTGCAGTTTGTGTATCCAATTTATGCAGACACCCCTGCTATTCCTGTTTACTGCCGTTTGGTTAGGGGTACGATACAAAAAAGCATCACATGCCTTCGTTTTTAGTGACATGGTGATGTGACCAATAACAAATGATCGGAGAGCAAAAGTATGACGCCTGAAGAAAATTTCATGCGTAAGATCGAAGCGGAAGAGAAGATCGAGCCGAAAGACTGGATGCCCGATACTTACCGCAAGAACCTGATTCGTCAGATCTCTCAGCACGCTCACTCTGAAGTGATTGGCATGCAGCCAGAAGGTAACTACATCACTCGTGCACCTTCTCTGCGTCGTAAAGCGGTACTGATCTCTAAAGTTCAGGATGAAGCCGGTCATGGCCTGTACCTGTACAGTGCTGCTGAAACGCTGGGTATTTCCCGCTCCGAGATGATCGAAGCGCTGCAAAGTGGTAAAGCAAAATACTCCTCCATCTTTAACTACCCTGTACTGACCTGGGCAGATATCGCTGCTATCGGTTGGTTGGTAGACGGTGCGGCTATTGTGAACCAGGTTTCACTGCAGCGTACCTCTTACGGCCCCTACTCCCGCGGCATGATCCGTATCTGTAAAGAAGAGTCTTTCCACCAGCGTCAAGGCTACGAAGCGATGCTGGCACTGGCTAAAGGTTCTCCAGAGCAGAAAGCCATGGCTCAGGATGCACTGAACCGCTTCTACTGGCCTGCACTGATGATGTTTGGTCCACATGACTCTGAGTCTGCTCACTCCCAGAAGTCCATGGAGTGGAAGATCAAGCGTGAGACTAACGATGACCTGCGTCAGAAATTTGTTGACCAGACAGTACCTCAGATTGAAGTGCTGGGTCTGGAACACCCGGATAAAGCGCTTAAGTGGAACGAAGAACGCGGCCACTACGATAGCTCTGACCTGAACTGGGACGAGTTCTGGAGTGTGATTGCCGGTAACGGTCACTGCAACCGTCAGCGTTTAGAGCACCACATTGCCGCTCATGACGAAGGTGAGTGGGTACGCGATGCGATCACTGCATACAACGAAAAGAAAAGAGCAAAACAAGTTAAAGCTGCGTAAGGGGAACTGACATGTCTGTAACAGAAAAACTGGAATTATTTGAAGTATTTGTACGCTCCAAGCGTGGTCTTGACCACAAACATGTTGGTAGCCTGCACGCTGAAGATCACGAGCAAGCTCTGGAATATGCTCGTGACTGCTACACCCGTCGTAGCGAAGGCGTAAGCATCTGGGTTGTTAAATCTGCTGATATCTGTGCTTCTCAGGAAGATGATGCGGATTGTTTCTACGATCCAAGTGACGACAAACCTTACCGTCACGCGACTTACTACGTCCTGCCTGATCCTGTAAATAACATGTAATCCGGATTTGGTGAGGAGAGATTAAGAATGAGTGATGCAATTAAAGCCGCTACGCTGGAATACGCGACCCGCCTGGGTGATGACTCTGTAGTACTGGGTCACCGTATTTCCGAGTGGATCAGCTACGGTCCTTTCCTGGAAGAAGACATTGCCTATGGCAACGTTTCTCTGGATTACATCGGTCGTGCACGTATGTTCTACACCTACGCTGCCGAACTGGCTGATGACGGTCGTGACGAAGACGATTTTGCTTACATGCGTAATGATCGTGAATATCGCAACCTGCTGTTGTTTGAAATGCCAAAAGGTGATTTCGCTTATACTCAGGTACGTCAGCTGTTTTCGGATGTTTACTACACCGTACTGCTGCCTGAGCTGCTGCAATCCAAAGACGAAACACTGTCTGCGATTGCCGCTAAGGCGATTAAAGAAACTAAGTACCACCTGCGCCGTAGCCGTGATTGGGTTCTGCGTTTGGGCGATGGTACAGAAGAAAGCCACAAGCGTACTCAGAAAGCCGTTGATGCTCTGTGGGGCTACACCCACGAGCTGTTCGATATGGACGCAACTGAGCAACTGCTGGCTGACGAAGGTATCGGCGTAGACGTTTCTAAACTGCGTGATGCCTGGCTGCAGCGTGTAACTGAGATTCTGACTGAAGCGACCCTGACTGTTCCGGAAGATTCCTGGGAAGTGAAAGGTGGTCGTATCGGTTACCACACTGAAAACCTGGGGCATATGCTGACTGAGATGCAGATCGTTCACCGCTCTCATCCTGGTTGTAAGTGGTAATCCCCGGTTAACGATTAAGTGGTAAGTCGCTATGAATGAAATCTCACTGATGCCAGTCGAGGAGTATGAACGTCTACAGCAACGCAGCGCTGAAGATGTGAAGGAACTCTGGGATATTCTCGACGAAGTTAAGGATCCTGAAGTACCCGTGCTGACGATCTGGGATCTGGGGATCTTGCGTGATGTTCAACGTCAGGACGGCCAGATCGTAGTAACGATCACCCCGACTTACTCTGGCTGCCCGGCGATGGACAATATCACCAGCGATGTTAAACAGGCACTGGGTGATGCTGGTTATACCGATGTAAAGGTACAAACCAAGCTTGCCCCTGCCTGGAGCTCTGAATGGATGTCGAGCAATGGCCGTAAGAAATTAAGAAATTACGGCATTGCTCCACCAGAAGATGCTGAGCTGGATGAAGACGGTTTAACACCGGATGCCCACGCGCAATGTCCGCATTGCAGTTCCCGGAATACTCGCCGGGTCAGTGAGTTTGGCTCAACGGCCTGTAAGGCCCTATTCCAGTGTAATGACTGTAACGAGCCATTCGACTATTTCAAAAAGATCTAAGCCTCAGAATTTCAGAGTATTAGATTCAGCAGAGCCGGGCTGAAGGGTCCGGTTCGTAATGGATATAAAGGTGAAGCAATGTCTGACACCAATTTTTACACGCTGAAAATTGCTGATGTTCAGCCAGAAACCGACACCGCGATCTGTGTCAGTTTCGCAGTTCCCGCTGAACTGAAAGAAAAGTTTAATTTTATCCAGGGTCAATTCCTGACTCTGCGCGCCATGATTGATGGCGAAGATGTACGTCGCTCCTACTCTATCTGCTCTGGCGTTACCGATGGCCATATGCGTGTGGGTATCAAGCGTGTTGATGGCGGTAAGTTCTCTAACTACGCCAACGATGAGTTTAAGCCAGGTATGTCAGTTGAAGTGATGCCACCTCAGGGTAGCTTCTACACTGAATTGAATGCTGACAACGCTAAGAACTACATGTGTATCGCTGCAGGTTCCGGTATCACGCCAATGATTTCTATCATGAAATCTGTGCTGGATATCGAGCCAAACAGCACCGTGACTCTGATCTACGGTAACCAGCGTAGCAACACGGTAATGTTCAAAGATGAGCTGAACTTCGTTAAAAACCGTTATATGAACCGCTTCCAGTGGATCAATATCATGGATTACGAAGATCAGGGTGCTGATCTGCTGAACGGTCGTATCGATAACAAGAAAGGCTACCAGCTGCAAAAGAGCGGTCTGATCGATATCAAGAACACCGATGAGGCCTTCATCTGTGGTCCTGAAGCCATGATGTCTGAAGTATCCCGCGGCTTCCGTATGGAAGGTCTGAGCGATGATCAGATTCACTACGAGCTGTTCTCCAGCTCTTCTGCAGACTCTGAAGAAGCACTGAAACGTGCTCAACAGCGTGTAGCGGAATACGGCGAAGAGAAAACCAGTAAGGTTACGGTTGTTTCTGATGGTCGTGCGGTATCTTTCGATCTGGCGACTGTGGGTGAAAACATCCTGGATGCCGGTATTGATAACGGTATGGACCTACCTTATTCCTGTAAGGCAGGTGTATGTTCTACCTGTAAGTGTAAGCTGACCAAAGGCCAGGTTGAGATGGATATCTCTCACGGTCTGGAGCAACACGAAATCGACGCGGGTTACGTTCTGAGTTGTCAGGCGCACCCGATTACTGACGAAGTTGTTTTGGACTTCGATCAGCGTTAATCATCGTTTAGCACCTGGACAAGATGCTTTTCACAAGCTTTTTTTGTTTGGGTGCTGATTTCCCAGTCTAAGCATTAAAATCATATCTAACATATTTTGTCTCAACAACTTCTCCATTCATTCTACTCTCTCCCTATTCTGCTGAATTTTTTACTTTTAAAATCAGTGTTTTATCTATTATTTGCAGCCCAAAATCCACTCGGTGTAATAGCGTGTAATAGCGTCGCGTAACTTTTTAAACCACAATCACGTTAAGGCGTAAGGAATACCTACTCAGATAGTAGCAAGGAGTGCAAAAATTAAGATTGCTTACGAAAGAAAGTTAACTGTGAGCAAGAAGGTGCACAAGAGTGTTTAAGGGGGCCATTATGAATGCCATTAACCACAAACTACTACAACTATCAGTAGAAAATCGCAGCCAATCTAGCCTTAAAGGTCAAAGCCAACTGACTTGTGCCATTCTTGATTTTGACGGTGGTTATCTCAGAGATGGCTCAGACGCGACAGATACCTGCCTATCAGCTCCTTATGATGAACATATTTCAAAAGCATCTTGGTATCTACAACCTGACGCCGATCTGGATAATGCTTCTTTTACTATCGTTATTTTCTCTACTGATAATCCCGACTTTCCGGCCTGCCCTATCAAGGTGAAAGCTAAAGATGTACTGCGCTGGTGTCAGAACGGCAACAGCAATGGTAGTAAAGACGAACAGCAGCAGATCTATCGCGAAGGACGTTACGCCATTTCAGGTAGTGCTTCTATCGGCGATCGAGGCCCTGTTTACACTATTACGGCCAGCTAATCTCGAATACCTGAAGGCCAAAAGACAACGCAAGCAAGGTCAATCAGTAACACAGTTTTTTTACTGTACTTATCGAATTAACATGGGGTATACAGGGATGTTCTCACCTTCTCAAGCCCTACCCGCAAAAATTTCAAGATTGAACTGAGTCATGGACAATATCTGAATTAAGTCGGACTTATTTCGCTACCATCGGTACAGCTGGCATAAAACAGGCAATCGCTACAGGCAATACGAGGGTCGGTTGTTACCATAAAGAGAATCAGATCCTGGGGAAAATACAGTTGATTGCCTTTCACGGCGATAATTCGATCCAGCACATCCTCCCCTCTACTGTTTTGAGCCTGAAATATATCGGCCAGTGAGCATATTTCAGATTCTATCCATCCCAATTGAATGCCTTGGTGTACAATGCCTGAGTTTAGGTGCTCAATATCAGCCAACAAGGTGACATCAGATTCCGTTGACTCCAATGCATAGGTTAGGCTTGTTTCTGGTTTGAGTTCTAAACGTACAGGGTTGTAGAGTAGATCAAGAGCAAAGTCACACTGTTGCGGCTCTAATACCTGATCAGCCAGAAAATACTTTTGCATGCCCTCGAATGCCAATTGATGAGCCGACTCATCCAAACGGCCACCACACTCAATAGTGACTATGGGGTAAGGGTTTTGGCTCAGCTCCATTAAAGACCCTAACCTGAGATCGGTGATAATCATTCTCTGAGTAAACAATGAAGCTAAAGCCTGATGTTGTATGTGATGACCAGCGGCTACGGCAAACCCCGGGCCGGAACCGGAAGTATTATGCAGATCAAGAATGGCCTCAGGTTGATGTTCAGCAATAATCGCTAAAATCTGCTGAGCCAGCTGCCCAGCCTCATCAGTGAAAGGTGGTTTAAAGCAGCGATTAAGATCCCTTTGTCCTGCGATCATTCGGTGACTAAACACAGGCTCTATGCTAGCAGCCTTTACTGAAGCGATAATACATAGCAGGTCTACCTCAGGCTTCATACCTGAACGCAACCAGCGAAAAAGCGCCTCAACCCCTGAAGGTTCATTGCCATGTAGTAGTGTCACTAGAGCGCGACAACGGCTACTCTCCCTTCCCGTCAAAAATATAGCTGTGGGCTGAGCTAAATTTTCCAGAAACTGTCGTGTATTGTCGCCTAAAATGGCTATATTGGGGTCAATAAGACGTTTAAATTGCGCTGTCACTGCTTGGTTCCTCCATTATTCCCACTCACTGACAGGGTGATTGCTTCGACTGTTGGCAATATATTCCTCGAGCATCAAAGGTAGACTTTTCGCCTTACTGGTTTGCTGATGATACTTATCTAAGGTCTTAATCTGCCAATCAGCGGCAGTCGTCTGTTTGCTCAGTCGATTAACGATCACCGTCAGATATTTATTGATCTCTTCACTGGTGATACCAATCGCCTGTAAACCCTCCTCTGCTCTGCTGATATTCTGTTCGATTACCTGTGTGATTGGTTGCTGCTTGCAGCCTGAAGGGAAGGTATCTGGCCAAATTATCTCGGCTTGTAAACCGTATTGTGCTGAGCGATAGAAGTTATATTCTGCCAATGAGAATGGCATAGCAGACAACAAATCAGGCATCTGATCTTTATAACTTTCAGCCAAGCCAATATAAAATGCTGCATTGGCCACCATATCTATAGTTGTTGGCCCGGCAGGTAGCGCTCGCATTTCTATACGTAGATGGCCATTATCAGCTGGATCATAGACAGGGCGATTCCATGACCAAACCGTACCCTGGTGTAACTTCAATTCATTAAGCTCCGGAATTTTACCTTCAGCCAGTATTTGTTGAGGATCCTCATCAGAGCAGATAGGCAGTAACGGAGGATATAAAAAAGCACTTTGCTGGAAGGCTTCCAAGGGTGATTGCCGCAGCCAGCCCTGGCCAAAACCAACTCTTGCGGGCTCGTGCCATTGATAACGATCTTTAACCCGGGCATCGATGGATTGTTTAAAAAGTGGGATACGGGTTTCCTGCCAGAGCTGATGGCCAAATAACATCGGTGAATTCGCACTCATCGCCAGAACCAAGGGAGTCACCAGCTGAAATGCGTTATAGGTATTGATATAGTCTTCAGACTCAACCCGGTAATGCACCTGAAATGAGGTATTGACTCCCTCGAGTGTGATATCCCCCATTAACATACGTAGTGGATTGTGTCCGTTGATATGAATAGAGAAGTCACAGCCCCTATTCCTCAATAACTGAGCCACCAAGACCCTGTAACGTTCCCGATCTGTCATAAAAAGCGAGCCTAAATGACACGGCTTTAGCGTCGGTAAGATTCCAATAGGTACAACTCGTCCGGAAAAAGGCTCGGCTAGCTGATTAAGTCTGTTAAGTTGTTTAAGGATCTGCTGTTCTGTAGATTCAAATGGTCGTTCACTGAGCGTATGAGGCTTAAGATTAAACTCCAGGTTATAACGATTCAGTTCCAGAGTGAGTATAGGGTCTTGCGCGCAATCCAATAGTGTCTGATTAATAGGCAGCGGTTCGCCCTGCTGGTCAACAATATACATCTCCAGTTCCGCGCCGAAACGCAGACTGTCGTTACGACAGCGGCCAAACTCCTTTTTCTGAAGCAATTGTGACAAGGCCAACAGATTTGATTGAAGTTTTTGTTCAAACTGTCGATAACTATCTGAACTAAAACCATTTTCAGCTATTTCTTTACCCATAATGCCTCCAGTAAAGGTGGCAACCCTTTGTATTGTGAGGTTATGGTTAAAGAATAGTGGGGTTTAAAGCAAAAATTGCAAAAAAGCCGCAATTAAACAACAAAGCGGCGCTTTATCAGCTATATCTTATGCATGGTAAAAGACTTTTATTTTGCTATGCATAACCTTTAAAAACACTGCAGGACCGATTATGGATAGATTTGTTTTTCTTGTGATTACTCATTGTCTCATGCTTGCTGTTGGCTTTGCCGCTGGCATCTATGCATTGCCGATCTTAACTGCCCCACCAGCACCAACGGTGTCAGAGGTTCAGCAGGTTGATCAAAATGCTATTTTTACAGCACAATTCCGACGTGATCTTCAGGATAGCGATACCTTTCATTGGGGTGAAGGTCAGGTCTCTATTGGTAAAAATGCTATCTCATTGATGGGAGAACTGGCTCCTGGGCCAGACTACAAGCTGTATCTATCTCCGAGTTATGTTGAAACAGAAGCCGACTTTCTCCGCTTGAAAAGCAAGATGGTACAAGTGGGTGATGTGAAAACCTTTGAGAACTTTGTTGTCTCAGTGCCAGAAAGTATCGATCCAACCAATTACACCAGTGTTATTGTCTGGTGCGAGACATTCGAAGAGTTTATTACTTCGGCAAAATACCAGTAATCTTTCCAGTCCGACTCTTCTCCTTCTGATTGTTCATCACATTTTTGCCAGCTGTCCTGACATGCCAAAAGCTTATCTTTAAAGGACAGTTGGCGTACAAAGCCCCGAAATCAATACTAAGCACTTTGACGTATTATTATTGTCATGCAACTATAGACCGACTAATCAGTCTATTGGAGTGATAATCATGAATACCCTGGCAACCGTGCATCAGCCTGCTGAAGACCTACAGCATTTAGACAATGAGTTTCAGCGTTTAAAAACTTCATTCTCAGCGAAACCTTATCCAAATCTGGCTGAACGTCGCCAGTTGATTAAGCAGTTAAAGCAAAATGTGTTGAACAATGAGCAGGCACTGTATCAAGCATTGAATCAGGATTATGGTTATCGTAGCGAATTCGATAGTCTACTGGCTGATGTAATGCCATCGGTACAGCAGCTAAATTATGTTTATAAGAAGCTGCCCAAGTGGTTGAAACCCGTGAAACGCCATTCTGGCTTGGCTTTATCACCCTCCTCTGTTTCCGTGCACTATCAGCCGTTGGGGGTTGTCGGTGTTATTGTTCCGTGGAACTTTCCAGTTTTTCTGAGCCTGGGCCCTATCATCACAGCTTTGGCAGCGGGTAATAAAGTGATGGTTAAAATGAGTGAATTTACACCTCATACCAACCAGGTGATTCGTACTATTTTCGAACCGATGTCTGATGAAGTCGTTATTATCGAAGGTGAAAGTGAGGTCGCGGCGCAGTTCAGTGCCCTGCCCTTTGATCATCTGTTTTTCACTGGTTCTACACAGGTCGGCCGGCATGTGGCCAGAGCCGCTGCAGATAATCTGACTCCGATCACTCTGGAGCTGGGTGGTAAATCACCGGTCATTATTGCCGAAGATGCTAAGATGGCAGCAGCGGTTGACGCCATCATGCTGGGCAAATCCATCAATGCCGGTCAGATCTGTGTTTCACCTGATTATATTTTGTTACCGGAATCCCGTCGTGATGAGTTTATTGCAACCTATAAACAAGCTTACCAGCGCTATTTCGACGGTGACAAAAACCAATGTCGTTTTGGCAATGTCGTCGATCAACGACAGTTTTCTCGCTTGCAGAGTTACCTTGATGATGCAAAAGCCAAAGGCGCTAACATTGAGCCGGTTTTAGCGGATGGAATAGACGGTGAGAATCATTGGATGTGCCCACACCTAGTAACCGATGTCACGGATGATATGGAGTTGATGAAAAACGAGATCTTTGGCCCTATCCTGCCGATTCTGACCTATCAGGATATTGATAAGGCATTTAGCTATATCCAGGCCCGTCCACGGCCTCTGGCTTTATATTTGATGAGTGACAATAAAGCTCTACAGCAACGAGTAAAACAGCTCACTCATAGTGGCGGTGTTTGCATTAACGATACCCTGATGCATGTGGCAGCTGATGATGCTCCTTTTGGCGGCATTGGTGAATCAGGCATGGGCCATTACCATGGCGTTGAGGGCTTTAAGACCTTCTCACATGCTAAGACGGTACTCCAATCTTTCTCTTGGTTACCACGCAGTGGTATGCTGTTAAAAAACAGAGACTTAGCGGTTAAAATTTTTAGAAAGGTATTCCTACGCTAATGGCTGCTTCTAAGCGACAAACAATTCTTGATACCGCACTAACCCTATTTGTAACTCAGGGGGTTAGTGGCACCTCGACCGCCAGCATCGCTAAGCAAGCGGGCGTGGCGACTGGTACCTTGTTCCACCACTTCCCTAACAAGCAGGTGCTGGTTGATGAACTGTACCGCACAATCAAACAGGAATTAGCTGAAGTGATGCTAAAGGAGCTGCCTGAAGACCCTTTAGCAAAAGCAGCGGTCTTTTGGCATAACGCCCTAGACTGGTTTTTGGACAACCCAGAAAAGTTAGTCTTTTTTAAACTCTACTACGGCAGCCCATTACTGTCGGCAGAGTCAAAACGGCAGGCAATGCAGGAAGTGTTTGGTTTTCTGTATGATTTTTTCCAGCAAGGGCAAGATGCGGGCATCTTTGTGAAACTACCACTGGAATTTGTTGTACAGAATATTCAAAGCAATATCTTCTCGACAACCACCTTTATTGTCGAAAATCCAGAGTTTAATACTGCAGATTTTAAACAACAGACTTTTGAGCTTATGGCCAAGAGTATGGTTTCTACTTAGTTCCAGGCTGAGCTATACATCAAAAACAAAGGGCGTTTTCCCATGGGAAAACGCCCTTTATCATTTGTAACCAAACCAAACCAAACCAAACCAAACCAGCGCCTTCTATCCATAATGGAGGTACAGCAAGCCATTGATCCTTTTTGCAGACTAAGTTTGTTTTCTGTTTAGTGCTTCCCTATTTAGCTGCGCTCGGAGATTAAACGATACACCACCATGGCTTTATCCCTCCCCTTCACTTTAACCTCACCCAAAGCTTCAGTAACAAACTGCTCCTTTAGCTGTTGGCGAGTTTCTTCACTGATCAGAATCGTTGCAGCCGCATCGGGTAAGGCAAACTCGCGTCCAGTGGATTCCAAACGCTGACTGGCATTAACGGTATCCCCCACGATGGTGTAGTTGATACGACCTTGGGAACCGATATTACCTACAACGACAGAACCGGTATGAACACCGATGCGAATTTGAACGGGTTCAAGCCCTTGTTTAACTCGATGCTGATTGTCTATTTCCAGTGCCCGATTAATAGCTAATGCTGCACGACAGGCCCTGATTGGCGCATCATCCATACGTTCAGGTGCCCCCCAGAAAGCCATTAAAGCATCGCCGATATATTTATCGATAGTGCCATTTTCGGCATCAACTGCGGAGCCTAACAGCTCAAAGTGATGGTTTAAGAAATCAGCCACATCACTGGCAGGCAGTTGTTCCGACTGAGAAGTAAAACCTGCGATATCGGTAAAGATCACTGTCAGTTCTCTTTCCTGGGAAACCTCACTTAAGGCAACATCCTCCTGGATCAATCGATCAACCAGCTTGCTTGGCACATAATGACCAAAAGCCTTCAGCCCCGTCAGCATACTGTTAAAAGCCATAGCTTGATCATTTAACTCAGAGAAGCGGCTGCCTGGTAAAGGTTCTACATCATCCAGGCTTAAGTGACTGATTTTAGCTGCAGCCTGTGCGGTCTCTTTAATCGGTTTAGCAATACGCTTACCCATCAATACCGCCAGTGCAACACCAACAATCAGTAGTACAACACCGGAAATAAAAGACCAAAACAGGCGCATAATTTGAGTAGAGAACGTTTCCCAAGGAAACCAGGCGCCCACAGTCAAAATCTCATCGCCATAGTTAATCAGCTCTTTAGTGAGAAATAGATAGGGCTTTTCATCATCGTTTCTCGTGAGGTGAACATGAATGCCTTCTTCAGCCAAGACTGAAAATTCTTCATGAACCTGCTCTGTCTGCCAAATCTGCTGCAAAACGGAGTCGTCGATCTCGTTTAGATGTACTAACGGGGTATCTGTATTTTGTTTGTGATGAGTATCTGTCAGTGTCTTATGAGCTAAAACACGCTCCTCACCACGCAAGATAAATAGTGTGGCTTCAAAGCGTTCACCTAGACGCTCCATTAGAGCAGAAAGACTACGAACTTCAATTGTTGCTGCCAGACAGCCCATATACTTGTCTTGATGAAATACCGGATGTGTTGCGACAAGAAAGGATTCCGTTTGAAAAAACTCCGGTTGGTGCCAAACAGCTCCCTCTTCTTGCCGGCAAACATTGATGATACGCTGAATATCGGGATTCTCTCTTGCCAGATGCTTATGGTTAGCAATAGGTGAAACTTCGGGCCGCCCTTTGTCATTTATCACCATGCCATAGGGGCGATAATCCATATTAAAAAAGTTCAGGCTTCCCATACGGCCATGACTTAACAGAGCTCCTGAAAACAGATCTTCTAAACGGCTATCTGAGATCAGCCCTTCTGCTTCAACCATTTCAGTACTGACACTGGCCAGAATCTGTTCGGTACTATCCAGCTGGTGACGTATGCCCAACTCGATATCTGTGGTGATGCTACGAGCTTGATCAACCAGTAACTCAGCGGTATTTTTCTCGTTGGCAGTGAAATGAATCAGCTGCACAATAATCAACATAATGGCCATCAAGCCACCAATGGCAGCTGCCAAAATGACGGTGACAGATAAGTTTTTTGGTGAACTATTTCGACCCATAAGGAAAGTGCCTGAAGACAGAGATTGTGAAAGACTGGTTGTTAAGATAATCGTTATTGAGACGTTGTCACTGAGGTAATTGTTATTGAGATAGCGACACTTAAATTTCCAGATGCATCTTGTCACAAAGTACACCTCTGCTAAAGCGCTTAATGATAAGAAGAGTAAAAACGAAAACAGGGGCCAAATGGCCCCCGTATCAAGTGACAAGAAAAAGAAGGTTAAAAGCAAAGATTCAGAAACGAAGGGGATTGCTTCAAACCAGGCTAAGCAAAAATCGCCGGTACCGAACCAAAATTTGTCAGGTTCGGAAAGATAATGTTAAGCTCATTGTCATCCAAACCATACCAGCGCCCTAAAGCCGCAGCATACTGTTCAACAGAGGTTGTTGGAATCAAACGGCCGCTACCCGCATCCAGTTCATGGTTTAGGGTAGACACCGGAATATCACCAAAGATTCTTTGTCCTTGAACTCCGCCGCCAACAACAAAATGGTGAGCTCCCCAACCATGGTCCGTACCATCACCATTAATCGCCAGGGTACGGCCAAAATCTGACGCTGTGAATAGGGCGACATCATCATTCAGTGATAACTCCCCCATTGCGGTATGAAATGCGGTTACTGCCTGATCGATTTGGGATTGCAGTTTAGGCAGTGTTTTAGCTTGCTCCGAGTGAGTATCAAATCCACCTAAACCTACGACAAACACCTGACGATTGGCGCCTAGCGCAGTACGAGCAGAGATTGTTTTCGCTACCGCTTTCAATTGCTGTCCTAACCAGCTGGAAGGAAACTCTGTTGCCAGAGCGCTACCACCAGCAGCCTGGTTGTATTGAGCATTAGCATCATAGGCAGTACGATTTTTCTGATTGATGTCCTGTCCTAACAAAGGTTCGGGTAGATAAGCTGCACCTCTGAAGTGAGCCGTCAGTAGATCACGAATATCGCTATTTTCACCCAATACTTCTGGCTGCGCAGCACCGTCGATACCTACGCTATAGGGTGCAGTTTTAGTTCCGGTCAGCAGTAATTCCCCTCCACCAGTCGTAATATTGGCAAAGGTGGTGTCTGAGTTAGCGCCATTACCCAGAGAGAGATCAGAAAACAGACCAGCCCAGCCGTACTGTGCACCTTCTGGTGCGCCTGACATCCACGTCGCTTGCTGATCGTTATGAGAAAACAGTCGTGATGGCAGGTCGACTGTTTCTGCCTCAAAACTGCTGGCTGTTACGGGCTGAATCAAAGGGCCAACATTACCTACAACCGCAGCCTGGCCACTTTCAAACAGACCTTGCAGGCCTGACATTTCTGCAGGCAATGCAAACTGCCGTCCTGAGTAATCCTCACTATTGCTGGGATTGATCGGCAATAACTGATCTCTGCCACGGGCACCACCGTAGATATTCAGTAACGACGATCGGATATTGGCCCAGTCACTATAAGAGCTTTGGTCATAAGGAATAATGGTGTCGTGATTATCCATACCACCGTAGAGGAACAAACACACCAGCGCTTTATAGCCATCGGTATTGGTTGCCGCTCTGGACTGCATAGCAGTCAACATGGATGTCATACCGCCAAGAGATGCCATGGCCATTGATGCTGAACCTGTTGTTAGTCCAGCGCGTAAAAAATCTCTGCGATTCATTGCCATTGTTAATCTCCTATTGCTGAACCAGGTAATCAGGTGAAGTCATGATCATCAACACAGCGTAACGTACACGCTCTAAACGATCTCCGTCATCTTCAACGGGCAGTTGTTGCAGTACATCGGTGATCGCTTGACGTGTTTCGTTGCTTAGGGTGCCGTAGGTCAACTTGAGATCAAGATGATCCAGCAGAGCATCGATATTGCTGGCCTGGGCAATTTCAGCATCGTAATTAGCCTGGAAACTATTCACTGCGCCTTCAGCATCCAGATTAATGCCCTCTTCATTGAGCTCTTCTTGGAACTCTTCCACATCAACATCTTCTGGATCTCTAAAGATAAAGCCAGTGATAAAGTTGATATAGCCTGGAATAGACGTGGCATTCACGATTTGCAGCTCTGGTGCCACCATATTTTGTGCCGCACTGACCGAGCCTGGTGCGACATAACCCGGCCTAAAGAAGTTAAACACCGATGGTGCACGGTACGGGTGTTGAGCCAGTGACGAAGTACTGGCGGTATCCCAAAGTGACAAGTTAAATTCAGGGGTTACGCTTTCAACTTCAAAGGCACGGGCCCAGTGAGTAAAACGCAAAATCGGCTCACGAATTTTGCCGCCTTGTACCCCGGTCATATTTTGGGCTTCTGTATCAAACAAAATTGCAGCCAGCGTCGCGGTCAGATCACCACGCAGCCCTTTACCTACGGATTGACCATTTGGTAGAGAGTAACGACCGGTTTCAAAAGCATTAGATACACGCTCAACATAAGCCGCGCTTGGGTTACTGGTTACCAGTCGCTGAATCAGCTGTTTACCAACAAAAGGTGCAACATTGTCATGCAGGAAGATAAAATCTAACGCCAGATCAGTACTGGTTGGACCATCGGTACCTGCAGGAATGGTAAAGCCCAGGAAGCTTTTCTCCAGCTCAGAGTGAGATTCCTCCTCAATAGCCATCGGATATGCATACAAGTTGGCATCAATGGCATCGTTATCTTCAATAGAGTAATCAGGATTAAAGCCCGTAAATACACGGGCTAAACCCGTGATATCTTTGTTGGTGTAGGTTTCGATGGTATTGCCCTGACTATCAACCTTTTCAGTACCATCTTTATTCAGCTCAACCAAACCAATGGTAAACAGCTGCAGCAGTTCACGAGCGTAGTTTTCATCAGGCATACGACCAGTTTCCGGATCGCCCTTTTCGCTGCCTAAATAGGTCAGGTAATAACCCATTGCAGGAGAATAAGTAACCGCCTCCAATACATCGCGGTAGTTACCAAAAGCATGCTCAATCAACTTGTCCTGATAGTAGATTACAGCTTCAGGAATATCGGTCAGTGCTTCGCCACCACCATTGGAGACAACCAATAGCTCAGATAGAGCAAAAGCCATACGCTGTCTTAACTGATCCTGTCCTGATACGCTATTACGCCAGAAGCCCATAGTCGCCGCTTCGATTCTTAGCAGGGACTCTTCTTCCTCATCACCAGGAGCCAGTTCAGTGTAATAATCTAACCAAGGCATCAAATAGCTTGGTGACACGTCCAGTTGCTGTAAGAACCAGTCAGAGGTTGAACTGTTTGTCAGGCTGGCAATTTCATCTTCTGTCGGGCCAAAAGTAGCCTGAGTTAAAAAACGTGCGGCTTGGTTCTCTGCTGAAAGAGCAGCAGAGGAATCATCGGTTGCACCACCTGAATTAGAGCCTGAGTCAGCGTTATTATCTGCTGAACTGCCGCCTGTGTTATCTGTAGAGCTACCGCTATCTGTTGAATTATTATCTTCTGAGCTGTTATCACCGGAATCAGTAGTCGAACCATTACCGCTATCCGTAGTGTCATCAGTAGCGCCACTGCCTGAGCTGCCAGTATCACTTCCAGAACTAGAATCTGAGTCAGCGTTAGAATCAGTGTCATCCGTACCAGTATCAGTGCTACTTCCACCTGAGTCACTTGAACCGCCGGATGAATCAGAACCACTGTTATCCGTGACTTGCTCCTGATTGTTGTCATCCGATGTGTCGCTGCTGGAGGAACCGCCGCCACCTCCACCACAAGCCGTTAAAAACGCAGACACCAATAGCACCTGCCATAACCTACTTTTCCCTGATGGAAATTGCATATTTGAATCGCCGTCAGTCATAAAACCTCCGACTGAAAAACAGCTTTAAGAATCTTAAGGTTTTAAAAAACCTTCCATTTTCAGCATGTATAGCACAGGTAACAGGAGCGGGTTGAGTTTTGACTCTGTAAGCAGAACCACTTCACAAAAATATTTCTGGATCAAAGAGATAGCTCACAAAACCAGATATCCAACACGGGCATATTTATTTCATAGGGATAGATCTCTATTGGGTCAAATCCCTGAGCGAAACCCAAAATATTCTTGAATATTCAACAGGTTAAAATGATTTGCGAATTGGTAGCTAAAAATATACGATTTACATATAAAACACATATACTATGTATAAAATAGATAAGGATTTGAAATGGGTGTACTTAAAGTCTCTGAAGAGCTGCACGGGGAAATTCGCAAGAGCAGTTCCGTGATGTCACGGTCGATAAATGCCCAGGCGGAGTTCTGGCTGAAGATGGGCATGCTGTGTGAGCGCAACCCAGAGATGACGTTTAATGAGATTATTCTGCAGCAGCTAAAACAGGAGCAGATCGATCCGCAGACACTGCTAACAGATAGGCAAGAGAAAAGTGATTAGCAGGATAGAAGGCGTGGTATCTAAAACTCCCCTTCTGTCATCCTGCTCCAAGCACAAGCACAAGCACAAGCACAAAGTGATGAGGTAAAAGCGAGTGAAACCGAGTACTAAGTTTCCGATCTCAGGCTTCAAAAATACCGTTTTTTTAAAGCCCTTAATCGCTGAAAGCGATGTCACGAATGTCCATGTCGGCGATTATAGCTATTACAGTGACTTTAACGATCCAACAGAGTTTCTGAGCAAAAACGTGCTATATAACTTTGGCATATCAGGAAATGCTCTGCATATCGGCAAGTTCTGTGCTCTCGCTAGTGATATTAAATTCATCATGCCAGATGCTAATCACGCGATGGATGGCGTTACGACGTATCCGTTTGCTGTTTTTGGAGATAAATGGTCTGAGATTCTGCCTTTATCCGAATATCCTTTTAAATCACATAAAGACACACGCTTAGGAAATGATATTTGGATTGGTTATGACGTGACCATCATGCCGGGAGTGAACATTGGTGACGGCGCAATTATTGGCGCAAAATCTGTAGTTGCAACAGACATCCCTCCCTACAGTATTGCAGTAGGCAATCCGGCCAAAGTTACCAAATATCGATACAGCGAAGAAGAACGAAAAATACTGCTGGATCTGGCTTGGTGGAATTGGGATATCGAGACTATAGAAATGGCTATGCCGATCCTCGTTAAAGGTGATGTATCTCAGCTATTGGCATTTTCAGAAGAGAAAGGTCTCAACTAACCTACTTTGCCGAGCTGAGGTTAATTGAAAGTGTATCAGTTAAAACGGGATTGAAATCTTTGGCAGCTATGAAGTGATGATCAGCAAGACCATCACTTCAAGCTATCGATAACGACCAGACAGAGACTATTTACAATTCCTTAAGGCTATCCATAAAGAGACTATCCATAACTCTGCGTAACAGGCCGTTGCTAATATTGATGCCTACTGGGCATTCGTAACAAATTGCTCCAGATCGGTGCGCATTGGACTGCCTTCATCACAAACAGCCCAAGCCCACATCTGACTTAGCGCATTGGACTCTTTTGGCAGCAGGCCAATTTTCAGGAAGGTGTTGTAGTAAGGGAAATCCGCAAAGGATTTTTGTGGTTGCTTCAGAATCTCTACAATCTCCTTGTTTAGATCTTTACGAGCCTTAAAGTACAGCTCAACTGCTTCAGTGATATCGTCGTAGATCTTACGCACATCACTCTGCAGCCCCTGCCCTGCCAAGATCTGATCTTTCAACTCTTTGTCAGCCAGTTGATTTTGCCAGTTCATCATGCGACCGTTCTGCACATAGAACAGCTCAACCGAACGACCAGCAGAGATACCCGATAGTGAATTAGCTACCGTAGTCACCGACATCTGATGATAAGCCGGATTCTGCGGTTGCCAACTGTCGTCACTGGTTACCTCTGCATTGGCAGCTACGCTAGCACTGCTGGTATACAACCCCTTAACCAGTTGCTCAAACGGTGTCACACCATTGCTATCAGGTGTATTGTCGAAGATCTGAATCAGACTGGTTGCGATAAAAGCAGAGTTTGTTGGGTCTTTCTGCTCAGTGGTAAAAGGCTGGCCAATACCGGTCTTCTCATCAAAGTGGATACCGAACAACGGCGCAGCCTGACCAGCACTGATCACCTTGCCCTTGTTAACGGTCAGCGGTGTACTGGTATTATCAAATGCCAGCAGATGTAGCGGCTGCTGTTGAGCCTCACCGGTATCTGTCTGTGCTATAGCGCCCAAAATACCGGTGTTTTCCAAAGTACCACCATCGGTAAACAGCAGCTCTTCGTTTTTACTGTCCTCAGTCACCGGCCAGTAGTTATACCGCGGCACTACATCACCGATGCTGGAGAGCACATAATCTTTTAAGTGCTTAGCAATCACATCAAAGATATCTTTCAGGTCATCGCCCACTTCAGCCAACAAGCCTTTTTTATGTTCATCCGACAGCTTGCCTTCGATATCTTTTAACAGGCCTTTTTTGCTATCTTCATCTTCTAAATGAGCCTGAATAAAACTGGCAATAGCCTGAGCAAAAAATGCACTGGAAGTACTGGCGATATCGATCAGAGAATATTTCTGTTTTACTGATACAGAAACTGGAGATTGTGCCGCATCGGTTTGCTCCACTTCAGAAGCAAAACCCCAGGGCTCCACCAGACCGCCACCGACAATCGCTTTATCCGGCGTTTCTCCTCTTACACCTGCTGCAACCGGCGTGACCTGATCCGGCAGCTGCACAATATTGGAAATCTTACGATCGGCATCATCCACCTTCTGCATGATGTTATTGTTCATCACGATAAAGGGACGCTTCGGACGCACAAAGTAGAAATTCTGATCAGAAGGATTTAACTGCGGGAAGGTGGTTTGCGCATAATCCTGGGATAGCGAGAAAGAACGCGTAGAGAGCCAGGACGCCTCGCCTTTGGATCTCAGATCGTAATGATCCAACACCTTACTGGCGATAATATCTGCCCATAACCACTGACTGTTTTTACCATGATTCTCAGTAATAAATTGACCGGCAGTCACCAGCAGCTCATAGATGTTTAAACCAGCAGGTACATTGCCGTAAACCTTTTCACCCAGCTTATCCAGATTAAGCTTACCGGTAGCGTCTTTCAGACTCAGATCAGCAGGCTTAAAGTATTGCCCCAACAGATCCTGATCGGAATAATTCTGCGGCAAAAAAGTATAGATACAGGATGCCCAGGTGCCACCGGATACCGACGATATATAACGCGGCTTTTCCATCAAACCCAGAGTGTCCAAACCCAGCAACTGACCCCAAGCGCATGTCAACGCCCTGGAACCGCCACCGGAAAAACACAAACCCAAATTGCCCCGACTACTATCGGAATGCTCAACAGCCGTGCTCGCCTTACCTGGATAAACATTAACCTGCTTTGTCATCGCCAAATCTCTTTTTGTTAGAGTGATAGTTAGACGGTAATGCAGAGAGAGAAGGAAAGGTATTACGGGATATTACGGCGTATAGTGACGCAATCCAAACATTAGCAGTGTTTCTCTTCAATATACATCAGCTGAATATTGTTATTTCATTGACTTGCTATTGAAAAGGTATATGTTGTTCGTGACATGCAATGCAGGTGGTATCTATGAATACAACAAAAAAAGGTGATCAGTTCGAAGCCCTTGTACATGACCAGTTGCTCCGCGAGATCCGTGAGGATAAGTTCTTAGCTAATGAAGATAGATGCCACATATATAAGAAAAAAGGTTATTACTCAAGAGACCGAAAAAAGAAAATAATAATCGATATTTCGATAGAAATATTCCTACCAGGTCATGATCGAGCATCGATACTCGTACTTGTAGAGTGCAAAAACTATAAAAGGCCAGTTCAAGTTGGAGATGTTGAGTCTTTCTTTTCAAAAACACAGCAGATTTCAGGCGGAAATATAAAGGCGATACTTATAACAAACAACTCATTTCAGGAAGGAACAATAAATTTTTCTGAATCAAAGGGCATTGGTTTAGCAAAATACGTCCCTAATGATGATTTAAACTGGGTTCTACAGCGTTCACCCTCACATCAAAGCCATCAAAAGAATCAAGCCCATGCTGCATATAAATGGCTGAGGGAAGAACCCAATGCTGTTTCAGTATTTAATTTTTATGCTTTTTTTGACGGACAATATACAGCCTCCATAACACATGCAATTAAAGGACTAGCTAGGATTGAGTCATCAGATTCTGAGATAGTCTCAAATACATCAAATAATGGTTGTTTTGTTGAGTATTTATCTCACTTACAGATTGAACATATCGCGAATGCTGTTCTACAAAGAATTGAGTATTCAACGGGCAAGGTTGATCTAAACAAAATTATTTCAATCCTTACTGCTGAACAGAATCTGACAGTTAATCTTAACGCTATATTGCCAAAGGATATTTTAGGTAGAATACAATTTCATCCTTTTAAGATTTATATCGATAAAAATAAAATTCAAAACACTGGGCGACAAAGATTTACCCTAGCTCATGAATTAGGGCATTATTTTTTAGGGCATTCTAGATATATTTTGTCAGAAAGCTATTTTGATAGCATAGATGACTTCGATAGAGATCATAGCTTAGGTATATCCGAAGTTTCACGGATGGAGTTACAGGCAAATAGTTTTGCATCTAATCTCTTATTACCCAAAAAAGCCGTTCTGTCCGAATTCTACTCATGGGCTGATAGCAAAGGTTTGAATAACCGTGGTTTTGGATATTTATATTTGGATGATCAGAAATGTAATATCGACAATTATAGAAATATAAGCAGCCACTTAGCAAAGACTTTCTTAGTGTCAAAACAAGCAGTGAAATATAGGCTGTTATCCTTGGAATTACTTAATGAAGTTGGAGTAACAAGTAAGAGAATAAACAGCCTTTTTAAATAAGTTGTAACCTTTCCAGTCTGGCTTTCTGTTCACCAGAGATCTTACAGTGAAAAAACAGCGCCCTTCTCAATCCCTTCATAGGCATACACTTTGGTGCCCTCTTCCCCTATTTTCTCGCAGATAAAACGGGCGATCAGTTCTACGGTACTATCGGTATCCATCAGGGTGCAGATCTGTTTGGGTACGGTGATTTCAAACTCACCTTGGTTGGCGGTGTAAGCAAAGGAGATACTAATGTCGTCTTCAGACACGATATCTTCACGGGTGCCGATATAACCGTCGTGTAGCTGGTTCGCCCACTGGTTTTCCAGTTGCTGGTTACGTTGGCCGTTGCTAAAGATTTCGATGCGGGAGCGATGGCCGTGGGCAATACGCTGGCAGTTGCCGTCATGTTTTTTCAGGCCGTGGCTGTAATGGTAGTGTGCTTGATCTGCAGGCATGATTTCATGGTGCAGATTAAAGCGAACCGCTTTTACGTTTTCCGGTAGTACGCTTGGTGCTACTTTTTCCAGCCATTGGGCGACGGCTTCTGGAGTGATGCTTTCAACCGCTAGGCGTTGGATAGCACACAGTGGGCTGGCGTGCTTAAACTGGCCAACGTGGCTATTAAATTCCAGCGCTACCCGGTCAGTTTCTTCACTAATCAGTTTATAAGCTTCAGTTTCTGTTGGAATCAGCAGGCCGTGATCCACTGTGCTGTCGATCAGTTTCTTCAGTGTTTTTTTCACATGGCCAAAGTCAAATAACATTCCCTGTTCGTTCAAGTCGCCATCCAGCTCTACGTCAACATGCCAGCTCTCTCCCACCAATCCACGGCGGGCATCCAGATAGGAGCAGTCAATAACGGTCAGTTTGCGAACAAAAAGGGTGGTCATATATTAGATAATCCTGAGTACTTTGCTGTGTTATATCTGATTATATCTCAAAATTTGCGATATTCCTTTTACCTTGGACGTTATTTTTCGCAATTAGATCAATCAGATGTCGCGTTCGGGCTGTCTCACATCAGATAAAATGATATGTTGTACCCTAACAACTAGAGTTATACTTATCGGTCATATACAACGATAGCTTTTAAGCTGTCTTATCGATGAATTCGGAGCCCACTACCCCATGTCCACCTCATTTTCTCCTCGTTTGCTAGCTACTGCGAGTGCGTTAGCGCTATCTACTCTGAGCTTTTCTGTTCTGGCTAAACCTCTGGTTTATGTGAGTGTTATGCCGCAGAAATATATGATCGAGCAGATTGCCGGTGATGCGGTGGATGTAAAGGTGCTAGTTCAGCCAGGCCATAACCCTCATAGTTATGATCCGACCGGTAAGCAGATGGCGCAATTAAGCAAAGCAAGCCTATTGTTTACGACGGGTGTACCATTTGAGGAAACTTGGCTGCCACGCATCAGCAAACTGAATCCTGATCTGGTGCTGGTGGACTCTGTTAAAGGCATCAAGCGAAATGAGATGGAAGCTCATAGTCATGGTGATGACCGCGATGGGCATGAGGATCATAGTGAACATGATCACGGCGATGATAAGCACGACGATCATGAAGAGCATGACCACGATGATCATAAAGATCACGATCATGACGAGCATAAAGGCCATGATCATAAAGATCACGATCATGATGAGCATAAGGACCATGATCATGACGACGACCACCACGAAGAACATGCCTCTCATGATCACGAAGAGCATGACGGTCACGATGATCATGAAGGCGAGTTAGACCCTCACGTTTGGATGAATCCAAAATTGGCGATTCAGCAAGCGGATAATATGACTCATGCGTTGGAGAAGGCTTTCCCAGAGTCTGCCGAGCAATTTGAGCAGGGTTTTGCTCAGCTGAAGAGCAAGTTTAAGACGCTGGACCATAATATCCATGAAGCGCTGGAAGATTATGAAGGTCGCACCTTTATGGTATTCCACCCGGCTTGGGGTTACTATGCGCAACAATATCACCTGGAGCAGGTTGCCATTGAGTTTGAAGGCAAAAGCCCAAGTGCACGTAAACTGGTTGAGTTGACCAAAAAAGCAGAAGAAGAGCAGATTAAGGTGATCCTGGTTCAGAGCCAATTTAACCGTAAACCTGCTGAGCGTATCGCCAGTCATATTGATGCTAAGGTCGTAAATGTTGACCCTGTGCCATACGATCTGCCTGCTGAGCTTGAAAAACTGACTCAACAATTGCTGGAGTCCTGGCGCTAATGGGGCGTTTTGCAAAAAATATTATTGAGTTTGACCGCGTTAGCTTTCGCTATCAGTCGGTACCTGTGCTGGACAATATCACCCTCGCCGTGCGCGAGGGTGAGTTTTTAGGGCTGGTAGGTCCTAACGGCGGAGGTAAAAGTACTCTGATAAAACTGATTATGGGCCTGATCACGCCAGATACAGGCACCGTAAAAGTATTTGGCACCTCGGTGAAAAAGGCACGCTCCCGTTTGGGTTATGTGCCTCAGTTTGCCCGCTTCCCTTCTGATTTTCCGATTACGGTTGAAGAAACTGTATTGATGGGATGTCTGCATCAGGGCCGCTTATTGCAGCGATATACCAAAAAAGACCGTGAATTAGCGCGCAAATGCATGGAAGAAACCGGTGTGGCTGAATTTGCCGATCGCTCGATTGATCAGCTTTCAGGTGGTCAGCTGCAGCGGGTTTTGATTGCCCGCGCCCTAGCGTCGGAACCGGACCTGCTATTGCTGGATGAACCTACCGCCAGTGTCGACTCCCATCAAGAGAAAGGTGTGTTTGATCTGTTTAAAGAGCTGAACAAACGCATGTCGATTATTGTGATCTCCCACGATATCGGCTTTATCACAGATTATGTGGATCGTGTCGCCTGCCTAAATAAAGAACTGCTATGCCACGAAACCCATTGCATCACCCCGGATGTGATTGAGCAGATGTACGGCGGTCATGTACATGCTATTCACCATCACTCTCATGCGATCTAAATGGGCGTGAAGTTTTAATAGTTAAGCTTTTTTTAGTGCTTAAACTTTAAAGCTGCGCCCAATCACGTTATAACGCTTCTTTGCTCCTGATGAGCCAACAACCATAGTGATAAATCGGACATGATGGAATTTTTTACCGCTCTGGCAGAACAGAGCTTTTTACAGAGCGCAGTGATTGCCGGTGTCTTGGCCAGTGTCGCCTGCGGTCTGATCGGTAGCTATGTCGTAGTGATGCGTATCAGTTACTTGGCCGGTGGTATCGCGCATTCGGTGATGGGTGGTATGGGCATCGCTTATTTTCTCGGCGGCTCACCTTTTGTTGGTGCTTTAATCGCGGCGGTGATCTCAGCCCTGATTATCGGCTTGGTAAAACTCTATTGGCAGGCGCGGGAAGATACCTTGATTGGGGCATTATGGGCCTCGGGTATGGCGCTGGGTATTATCTTTATCAGCCAAACACCGGGGTATCAAGTCGACCTGATGAGCTATCTGTTTGGTAATATCCTACTGGTGGCAGAAGACGATCTTTGGTTGATGGCCGGTATGGATGTAGTGATTGTTGGTGCTATCGCCCTACTCTATCGACCTTTCCAAGCCGTAGCGTTTGATCCTGAATTTGCCCGCTTAAGAGGCCTACCGGTTAATCTGCTTTATCTACTATTACTGTGTATTGTCGCATTAACCGTTGTTCTGCTGATTCAAGTGGTGGGTTTGATTCTGGTAATCGCCCTATTGACGCTACCTGCCGCCATTGCCGGACATTATGTCCGCACCCTCTCCTCTTTGATGGCACTGGCTACATTATTAGGTCTTGGTTTTACATCGACCGGTCTTGCGTTATCCTACGGCCCGGATTTACCGGCCGGTGCTACGATTATTCTGCTGGCAGCAGGCTGCTTTGTGATTTCCAGCCTGTTTTCGGCCAGAAAAAAATCGATGCAAAGCCCCGAAACACCCAGCAAGTAGATCCTGGTAACTGGCAACGGGTAAACCAAGCAAAACGAATTATTAAAAAGCGCTGCCACTTTCAATTTTTAGCGTGACCTTTGTTAACGTAACACTGCTACCCTAGCTCGTTAACAAAGCCTATGGCAGCCAAATCATATGCAGTAAAAGCCATTAACAGATAAAAGAGCAATCATCGTGAGTGACAATTTTAGCTGGAAAGCCATCGAAAAATCAGAACTAAACCAGAGCTATGATCTGGAACTGGCACTGGAAAACATCAAATACAACGAAGATGGTTTAGTGCCTGCCATTGCTCAACAGCATGATACCGGTGAAATTCTGATGATGGCCTGGATGAATCTGGCCTCTATTAAAGAAACCCTGAAAACCGGTCGCGTGTGTTATTGGTCCCGCTCCCGCCAGGCGTTTTGGCGTAAAGGTGAATCTTCCGGCCAAGAGCAGCATTTGAAAGAATTCCGTCTTGATTGTGATGCGGATACCATTCTGATGAAAGTTGATCAGACGGGTCCGGCCTGTCACACCGGTCGTCGCAACTGCTTCTATATGGTTGTTGATGGCGATGAACTGAAAGTGGATTCTGATCCCCTGATCGATCCATCTGAGCTATATAAGAAGTAAGACTCTCTGCTTTTTACTGTAAAGTGTCACTTTTCAGATGCATGTGTTTTTATACAGCACCCATTAAAAGTGCATTATTATAGTTGCAGAAAACAGATCTGATTGAGGTGGCATTATGAAATGGTTGCTTAAATTGCTGGTAAAATTTTATCGCTATTTTATCAGCCCCATGCTGCCTCAACGCTGTATCTACTACCCTTCCTGCTCTGAATACTCCCTGGAAGCCCTGGAAACTCACGGTGCAATTAAGGGATTTATTCTGACGGTAAAACGGATTTTACGCTGCAACCCTATGGCCAAAGGCGGTTATGATCCGGTGCCTGAAAAAGGCTGTTGGCATAATGGCGTCAATCCTACTGCAGATACAGAACCGACAAGCGATGCAAAAGCATCTTGTTGTGGCCATAGCTGCGGAGAGCACCACTCTCTAGATGATGATCCTGAGCAGAAAGCAGTGAATAACAACACAGATAGCGAAACAAAATTATCCAGCAGCACTAATCAAAAGTTAACGACAGAAAATGAGACAAAGCGTAATGACGCGAATTGAATCCCCCTGTCTTGGGGTATGCAGTACCACCCAAGGTGATGATATCTGTCGTGGCTGTAAACGAAATTCTGATGAGATTTTGCGCTGGGGTGCAATGACCTCAGAACAGCGACAGAATATTATGCGCCGTACGGAGTGGCTAAGCGTTGATGTTGTGAAAGAATATTTTCAGCTGATTGATAAAGATCAATTGGAACAGCAACTTATCAAACACAGAATCCGTTATACTAAGCACTTTGATCCTCTGTGCTGGGTGATTGATCTGCTGCGTGCAGGTGCAGGAAGAATCCAGCAGATTGAGGCTTATGGTCTGGCCTTTAAAGATCCGCTGCATAATGAGCTGCAATTGGAACAACTTTACCGGACCATCAACAAGCAGATTATTGAAAATACAGACAGGCTGATTCGTGAAAGACACTGATTTATTAGAAGAGATGTTTGAGTTCCTACCTTGCCGTACTCCGGAGCTGTGGGTTGAGCAAGCGGTGCAGAATCTGGATATTCTGCTGATTGATCATGCTCAGTGTGAGAAGAAAGCCGCCTCCACTGCGATGAACCTGATGTATCGCTACGTAGATCGTCCTGATCTGCTGAAAAAAATGTCGCAACTGGCTCGTGAAGAACTACTGCACTTTGAACAAGTGGTGGGCATTCTGGAAGAGCGCGGCATCAAGTACGAACATATCTCTGCAGCCCGTTACGCGTCTGGCCTGCGTGAACATGTACGCAAAGGCAAAGATGAACTGATCGATATTCTGATTATCGGTGCCTTTATTGAAGCCCGCTCTTGCGAACGCTTTATGGCATTGATTCCACATCTGGATGATGCTCTGGCGAAATACTACCGCTCACTGGTTCGCTCCGAAGGTCGTCACTATCAGGATTATTTGATGCTGGCGAAGATGTACGCCGAAGAATCGATTGATGATCGTATCGCTTTCTTTGCTCAGGTTGAGAAAGAACTGATTGAATCAGATGATGATACTTTCCGCTTCCATAGCGGCCCGGTAGTCAAACAAGCCGCTTAAGCCGCTTGTGCGAATTTGATTCGCCCCCGCTCCCCCGCAAGTTTTAAAAGACTTTAAAAAGAAAAAGCCCTGATCAGATAAATCAGGGCTTTTTTTTGCAGCTATTTAAGCCAGTTTCTACTGTTAAGCCGCAGAATAAACTACCGCGAGTTCAGAAATTCGCTTCAGCATCGCGTGCAGACCATTACTACGGGTTGGGCTTAAGTGTTTGTCTAACCCCAGATCTACCAAGAAAGTTGGCTGAGTTGTCAGAATTTCCTGCGGGCTGCGCTCGTCATAGATTTTCATCAGCAGAGCAATCAGGCCAGAAACAATCGCCGCATCACTGATCGCTTGCAGCTTGATTTTGCCGTCAGTAAATTCATGATGAATCCAAACCTGAGACTGACAACCGGTGATTTTGTTTTCATCCGTTTTCAGCTCCTCTGGGAATTCAGGCAGCTGTTTGCCCAGATCGATGATGTACTGATACTTGTCCATCCAGTCATCAAAAAAATCAAACTCTTCAACCAGTTCCTGCTGGGCATTTGCAATAGACATAGATAGCCAAACTCCATAAAGGTGTTAATTTTCAGGGCATTATAACAGCAGTGCCCGATTGCTGATGGCAAAATTTATTATTTTTTCTGGCTGGTTAAACCGTGCTGGTAAACTAATGAAACCCACAAGCTGGCACCGGTCGCCAGAATATCATCATTAAAATCATAGTGCGGGCTATGCAGCGTACAGTTACCTTCTGTAGGGCCATTCCCCAGCCAGAAATAGCAGCCCGGCACATCCTGCAAAAAGAAAGAAAAATCTTCAGCCCCCATGCTTGGTGGCAGCTTGCTATGCACCTTCTTTTCACCCAGCAGAGAACTGGCAACCCGCTCTAAAGCTGCAGTGGCAGTACTATCATTGACCGTCGCAGGATATGTACCACCAAAAATAACGGAACCAGTTGCACCAAAGCCCGCGCATAAACTATGCACCAGATCGGTCATTCTTTTATGCAAAAAACCGTGAGTATCATTATCCAATGCCCGGGTTGTACCCTTTAATACCACGCTATCAGGAATAATTGTCTGCATTGTTCCCGCATCCATCTGGGTCACACTAATAACACCAGACTCCAACGGGCTTAAATTACGACTGACAATACTCTGCAATGCTGTGATCAGATGCGCAGCAACAATAGTCGGATCGGTGCCCAAATGCGGCATAGCACCATGAGTACCATTACCTTTTACTTCTATTTCAAAAGTATCCATACCAGCCATTACAGGACCATCGTGTACAGCCACTTCGCCTGCCGCTAACCCTGGCCAGTTATGCAAGCCAAAAACATAATCCGCAGGATATTGCTTGAACACCCCTTGATTGACCATCACGCGAGCGCCACCCTCACCTTCTTCCGCTGGCTGAAAAATCAGTACGACTTCTCCGGCGAAATCAGGATGTTCAGCAAGATATCGTGCAGCACCCAGCAGCATAGTGGTGTGGCCATCATGACCACAGGCGTGCATTTTTCCCTTGTGACGAGATCTATGCTCAAAGGTGTTTTTCTCATCCAGTGATAATGCATCCATATCTGCACGTAATGCGATAATTGGACCTGGGCCACCCTGCCCTTTAATACGACCAACAACTCCGGTTTCAGCCCAATTCGTTGTAATCTCAATTCCCCATTCGCGCAGTTTTTTCGCTACCAAGGCCGATGTTTTCTGCTCCATAAAGGCCAATTCGGGATGGGCATGGATATGTCGCCGCCATTTGATCATTTCCATATGACGACTGGAACCCGGTGTAATCACAGCAGGATTAAGTACTGATTTTGGGCTCATTAAAGTGCTTCCTTATTATGTTGTTTGTTGACTGCGTCGTGCCAAGCTTCATCTTCAGCATGGAAGTAAATTGCAGTGGTTTCCAGCTTGCTATGACGTGCAGTTTTACTGACTAATCTTAAGTCTACACCCTGGTCTGCCAAGTGGGTAATGGCGGTATGTCGAAACCAGTGGGTAGAAGCTTCCAGCATTCTTGCGGCTTGCTCAGGTCTTGATGCTTTTATAGAGTCTGCTGCATCACTGAGCATTTTTTTACTGAGTCGATACACCATATTAGTACTGATCCCCTTGGTACCATTAATTGAACGGATAAAAGGCGAATCATCATCAGACTCTGGTAGGTCCGTTAGCTCCAGGTGCTTGCGGTATTTGACCAGCTGTTTCAGTAGCGGATCAGGTACTGGAACTTCGGCGTACTTTTTACCTTTACCCATCACCCGCCACCACCAACGGCCACGGCGTTGAAAAAAATCATTCATTTTACAATCGGCGATTTCACTGGCCCGCGGTGCCAGGTAATAAAGGAAATAAAGTAAGGTGTGCTGACGCATCCACTCTTTATGAATCCGGGGCGACTCGAAATCATCGGGAATCTGGTTAAACAACAACTGGATATCTTCCAACTCCAGATAGCGCTCTACTTTTTTAACGGCTGTTTTTTTATGGGGGCTTTTGATCAAGGCTAAAGGATTGCCACGCAGATAATCCGCATCGCGCAGATAATTAAACAGACCTTTTAAGATGGTCAAAGTTTGTTTTTGACTGGATGGACTTAAGCCTGCCTGAAAGGGTTTCCACTGCTCAGAGTTTCTCGGTCGTTTTTCACCACACCAGAATGAACTCGGCTGCGGGTCTTTTAAAAACTCTTGGTAATCAGCAATATCCTGACGATTCAGATCAGACAGCGCTTTACCCTGTTTATGCCAACACCATAATAGTAGGCGCTCTGCTTCTCGGCGATAACTGCGGAAGGTTTCATCAGAGTTCTGATATTCCAGTAACCAGCTTTGCACGGCATCAAGATCATTATTCGCTGCAATTTGCGGCTCGTGATCCAGACGGTTTCTGCCCCACTGCCCTGTTAAGACTTCCGGCAGTTGAGAAACCACATCTTGCATATATTCAATTGGCAGCAGATCGACATTAACTGCATTACAAGTTATAGAACTTGCCATGGCATTTGACCGCGAGTTTCCGACGTCACTATTTTTACGCTGAAAACCTTCCGGCAGTAACTCACCGTCTTTTACTGATAGAGATTGCTGATCATCGTTATCAAACATGGCTTTCCTTAATTTCGACTGGTTTTGCTCTGAAACAGCCTTAACCGACTTTTTAGGCCGAACCACTAATCCTCTGCTTACTTTTTAACCATTTATTTTCTATTTATTACGACTTTTTTTCACTAGAGCGCTTTTAAGCCGGGGTTTACCTGATTTTGGGCGTTACCTGGCACCTACAGGGCTATTTGATCCTGTTTTCCAAGGCTTTTCTACGCTCAGGGCTAACTTGGCCTATAGTGTAACACTGTAATTTTAAAAATTCATGGTTATAGCCGTTACCGTGAATTTACAGATATTATGATATTTTATTTAACGTATTACGTAATATGTAATATAATATACAACGTAATTCGCAATACCTATAGACGTGGGAAAACAGTAAAAATGGCAAGAATTGGCATCAGTTATGACGAAGTGAAACTGGCTATCGACGAAATGCTGTCTGAAGGCCTGAATCCGACAATTGCCGGTTTAAGGGAAAGGCTGGGCACGGGCAGCTTTACCACCATTTCAGAACACCTGAAACGCTGGCGCGGTGAACGCCAGGAAAAACCTGTTATCGCAACAGGCACCCCTGCCCCAGATGCATTAAGTGGAATGATGCAAAGTCTGTGGCAACAAGCGCGGGAAGAAGCCAGCAAAGAGCTGGAGCAATACAAAGAAAAAATCGATGCCGAAATGAAAACGGCATTGGAGGAGAAACAAAAAGCATTGCAAACAGCCTTGGATACGGAAAACAAAAACCGCTGGCTGGAAGAGAAAAATAACACCCTACTTGAGCAGCTCACTGTAGTGCAGAAAACTAATGGCCAACAGGAAGCACAACTCGAACAAAAGCAAGAACAGCTTGAACTGGCGCAACAACAATTAGCGTCGGTAAAAGAAACCGCTAAAGAACAGTACGAAGAAATTCAGCAGGAGAAATCTGCGCTGAATGACAAGTTGAAAGAACATCAGGATAAAGTGCTTGAACTGAGCAAAGAGTTCCAGCAACAATTAAAAGAGGAAAGAGATCGCGGCGAGAAAAGTGAACAACATTGGCTGGCACAGCTGGATAGCGAACGCCAGAAATCTAAGCAACTATCTGAGCTGTTGAGCACGGAGAAAGAAACACAGCAGAAAGTCTCCGCACTGATGGAATTGCTGAAAACACGCCTGGAGCAGATCAATAATCAGCAGTCAAAAATGACCGAGCAAATTGCAGATCAAAAACAGGCTATCAGCAGCGAACTGGAACAATACAAGCAAGACAGCCAGCAAGCTCTTGAACGACAACTGCAGCAACAGTTACAACAGCTGTTAAAACAAGAGCTTGTACAGATTAACCAACAACTGCAAAAACTGACACTACCCTCTTCAACTATATGGGGCGTAAACTGGCAGGATATTTCTTAATGCCCTGAGCTAAGACAACAAAGCTCCTACATCTAAACAAAGAGCAGCAGAACAAAAAATGGCTCTCAGCAAAATTGACTGAGAGCCATAGCAGTGTTCGTTAAGATAGCTTTCACCGTTAGAAGCCATTAATCCTGATTTTGCTTTTTATCCAGCCCCAGCATATTCAGATGCCAAATCTGCTCCGCTCGACTACCTAGGTACCAGAAACTAATTCCTAAAATCGCAAAGAAAATCGCCTTATGAGTGCCATCCCAGAAATACTCAAAAAAACGGGTATAGAGATTGATAAAAATAAAGGTGATACCAAAACCACGAGTCATACCATCATCAAACTTGATGCCATGCCAAATTGCGCCAGCTGCAGCCAGCCCGAACAACACGGACCAATGAAATAGCTCAATCTGTTTAGCCCTTTCCCAGCTGTCGGTATCACCATAGTTACCAAAAATCGACATAATCCAAAGAGCGATAAATAGATACAGCAGGCCCACTGCTCGGGTCGGTCGTAGAAATTCAGATCGGCTTTGCCACTGGGTGAAGATAAAAGACCCTGCAAAAATAAGAACTAAACCAAACAGCACAAAACGCAACGGGAAGTTCATACCCAGATAATAGGCTCCCCAGCCGGAAACATATCCCGTCCTTGCACCGAACCAACTGGCCAGAGAAACCAAACAAAAAATCCAAACTAGTTTGGAAGGAAACCACAGCCCAAGCGCACCGTAGATAATTGCTCCCAATAACAGCAATATGGAAAAATCATCTGACTCGGTTTCAAGCGCCCCGCCAAAGAAGTAGATGGCAACTGCAGTGGCGACAACGCCTAGGAAAAATATTGCTTCGTTACTGAATACTTTTTCGGGAGAGATATTTTTACGTCGGATACCCCAGGCATACAACAGACCCGCGATCACAACCATGCTGATACATTTCGTGACCTCTGCTGCATTGAAAAGATTTTTCACCAACTCCATTAGCCATTCATCGGCCAGAGCAGCAAAAACGGCAATCAAAATGCTAAAGATCGCTAACCAGAAGGAGTATTTGGCCGCACGCTGCCAATCAAAAGTGCTGACTTGGTAGGATTCACGCAGCTTCTGTTCATCTTCAGCGCTGATCAGCCCTTTTTCAGACCAATGCTCCAGCGCTTTATCGAGGGTATTAGCCTCTTTTTTCGATACCTGCATAGCGAATTCCTTGTCGAGAGATTCCTTAAAGATATGTGATCAAACTTGATTCTGCTTAGAGTTGTCACATCAATAGATTCAGAGTGAGGCTTGTGTAGGTTGTGGTAGAGCGGCACTTCGATTTTAATTATCTGGCTAAAGGAAATGAAACCGCGAAACCCAACATGCGGTATGCCTATCACTCAAATGCTCAGGATATTGCCTTGGCAACCCCCGTTGTATCAACAACCTTGTATCGAGTGTACGCCAATCTGTCGTTGGGTTTCGCGAGATAAATATTTTCCATATATATCAGCATCTTACAATCACTCTACCCAACCTACACGAGCCTCATTCCAAAGGTAGCTCTCTAATTTTGTTAGCTTTTTCACTTGTATTGTTATCGCTCTCAGCCAAGCGTTTAACCCAATCATCAAGCTCATTTTCTCCTCGTGGTGATAAACGATAGATGCCCTTGCCTTCACGATCAAACCAACCGTAAACATCACGATAGAGAATATCCCGGGCTTTCTCAATTCCTAAAGTTTTGGCGATATCCGATGCTTTAACCGATCCCTTTTCACTGAGATATTGTGCAATCGAAACCGCTTGTTGCCGGTAAGCGGTTATCGTGCCTGTGCGCTTATTTACACCCCCAAGATTTGGGTCGCCTACACGTTTAGCAAATTCTCCTAATAAGCGCTCTTTTTTACGCCCAACTTCTCTGGGTTTATATTCCGCCGGATCAAGTAGGGTTTTGACATTATTTCGGCTATCCACTACCAATAAACCAATAGCCAACATTTTCAATAACTTAAGGATACGTTTGTATTGGTTATTCAGGCTTTTGCACTGTTTGGGAACCGCAATATAGACCTTGGAGCTGAGGGCTAATCGATCAACAGATTGCAAAATCACACTCAGATTAAAGCTCAGTTTAAGCTCGACAATAACAGGGGGCTCTTCACCTCGAACCGCTACCACATCGCAGTTATGAATCTCACTTTTGACCTCATAACCCTGGGTTTCAAGAAAGGCTTTTACTGGTAGATAAAGATCAGATTCCTTCACCCAATGTCCTTAGATAGTATTTAGATTGCTATAAGCAGAATGCTTTAGGGCTTTATCGCTGTTTCATAAAAGCCACGGCTAAGCCTGAAATGACAAAAGTCGCGCCTGCCCCCAGATTCATACTCTGAATGACTTTCGGACGAGATTTAAACCAACCGGTTAAACGTGCCGAAAATATCCCCATCAGACTGAAGCCTATAGCCGTTAATAGTGCAAACCAACTGCCATAAACTACCATCTGAGTCGTAACCGACCCCAGGTTTGGATCAACAAACTGTGGCACAAAAGCCAACACAAACATACCCGGTTTAGGATTCAGTGCGGCAGATAAAAAGCCGGTGGAAAAAATCATTTTTAGGGACTGTTTTTTGGCAGGTTCAAGACTAAATAGATTACGTGACCGCAGTACCTTAACCCCCAGCCAGATCAGATAAGCCGCGCCAATGAACTTCACCACATAAAAAGCCAATTCTGAAGTTTGGATCAGCAACGTTAAACCAAGAGTGGCAGCAAATACGTGAAACAGAATACCTGCCCCTGAAGAGAAGCCTGAAACAGCGGCTGCTAACTTGCCTTGACTCAAGCCCCGGCCAATTGCGAGAAGATTATCAGGCCCAGGGGAAATCACCAGAAGAAAACATGCCAGGGTATAAGCGAGAAAAACATCGACGTGAAACATAACTAACTCCATGTCAAACGGTTAATATCTAATAACTGATTACGGCTAAACCAGTGAATTACCACAGACCAGTGGATATCCACAGATCAGGATCACTATCATCAGATCTATTAGAGCTCGGCAGACTCTAAAGTTCCCTCTATTTTAGGCTCTTGCTCCAACTCTGGTTCTCGTTCCAACAGGTCAAATTCATCTTCCCTTAATAAGCGCCACTGCCCTGGCTCTAGATCACTGTCCAGCTCCAGCATACCGATAGACTGACGATGCAATTCAATCACCTGGTTACGAAAATGACCAAACATACGCTTAACCTGATGATAACGACCTTCAGTCAGTGTGATAATGGCTTGATAATCATTAAGAATTTCCAGCTCTGCCGGTCGGGTTGTGGCATCTTCGTAGGCAAAATAGATACCCTGCTGGAAGGTTTCACAGTAACTGTCATCAATGGGATTAGCTAAGGTTACGTTATAACGCTTACTAATATGGTGATCGGGATGGGTGAGCTTTTTCGAGAAACGACCATCATTGGTCAATAGTAACAAACCAGAAGTATTGAGATCTAAACGTCCCACATGATGCAGTTGATCTTTATTGGGGTGGGCAATCAGATCCAGAACCGTTTTGTGTTTGTCATCTTTAACCGCAGTTACGACACCAACTGGTTTGTGCAACATAATGTACAGCGGCTGATTATCCTGCAGCACCCTATCGTCCAGCTGGACATGAGTGAACTCATCAATAGGCTGATTAGCACTTTCTGCAGGTTGATGATCAAGCAAGATTCGCTTTTGCGCCAGCAACAGTCTGATATCTTTGCGATTAAACTCAGAATGCTGACTGATAAAACGATCCAGACGATGGCGCTTAGCGGACATGTTAGCTATCAATTCTTATTTTTATGATCAGACTTTCTCAAGCCCAAGACTTTAAATAAAGCCGTCAAATAAAACTAAGCCCGTAACTGATATCAGCTACGGGCTTTTAGACTTACCTGCCAGATATTACTGAATACCCTGGCTCTTCAGGTAATCATCGTATGAACCGTGGAAGTCCACAATACCTGTCGGTGTCAACTCGATAATTCGGGTTGCCAGCGAGGATACAAATTCACGGTCGTGACTGACAAACAGCAGCGTGCCTTCGTAGTTTTCCAGCGCCAGGTTCAAGGACTCAATGGATTCCATATCCAAGTGGTTGGTTGGCTCATCCATCAGTAGGATATTTGGACGTTGCAGCATGATCTTACCAAACAGCATACGGCCCTGCTCACCACCGGAGATCACCTTAACGGATTTATCTATCTCTTTCTGAGAGAACAACAGACGACCCAAGGTGCCACGAATGACCTGTTCGTCATCACCTTCCTGACCCCATTCGCCCATCCAGTCCAACAGTGTTTTATCTTCTTCGAAGTCAGCGGCGTGATCCTGAGCATAGTAACCCAGCTTATGGTTTTCAGACCATTTCACTTCGCCGACATCTGGTTGCAGATCGCCCACCAGACATTTCAGCAGCGTGGATTTACCGATACCGTTAGGACCGATGATGGCGATACGCTCACCCACTTCGACCATCAGGTTCAGATCAGAGAACAGCTTCTCTTCAAAGCTCTTACCTACACCCTCTACCTGCAGTGCCAGACGGTGCAGTTTCTTCTCTTGCTCGAAACGGATATAAGGGTTTTGACGACTGGAAGGCTTGATCTCGTCTAGTTGGATCTTATCGATCTGCTTAGCTCGAGAGGTCGCTTGTTTAGACTTGGAAGCATTCGCGGAGAAACGGCTTACAAAGGCTTTCAGTTCAGCAATCTGAGCTTTCTTCTTGGCGTTATCTGCCAATTGACGCTCACGAGCCTGGGTTGAAGCAGTCATGTACTCATCGTAGTTGCCGTGGTACAAACGCAGCTCACCGTAGTCCAGATCCGCCATATGAGTACAGACACTGTTCAGGAAGTGACGATCGTGCGAGATGATGATCATGGTGCAGTTACGCTCGTTCAGCACCTCTTCCAACCAACGAATCGTGTTGATGTCCAAGTTGTTGGTTGGTTCGTCAAGCAGCATGATATCTGGATCAGAGAACAGTACCTGAGCCAGCAGCACACGCAGTTTCCAACCCGGCGCTACTTCACTCATTGGGCCGTAGTGCTGTTCAGTAGGAATACCAACACCCAACAGCAATTCACCAGCACGGGACTCAGCTGTGTAGCCATCCATTTCGGCAAATTCGCCTTCCAGCTCACCTGCACGGATACCGTCTTCTTCGGTCATATCTGGGTTAGCATAGATAGCATCACGCTCGGATTTTACTTTCCACAGCTCATCATGGCCCATGATTACCGTATCAATCACGCTGAATTCTTCATAAGCAAACTGATCCTGCTTCAGTTTACCGATACGCTCATTGGGATCTTTAGATACGTTACCTGCTGTAGGCTCCAGATCACCACCCAGAATTTTCATAAAGGTGGATTTACCACAACCGTTCGCACCAATCAGACCATAACGATTGCCTTGGCCAAATTTTACGGAAACATTTTCGAAAAGTGGCTTAGCGCCAAATTGCATGGTGATATTTGCAGTGGTTAGCAAGGCTTAGACCCCATAAATTCGTGATTCAACAGCCTTAGGTGGTAGATGATAAAAACAGGCTGTTGTTGAAAGCGGGCTATTATGCCAGAACAGCATTCAGATGCCAGAGTATGGCTAAGATAAAAGCGCTTTTTGCCTGTGTTATTACCTGGGTTAGTTGTTTGCGTATGTTTAGCGAGCCTGTTCAAACGTAAACTAAGGCTCCTCGGTAAAATGTAATTCTTTATCCAGTGGTGCTTGTGTTCTGAGGCTTTGTTCAAAACTCAGAACAATTTGTTGTAGCTCTCCACTGCTTTTCAACTCATTAAAGGCCTGCTCAAAAGAACGGATAAAGTCCGAACGGTAGGAGTAACGACGCAGTTTATCCAGAGAAAAGGCAAGATAGCCCTGTTGTGAGCTTAGAACAGTAACCTGTACGACCTGATCTGGCTGGATATCTGCCTGCTCCTGCAGCAGATTTTGCAGATCCCAAAATACTGACATACGGGAATTTACCAAACAGCTCATACGTCCCGAAGCGACCTTTAATAGGTTTTTGCGATTATTAATACCCTCTTCTATCCGGTAAAAGCCGGATCTATGCCGTTGCCAAAATGCATCATCCAGTAAGAGATAACCTGGATTGATACCAATCACCGCACCCTCGAAATCATCAGGCCAGTGCAGGGTTTCTCTATCAAGCTTTATTCTCAACAACTCTAGATATTGGCGACTGCAAAATAGCGTCACCTGTTCCTGCAGCAAAGGTGCTGAATAATGGGCCAGATAGGGTCTTTTCTCTGGGAAAAAATAAGGCGGAAAAATGGCAAAACCCGTACCCATTCGCATCATGGTCAATCCCCGTCGCCAAGGCAAAGGTCTGATAATCACTTGATACTTAGGCATCTTGGCAAACACCGCATTTAAAATCTGCGGATAAAGCCCAACGGAATGGAATCCTTTACGATAGGAAAACGGCGGATAATTATCATCGGCAATAATCTCAACCTGAGTCACTGCATGCGCTTTATTGACCGGGACAAATAGCACTACGAACGCAAAGATAAAGAAAATGCAACAGCCCGATACACACAGCCTAAAGCAAGACTGTTGAAAGAAAAATCCTTGTCTAACTAATCGCATATTCAGCTCCTGCCCATCCATTTTCACCTTAGCTAATCCGCTAATAACGTTTACCAAACAAAATCTATCTCAGATGACGACTGATACGACCATGACTCCATGTTCATTGATTAGAGCCCAAAATAACCAGCGGCTTAATTTCAAATCTTCGTTGTGCTGAGTCTTTCCTATACTCATCAAATGTAGCCAATATTGTCGCATCGATCCTGATGCTCAATATTGGTCTATTTTGATTCCCTACCCTACAGCATAGCCCCATAAGGGATTTAGTATGGACCTTGATAGAGCTTTTTCACCTGCAACACATATCAATCTGAATATCCGCGGTATGCATCAATCAGCTACCGTTGCCATTAATGACCTTTCAAAAGAGATGGCCAAAGAGGGTCATGAGGTATTTAAACTGGGTCTGGGTCAGTCACCTTTTCCTGTGCCTGAGATTATGACCCAAGCCCTACAGGAAAACGCCTTTCAAAAAGACTACCTGATGGTAAAAGGATTGCCTGAACTCAGGCAGTCTATTGTTGATTATTACGAAAGAACTCAGGGCTTGGACTACAACGCAGATCATGTGTTGGTAGGCCCTGGCAGTAAGGAGCTAATGTTTATTCTTCAGCTGACCTATTACGGTGATCTGGTAATCCCAGCACCTAGTTGGGTTTCTTATGCCCCTCAGGCAAGAATAATTGGGCGTAAATTGCACTGGTTGCCAACGGCGATTGAAACCGGTTTAGGTGTTACACCTGATGAGCTGGAGAAACTGTGCCAGACTGATCCCGACCTACCCCGTCTTATGATCCTTAACTATCCCGGTAACCCTACGGGCATGACCTATAGCGAGGATCAGCTGAAAGAGATTGCTGAAGTAGCCAAAAAATACCGGGTACTGATTCTGTCTGATGAAATCTATGGTGGCGTTACTTTTTCAGGTAACCATGTTTCTATTGCGCGCTTCTATCCTGAAGGCACCATTATCAGCAACGGTATCAGTAAATGGGCAGGCGCTGGTGGTTGGCGCTTAGGGGCCTTTGTTTTCCCTGAGAATCTGAGTTGGCTACTGGAACCCATGACCTCTGTAGCCAGTGAAACCTTTACCTCTACCTCAGCGCCGATTCAATTTGCGGCGATCAAGGCCTATGAGCAAAGCACAGAGATGGACAGTTACCTAGAGTATTGCCGGGAAATTCTGGCGGCCTTATGTACTCATACCTGGCGCGAACTCTCTGCGATTGGTGTTGAGGTGGCAGAACCTAAAGGTGGTTTCTACCTATTCCCTAACTTCGAGCCATTAAGAGCGGCTATTGAAGCCAAAGGCATTACCGACAGCATGCAGATGTGTGAACGTTTATTGGCCGATACAGGGGTAGCCTGTTTACCGGGTAGTGTCTTTGGTCGACCTAAGAATGAGTTTTCTGTCCGAATCGCTTGTGTGGATTTTGATGGCGATGATGCACTACATGCGATAGCCAGAGGTAATAACGTCAACGATGACTTCCTGGAGATCTACTGTTATCCCGTTGTAGAAGCCACTCGACGTATCTGTCAGTGGCTTACACAGGATCACGATTAACTTTATTGACGAATTGAAATCAGTTGGAAGCCGTAATAATGACGCTGAGCTATAACAGATTTAACGCGAGCACTTTATCGCGAATCTCGGTATATCTCAGCACTTCACAGCTACCAAAACCAGGCAACTGACGCACTTTATTGCGGGTAAAAAGAGGACTGGTCAGACCAGCCAGAAAGCGACAACAGCTTTCCAGGCTGGTTTGCTGTCCTGTCTTAGAGGACAGATGCTGAATAAATTCGCTCAGGTTAGATATCAGCTGAGTATCATCGGGCCATCTTGGCGGCTGGCTATAACCCAACTTGGCCACCTGACCACGACAAACCGAGCAATGGCCACATTGCTCTGGTGCAGCTCTATCATCAAAGTAACGAGCCAGGTTATAACTCAGACAGCGATCCAACTGAAAAAAACGCACCAAGGTACCGATACGCTGGATCTCTTTTGTTTCCTTCTCTTGGAAGTAATGTTGTAACTGCTGAGCTAGATCCGCTGAGTTAAGCTTTTCACTATCCACACGAAAAACTTCGGTCATCTTACTGGCTGACATCTCTATCATGCCTTTTTCCTGCAGATACTCCAGTGCGCTGATCACTCGTGCGCGATCCGCCCCGTAGTGCTGATAAATAAGATCAAAGTTTGGTTGCCCCCAAACCTTTTTCATATCCGTATTCTGAAAAACAGCCTGTAGGAATGCCTGACGCTCCCCTTTAAACTGCTGCAAGATATCCTGCTGGCTAACAGAAAAACGATACTTAAATTCGGCAAAATAGGAATAAAGCGACTGTAAAACGCCCATCAGCTCAAGTTGAACCAAAAGTGTTTTTAATGGCAGCTGACGCACATTTGTGGCATTGGACAGAGTGACAAGCTGCAGCTCCCATTTATCGTCTGCGGTTTCAGTACGGATATTATTGATTACCGCTTCAACTGCATTAAGCTCTGGCGTATCGCCGTAGACAAAGTTTTCCAGCACAGGAATACCATCCAAATCAGCCAGAGTAATACAGTAAGATAATTGGCCATCACGCCCCGCACGACCTATCTCCTGACTGTAGTTTTCGATGGATTTTGGCAGGTCGAAGTGGATGACAAAACGAATATCAGATTTATCGATGCCCATACCAAAGGCAATGGTGGCAACAATTACCTGAGCCTTGCCCGACATAAAGTCCTGCTGAATCTGTTGACGCTTTTCATCCGGCAAACCTGCATGGTAAGCCTGCGCATTGATACCTTGTTGCGCTAGAAAATCAGCAATCTGCTCAGCACTGTTTTGCAATGTGACATAAACAATACCGCTGCCCTGTTGCTGACTAACCAGCGACAATAGCTGCTGTTTTTTTCCGCTGTCTCCAACACCAACACCGGCATTAACTGGCAAAACGGTTAGATCCAGGTTGTTACGATAGAAACCCGTCTGCACGATATGCTGAGGCAGAATATTAAATTTCTGCGCCATATCCCGCTTAACCTTGGCCGTTGCGGTGGCCGTAAGTAGCAATACCAGAGGAATCTTTAACTGCTGCTGATAACTGGGAAGTTTCAGGTAATCCGGACGGAAGTTATGACCCCACTCAGAGATACAGTGAGCTTCATCCACTACCAGCATAGAGATAGGTATAGTTTCAATAAATTGACGGAAACGCTCGTTTTTAAAGCGTTCTACCGACACCATCAGAATTTTTAATTGTCCCGAGCGGATCTGTGACATCACTTGCTGATGCTGTTCGGAGCTTAACGTGGAGTCAATACTCGCCGCAGGAATGCCCTTTTGCTGTAAAAACTCGAGCTGATCTTTCATCAACGCTAATAATGGCGATACCACCAGTGTTAGATGAGGTAACTGCAAAGCGGTAAATTGATAACACAGAGATTTACCAGAACCCGTAGGGAAGATTGCCAGTGAAGAGTGTCCGGATAAAAGCTGCTGAACCGTCTGTCCCTGTCCAAGACGAAAACCATCAAAACCGAACACTTCTTTTAGATTTTGTACCAGCTGCGGATCAATTGCAGCTGAAGTCGTGACTGAGTTTTCCATGTCAGAGCTCTCTTACTAGACTGATTATCAGTCTTTTGGGTCAAAGTTAGCAGATCTATTACGCGCGCAGTGTACCCTGTTGCCACTGTTTCATGTACCCCACATCACTACTTCAGATAGTGATCAAGGATTTTTTGATCGCTAAGCCCGAAATGTTCGACAGACACCACCTCCCTCTTTTACGGCCAATATTTTCTGCAAGTTCAAGCATAACAGGTGATAGATTGCTTTTTCGCTGTGATATTAGATCTGACACAGAGGAAAAAATCTCAATTTCTCCCGCTCCATTTGTTCCTCTAATCCTCTTAACAAAATTTGATTAAACAAAAGTTACAAAAAACATACTTTTTACAAGGGGAAGGCTCCATTAATAAGCGCTAAAATCTCTATACCTGATTAATAATTAACTAAAAAATAACGAAGGCGTCAAAGAAGCCAGCGCCCTCTTACTCCAGCAGAGGGGCTCTTTAAATCGCTTCAAACGAATAATAAAGCAGTTCTACGGCAGAAATCAGGATTCAGGATGACCCGATACCTTTCAATAAAAAACAAAATTTACCTGTTGACTATGCTGTTAATCATTTTTACGGCATTAGGCTCTTTCAGTTTGCATGTTCACCAGATGTGGCTGGAGATGCAGGAACGTCAATTTCAACAACTTGAATCTTTAACGGTACTATTAGACAAGCGTTTAGACAGCTATCAAAGCCTACTCGGTACAGCACAGCCTTTCCTTCACACTCAGAGTACAGCCACTGACCAGGAAGCGCTTAATCAGCAAGCCAAAAAGCAACTGATTTACCTACTGAACCGTCAATTACAACCAGAAATAGAACAGATTTTGAGTTCTTTTCCCGGTTATGGTGCAGGCTATTACAATAAACGCTTAAATAGTATTGTGGCTTTTGGACCTGATTTCGCACCTGCGGGTTTAAAAGATATCCGCACGAACTCACAGGCTCGATCAGTCTATAAAACCTTAGCCCCCTATCGGTTTACCTCGGTATCGCAAACGAGGCAAACTAAGGTCTTGGCCATTATTTATCCCCTGGTTCGTGATAGCCAAGTCATTGGCCATGTTTGGGCTAATGTCGATGCTAAAGGCTTCGCGGATACCTTCAGTCAAGCTGTTCAACGCCAACTGTCTGTATTTTCACTGGTTATTCTACTTGGAATCTTAGGCACCCATCTGGTAGTGGGACGCTTTCAGAAAAACCTTAAGCAGTTTCTCTACCGAGTAAAAAGACGGGATTTGTCAGCAAAAGATTTAAATAGCTTTTCCGGAGAACTACAGGAAATTTATTCCGAAGTTGCGCAAGCCTACCAACAAGTATCAGACAGTGAAAAACGTTTCAAAGATGTTGTTATTGCCTTTGATGAGATGATCTGGGAAACCGATAATCAGGGTTATTACACCTATCTTTCCCGCGAAGATCAGCAACTTTATCGTAAGGCCCTGATCAGCGAAAACCTGGCTCGTCACCCAGCCCCTAAAAACTATATCGGTTACTCTTGTTTTGAGCATGTTCACCCAGACGATCTGCCCTGGATCAAAAAAATGTTTATGGATACCCTGGCAGAAAAGCACCTTTTTCATGATATAGAGTTTCGCTGTATCACTCGTAAGGGTGAAACCCGTTGGTATAAGAGCAGCGCTGTCATCATTAAAAATGATTCCGGTGAAGTTCAGGGTATGCGTGGTGCGACCCGTGATATTACTCAGAGCAAACAACAGGAAGAGCAAATTCGCCACCTGGCCTACCACGACGCCCTAACAGATCTACCGAATCGATTAGATTTTATGCAAACACTCGCCAGCCTGATCAGCCGGAAACAACAACTGGCCGTCTTTTTTATCGATGTTGATCGTTTTAAAACATTGAATGACTCTTTGGGTCACCCGTTTGGTGATGAAGTTCTACGTGTCGTTGGCAAACGGCTAAAAAACATCCTGCCTGATGGCGCTTTACTCAGTCGTTTTGGCGGTGATGAGTTCTTATTGGTTATACCTGAATGCCATCAATCCCGGGCTGAACAATTAGCGGATCAATTAGTCAGAGGCTTCCATAATCAGCCTCTGGCCGTGAAGAAAAGGCATGTAAATATCACTATCAGTGTTGGTATAGCTCTTTACCCTCAGCATGGAAGCCGCTCAGAAGAGCTCGTTAAAAATGCAGATGTAGCCCTATATCAAGCAAAACAAGCGGGGCGTGACTGTTATCGCTATTGCGAATCAGAAATGACGCGACGGGCACAAGAAAAGTTAGAACTAGAACAAGACCTACGCCAGGCATTAACCGAAGATCAGTTATTTCTTGTTTATCAGCCCCAGGTTAACCCGCAAACTGGATTAGTTTACGGCGTAGAAGCTTTGATTCGTTGGCAGCATCCGGAAAAAGGGATCATATCCCCTTTTCACTTCATCCCTATTGCCGAGGAAAGCCAGCTGATTATTCCGATTGGCCAATGGGTTTTAGAACAAGCCTGCCAACAAGCCAAAGATTGGCTGGATACAGGGCATCCAGTAAAAATGGCCGTCAATGTTTCCAGCATTCAATTTAACCAGGATGACTTTATCCAGGGTGTCGAACAAACTCTGCAGGAAACAGGTTTACCTGCGCAATGGCTTGAACTGGAAATTACAGAGAGTGTTGCGGTTAAGCATCTGGATTGGGTAAAAAAACGACTTGATGCTCTAAAGAAGCTAGGCGTCAATTTGGCTCTGGATGATTTTGGTACAGGTTTTTCCTCACTGAGCTATCTCAAACAATTCCCTATCGACAAACTGAAGATTGACCGGGCTTTTATTACCGATATTGGCCACGATAGTGAAGAAACCGTAATGACTGAAGCGATTATTCAGATGGCCCACGGTTTAGGTATGCGAGTAGTCGCTGAAGGCGTTGAAGACAGTGTTCAGTTGGAATTTTTGCAGGCTAGAAATTGTGAGCTAATTCAAGGCTACTTTTTCAGCTCTCCCATATCTCCAGATGCTTGCCTGAAGCTGATTAAACAGGGTTTCAAAATCAGGACTGATAGCGAAGAGTATATGATTTAACTAGACAGCTAAAAACCAAAGAAAAACAGGGCTGCAAGGCCCTGTTTTATTAGCTAATATCGTTTTTTTATTAAATAGCATTAGACCGCAACAACACGCTCTTGATTAAGAGTAACTGGTAAGCAAATCAGCTATTAAGGATCTTAAGCGGTAGACCTAAAATAGAATCTCCTGTTCCCGCCAGATAAATAATAATACTCACCAAGCCTGCAACCGTAACCAGATACCAGATGGCAGATACAATTTGGCCATAACGGTCCAGCGGCAATAGATGGCTTTGATGCCTTTGTTTCCACTCAAAAAAGATCTCAACACTACCAATCAATAACAAAAAACCTAATAGAGCTAAGCCAAAGCTATAGCTGATCAAAACCCCCAAACCTGCTCCAAGGGCACATAGCACCAGTCCCACAACACTGTTCATGGAAAAGCTGATGCTTTTTAAGATATGCCCGCCATCTAACGGCAGAATGGGCAGTAGGTTAAACAGATTGAGTAGACTGTTAAATGCTGCAATCCCGGCAAAAAAGATATCCCCCGTGACCCAGTATGCTAATAGAGCTAATACTGACATGCCCAGGCCAAAAAACGGTCCCATCATCGAGATCACTACATCCTGCCAACGGGTATTGATCTTACCATCACTGAGCGCCAAACCGCCCATAAAAGGAATGAGATAGATCCCTTTAGTAGGCATACCAAAATGCTTCATCGCACGGACGTGACCATACTCATGCACTACCAGACAAGCGATCAAACTAAGCGCAAAAGGAAAAGAGAAAAGCCAAGAATACGCGGCGAGACTGGCCCCGGTTAACACGGCCTTGATGACCTTGGCACTTTTAAACAACTTAAAACCCAGTAATAGCATACCAATCATGCTGGTATCTCTTTTTACTTTGGGTTTTACCGCTGGCGTCTGACGTTCAATATCGTGAACATCCCGCTGTCCCTCAGTCACCAGGCCATTATTAACCGTTAACTGATAATTAAAAACAAACGGCTGCCAGGATAGGTTGAAACATAAGCTGCAATTAATTTTCTCTTCATGGTCCCCCTGTCTTTGCAGCAGCTCAAAATTCAGCTCAAAGTCACCATCGGCATAACCATCTGCATTTTTGCCGGCCACAGGTTGATTATCCCAATATAAAACCTGCCAACCCGCCATTGAGGCCTCTAAACGCAAAGGGCGCCCCAAAAACTCAGTATTTAATAATTCCACATTCAAACCGTTATGATTATTAAGAAATGACACTTAACAGAAATTTTGCGTGCTATTATGCCGGAAAAGGTCCAGTTAAAAAGCTTTAATCTGGCTTGAACTCATCCAGAGGGGAGATTTGGGAAAGACATACACACTTACACAAAAGTATTTCGCTATTTTTCGGCCAGCGGCTGAAATATGAAGTCATCTGCTAAAGAGAAACTTTTGTCTGAGTGCTTAAAACTCAGCCCCATCTTCAATACTACCTGCCCTAAAGGCAGACATCAGGTATCAAACAAAGGGGCTGTTTACAGAGAATCAAATCACGCAATATCCAATTGCTGACGTAACCCTTGTAGTAATGATAGAGCCTGGTCAAACTCAAACTGATTCACTTGATTGGCAATCTCCTCAATGGCTTCTTGCCAGGGAGAACCTCTGGATGACTTTTGCAACTGGCCCATTAGTTCAAGACAATCGGTGTCACCTGACTCCAGCATGTCAATTAGCTGCGGAATTTTATCTTCAAACAGATCGCCCAATTCGTTTTCAGCAGGCGCATCAACTTCAGGTTGTTCCAGCGTATTTTTCCATTGTTCAACCTGTTCAAAAACCTTAATAAACTGCTTCCAGGCTAACGTCAGCTGCTGCAGGCAGGTACCAAACTCTGAAAAACGGTCCAGAGAAACCTTTTCCATCTCTTCAGCAACACTGGCCAGCTCTTTGGCACCAATTGAAGCCGCTGCCCCTTTAAAGCCATGAGCCACTGCTTTAATTTCTTCTGGATTTTTGTCTTGCATCAGTTGAGCAAAACGTTGGTCAATAAAACGGTACTCGGTGGCAAACATTTCCAATAGCATCAGATATAGAGATTCGTCGCCTCTGATTCTCTCTAATGCCAACGGTACATCCAGTACTTTTTCTTCGATATTTATCTGTAACAGGCCCGAGCTTTCCACTTGCGCTAACTCTTCCATTGCTGATTGTTGTGATTGATCCGGTAGCCATTTTTTTAACATTGAAAATAGATCTTCAGGCTCTAACGGCTTACTGAGGTAATCATTCATGCCTGCTTCCAGACTCTTTTCACGATCACCTGAAATGGCGTTTGCAGTTAGGGCGATAATAGGCAGCTGCTTAAACTGTTCGCGTTTTCTTAACTCCTTGGCTGCGGTATAGCCATCCATCACAGGCATCTGTACATCCATAAGTACCAGATCAATTTGATCACTCTTCTTCTCAAGCAGGTTCACAGCCTGAATACCATTTTCCGCACAGATTACATTAACGCCGTATTTTTCTAATAACGCGACACTCACTTGTGTATTAATGGCATTATCTTCAACCAAAAGAATAGAGGTATCACTACTAAACTGTTGCTCAGCTGTAACCGGGTTATCAATTTCAGTATTGCGGTTATGCTGTCCAGCAAACTGCTGACTCAAACGATTATGCAGATGACGTGGAGTGATCCATCCCTGTTCCAGAGAGATCACTGAGACCGCTTGATTTTGCAACACACTGCGCACGCTGTTTAAATGCTCTGACTCCAAGGCATTAGGAAAACTACCAATCAGAACCAGGTCATAATTTGAGTACTCAATTTTATCGATGAGACTTTGTTCAATAGCCTCTGTATCAGCGGCTTCGCTTACAAGCGCTTCCAGCTGACACCCTTGTTTGACCAGCCAATCCATAATGGATTGGTTCATCCCCACACAGCCAACCTTCAGATGTGTGAAAGCCTGAGTATCATATTCACTACTTGATGCTGTTTTATCGACTTCAGCATCTATATCCATTGCGATATCAAAAGGCATATCGACAGTAAATACACTGCCTTTGCCTTGCTCACTTGATACTTGAATATCACCATTCATCAGAGTGCACAGCTGTTTACAGATCGCCAGCCCCAGTCCTGTGCCACCATAATGGCGGGTTGTACTATCATCCGCTTGAGTAAAGGCATCAAACAGTTTTTGTTGCTGAGCTTCGCTGATACCTATCCCGCTGTCGGTAACACTAAAGCGTAGAATCGATGTTTCACCGCTTACTCTAACCGGTCTAACACAGATACTGACCCGACCTTGAGGTGTAAATTTAATGGCGTTACTGGCCAGGTTTGTAAGGATCTGGCTTAAACGCAAAGGGTCTCCAATCAGGTGATCTGGAATTGAGAAGTCGCGCGCGACCAGAAAATCGATGCCCCTCTCTTCTGCCTTCTGCTGGTTGACCGTAAAAATCTGTTCCAGAATGTCATCCAGGTTAAACTCAGTACGCTCAATGGCCATATGACCTGATTCAATCTTGGAGAAATCCAGAATATCGTTAATTAATGCCAGTAGATTTCGTGCTGACAGCTGAATTTTCTCCAGATAATCCCTCTGCTCATCATCCAGATGACTGTCCAGCACCAGATAAGTCAGACCGATAATGGCATTCATCGGCGTTCGAATCTCGTGACTCATATTAGCCAGAAAAGAACTCTTATGCTGATTGGCCTGCTCCGCACTTTGCAAAGCACGCTGTAACTCTTCTGTACGTTCTGTGATCAGAGATTCCTGAGACTTAAGCAACGCTTTCAGACTCTCATTGGCCATAAAAAGCTCAGACGCTTTAGCCTCCAGCAACGTCTCAGCTTCTTTTCTGGCCGCTTTTTCCCTCTGTAGCCGACGCTTATAACGCTCCGCTTCATCCGTCATGATTTAGCGTAATCTCAAAAGTAGTTGAATAATGCTCATCAGTATCCTCTGATGAATGACTGACGTCTACCTGCTGATTAAAATGTTGGGCACAGCCCTTAATTAAACCCAGAGCCAACTGTGAAAAAGGTCGTTTTGAGGTGTAATTCATCTTCAGACAATCAGGAGATATACGCTCGCTGGAGAACTTAGGCAACTCCGCATGAGGATAAAGTTTCAGGACTTCTTTATGTACCACGGAGTCAATGGTTTCGAGAAAGTCCAGCACATTGTTCTGATCCTCTACCAGCATGGGGTACTTGCCCACCAGCTTACCAAACAGGTGCTCGCCAAAGGCTGCAACCAGATCATCAATGGGGACATTGACTGTCTTACTTAGTGTCACCACCATTTTGATCATGTCGGTGTGCTCATAATACCCCACTGAGGTATAAGCTCCCGAAGTACTTAGATCTGGAGTCTCTAAAACATCATCTAGAACGTCATCAGAAAAACGTTCTTCTACCATTTCAACAAATTCAGTAAAAACAATGCCTAACATATTTCACCCCATCCTGGATAAAAGTTCGTTCTAAGCTCTTGATGGCACACGACAAACATGACAATTTAACCGCACCCTGATTAAGATCACCTGACTCTGATAAATAAATTTTGACCTCAATCAACAAAAGCATCACTATGAGTAACTTTAGGTAACATTGAGTAAAGACACCAGGCTCAGTATCTATTCTAATATGCATTTAACGCAATAAAATACAAATAAAAAACATCATTGCGCGACTTTATTTAACCAACCTACTTTAAGGTTCAGAGGAAATCATGCTATTCAACGGTAAGCTCAAGCAAGAAAATGACCGGCTGAAAGAAGAGCTGGCTCAACTGAAAAAGCAGCACCAGGATGAGATCAATCAGCTTCAAGAGCTTATTGCTGAAAAGGAAAATCATATTCGCCATGTTCAACAAACCTCTGAAGATTATAATCAGGTAATGCCCTGTATTCTTCAGGGTGGTGCCATGTTGGGTACCATTCGTGAAGGTCTGGCCAATACTGCGGAACACTTGGTTGAGGAGCGCAGAGAGCAAGAAAAACTTGATGGAATCTTTGAACAAACCCGACAAGCGCTTGGTAGATTGCAGACCCGTGCCAACAATATCAATGATCATGCGGGTAAAAGTATGTCAGCGGTATCTGTATTAGATGAAACCGCGACCTCAATCAGTAAACTGGTATCTTCTATTCAGGAGATATCTGACCAGACAAACCTTTTGGCATTAAACGCTGCAATCGAAGCTGCCCGTGCCGGTGAAGCCGGTCGTGGTTTTGCCGTAGTTGCTGATGAAGTTCGCCAATTGGCTGCAAAAGCTCATGAAGCTAGTAGTGGTATTGAACATCTGGTTATGCAGGTAATCAATCAAACCAATGATATTAAAACCATGGTTGATGAGAATCAGCAAAGTGCTGCTGAAGTATCTGCTTCTTCTGCCCAAATTGACCACGTTGTAGAAGAAGTTCTGGAACGTTCACAGCATATGCAGATTGTGATTCGAAATGCGACTACTGCGGCCTTCCTAAACACTGTGAAATTAGATCACGCAGTATGGAAAAACCAGGTATACAGCCATGTGGATCGTCAGGCATTCAACGAGGTAGTTAATGCGCATACAGAATGCCGTTTAGGTAAATGGTACTTTGAAGGTTATGGTGCACAGCACTATAGTCACCTGGCCAGTTTCCGTAATCTGGATGAACCCCATAAAACCGTACACCAATCAGGCCGTAATGCGCTGAAAGCAGGTTTGGCAGGCGATAGTAAAGAGATGCTGCATCAACTACAGATTATGGAAGGTGCCAGTCTTAAGGTGGTCAATTGCATTGATCAGTTATTGGCTGATACCGCTGAATAGGCCAAACGCTTTCGCTTAATAGGTCCTATCTCTTTTAACGGTAATTGTTCTGGTGTCTGCTTCATGCACCAGAACAACAACTCTCCCTCCCCTTTATTCCAGCATTGTTCTTTACATCCCCTTGTTCTTCCCTGACCAGATGTTTTAGAAAACTAATCCACCCAATAGATCTGGCCTTCGAGCTCTTTCGGTATATCAAAGCCCCAACGTAGAAATTCCGAATGAGAAAAGTAATATAAGCCCTGGGTGGGAATTCGGATCATAGGAGCAGAAAACTCATCCGCTCTAAGATAATGATTCACGATAGATGCAGCCGTTTTGCCTTGAAACTCACCTGCTAATACCAATCCGCCTACCGCTTTTCCTGCGCCAACTGAAAACTTCCAAAATGCAAACACAGGGATTTTAGAGTTCAATACCGTCCATTTAGTGGTTGTATCTGTTGGTACAGTGCCACCATTATTATCCGGTAGCCGGGCATAATTACCTAAAATAATCAGATCGTAACCTTGAATGGGTGCAGCATGGACCAACGACTTCCAATGGTTAAAATCTCGAACCTTGCTAACATCAACCTGAATATCATCTACTGACTGACGGATATAACCACCAAAAGAAGCTGAGATTATCGCTTCAGATGTAATCCCCTCCTCCAACAATACCTTTATGCGCTTTAACTTAGGCATTATATTACGTAGCGCCAATACTGAGCGCTTAAATAAGGGACGCTCTAATACGCCAGATACCCGCTCGGTGACATCTAAATATTCTCGAGGATTATTATTTACACCCAGGAAAACAACGGGATAACCCAGATTAGCAGCCTGTCTGCCCACCAGTTTTAATGCATTATCATCAGCTACCACAACAATCCTGGGTTGATGCTGCCGGATAGCATCCAATGCCTGCTGAGCCTGCTGCTGAAAAGCACTTTCAGGTAAACGCTTGGTGTCCATCTGAAAATCAATCAAGCTGTGTGAGTTCAGGTTTTGTTTAAAGCCAGTGAAATATTCATTCACCCAGGGATATTGATGGTGATAACTGTGTACAAAAAAAATATCCAAGGCCAGAACAGGCTGGGTACTGATCATAAACAGTAGTGCCATCCCTTTCAGCGCTAGGCTCTTAACCACAGATCTAATCACATTAGGCATCTACAATATCTCCTTAATGCCAGAGTGCTATATTTTAAAAAGTAGCGCTATCTGGTACTGCCTGCCTCCATAACGGTGAGATTGTCTTCTATGGGATTAAATGTTCTGACTGTCCTACCAAAATTTTTTTGTGTTTCTTTGGCATTTTTCTGTCTGTTTTCTGTCAGCTCATACTGCATCGCTCAGGATAGTCAGACTAAGGACACTTTTTCTCAGCACAGGCACACTATGGATGTTGAACTCAAGTTCGCAGAAGTCGCGGGGATGTCCATGGAGCAAGAAATACACAAAGGCATGGGACGGGAACTGTTAGAAACAGCCTTAACCAATATAGGCTTGACCTACAGTGTTGAGTTTTTACCCTGGTCAAGACTGATGAAGTCTGTTTCTGATAACCCTAAAGCCTTGATGCTCCCTCTGGGTAGAACGGAACAACGGGAAAATCGCTTTCAGTGGGTAGAGCCTATTTTTACTGCTCATTTTGGTTTTGTTAGCCGTCAGCGCCCCATCAACACTTTACAGGAAGCCAGTCAGCAAACTTATATCGGTGTGTGGAAGAATACTCTGTTTGAGAGTTATCTCCGGCAAAAAGGTCTGAATAATCTCGTACCTTTTCGAGGTGACGAAAAGCTCGGCCTATTATTTGAAGGCGGGCGGATCACCAGCTGGTTTGGTGAATTAAATGAAACCCGCTATCGCTTAAAACAGTTTAATCTGCACCGGAAACAGCCGATCTCACCGATATATTTTGGAGCCCCTGTGAATGAAATACAGGCTTGGCTCATTGCCGGTAAGGAGTTTCCTGATAAGCAATTAAAAGCCATTAGAGATGAGCTGCACAGGCTAAATCAATCCGGCTTTGCAGATCAGCTGTTCAACAAGTATTATCGCTTGGACCCAATTAAGTAAAGTAAGTGCTCCAATCAGCACACACAATAACCTCTAGAAAGATCCCCATGGCAGAAACACTGATTTTAGATTCTACTGCAGATAAAGCAGAGCAATACCAACAGTTATTACCACAACTAGAAGCACTGATCTCAGGCGAAGATGACCTGATCGCTAATCTAGCGAATATTGCGGCAGCACTGAAACAAAGCATGAATTTTTTCTGGGTAGGCTTCTACCTGGCTAAAACTGAAGACATGCTGGTATTGGGACCCTTTCAGGGACCTATCGCTTGTACGCGTATTCCGAAAGGGCGTGGAGTATGTGGTGCGGCTTTTGAGCAAGGCAAAACGATTCTAGTGCCTGATGTTGATGCTTTCCCCGGCCATATTGCCTGTAGTAGTGATTCGAAATCCGAGATCGTATTACCGGTATTTAAAGACGGTAAAGTGGCTATGGTGTTAGATGTTGATAGTGATCAACTCAATGACTTTGACAGCACTGACCAGCACTATCTGGAGCAACTGATGGAGATTATCTCCCGTAAGCTATAATGCTGTTGCCTTAGCTAACATAGTGAATGGCCTTAAAGGGCCATTCACAGCTATAGATCTTTTCGTCTAGTGACGACGCCTCCGATCCGCTTCCTGCTTTAACTATCAACTTGCCTTAAAATATTCTACACACTCTATGATCAAATTAATCAGCTTTGCCAGTTGGTACAACGGGCCTGCTCTGATAGATAGTTATCACGAGTATCAATCTCACCATGACGTCGACGCCGTTCAGATACCATAGGTTTATGCAGTTGTGTCATTTTTTTGCTTAGCAGTTGCTTCAATTGCTTAGTGGTTTGCTCAGGCGAGCTTGTATATAACGGACCAATACTGTTGGCATACTGTTTCAGCTGCTGAAAGATTCTGGGAGCATGGTAATCCATGGCTTCATGGTTGATTCTGACATGAATATTTTCATGACGTAGAATTGAATCATACTCGCAGGTACCCCTCAGATATTTGCGATTAACATAAACCTTCATCTCTCTATAGCCCAAGCCCAAATTGATCTTATCCAGCACGATACAATAACGGCCGCTACCAAGATCAAAAGTCCGTGATGACAGGCGTAGGCTATATTCCTCTTTTGCTTTGGTTAAACCCGCTTGCTCCCAATTAGCACCTGGTAAGGGTTTACTGTTTCTAATCAAGCTTCGTATCTGGTTGGCATTGAATCTATGGTTATAGCGCACAGGGGCGGAATGCATTTTCAGTTCAACTTTAACCTGACGCCCGGATTCCGGACAATGCCGCTGCTGGGCCCAACTCAAACCAGAAAACAGTGACAAGCTAAGCAGGACAACCAAATATGTAACGGATTTAGAAGTAAACAAAATAGCCTCTTTACAACCTGCACGCATCGATAAAACAGCTAAACAAGGTATCTCGACCCTAACTCAACCTATACCCTCAGGTAGCTAGGAGGTATAGCGAAATATTTTTGTTTGGCTATGTTGTGAAACAAAAGCATTACGGAATGGTCTCTAACACCAGCCTTCATTGCAAAGTAATCTAAGCGCTGCTATCAGAAAGCTTTGTTTCATTGCTTAGCTATTATTATCATACCAGAGCCCAAAGGGATAACCGCTAACACTCTGAAACAGGAGGTTTTTTATGAATGCTCTTTTGCAACCCGTTCAACTGGGTGCCTGGTCACTACGAAATCGGATTGTAATGGCGCCTCTGACACGTTGTCGCGCCGAATCTGGTCGTATCCCAGGTGCGCTAATGGTTGATTACTACCGTCAAAGAGCCAGTGCGGGATTAATTATCTCCGAAGCAACGGCCATTGTGCCTTCTGCTGTAGGCTATCCTGATACTCCCGGGATTTGGAATGAACAACAGATTGAGGGTTGGAAGAAAGTCACCGATGCAGTGCATAAGGAAGGCGGTTTAATCATTATGCAGCTCTGGCATGTGGGGCGAATCTCTCATCCAAGCTATCTTGACGGTGCACTTCCAGTTGCACCAAGTGCAATTAAACCCGCAGGTCATGTCAGTTTGATTCGTCCAAAAGCGGAGTACCCTACTCCCCGTGCTCTGGAAACCACCGAAATTCCAGATATCATACAGGCTTACAAACAGGGGGCCGCTAACGCTAAAGCGGCAGGATTTGATGGCGTTGAAATTCACGGTGCTAACGGTTATCTCCTGGAACAGTTTTTACTGGACGGCTGTAATCAGCGCACCGATCAATACGGCGGTAACATGGAAAACCGTGCTCGGCTGATGCTGGAAGTTACTGATGCAGTGATTGATGTTTGGGGTGCCGATCGCGTGGGTATGCACCTCTCCCCTCGTGCCGATGCCCATGATGTCAGTGCAACCGACCGCTTAAGCACTTACCGTTATATTGCGGAACATCTAGGACAACGTCAGCTGGCTTTTATCTGTACTCGTGAACATATTGCTGACGATAGTATCAGCCTGGAGCTGAAAGACGCTTTCGCTGGTAATTATATCGCCAACGAAAATATCAAACCTGATGTTGCGGAAAACTATGTTGCTACTGGTAAAGCTGAAGCAGTGGCATTCGGTAAGTCTTTTATCTCTAATCCTGATTTAGTTCAGCGCATTACTCAGGACCTACCGCTGAACAAAGCTCGCTCCGAAACCTTCTATGCTTCAGGCCCTGAAGGTTATACCGATTACCCCATTTATCAAGACTGAGCAGGAATTCATTTTGAACAGCACGACCATCAGCCCTAAGGTAATAGGTTACCTGTGCGCATTATGCGCAACGATTATCTGGTCCGGTAATTTTGTTGTTGCCAGAGGACTGATGGATTCCATCCCACCTGTAGCATTGGCTTACTGGCGCTGGCTGGTAGCAATACTGGTTTTTATCCCCTTTGCCATCAAACCCACGCTTAAGGATTGGCAGGTGATTCGCAGTCACCTGCCCTATTTAGCCATCTGTGCACTGTTAGGTGTGACCGCATTTAACACGCTAATCTATATTGCCAGCCATAGTACAACGGCTATCAACCTATCCTTGATTGCGATTACCTTCCCGATTTTTGTCATCATCCTGGCCCGCCTCTTTCTTTCGGAGGCTTTAAGCCTTAGAAAAACACTAGGCATCGTATTAGTAATACTCGGTGTGGTGCTCTTAGTCAGTAAAGGCCATATCGCAAACCTAATGCAGCTCACCCTGGTCAAGGGGGATGGCTGGATGTTACTAGCCTCGATTTGCTTCGCTGGCTATAGCATCCTGGTGAAGCACAAACCCCAAACACTTAGCGGTTGGTCGTTCCAATTTATCACCTTCGTTTTGGGGTTAATCTTCCTGCTACCTTTTTATCTCTGGGAAACCCAACACTCCACTTTCAGCATTACTGAGATATCGTTATCAGGCTTAGGTGCCATTTTATATATCGGTATATTGGCTTCTTTAATTGCCTTTATTGTTTGGGGAAAAGCCATTGAGCTGATTGGTCCCACTCAATCTTCAGTGACTTACTACACGTTACCAGTTTTCAGTGGCTTAGCAGCATACTTATTCCTGGATGAGCAAATCACTGCAATGCACTTTATAAGTATGTCATTGATCATCACAGGTGTGCTCGTTGCAGCCCTCAACAGTAAAAGAAGTACCAAAGTTAAAAGTCTGTAAAAAGAAGCAATTCAAACCTGTTTTCCAACAAAAACTACCTAAAGATAGGTCAAATACCCCATAGTCGAGAAAAAGCTTTGAAATCAAACAGTAATTTATAGATTTTCACAAATATTTCGGTATGCTAGCGCCTTTTTTTGCAGGAAGCGCTCCCTCCTGCAACTCACTACGGCCAGAGATTGCTATCCCGAAATGTTATACGACGACAAGTTACCCGTTCGATTCCCCAAATCAACATTTGCCATGGGGGTTGTTTACTTTCTAACCAGCGCCTCCGTACTGACCTCTATCTTCTTCTCCTTACTGCTATTTTTATCTATCGATGATGACTGGGTAATGATGGCACTGTTTGGCAGCCTGGCCATCATCTTTGAACTAGGTAAGTTTTTTGCCTGGTATGAGTTTGGTGAGCGCCGCTCCAGAAAGAACTTTGGTGGTGCCATTTCTGCCCTGGTGTTTTATGGCATTTTGGCGGCGATCTCCATTGGGGGGTCTGTTGGTGGTATTAACAGTGCCACCAATAAAGCTCAGAACCACGTTAATGTTCAACAAGCTAAAATTAATGCTTTTAATCATCAGATTGAAACCATTGAGCAGCAGATTCAGCTGAATAACGAAGCAGCGAAAAAATATATCGAGATGAGCCGTATCGCCGTTGGCTTAAAACGTATTCAGAATGAAAATGAACAGCTGCGTCTTAAACAACAAAAACTGGCTCAGGAGCGTGATAGTTTGCCAGTTGTCAGCCAGGGTTCGGTACTGGGTTTGATCGATAGTCTGGCCAGAGCGCTGAATATTGATACTCAATCTGCCAAGCTTGGGCTGGTGATCTTCCTATCCGTTCTACTGGACTTCTTTGCCGCCTTCTTTATCGGGCTGATTGGTGAAGAATATCGTTTCCGTCAGGGTTTTCGTCAGGTAAAACCCATTACCATTGATAACGATGACGAGCAGGAAGCCCCGAAACTACTGACTCACCAGGTTGTTGTAGAAGAAACAGCTAAAGATAACGTCGAAGATGTGGTTGAGGTGGAAGAAATTATTGAGCCACCAAGCCTCTATCAGCAAGCGATTGATGCGCTGGAAAACAACAAAGTCAGCTGTACCAAAAAGGCTCTGACCTCTTTCCTGAAAATCGACAGCGAAGAAACCGATGAGCTATTTAAACGCTTTATGGATGAGGGGCTGGTCAGCCAGAAAGCTAACAAGCATTACTGTTGGAATGGCCTCACTGATTAATAAAGCCAATTAAAGCTGATTGAGAACAATTTAAATCAGTTAACACTCAAGCTTCTCTTTAGGCAAAAATTAGTATAACAGAGTAAAAATGCGGCTTTTAAAGGCCGCATTTTTGTTTTACCGCGCCTTAAACGCTCTTCTATTTACAATCCTTAGAGAGACTTTTTCAAGGAGCAGTCTGAAGTTCAGTCGTATTAGACTGTGCTATATAGCGCTGCATACTGATTCCCGCAGATAACATCACCACAGCAATTACCGCAAAGCCCCACTCCGTAATCTGCCAATGGGCCAACAAAGCAATAACAACGTAGCCTAAACTTTGTGACAAGGTAGAAAACATTTTTAAGCCGCCGTCGATTCTTCCCCGCTCGTTAATATCAACCACCAGATTCATTTTATTGATGCGAGCAATGCGGTTTAACGCATTAAAAAAACCAATCAGCAGCGTCATTGCGACCAAAACCCATGGCAGTGGTGAAATAGTCATCACTGCTAGGACAAAAGCGATGGTCAAAACAGCGCTAAGCATTAATTTCTCATGGGAAAATCGAGTCATTAAGATCACTACAACCAGACCACAGATCATTGCTCCGAAACCGTAACTGGATTTCCATAACGCAAACCATTCACCAGTAAAGCCCTTTTCTGCCAAGTAGATAGGCACTAATTTCACCAGATACATCAACACCGGATAAGATAGGCATGACATCGCCAAAAAGAGCATAAACCTGGGCTGTCTTAAGAAAATAGCTTTACTCTCAGTTAACTGATCAATAAAACCAGTTTTATGATGGCGACGAAGTTTTCTCTGGTAAGGCATAGTCCCATAGCATATCGCCCCCATTGTGGCTGCCAGACAAGCAAAGAGCGCAAAAAAGTGTACTGGCCAGAGTTCAAGTAAAAATACACCCAGTGCACCCGAGAGTAACATTACGCCCTGCATTAACACTTCCTGGTAGCTGCTAATCCTGGGGTATTCCTCTTCAACGAAGTTCTCCTGAATAAAAGCACCGGTACAGTTCCAAGCCAGATCTCCAGTCACCCAATAGACTAGCTGAGCAACCGCCATCATCAGGATAGCCACTTCTCCATCAAGACTTCCCAACATCAACAATAGGGCGATAAAGGCCTGGGTCAGCTGAACAAGAACCAATAACCGTTTGCGGGAAAATCGGTCAATAGCCGTCGAAAAGAAAGGTGTTAATAAAAATGACGCCAAGGTACAGATCAATGCAATGACAGCTACCAATGCACCATTGTCTCCTTGTTTTAGCATCAACCAGGGCAGCGCCATCATAAACAGTCCAGTCGATACCCCTTCAAAAAATCGGCCCGCTAATAAACGGTAAACCCGTGCATCCTGCATAAAAACCATAACAAAACTCCTGTCAAATTAAGTACAGGAGCGCACTTTAAAACCTCAGGTTAACTTGAGGTCAAGTATTAAGTGTGAGAAATTTATTATCTTGGTAGAGGTCTCCCAGAGGAATCAAACATGATGGGCGAAAGCAGTTCAGGCGCTAGTAGCCAAAACGCCAAAGACGATAGTGAAAAAAATACAGCTGGCAAACAAAGCGGAAACAATGAAAAGCTGGAAAAGTCTCTATCCGTTGGGGCAGTCGCAGAACGATCCGGGGTAAAAGTCTCTACTCTGCACTTCTATGAAGAAAAAGGCCTGATCACCAGCTGGCGCAATAACGGTAATCAACGGCGCTACAACCGTGGTGTACTAAGACGTGTTGCTGTGATTAAAACAGCACAAAAGCTAGGCTTTACACTGGAAGAGATTAAAACAGCGCTAAAAGAGCTACCCACCAATAAAGCGCCAAATAAAGCGGATTGGCAGAAAATATCGGCCAGCTGGCGCAGTAGTATCGATCAAAGGATTCAGGAACTGACTCAGATGCGTGATGAGCTTGATCAGTGTATCGGTTGTGGCTGTTTAGCATTGGAATATTGCCCTATCCGCAACCCAGATGATGTACTGAAGAAAGACGGCACAGGAGCTGTGCTCTGGCCTGATACAAAAGAATGATTAATCACGTAATCACTTGATCATAAAAAGATTTTAAGCTAAAACCTAAACCGTATAAGCAGCCACACAAAAGCTTCTCTATACCAAGACGCTTTATTCTGTCGCCTTTGGCCGCAGAATGTCGAAACACTTTTGTGTAAGTGTGTATTTAAGACAATAATTATCGGCATCGCCTGTTATGAAAAAAGAATCCTATCTTTCCTGGTCCAGCTACTTCATGTCCATCGCCGTGCTTTCAGCATTTCGTTCTAAGGACGCAAAAACCCAAAATGGGGCCTGTATTGCGGATAAGAACAATAAGGTCATCGGCATCGGTTATAACGGCCTACCAACGGGCTGTGATGATGATGATCCGGATTTCTGGGCTGATAACGACGATGACGTGCTGCAGTCGAAGCATACTTATGTTGTTCATGCAGAACAAAACGCGATCTACAACTGCATGCTCAATGACTTTGAAGGCTCTACCATCTATGCAACTCAGTTCCCCTGCCACGCCTGTGCTCAGGCTATTATTCAGGTGGGTATTTCAAAGGTAGTTTACCTACGTAGAAAAGAAGGTGATCACCACGAGAAGTACTTCCAGGCTGTCTGTAAGATGTTTAACCAGGCGGGTGTAGAGTATCAACACATTGCAGAGGTTGAAGGCTTTGATCAGCAGTTTCTGGACGGGATTGTTAATTTAGCGCCTTAACTGGCAACTCTGGCTTTGTGAGATGGATGAGTGAGATTTAATTTTCTAGTGTGCTCAACTAATCTTTTCTTTTTCAAGTATTCAAAGTCAGTGATCAGATATTTCCCATTAGCTTGTTAAGTGTCTATATCATTTTAAAATTTGGCGCTTAATCTTGCTTAAAGACATAGAATGGAAGCCGTATCAGCCAACCATCCTGACCAATAACCAACAATTCATTATCTTCAGGCGTATCTGAGGCCAGCTCTAGTTTCACTTGACCAGCATTTCCGGCAATACGATTGCCATTCAGATACCAGTGCTTTCCTACAAAACCCTGCTCTAGTTTTATCGGCACTGAAATCTGATCCTTTTTAAGCAGGAAGACTTGTCCTGGTTTAATGCCTAACAGGCGGACATCACGCTTATCATTCAGATAAGGCTGGCATTGAGCTGACCAGATTGGCAGCTGTGTTGCTGTTTTTTTATCATTAGACAGCCAAGGAGCAAGAAAATCGGGCCATAACGACAACTCTACTTTTTTTATGTCTCCCTGAAAACAGGCCCTGTTAACTCTATGTCCCGTTTCCAGATTCAACAAAATAGTACGATTCGGATCATAAAACAGTTTGCCAGGATTTAGATCCAAAGTCCTTGGTGTTATGCCTTGGATAGTCAGTGCTGAAAAAGATTGATCACACTGGTTTACTACTGTTTCTAAACGGCCATCTGGCCAGCAGATGATATGCACCTGAATGCCTTCAGGTTGTTCAATAGGTCTGACTCTTGGGCTAATAGCTCGGAACAGATTAAATAGGATAGGACCTGCGGTGTTATAACCTGTGCGCCCCTTAGCCATAGGGCGACCATCAGCACGCCCGACCCAAACGCCTACGGTATAGTCCCTTGATACACCTACGGCCCAGGCATCCCTATGCCCCCAGCTAGTACCGGTTTTCCAACCGATACGGCCAGATAAACGTCTTGCAGCATCCAGGCCAGCGGATGCAGGGATCTTCACTTCACGCAAAGTATCCCAAGTGATCCAAGCGGCTTGTGGACTCAATAAATAGCGGGAGTGATGTACAAGTTTATTTTCTGATAGCTTATCAGCCCAACCAGTTTGATCATCTTCAGTATCAGTCCCATTATTTCGGACAATATCTGCTTCTGATAGCGTAAGTTTAAGCTCAGGTACTGTCCCCTGATTAGCCAAACTGGCGTATAAACGCACCAGATGCTCCAACTGAATACCCGCTCCCCCCAAAATCATAGCCGGATTGCCCTTTCCACCAGGAACACTCAAATCAATACCACTGCTTAACAGCCTATTCATAAAGCTACCAGCGCCATAAGCCTCTATCAGTTGCACAAATGGCAGGTTAAGCGATAACTGCAAAGCTCTGCTGGCACTAACAGGACCTGAAAAGTGGCGATTAAAGTTCTCGGGCTGATAATGCTGACTGACAAAAGGTACATCAGCTAATAGGGACTGGCTATGAATCAGGGATTTATCCAACGCCAAACCATAGAGAAACGGCTTCAGTGCTGAGCCCGGTGATCGAACCGCCTGAACCATATCGACCTGGCCCTGACGCTGAGCCGCCAAAAAATCTGCAGAACCGGCATAAGCTAATACCTGATGAGAGCGATTATCTATCAGCAAAGCTGCCGCCGAGACCTCTCTTCCAATGGCAGAAACGCCATGGGCTAAACGACTCTCCACCTGCTGCTGTAACTGTTGATCCACTGTTGAGTAATGCACGCTAGAGTTTGGATCTGTTTTGTAAAGACGGTAAGCCAGATGAGGCGCAATTAAGGGGGTATCAGAGGGTCGGATATCTACCGCTTCCTGTTTAGCCCGTTGTACTTTCTGTTCATTCCACACACCCTGATCCAATAAGCGATCCAACACCTTATTCCTGGCCTGTTCTGCTCGCTGAGGATAACGATCAGGACGATAACGGGATGGAGCCTGGGGCAAAACGGCCATCAAAGCGGCTTCTGCCGGACGTAAATTATGTGCGGGTTTACTCAAATAGTGAAAACTGGCAGCCTGAATGCCCTCCAGCGCTCCACCAAACGGGGCGTAGTTTAGGTACAGCTCAAGAATTTGCGCTTTGTTTAACTGCTGTTCTAGCTGTATAGCCCGAAACATCTGCCAGAGCTTACCAGCAACGCTACGTGAGTGAGGATCAAGAATGCGTGCGACCTGCATAGTCAACGTCGAGCCGCCGGAGATTACCCGGCCATGGCGTATAAATTGACCCACAGCCCGCAATAAACTTAGCGGATTGATACCAGGATGCTGATAGAAAAAGCGATCTTCATAGGCCAGTAATGCCTGTAAATAATCATCAGAGACTTGATCAATGGATACCCGATGACGCCAGATACCCTCTTGGTCAGCAAAATAGCGTAATGGCTGCCCGTGACGATCAAGCACCACAGAAGCAGGTTGTCGGTCACTACCAGGCAGAGTCAATGGCCAAAGCTTGTCGGCAGCGGAAAATAATAACGCTGGTAAAAGCGTTATTATCACCATGACTGCCAGTGTTTTTTTCAAAATATTCAAGATGCTCAGAGGGCGTTGTGTATCTGGGCTCGGCGGCATCCTGACTGAGCTGTACCATTTTGCCCAGTCAGGACTTAGCCGTATCAAGGGTTAATCATTATCATGGGCAATGCTACACCTTGCCCGCGAATATCAGGCTGATACATAGACTCAGCCAAAATCGGCGGCACCTGATACTGCCCAGGTGTTACCACTCGGGATAGATAATACAGATCAGCATCTTCTCCTTTGTAAAGCTCCAACGCAGCCGCATAACGATCATCCAGATAAGCCTCATAGTTCAGTTGTGCCCGAGTCTGTACTGTCTGGCCTTCCAAGGTAATACCTTCCAGCTTGATCGCGTGCTTCAGCTGTTGGTTTTCCAACTCAAGACCCGCTGGTAATAAAGCCGAGACAAGCAGATCGGCCAGGTCTTTATGACTGCGCAGATTGACATGGGCCAGAACCAGATCACCAGACTGAAGTTCATCCTGTTCCGTCAAAGGTAAGGCTTTATTATTTTGCACTTTAAAGTAGTTGGCACGTACCGCAATCCCCTGATCGAAAGACTTCGGTTCTCCCTCAGGTAAGGCAGTCCAGTTGTAGTAAGCGTACAGTACACCTTTGTGCTGATCATTTTCATTCTGACTGTTATTAGCTCTATAGATAAAATGGGTATCCTTTAACTGAGCCCTGTCTAAAGCGACGATCAGTTCTTTTTTGGCTTGCAATGCAGTTAATTGATCTGATTGTGCCAGAGTACCTTTCCAGGCTTTAGCCGAGCGTTTTTCCAGCTGAACCGCCAGACGCAGTAATGCACTATGTTCCTGAGTGCTCAGATAGCGGGCCTGCTGAACCTGAATCACCAAATGTCGTAGCTTTTTCTCCAGTAGGGCTCTGCTACCCTTATCGAGATATCTAACAGCTCCCTCTTCAAAGATCAGAGCCGTGATTAGCGCTTCATCTCTGATATCGGAACCGTAATCACCGGAATAGTGCTCTCGTTCCTGTGGCAACGCTTTAACAATCAGATCACTCCCCTCCGCTTGTTGGCCGGTATAAATCAGAGCGTAGCCCGCCAATACGCCAGCAAGAGCACCATTACCGTAGCTCAAATGATCCTTAATCAGACCACGGACTTTACCCAAGGAGATACGCCCCTCTTTTGCCAATATATAAGCGGCATAAAGCCGATATGCCGCTTCATAATAGGCATTGCGACGCGAGGAATGATAGCTGTAGGCGTAACTTTCAACCCGATTTAATGCCGTATCCAACAAGCCATCAGGTAATAGATAACCTTCTTTTTTAAGCCTTAGCATCAAGTCAGTAGCATGCACCGTCAACCAACGCTGTTCCGGGGATTGGTTATACCAGAGACCAAAGCCACCGTTTTCATGCTGCAGTTCAGCCAAACGGGTCATCGCCGCCTTAAAAGCGGAATAATCATTTTGATATAACAGCGTACTGGCTTTACTGGTGGTTTGTTCCAGACAGGCATAAGAATAATCATGTAAAAAGTCCAGATGGCGCTTCTTATCCAATCCCAGAACATTACTGACTCTAAGCTGAGCCTGGACACTATCAGGCTGGAAGCCCTTCAGCTGATCAGATGGAAACGCAAGACTTTGACCATTTCCCAAAACTTGCATAAAAGAGTGATAAACAGCAGGCACGGCGCTCCGTACCGACACAGACCAGTTGCGTTGTAGCTGCTTGTGACTTAACTCAGTCTCAGAGGAGACTGCGTCAATAGCATCGGCTTCCGTCAGTGTGATATCAGCCTGAATATGGCCTTGCCCGATAGAGTCAGCGGTAACAGACACAGGGACAATATGACGTTTACCCGGCATCAGGCGAACTTTCACAGCCTTTGTTGCTTGAGATCTCTCGCTTTCCTGGATTGTCCCGCTTTCTTGGGATATCTGGGCTTCTTGAGAGGATACAGAAACAGCGTCTAGGGCAGTTGTTGAAATAGCTCCAGAAACACTCAGCACGACTTCAATCTCTAACGCCTGTTCACTGGTATTAGTCAGCTCAAACATCAGCTGACTCTGATCACCTTTAGCCAGGAAACGGGGACGAGCCAGATCAACGACAACCGGTGATACTACTTTCACAGATTGCTGTTCTGAACCAAATGAATGACCAGCAAAAGCCGTTGCCATTAAGGTGACTTCACCATCAAATACAGGGAGATCAAACTCTAGGTTTGCAATGCCATTTTCTACCTTAACCGGTTCATTAAACAGACTCAGTAATTTGACATCTACGTCAGGCCGTTGACCTCCACGAGCTAGCAAACCATCGCCTCCCCAGCGCACACCTGCTGCTTTATATAGTGTTTGCTCAGCAACATCAGCGTACATATCACGCCAGCTGGCGCCATAACTTCTTGGGGAATAGAAGAACTCAAATGGATCAGGCATGGTATAACCGGTAACACTTAAAATCCCAGAATCGACGACTGCCAAACTGATCCAGGCGTCACCGTTAAAAGCATTGCCATCACTATCAGTCACGGTAACCTGAAGCGTATTTTCACTTTCCGGTATCAGACGTTCAGGCAGACCCATAACCATATTCAGTTGTCGTGCTGAGCGATCCAAAGGCAGATGGGCAAAACCTGCACTGCGTTTTCTGAACTTATCATTATCATCTGTTGGCGCTATTACAAAGGCACTGATATAGGCATCATGCCGACCTAGGTGCTCCGGCACTTTAAAAGTAAATGTTGCTTTCTTATCTTGCAGTACTACCTCTTGAGAGAAGAGGACCCGATCAGTTTCCAAGAGAATTAATGCCCGTCCTTCTGTTGGTGCATTTAAACGCACTGTCACCTCATCACCTGGGAGATAAGCATCCTTATTCAACGCAAGATTAACTCTATCCGGGCGTGCTAACTGATCACTGGCCATCCACTCGTTAAACCATGACTCACCAGCCTGAAATGGATAAACCGTCCGAGTGCCTGATACCTGATCCACCAACTCTAAACGATATTTGCCCCACTCAACCGGAAGAGTCACTCGGGCAGGCTCATTTTCAGACAGAGCGACTTGTTGTTCTGCAATCTGATATTCCTTGCGCTCTAACTCATGGAACCAACCCCGCTGTTGGGTATAACTCCAGAAATAATTCTCCTCGATACGATGTAGCTCTAATTGGATTGAGCCACTGCTCAAAGATTCACCTTGAGCATTTGCCCGAATGAGGTCAAAGAAGACTTCACTATTTTTAGCAGAGATATGATTATCAAAACCCGGTTTCACACCGGCAAAACTTTTGGCAGGCCAATAAAGCGCAGAGGTAGCACGGTTAATTGCCCTGCCCCCTTGTTCAAACAAACTTAGGCTATAGCTGAGTTTTAGCGGTGTACTGACTTTAGACCAGGCAAAGTCTTGTTCTGTCAGCTTTAATACAGTTTTACCTTCATCATTTAAACGTTGCGGTTGGGAGAAAACCGTATGTGAAACCTTTTTGTCCGGCAGACCAAAATAGTAATCCGCCAATGATTCCAGAGACTGATGCCAAGCAGTAATTGAGATGGTGCTATCCAGCTTATTGCCTGCAGCAGGTGCTCCGTAAAGATATTCACCTGTAATTTGAAGCTCAGGTAACTGATTAGCAGAAAACAACGCAATATTATCTAAGCCGCCTTCAACCTCTAAGCGCAATTTCTCCGGTAAAAAGTCTTCTACCAAAAAATCAAACCATTGGATTTCTTGCTCAGATTCAGGGCTGAATACCTCTAGTTGCCAGGTTCCGCTGGGGGCATTGTCAGCCAATTGATAATTCAGAGGGTAATAGCCTGGGATATCTTGCTCAGACAATATCTGTTCGGTAACCACATCACCATTCGGCTGATGGATTTTCAGCTTGATATCACCACCTAATAAACCACCATCATGGGCACGTTTTAATACCGCGCCAGAAAATAGTTCGCCTGGACGGTAGATATTGCGAGGTGCCAATATCAAGTGCTCAATGGACTGAAAAGGCGTTTTGTTAAGCTCAAAAGCAGATAGATCAACCCAGGCACTGTGGTATTGCAACGCTGTTACCTGACCGTTGTTCAACGCTAATACCAGTTGAGGTTCCTTATTATCCGCCCACTGACTTTGCCTGCTCCACAAACCTGAGGCATCGGTTGTACCGGCATCCAGCAACTCTCCGTTGTAGCCCAACAAGCGAATTTCAGTGTTCGCCAATGTTTGACCGGTAGCAATATCCTGGGCAATAAAATAGAGCTGTTGACTAAACTCCCGTACCTGAAGACCTATCGATGACAGAGTAAACCAGGTTGAATCCTGAAATTTCAAACGACCAGCCTGACGAATCATGGCCAGATAGATCCCCTGTTGTTGAACGGCGGGGATATCCTGCAGGGGAATATTGTTTTTATAGCGCTGATTACGTTTTTCACCCAACTGGAGCTTCATGCTGTAAACATGCTCCAGATACTGCTCCATGTTGACCGCGGAATACCACTCCTCTTTCAGATAACTGTACTCACTGAAAAATCGCGGCATAGATTCGGGCTTGACCCTGTACAATTCCAAATCTGCCTCAGACACATTCACTGACATCACAGGCAGAGCATCAACCTTACCTGGAACCATCACAGCACCATTAACTTCAAAATTGACGGTTGCCGGCATGGCGCGTGTTTTTAATGTTTTCTCACTGGCTTCTGGTAGCCACTGCCCTTGAGTCGCCAGAATCTGCTGATTTACTGCAATCTGATAATTTTGTTCAGATTCAATGCCAGTAAAGAACAGCGTTCGTGCATCTTTACTTAGAACTGGATCGGATAATTGAGGTTGGGTTTGAATCAGATTCGCGAACTCTTGCCCAGGCTTTAGCGGCTGACTGAACTTCACTGCTATTGCATTAACATCACCATACATTTGTTCAGATATATCCAGTAACTTAAAAGGCAGATGGTTTTCGTAACTCACTGATTCGACCGCTATACTGGAAGAAGTAGATGTGATGTTATTTTGAACTTGCTCTTTTTTAACCTCTTTTGGCTGAGGCTCATCTGAACAGGCCGATACTAGAACAAACATCATAAAACTGATGAGATAACACGAGAGACGTCTGCACATAGTTATTACCTTCCCACAAATTTATTTTGATCCTAAGATCACTCTATTCTATTTACGACACTGATGCCTACTTGGCCCTATTTCCGCTGACATAAACAAGCTGACAATGGCAATGATCAACATCTGCAGCATATAAAGCTTGCCCAACATTTTATGAAAAGGCGTTCCTTTACGGTTCAACATCAGATAGCTGCCGAGCACAAAAGCAGGTACAACAGTGGCAAGGTGAGGATAAGCGAGCTGTAGATAGGTCATAACATCAATCCTTACATATTTCTGACACTTCCATTTGTTTGAGGGGATAGTCTCTCTGCTATCGCTCAGAAGCTCAAGCTTCATCAATCAAACAAAGCTAATAAGGAACTATTATGCAGGGAATGTATGTCCAATACGCCTCAACCTACTTATGGATATTAGGCTCAGTAACCACACTGGCTTTTGCTATTCCTCTATTTGTGACACCGATGTTTTGGGCCAGAATGCTGCTCTGGAAACTACCCGAAGAGAAAGACTTAGCCGTCTATTTTGGCCGCTGTTTGGGCGCATTCGTGCTGATCGTGGAATACTTTATTTTCAAAGCGGCCTACACCGGTGAAGGAGCTAGTTTTACTTTTGAAATGCTCACTCTGGTGTTTTCTTTTATGCTGGCAGTTCATATCTATGGTGCCCTGCGTCGAATCCAACCCATCACTGAGACGCTGGAAATTGGCCTCTGGCTACTGCTCTTAACCATTAACTATCTCTGCTATCCAGTTTAAAAGCTAGCCGGTATAAACAAGGAGCGTAACCATGCTTATTTCGGCCTCCCTAACACTGAAACATCTCTTATCTACCCTTCTGATCTGTGCCTTAACTATCAGTCAAATCGCCTATGCAGAGCAAACGGATGATGCTGAGCTTAATACCAGTGATTTGTCCTATACGGCTTGGATCGATAGCGATAAACGTATGAAATGCCTTTACGGTTACGCTGCAGATAAAACCGGAGATCATCAGGCAGCCATTAAGATCTTTGAAGACTGTATCGAGCGCTGGAACGATGTGTACTCCATGTTGTGGCTGGCACAGATTTATGAAGCAGGCGTTAGTGTTAAAAAAGACCTCCAAAAGTCTACAGCACTAATGAAGCGTGGAGCCCTGTCACAGGATGAGGCAGGATATTCGAGCCTGGCACGCTATCACTATGGTGTCGCCTTGTATGAAGGTATTGGTACCAAAATTAATAAAGCTGAAGCCATCCGCTTTCTGCAGCAAGCTGCTAGTGAGAATATTCCCGATGCTTGCGACTATCTACAAAAAAAGGGGCACACTTGTGTCGTGATCAAAGACACGGCTAAAAATGAGCCAGATGGAAACGGCCAACCGTAGCGGTCAAATAATCACAAATGAAGTGTGAAATAGCCAACAAGGAAGAACCGGGTCATTATGGTTAAACTGGATTCTGCAGCATGGAGCCTCATGACACTGGTACTTATTCTTGTTGTGATTATCTCTACACTCGGTGTGAAGGCACTAAATAATGAAAGAGCTGCCCGCCAACTGGAACAACAAGCGTTGCTTGAATATCAGCTCAGCCGTTTTGCTCAGACGATAAATAACAAACTCCTCCAATCGTTACAGCAGTGGCACTACAAGATTGAAGCGATTCAACATAACTCTGATCGTCTGAGAGAGTTGGCCCTCTCTCGTCAGGGTATTGACCTGATTACAATCACCTCTCACTCTGGGCACCGTATCTTCCCACCAGAAAAGACAGTTGGCGCCTTATTCACCGAAAAAATGCTACTGCAGCGCTATCAAACGCAATTTCAAGCACTTGCTCGGCAAGCTCAATTGGCCCAAAAGCAACAACTCGATACTGTCACGTCATCTACAACTTCCGCAGGAAAGGCTTTATTAAATTGCTGGATCTCTTCAGATAGAAGCCGAGACAAAGACAAAAACCGAAACAACAGGGAAAACAGCTATTGCGTGTTATTTAACGCAGAGTGGCTGGAAACGAAATTGAATAATCTGATTATCCAAGAACAGAAACAAAGGCAGAATTCAGACTTAGCAGTGATCTTAGTTCAAACAGCCTCTCTAGCAAAACCTTCGGAAACTCACGCCCTAGAAAATGCTCTTGTCGCTTCTGGCGTATTCTCACAGCCATTAGCAGCACCCTTTGAATCCTGGTCATTGAGGTTCTCAAATTCAGCACTGTTACAGCAAACAAAAGAAACATCTGGATCCTTCTCGAACCAGCAATCCCTCTATCCGGCCTATATCGCAGTACTCTCCCCCATTTTTGTCTTATTTTTGGCCTTGGCTATTCAGCTTTACCTCAAACACCGCGAGCAGGAACAGCAGTTACAACTACGTACCACCTATACTGCACAGCTCGCCCATGAATTCCGTACACCACTGACAAATCTGCGCTTATATTCAGGTCTAATTAAGGATGAGGTATGCAGCGATGAAAGAGATAGCTTTTGTGATGTTTTGGATATGGAATGCCAACGTCTCAGTAATCTGGTAGACAATGCCATTATACTGGCCTGTCCCTCTGTAGATTCTACCGCTACCCTTATGCCTGCGATTCCAAATCACACTATTACGGAGGCTGTTAAGAGCTTTCAACCGGCGCTGGGATTAGAAAGTATCAAAGTGACGACAGAGCTGACTACAGCTCAAACTATTAGCTTTAACCAACTGGCTCTGCAATGCGTATTAAACAACTTATTGGATAATGTGACCAAGTATGCTGCTGGCAGTCAGGTGTTTATTCGTTCAGAGTTTAAACAACAACAGCTCGTGATTCAGTTTAGAGATACTGGCCCAGGTATTGCTCCCGAGAACGTTAATCATATTTTCCAGCCCTATCAGAATTCTACAACGCGTGAAAAAGGCTTTGGTTTAGGCCTCTCAGTTTGCCATAGGTTAGTTCACAAGGCCGGTGGAGAAATAAAACTGCTTAGCCCCTCTGTAGGTGACAGCACTGACAAAAACACAAACCCTGACAAAAACGCAGATCAAGGCACTCGCTTTGAGATTACCTTGCCATACCAAAAATATCAGGACAGGACTTAGCCAAGAGAAATAAACCATGAAGATTCTGTTAGCCGATGACGATCGAAATATAAGAAATGGTTTAGCCACGTTCACTACTGTCCGGTTAAGCATAAACCAGCTCCATTGATAGCTGATCAGGAGCT
>CAYFGP010000013.1:0-74512 GCA_964342385.1 uncultured Oleiphilus sp. | reverse complement strand
CTTTGCTTGTAAAATGCACACTCTGTTTGACTTATATCAATAATAAATTTTTATCTCAGCTACTTTAACCTTCAATCTGTGAGGAAACCTGATGTCTGATCATGACGAAAACTTCCGCGATGACTCCGGTATTATCTGGTTTGTACCTGGCCTGGCTGTACTGATCGGTATGAACTGCCTGCCAGCGACCATTTTCTGGTCTAACCTACTGCTGGGTTAATGCTGTAGCGGAAGGATTCGCAAAAATGCCCGTGATGTTGTTAAACATCACGGGCATTTTACTTTTATAGGCTGTGTTCTTAAATCATAGCGCTTACAGCAGAGACGTCTGAAACTAGAACATCGGTCACTAGAGATTAGGATTAACCAGTACACGACCGCGGATTTTACCTTCGATAATCCCTTGTGCGTACTCAGGCACCTGTTCCAGGCTCACCTCTTCAACCACTTGTTCCAGGATCTCTTTTGGCAGTTCATCAGCCAGGCGCTGCCAGGCTTGCACACGGCGCTCGTAAGGGATCATGACGCTGTCGACACCCAGCAGATCAACGCCACGCAGAATAAACGGCATAACGGTGGTGTTCAGAGCATGGCTCGCGGCCAGACCGACAGTCGCCACACGACCGTTGTAGTGCATTTGAGACAGGACTTTGGCTAGGATATCGCCACCGACAGTATCCACTGCACCGGCCCAACGGGACTTGTCTAATGGACGGGCTTTCTCTTCGAATTCGCTACGAGGCAGCACTTCACTGGCACCCAGCTGTTTCAGGTAATCCGCACTGTCCGCTTTACCACTCACGGCAATCACTTCAAAGCCGTTTTTCGCTAGCAGTGCCACGACGATACTGCCTACGCCACCGGTTGCGCCGGTCACCAGCACAGGGCCATCTTCCGGCTTCAGGCCACCTTCCTGCAGGCGCATCACACACAGCATAGAGGTCAGGCCTGCCGTACCGATGACCATCGCCTGACGACCCGTTAAGCCATCGGCCAGTGGTACCAGCCATTTGGATTGCAGGCGCATCTGCTGGGCATAACCACCCCAGTAGCGCTCGCCTACGCTCCAACCGGTCAGCACAACCGCATCGCCTGGTTTGTAATCAGGGTTATCGGACTCGGCAACGGTACCTGCCAGATCAATACCCGGTACCATAGGGAACTGATGCACAATTTTGCCCGCACCGGTTACGGCCAAGCCATCTTTAAAGTTCAGAGAGCTGTAATCGATATTAACCAGCACATCGCCTTCCGGCAGTTCATCTACAGACAGTTCACGTACGCCTGCCAGAGTTTTCTTCTCTTCCTGTTCCAGTACCAGTGCCTTGTTCATAGTCGCCTCGGTGTTGTTATCAGATCGTTATCAGATGTTTGGGGTGTTCTAATGTGATGGTTATCAGCATAATCTGCTATTGTTCTATTTGTCAAACAAATAGGTTTTTATCATTTGTCAGTCTTTTCTGGTAGACTAAGCGTTCAGGTTTTATTTGTTTGAGGTGCCCTGTGAAAATTGAACCCCTGGTAACGCAAAGTCTGGCGAAACAGATCTCAGAACAGCTGCGGGCGGCCATTATGTCCGGCGAGCTGAAAGCGGATGATCGTTTACCGACCGAAGGGGAGCTGGCGACCCGTTATCAGGTGTCCCGCCCCACTATTCGTGAGGCACTGAAACGCCTGGCGGCTCAGAACCTGATTCGTTCCCGTCGTGGTCCTGCTGGTGGTACCTTTGTTACTAGGCCTTCGTTGGAAGAAGCCAGTGATAGCTTGGCTTCTTCGGCCACTTTGTTGGCCAGTATGGATCAGTTTAGTCTGTCTGAGGTGGCGGATGCCCGTCATGAGATGGAAAAGATCTGCTGTCGTCTGGCGGCAATGAATCCTGATAAAGCACTACTGCAGGTAATGGCCCAAGAGCTGGAGATTCAGCAGGATGAAGAGCTCAGTGATGAGGAGTTTTGTGCCTCTGATGTGCGTTTTCACAGGGCTTTAGTGGATGGCTGTCAGAACGCTATGCTGCAATTTATGATGTATGCCGTGATTGAGGCGATGCAACCGGTGGCCAATATGGTGGTGTATCGTTTCCGTGATCGGATTAATGTTGTCGCTGCACACCAAAAACTGTATCAAGCGATTGCCGACAGTGATGCGGCTGGTGCTGAGCAAGCGTTGGATGAGCTGATGGTCTATCTGAAAGCTCGTTTTCAGGCGGCTCAGGAGTGGAAGGCTAATCAGGCTTGACTGCTTTCCAGATTTAATCCGCCGCTTTCTAGGCTTAATTCACGTACACCGACCCTAAGCTATTGATTCTAGCCTTAGTCTGTTTGTTCCAATAGGGAGGGCATAACCTCCCGTACGCGAATATCCTGCTGTAGGCGGCGCATCAGGGTTGGGATTTTATGTGCAGAAACCTGATAGTAGGCGCGTTTTAGTCCATTCAACTGGCTGATCAACTTCAGTCCATAGCTGGCTGCGACGCTGTCCGCCTGGTTAATATCATGTAGAACCAGTCCTAGCTCATCCTGAATAATGCCATAGCGGCGCTTACTTTGGTTCCAGACCACAGGCTGACCAGTGGTTTTCTTACTGGCTTGAATACTGTATCCCCCCTTTCGACTGAGCTCGTTACCTGAAGGTGATGAGGGATGGTCAGGCTTATTGGTGGCAAAAGCCCGTACCTGATCCAGCAGCAAATAGTGATTATGGCCGATGCGGATCTGCATACCGCTATGAAGGTGCTCGGGTAGGACTTCCCCATTCCCCTGAGGTTTTATTCCATCATAGGCTGAGGCTATTCCAGTCAGCAGGAGAGCTAGCAATAGTGATAAAGCAGCCTGCAAAAATGAAGGGCGCATGTAAAGGGCGTGGGGACGGGTTCGGTAAGCGGATCTGGGCCTGGCATCGTGCAGCATAGTAACTCCTGTATAGTCATGATCGTGACTCAACAAGACTAATGATGGCGAATTTTATTAAGTGATGTCCAGAGTCATCTATCAGGATTTAATCTATGGGAGAACATAAGGTCTTCTATATACAGACAAAATAAAAAAGCGGAGATGTTGCTCAAACAATCTCCGCTTTTTTAGAGCTCAGCCTAGGTCTAGTTAATCAGTGGTTTAGATCCAATTAACTACGGCATAGAAGCCAACAATAGACATCACGATAGTGTATGGCAGTGCCATCAGTACCATACGGCCATAGGACAAACGCACCAGCGGTGCGATCGCAGAGGTCAGTAGGAACAGGAAGGCTGCCTGGCCATTCGGTGTTGCAACACTGGGCAGGTTAGTACCTGTGTTAACGGCGACCGTCAGAGTATCGAAGTGCTCACGGGTGATGGCACCAGAGTCCAGTGCAGCTTTGATCTCAGAGATATAAACCGTGGCTACGAATACGTTATCACTGATCGCTGACAGAATACCGTTAGCGATAAACAGCATACCAGGCTGCTGACTTGGCTCCATATCCAGTACCATTTGGATAAATGGCTGGAACAGATGCTGCTCGTGGATTACGGCGACAACAGAGAAGAAAACAATCAGTAGCGCAGTAAAAGGCAGGGCCTCTTCAAACGCGTGACCGATCTGGTGCTCTTCGGTAATACCGTTAAAGGCGGTTTGCAGGACAATAATCGCCAGGCCAATCAGACCCACTTCTGCAATGTGGAAGGCGAGGGCAAAGATCAGGAAGCCCGCACAGATTGCCTGAATAATCAGGGCTGCTTTATCTTTAGCCGTGCGTTGCTCGGTCTGGTGCTGATCGTAGTCCTTCAAAATCTTACGCACCGATGCCGGTAGTTTGACGCCGTAACCGACAATCTTGATCTTCTCCAGTACAACACAAGTGATCAGGCCCACAACCAGTACCGGCATGGTCACAGGTGCCATACGGGTAAAGAACTCGATAAAGTTCCAACCGGCCACCTTAGCAATCAGCAGGTTCTGTGGTTCGCCTACCAATGTACAAACGCCACCCAGAGCTGTACCGACTGCAGCATGCATCAACAGGCTACGAAGGAAAGCCCGGAACTGCTCCAGATCTTCTTTGTGTTGATCGTGCAGCTCCTGATCATCACCGTGGTCATGACTCTTCGTCTGGAACTGTTTACCCGAGGCCACCTTGTGATAAACCGAGTAGAAGCCCACACCAATACTGATCACAACTGCAGTCACTGTCAGTGCATCCAGGAATGCAGACAACAGTGCTGAGGTGATACAGAACAGTAGGGAAAGCATGGATTTTGAGCGTACGCCCAACAGGATCTTGGTAAAGGCAAACAGCAAGAGCTGTTTCATAAAGTAGATACCCGCCACCATAAAGATCAGTAGCAGAAGTACCTCCAGATTTGCTTCCACCTCGTGCATGACGGATTCAGGGGAGGCTAATCCGATCGCGATGGCTTCGATGGCGAGCAGTCCACCGGGTTGTAGAGGATAGCACTTCAGTGCCATCGCCAGCGTAAAAATAAACTGGACAATCAACAACCAGCCCGCAGCAAAGGGGCCAAAACCGGGCATAAAAAACAGGATAGGATTAATGATTAGAAAGGCTAGAATTACTTTCTTGTACCACATAGGTGAATTACCAAGAAAGTTTCTCAAAAAGCCTTGCGACATGGTCTGTGCCATTTGAGTGTTCCTTAAAAAAGGTTTGGGGGTCGGTTTTTAATAATTTTTGTCAGCCAGCCCATCTTTCAGGAACTCACGGAAGTACCGGAGCCTTGAGAGCGTGCCTGAACTGTGCAGTAAATATTATTGTTATGCACAGGCATGCCCTGCTCTGCCCAGCAGGAGAAAGCCGGGGGCATTATACACACATCACTACAAAAACAGAGCGGTTGATAGGTCGATAAATAGTGGAATTGAGACCAAATGATAGTGATCTAGCCCGCAGGTGCTAATTCTTCTGGATAATAGGTTGATTTATAAACGGTTTATTTTGTGAATCATTGGTCGCACTCGATATAGTTTTTTTGCATAGCGATAAGTTTTTTCTGCATAGGGGGAGGTTTTCTGGAGGCAGGGATTGGCTTTCTGGACAGAGGGCCGTTTTTCAGCTTGTAACAATATTTTGCTTCTAAGCTATCAGGTTCGCTTTGGTTACCGCTTTTGGATAAGCTAAAGCTGATACTATATCGGCTATGTAAAAGGCCGATCTGCTTTGGTGGCTGGACGATAAGCTCAATGGATAAACGGCACTTAAATGCTCTATGGGATAATATTTTTTCCCTCAATCGTGATGATGATCAGGATAGCTTGTTAGCGATTTTACAGCAGGTTCCTATTTTTGCTGATTTGAGCCTCAGAGAGTTGAAACGGCTTAAAGCAATTATCCACTTACGCCATTACGCCCATGGTGAGCGGATTTTCCAGATCGGTCACCCTGGTGCTGCGATGTTTATCATTCAGTCTGGTCGAGTCAATATCTCAATCCCTTCCTCTGCTCAGCAAGAAGATCTTGTTTTGGCTTCCTTATATCCCGGTGCCTTTATGGGGGAATTGGCGTTATTAGATGATAGTCCTCGCTCGGCAACAGCGATTGCCATGGAAGATACGGTGATGTTGGCGCTGTTTCGTTCCGATCTGGATAAGTTTCTGGATAAAGAGGTGGTGATTGGCAGTAAAATTCTTAAAGCCTTAGCTAAAGTGATAGGGCAACGCCTGAGGATGACCAATAGTCAGCTATCTGATCAGAAAGAGCAGACCAGGAAGGGGCTATGAATCTGCAATATGATCCTGCTTCCCGTGCCCGAAGACGTCAGCGTTTTGTTTTGAGCTTTAGCATATTAGGCGCTGTACTTTTCTGTTTGTTGGCTTGGGCGTTAAGAGAATTAATCCTACCTATTATCGTAGGGGCCTTGGTCGCTTATCTCTGTAACCCTATATTGTCCTGGATGCGCCGAAAGCATCTGCCCAAGGGAATGGGGGTTGTTGTTTTATTGACTCTTTTTTCTCTGGCGATTACTCAGATATCGGGGCAGATTCGCGATGCGATGCCTGATGAACAGGGTGAGCTGGAGCTGAGAGTACGCATTCAATACAAACTCAACGAACGTTATTTAAGTCTGATGCAGTTGGACCAACAGGGTAAAGGCAATCTGCTCTATACCCTGATTGGGGAAGAGATTGAACCTGTCCGACAGCGTTTGAATAAGGTTCTATCTTTACCCGAAGAGGAGCAGGGGATTTACGAGCAATACTATCGCCAGTATTACGATGAGAAGCGTTTTGATCAACCTTATTACCGCTATTTTCAGCATAATATTCAGTATTATGCTGCGAGCCAAGGTAGGGAGGCACAAAGGCCAGGTGATGATGTCTCTAATGAGTTACGGCAAGGCGATAGGTTTGAGAAAGAGATAGACTCTTCTGTGCAAGAGGTTGATTCATCAGGGTTGTTAGCGACCTTGGGCAGTATCATTTCTATCTGGTTGGCGGCTCCCTTTGTCTTCCTTTTTGTCCTGTTGGATGATGGCGATATCAAAAAGGGACTGGTGACTCTGGTGCCCAATCGTTATTTCGAAATGGCCTTAACGGTGATCGATAATGTTGATAAAGCCCTGGGGCGTTACCTTAGAGGGACTTTTATCGAGTGTTCGCTGGTGGGCTTCACCCTGATGATAGGCTTATTCCTGATCGGCATTGAAGCCAAATGGGCTTTTCTGATCGGTTCTGTGGCCGGGCTCGCCAATGCCATTCCCTTTTTAGGCCCTGCCATCGGTTTAATTATTGGTTTGCTTTACGCCCTGATCGTCGAGGATTTCTCTCCACTGTTTAGCTTTATCAGTACAGACAATATATTGATCTGGGTGGCCATTGTGATCGGTGTTACCCAGTTACTGGACAATGCTTTTTTCCAGCCGGTGGTGCTGGGGAATGCCGTCAGCCTGCACCCTCTGGTGGTGATTATTGGTGTGATGGGTGGTTCGATTTTATTAGGTTTTACCGGCATGCTGTTTGCCATTCCGGTGATCGTGATTTTTAAAGTGGTTACAGGCACCTTGATTAAAGAGATGAAGGCTTATCAAATCATCTAGTGTGATGATTTCCTTGTGATATCGATAAGTTGGGCTTTCGATAAGTAAAAGGTTATCAATCTTTAGTCTGTTCGCCCTCTAGTCACTTTTGATAATTATTTTGTGTCCCTATTTCGAGAAGGATAGCTCATGAGTTTGCCCGAGCAGTTACAACAAACCTGTGATAACAACTGGCAGCGACTGGCGGAGAAGCTGGATGCGGATCAGATCGCTCAGCTAAAAGCCTATTCTGTAGCAGATAAAATTATCACCACCAGTGATTATGTGGTGGAAAGCATGCTGCGTTTCCCTCTGCTGTTGACGGAGATGCTGGACAATAACTGGCTGGAAATGCCGTTGAACACCCAGCAGATGCGTGAGTTGTTGCAAAACAAGATTGCCGGTGTTGAAAGCGAAAACGATCTGCACCGGGTGCTGCGTCAGTTCCGCCGTCAGATGATGATGCGCATCATCTGGCGTGACTTTTCCTTCCAGGCCAATATGTGGCAAACCACGGCAGAACTGAGTGATCTGGCCGATATCTGTGTCGATGAAGCACTGAACTGGCTATATGAGCATTACTGTAAGCAGTGGGGCACGCCGTATTCCAAAGCCGAAGCGGGAGAGGAATCGACACCACAGCGTATGGTGGTGATCGGTATGGGCAAACTGGGTGCCCGTGAGTTGAACCTGTCATCGGATATTGATCTGATGTTCTGTTTCCCTCGTCACGGTCAGACAGAGGGCGGTCGTCGTACCCTGGATAATCAGGATTTCTTTATCCGTCTGGGCCAGAAGCTGATTGCCGCGCTGGATAACAATACCATCGATGGTTTTGTTTTCCGGGTGGATATGCGTCTGCGTCCTTACGGTCAGAGTGGCGCACTGTCGCTGAGCTTCCCGGCAATGGTGGATTACTACCATGATCAGGGCCGTGAGTGGGAACGCTATGCCATGATCAAGGCACGGGTCATTGCCGGTGATCTGGAATCGGGCAATGAACTGCTACAGGACCTGAACTCCTTTGTTTATCGCAAGTATGTGGATTACAGCGCCATCGAATCCCTGCGTGATATGAAGTCGATGATCAACCGTGAGGTACGCCGTAAGGGCCTGACCACCAACGTGAAGTTAGGCTCTGGTGGTATCCGTGAGGTGGAGTTTATCACTCAGGTGTTCCAGCTGATTCGTGGTGGTCGTGAGACGGAACTGCAGGAAAGATCGATCCGTAAGGTCCTGCCGATCATCAGTGGTATGGGCCTGCTGCCCCAGCAGATTACGGATGAGTTGTTAGACGCTTACCTGTTCCTGCGTAATGCAGAACATGCGTTACAAGGTGTCGCCGATCAGCAGACTCAGACGCTGCCGGAAGAGGATTATCCTCGCTTGCGCATGGCCTGCATTATGAATTTTGATAATTGGCAGGCGTTTGAAGAGAAGCTGGATTATCAGCGCGCCCGTGTCGCCGAGCACTTTGCCAATGTGATTGCGGCCCCGGATGAGGAAGAGGAAGCGGATCAAAGCCTGAGCGCCGAACTGGGTGCGATCTGGAAGGGAGAATATGAGCCGGAGGCCGGTACTTCTCTGCTGGAAGATCAGGGGTTTGAACTGGCCGGTGAAACCTTCAAACGTCTGGAACAGCTCAGGGGCAGTCGGGTGGTGCAGAGCCTTCAGCGTGAAGGTAAGCAACGTCTGGATCAGTTTATGCCACTGCTGCTGGCAGCGGTGACCGAGTGTGATACCCCATCAAGAACCTTCGAACGTACCTTGCAGTTAGTGGAAGCAGTGCTGCGTCGTAGTGCCTATTTTGTGCTGCTGATGGAAAACCCTGGCGCACTGAAACAGCTGGTGAAGCTGTGTTCTGCCAGTCCGTGGGTCGCTGAACACTTGGCTCGTACCCCGATTCTATTGGATGAGCTACTGAATACTGCCACCCTGTATACTCCAGCGGAGATGGAGCCACTACGTGATGAACTACGTCAGCAGATGCTGCGTATCCCGGAAGAAGATGAAGAAGCCCAGATGGAGGCGCTGCGTTACTTTAAGCGTGCCCATGTCTTGCGGGTGGCGGCGTCCGATATTATGGGTACCCGTCAGCTGATGAAGGTGAGTGATTACCTGACCTTTATCGCCGAAGTGATTCTGGAGCATGTGCTGCAGATGGCGTGGAAAAAGATGACCGATAAACACGGTCGTCCGGCCAAAGCGGACGGTGGCCCGTGTGATCCCACCTTTGCCATTGTCGGTTACGGCAAAATGGGCGGTATCGAGCTGGGTTACGGCTCCGATCTGGATCTGGTCTTCCTGCACGATGCGGCCTCTCAGGGTTATACCGACGGTAATAAGAGCATCGATAACGGTGTTTTCTTTACTCGTCTGGGTCAGCGCATTATCCATATCCTGAATACTATGACCTCCTCCGGTCAGCTGTATGAGGTGGATATGCGTCTGCGTCCGTCCGGTAACTCCGGTCTGTTAGTCAGTTCGCTGAAAGCCTTTAGGGATTATCAGCTGAAAGAAGCCTGGACCTGGGAGAAACAAGCACTGGTCCGTGCCCGTGTGGTGGTGGGCTGCCCTGAAGTGGCGGCGAAGTTTGAGCAGATTCGTGCCGAGATCCTGTCTGAAGCGCGCGATGAAGCGCAGTTGCAGGAAGATGTGGTCTCCATGCGCATCAAGATGCGCGACAATCTGGGTTCAAAACCGGCGGTGGGTGATGAAACACCGATGTTCCATCTGAAGCAGGATGCGGGCGGCATGGTGGATATTGAGTTTATGGCTCAGTACTGTGTGCTGCGCTTTAGCCAACAACACCCAGAACTGCTGCAGTGGACCGATAATATCCGCATTCTGGAGACGGTACAGCAGGCGGGTATTCTGCCGGAGGATGAAGTGAAACTGCTGAGTGAAGCTTATCTGCTTTACCGTCAGGAGGCTCACAATGCCTCGATGCAGAAAACCAAGAGTCAGGTGACGGCGGATCGTTTTGTTGAAGAACGCGCCAAGGTGAGCGCTATCTGGCAGCGTCTGCTCAATACCGATCAATAAACCCCGAACTTTTAAAGCCAGGTGTTTGAAAACTAAGGATTTGAAAGCCGGGGCTTTGACAATCAGAACATTGAAAGTCAGGGGCTAGACGGATTAACCCGCGTGGTACGGGTTAATCCACTGGTGGTTTATTTCCAATAGGTTTCACTTGGCTCACAGTCGCTTTACAATTCTTGCCTCTTCTCTTGCTGCACTTTATCGCGGTTATCGTTAATATCAGTACCTGTCGTTAATTTGTCACTTTCCCGCTCATATCTAAAGAACGCCCGTCATGAAAATACTACTGATCGCTGAAAAACATCCCGAAGGTTTGTTGAATATCCAAGCTTTAATTCAGCGTTTAGTGCAGAAATATGATGAGGTGCATATCAGCCTGATGGCCCCGGAGGGGCTGCAGTCTCTGGCCCGCCGTTTACCCAATCTGGATGAGCTTTTAACCTTCCCTGATGCCAGTATGCCGCTGAAGTATTTCTGGTTGGCAGGACGACAGCTTGAAGAGTATCACTTCGATCAGGCCATTGTGCTCAATAGCAGCTGGCGCGCGGCGATGGTGGCCTGGATGTCGGGTATCGAACGCCGTACCGGTTACCTGCGTCGTATGCGTGTGATCGTGTTGAATGATACCCGTTGGCTGAATACTCAGCAGTTCGCGACGGAAAAAGCGCAATACTTAGCATTGGCAGATGATCATGGTGAAGCAGTCACAGAGCTGCCGAATGCTAAATTACTGGTCGATCAGGATAATGCTGCGGAGCAGATCAAAAGCCATTATCTGCAGTCAGAGCGTCCAACGGTTGTCTTTTGTCCTGGTGGTACCTTGGCGCAAAACCAACGTTGGCCCGCCAGCCATTGGGCGCGCCTGGCTGCTGAGTTAATTGAACAGGGTTGGGCTGTTTGGCTCGTTGCACCTAAGTCCGATCAAGGGTTTTGTGAGCAGATCTGTGCCGGCCTCGATCGGGAACAACAGATGGAGATCAGTAATCTGGCCGGTCGTTTGGCCTGGGAAGATATGGTGGATCTGATCGCCCAAAGCCGTGTGGTCGTAGCACAGAATAATATCTTCAGTCATATGGCACTGGCGTTGGATCTGCCGTTGGTATCCTTGTCTGGGGCTAATGAGTTCAGTCGTTATCTGCCAGAAAATAGTGATGCACGTTCCGTCAGTAGTGATCGCCACTGCCAGCCTTGCGAACAGGACTCCTGTCGTATGGATAAAGGCCAATCCGGTACAGCGCCTTGTATTCAGGAACTGAGCGTAGATCGGGTGCGCGCGGCGATTCTCAGTATGGTACCGATGCAGGCGGTGGATTAACCGGAGTGACTATTCTTCGCACAGGTTTGTTTGCCTTACTTGTGCTTAGGTTGCTTTATTCTTCTTGCAACGATAAGTTTTAGAATGGTGAGTTTTTCTCATTGATTGTCGAGAATAATCTCACTTGTTCTTCCCTCCAGAGCGTCTAAAATCTGCATGATCTGATTTCCCCCTAAGTGCAGATTTCTTCATGGCAAAACGTTTGAGTTACATCGTCCGTATGAGCTGGTGCATGGCACGCCAGTGTTCCTACGCGTCTGTACTCAGCAGTTGTTGCTCTGTGCTGCGCCTTTCTCCACTGCGAGCCATTAAAAATGCTGGCAGCAAACCTAATGAAGCCCTGTTCTGTGTGCTTCAGCTTCACCAGCGCGCTTTTCATAGCTGATTTCCTCCAGATTTAGCAAAAGCTTTGCTTAACCCTTTGATTCTTATGTGGCTCTGAATCTTTTGCCCACATGATCGCTATTTATAAGTTAGAGAGATATTGATATGAGACGTCGTGCCCATGCCTGGTTAGGTTTGCTGGAAGGTAGTTTTTTAATGGCACTGGGGATTTTATTTTTAAAATCGACACATGTTGCTGTGGGTGGCATTACGGGTGTTGCACTGATTGCTGATCGCTTGTTAGAGCATTTTACCTTTGGTCAGATTTTCTTGCTGATTAACCTACCGTTTTATTGGTTGGCTTATCGCGAGAAGGGCGGTGTTTTTACTCTGCGTACTGCCATTGCCGTTACCTTGATTGCCGCCTTTACTGATTTATTGGAGCTGAATTTTGCGCTGCAGCTGGACTCCCCAATCCTAGGCGCTTTAGCCAGTGGCGCCTTGATTGGCTTTGGTATTGTTACTTTGTTTCAACATAATGCTTCGACTGGCGGCTTTACCGTATTGGTATTGTGGCTGGAGCGTCGTTGGCAGATCAATCGTGGTATTGCGCTGTTAGCCATCGATGCTATCACTATTATCAGTGCACTGGCTCTGTTTGGTGCTGAGTTGTGGTTAAGCTCTTTGCTGGTGACCGTGGTAATGGGCTTGATTATCGGCCGTTATAAGCCTCAAAACCCTCAGCCGCAGCTTAAAAAGTCACCGGATGCGCCGATTGCCGTGCCTATGCCTGCGGTAAAGGTTACAGCAGAGAATCAGGCTGTGAGTCAGAATAAGTTGGCGTAAGTTTTACCCTGTTTTCATTTCGGTACATGATAGCCCTGTCAATCATTTCCATTGGCAGGGCTATGTTATAAGTACTCACATAATTTTCTCTTTAGCAGATGCTTTCATTCTTCAGCCAGCGGCTGAAGTATATCGAAACACCTTTGTCTTTATGTGAGTGTATTGAGTGTCTGTTTAGTTGTGCGAAACAGCATTTTTTCAAATCTTAACCCCCTGTTAACCGTTATCGTGTTTACCTATAGGCTGATTTTCTCTAGGCTGTAGCCCCCTTTGATTGGCCGCTCGGCTTAAGGAATATCGCCATGGATCTATCGGCACTTGATTTAACCCTACTGATTCTGACCAGTGGCTTTACCTCTTTTATGACTGCTTCGGTAGGCATCGGCGGTGGCGTGCTGCTATTGGCTGTGATGGCCAGTATCCTGCCGGTCAATGTGTTGATCCCGGTGCATGGTTTGGTGCAGTTAGGTTCCAATGGCAATCGGGCGTTTATGACCCGTCAGCATATTCACTGGCCAATGGTGCTGTTTTTTACACTGGGTGCGCTGATTGGTGCGGTATCTGCTTCTCAGGTGTTGGTGCAGTTGCCACTGGATGTCATACGTTTGGCAGTGGCCTGCTTTATCCTGGTGATGGTATGGGGACCTAAACCGAAAAAGCTGCAGGTCTCTGGGCCGGGCACTGTATTGGCCGGAGGTGTCACCACCTTTGCTTCCATGTTTGTTGGGGCTTCGGGACCTTTAGTCGCTTCAGTCATCCATCGTTCCGGGCAGGATAAGCTGGCGACGACAGCCACATTTGCCACATGCATGTCGTTTCAGCATCTGCTGAAGGCATCGGTATTTGGTTTTATCGGTTTCTCATTTGTTCAGTGGTGGGGACCGGTGCTGTTAATGATCGCATCCGGGGCAATTGGCACCTGGCTAGGCTTAAAGCTGCTGAACCGCTTACCGGCTGAGATCTTTGCCCGTTTATTTAAAATTCTGATCACTCTGTTGGCCCTACGTTTGCTGTGGCAAGTTTGGGCCTAAACTTTAGTGATCTATCTTGTTACTGAACACTTTTTAATGACTTATCAATGCACAGGGATAACGCCGAGGCTGTCTGCATGAAAACACTTCTCTCCCGTCGCGCTGGTCGCGCTGTATTAACCACCGTTGCATCCATAACAGCCTTGTCGGTGACGCTTTTGTCTGGACAGGCTCAAGCCGCACAACCGCAAATGCCGGTTGAAGCACAGATCGTACAACCGGAAGATCTGGTGCGTCGTATTGAACTGGTCGGTTCATTAAGTGCCAATGAATCGGTGATGATTCGCCCGGAAGTCTCCGGTCGTTTGGCGAAGATCCACTTTGCGGAAGGTCAGGTTGTTAACGCCGGTGATCTGCTGTTCTCTATGGACAGTTCGGTACAGCGTGCTGAGTTGAAGCAGGCACAAGCGAGCCAAGGGCTGAGTGAAGTGGAATATAAGCGTGCCAGTCAGTTGTTAAGCAATAACGCCGGTAGTGTAAATACCCGCGATAGTGCGCTGGCAAAACTGCGTATCGATCAGGCCGGTGTTGAGCTGGCCAAAGAGCGTCTGGCCAAGATGCAGTTGAGCGCGCCCTTTAACGGTATCGTTGGTCTGCGTCAGATCAGTGAAGGTGAGTATGTCACGCCGGGTCAGGGTTTAGTGAACCTGGTGGCGACTAATCCGATGCGTTTGGAGTTTCGTGTACCTGAGATCTATCTGACCGGTGTTGCCATGGACCAGATGGTGGATGTGACCTTTGATGCGCTACCGGGCGAAAAGGTGCAGGGTAAGGTGTTTGCGATCTCGCCAGAGGTGGACCTGAACGGCCGTAACGTGAAAGTGGTGGCGGAACTGCCAAATGATGACGGTCGCCTGCGTCCCGGTCTGTTTGCCCGTGTCAGCCTGCAGCTGGAAACCATTAAGGGAGCCCTGATGGTCAAAGAGGAAGCGCTGGTGCCGCAAGGGAATGCTCAGCTGATCTACACGCTAGTGGATGGCAAGGTAAATATTGCCCCTGTGACTCCAGGTCTGCGTGAGCGTGGTCGTGTACAGGTAGTGCAGGGTATTAAAGCGGGCGATATAGTCGTGACCGCGGGGCAGATGAAACTGCGTCCGGGTGCTGCGGCTGCTCCGGTTAACCTGCCGAAGGCTCAGTAAGGGAGTTCTTACGACATGGTCTTGTCTGAAGTTTCAATTAAACGTCCCGTCTTTGCGACGGTGATGAGCCTGCTGCTGTTGCTGGTGGGTATTATTGCCTATGACCGGTTATCGGTGCGGGAGTACCCGAATATCGATGTACCTACGGTATCGGTAGAGACCCGCTATAGCGGTGCCAACGCCAGCATTATCGAATCTCAGGTCACCAATGTGCTAGAAGATTCCCTATCGGGCATCGAAGGCATCGATTTTATGACCTCCTCATCCAGCTCTGGTAAGAGTGAGATCACTATCAACTTTAAGTTGGATCGTGATGCGGATAACGCCGCCTCTGATGTACGTGACCGTGTCGGTCGTGTGCGCGGTATGCTACCGGATGAGATTGATGAGCCGATTGTGGCTAAGGTGGAAGCTAACGCTCAGCCGATTATGTATCTGGCGTTTTCCAGTCCGAATCATACCCCGCTGGAGATGACCGACTTTGCCGATCGTCTGGTAAAAGACCGTCTGCAAACGGTACCGGGTGTGGCAGAAGTGCGTATCTTTGGTGAGCGTCGTTACTCCATGCGCATCTGGTTGGATCAGGCCCGTATGGCCGCTTTTGGCGTCACGGTAGCGGATGTGGAAAATGCCATACGTGCGCAAAACCTAGAAGTGCCGTCGGGTTCCATTAAGTCCGATGCCCGTGAATTTACCGTACTGTCGAAAACGGATCTGCAAACGCCGGAAGAGTTTGAACGCATTATTATTCGTGATGAAGACGGTTATCTGGTACGGGTACAGGATGTGGCCCGTGTGCGTATCGATGCTGAAAATGATCGTGGTACGGTGCGTTTTAACCAGAAAACAGCGGTAGCGCTGGGTGTGGTAAAACAGTCGGTGGCTAATCCGCTGGATGTTTCTGCGGGCATCAAAGAGATGATCCCACAGGTGGAAGCGGTGCTGCCGGAAGGCATGGAAGTGGAAGTGGCCTACGATTCCTCGGTGTTTATTGATCGCTCTATTCAGGCGGTATATAGCACCATTATCGAGGCAGTTGGTCTGGTTGTGCTGGTGATCTTCCTGTTCCTGCGTTCGTTCCGTGCGACCTTGATTCCTCTGGTCACTATTCCGGTTTCCCTGATTGGTGCCTTTATCTTTATGTACGCGCTGGGTTACTCCATCAACACCCTGACCCTGTTGGCGATGGTAATGGCCATCGGTCTGGTGGTGGATGACGCCATTGTGATGCTGGAGAATATCTACCGTCATATTGAAGAGGGCATGGACCCGATTCAGGCGGCGTTTAAGGGCTCAAAAGAGATTGGCTTTGCCGTTATCGCCATGACCATTACCCTGGCGGCGGTATTTACCCCGATCGCCTTTACTGAAGGCCGTACCGGTAAACTGTTTGCTGAGTTTGCGTTGACCCTGGCCGGTGCAGTAATGGTTTCCGGTTTTGTCGCTTTGACGCTGTCACCGATGATGTGCTCGCGCATTCTGAAGCACAAAGAGAATCCAGGTTGGTTCTATCGCTTTGGTGAACGTATGCTGTTGGGGCTGGAAAACGCTTATCGTCGTTCTCTGAAGCTGAGTCTAAAAGTGCGTCCATTGATCGTACTGATGGGACTGGCGTGTATTGGTGGCCTGTACTTTAGCTTTACTCAGTTGAAGTCTGAGCTGTCGCCGGTAGAAGATCGCGGCACTATTATTGCGTTTGGTATCGGTCCTGAAGGTTCAACTACGGAATTTCTGGATCAATACAGTCGTCAGATTGAGGGCGTATTCTCTGGCGTACCTGAAGTTGAGCGTTACTTTGTCATTACCGGCCTGTTCCCAACGGAAAGTAATATTATTGCCTTTGCCGGTATGCAGGATTGGGAACAGCGTGAGCGCAGTGCTCAGGCGGTTGCCGGTTCGCTGGGTGGCCCCTTGTTTGCGGGTATTCCGGGCATTATGTCCTTCCCGATCACTCCGGCGTCTTTAGGTCAGAGCCCGATTGCGCGTCCTGTGGAGCTGGTGATTCAGTCCAGTGGTGATTTTGCTCAGCTGCAGCAGTTAGTGGGTGCGGTCATGGGTAAGGTGTATGCCAGTGGCAAGCTAGTGAACCCGGATGTGGACCTGAAGCTGAATAAACCTCAGCTGCAGATTCAGATCAACCGTGATAAAGCCGCCGCTATGGGCATTACCGTATCGGAAGTAAGCCGTACCCTGGAAACGCTGCTGGGTGGTCGTTCTGTGACCCGTTATAAGCAGGGTAACGAACAGTACGATGTCATTGTGAAGGTGGCGGATGTGGATCGTGCGACACCGTCGTCACTGTCCTCCATCTATGTGCGTGCCCGTAACGGTCAGATGATCCAGCTGTCGAATCTGGTCACCGTGACTGAAACCGTAGCACCGCGTGCTCTGAACCACTTTAACAAGCTGCGTGCAGCGACGATTCAGGCCAGTCTGGCTCCGGGGATGACTCAGGGTGAAGCGCTGACCTGGCTGCGTGATACCGTAGAGCAAACCGCGGAAGAGATGGGTGTGATTGGTATCCAGTTTGACTACAACGGTCAGGCCCGTGAGTTTATTCAGACCGGTGATACCCTGATGATCACCTTTATTCTGGCGCTGGGCTTTATCTATCTGGTACTGGCGGCACAGTTTGAAAGCTTTGCTTCACCCATGGTGATTATGCTGACCGTACCGCTGGCGATTCTGGGTGCCTTGCTCACCATGCAATACACGGGAGGCACGTTAAACGTTTACAGTCAGATCGGTTTGATTACCCTGATTGGTGTGATTACCAAACACGGTATCCTGATGACCGAATTTGCCAATCAGCTGCGTGAAGCGGGTCAGGAAAAACTGGATGCGATTATTGAAGCCAGCGTCCTGCGTCTACGTCCTATTCTAATGACGACTGCAGCGATGGTACTGGGTACGATCCCGCTGGCATTGGCCACAGGTGCTGGTGCAGAAAGCCGTCAGGCAATCGGTTGGGTGATTGTGGGTGGTTTGACCTTCGGTACCATTCTGACACTGTATGTGGTGCCAACGGCGTATACCTATATCGTCAGAAAACTACCGCATTTACCAGAGCCTGATTATCAATAAGTAAAATGTCAGGATTTGATCATTGTTGCATCAGTGATAATTATTGTTGCCGATCATAAAAGGTACAAACTGTTAAAAAGCCGTCCTTTAGGGGCGGCTTTTTTAATGGTATATTCTCAAGTTATCAAAATAATAAGACCTATACCGATGAGCACTAAGCCTGTTCATTGCACCAATCCTGTTGGGTAATGGATAAAATCCTATGCATATATCTGTCATGCAGGTAAAGCCAGGGCTTGTAAGCCACTGAGATCTATACCTGTAAACAGCTGAAGCCTATATCTGTTTACAGCTATAGGAGTTATTGGAATTAGTGTAATAAAGCTTTTATTCTAAAAAAGATCCAATCGGATATTGAATTATTATTTCCCCCGGAGACTGTCTTGTTTATGGATAAAAGGGATTAAGACATCTCCTTATACTTTGGCCGCCCCGGATTTTGCTGGCCAAAGCGTGACAGGTAATAAGATGTTAAGAACGGTTTTAATCGTAGACGATAGTCGAGTGTCTCGCATGATGCTGACTAAAGCGATCTCTGAGCTGGATACAGACTGGCAAATTATTGAAGCAGAGAATGGCCAGCAGGCTGTTGAGATGGGCTGCGAATTTGCACCTAATCTGGTGGTAATGGATATCAATATGCCGGTAATGGATGGTTTTGAGGCTGTGGAACAGCTGCGTCCTAAACTACCGGATACCTCGTTTGTTATGTTAACAGCGAATGTTCAGGCTTCCAGTCAGCAAAGAGCTGAGGAGTTGGGTGTTCATTTCCTGGCAAAGCCGATTACTGCGGCTGTTGCGGAAAAAGCTCTGGCCATTTGGAGGCAGGAACATGAAGGATCTCACTGCGCTTGAGCTTGATGCCTTAGCAGAGATTTTTAATATCAGTGTGGGGCGTTCCGCTGCAGTACTGAGTGAACTGACAGGTGAAGCGGTCACCATGAGCGTTCCTATGGTTCATGTGCTTTCCCCTGAGCGGGTCGTAGACCTGTTTGGTATCAGTCATGAACGTTTAACCTGTATCAGCCAACATTTCTCTGGCTCCTTTAATGGCGAAGCCATGCTGATGTTTCCTGAAAGCAGCAGTCTTGAGGTGGTACGCCTGATGTTGGGCAGCCAGGTTCCTCTTGAGCAATTGTCTGAGATTGAACAGGATGCGCTCAGTGAAATTGGCAATATTATTTTGAATGCCTGTTTTGCCGGTATTGCCGATATGCTGCGTGACAGCTTCTCCTGTGAACTGCCGGAGATGATGGTCGGTGGTATTGATGATATTCTGTTGCAGGGTGGCAGCGAGCAGAAGGTCCTGTTTTTACAGATCCAGCTGGGGCTGGAACAGAGAAACCTGGAAGGTTATCTGGCGTTTTTGATGGGCAGTGAGACGGAGTCTATGTTGCACCAGTCACTGTCTAATTTCCTGTCAGGTATGTAGAGCACATTGATGAAGTTATTTGAACAGGCCCTGAATATTCTGCAATCCGGCGTGATGATTCTGGATGGTGAGTTGAATATTGTCTTTATCAATCGTTGGCTACAAGATGCCTTTACCACCGCAGATGCTCAACCTGGTGATAATTTGTTAACGCTATTTCCTGAACTGAAAGGCCAGCGTATTGAGCGTAGCCTGCGACAAGCGCTGGATAATGGTTTGCCTGCGGTACTCTCGCCCGGCCTGAATCGCTCGCCTTTACCGCTGTATCATAAGAGCTATGCTAATCAGCAGAAAGAGCTGTTTGCTCAGATGATTCGGGTACAGCCGATGCGTGAGGCAGACCAGAACTACTGTATGCTGGAAGTACAGGATGTCAGTTCTGTCATGCGTCGGGAAAAACTGTTGAATGAGCAGGCGGAAAAGCTGAATCGTATGGCGCTGACCGATGAATTAACGGGCATTGCCAACCGCCGCCACTTTAACAGCTTGTTAGAAAAAGCGGTGTCTTATTCCACCGAGCGTAGCCAGCCTTTAAGCTTGATCTTCTTCGATATCGATTACTTCAAACCTTATAACGACCACCTGGGACACCAGGCGGGTGATCATTGTTTAGCGCGTATCACGCAGAATCTGAATGATGAACTGAAGCATGATGGTTTTCATCTGGCTCGTTATGGCGGTGAAGAGTTTTGTATTATTTTGCCGGGTATCGCTCCTGACCAGGCAGAGGCACTGGCGGAAAGCTACCGTCAGCATATCGAGCAGTTGGCGATTGAACATCCGGCCAGTGACGTGGCTGAAGTGGTCACGGCCAGCTTTGGTGTCTCAGGCTTTAAAGCGGGTAAAAGCGATACCTTTACTGGTCTGGTGTTAAAGGCCGATAACGCCCTGTATCGCGCTAAACTCTCCGGACGGAATCAGGTCATTCTAGCCTCTGCAGAAGAGTAACGGCCTGCCTGGCGGTTATTGATCGCATAGAGGCTGTTATCCACGCCATAGGCGTGCCAGCAAATTCTGAATGTTAAGCCATTATTAAGCATCTAAAAGAGACAGATTCACTCTGTCTCTTTGTTGGGTGTTGTATTACTGTGCAAGGGCTACCTGGTTGCGACCCTGCTCTTTTGCCTGGTATAGAGCCACATCAACCTTTTGTACCAGCTGACGGGCAGAACCTTCTATTTCGGTTTCTGCCTCAGCCACACCAAAACTTGCGGTCACCTGATCAACTTCTGGAAAGGGCTCGGCAGCTAGAATCGCGCGTAGTTTTTCTGCCAAACGGCCTGCCATGGTGATAGAGGTTTCCGGTAGGATAATGAGAAATTCTTCACCACCCCAACGACCCACTATATCTGAACTCCGGGTATTGTCTTTCAATATGCGAGCCACGCCCTGCAGTACTTCATCGCCCAAACTGTGGCCATAGCTGTCGTTAATATTTTTAAAGTGGTCGATATCCAACAGGAGTACAGAAACAGGCTGGTTATAGCGGGACCTACGCTCCAACTCTTTATTCAGACTCTCCTCGGTATAGAGGCGATTGGCGATACCGGTTAAGGCATCGGTACTGGAAAGTACTTCCAGCTCACGATTTTTACTGTTCAGGCTGTCATTGGCTTGAGTGAGCGCCTGTTCTGCTTGCTGACGTAGGCCAATTTCCTGTGTTAGCTGTCGATTTAGTCGGGCCAGTTTCCAATTCCATAGTGCGATAAAGGCTACGATCAGGCCCGCGGTTAGGGCCAGTTTCCATAACAGATCGTAGTCGACGTCATGTTCAAATTTCACCGAGACCCAGCGTTGGAACACTTTGGAGTGTTCCTCTTCGGTAATATAGTCGGTGGCCTTGTTAAACATGGATAACAGTTCAGGACTGTCATTACGCACGGCAACCGCTAGCTTCCAGTCCTCATCCAGGCGACCACCAATTTTGATATTTAAAAAACGCTGTTTGCGAATGGCATGACCCACGGGGGCAATCGCTCCGACAATGCCAAATAAACGACCTTCCTCTACCTGACGTAGGCCATCAACAATATTTTCTACCTCAACGACCTGTAGCTTGGGGTAATCCCGCTGAAGTTTCTGCAGTAGACCGTAACCTTTAGCGACGGCAATGGTTTTGTTACTGAGTGCTTTAAGGCCATCAACAAAAATCTCATTTTCCCGAATGGCGATCACTAAAGGTAAGCGCAAATAGGGTTTAGTGAAGTTGAGTTGGCGTCCGGCTTGCGGGGTTTCAAAGGCCGCAGACATCAGATCACAGCGACGGCCTTTGGCAAATTCCAAGGATTGGGCACTGTTTTCCGTTTGCACCAGGGTTAGGTTGATGCCGATACGATCTGCCATAAGTGCCAAATAGTCTGCGACCATGCCTTCGTGTTGACCTCCGGAGCCGATACGTTCAATAGGCATCCAATCCGGATTGGCGCAATAAGTGACACCCGGTTGTTTCTCTAGATAGGCTTTTTCGGCTTCTGTCAGGCTTAGACCGCTGCCCGGACGGGCAATATAGTTTTCGTTGCCCATCCAACGTTGGGATATATCGGCGATCTCATCCCGGGAGATCGATTCAATGGCTCGATCCAAAATACCTTGTAGAACAGGCCAATCCGCACGCACACCGATTCTCAGATTATCCAGATCAGGACGTCCTAAGTCGGCTTCACCGGTTATTGTCAGATCATTCATCAAGTGTTGGGCCAATAGATGATTAAACACGGCCGCTTCGCCTAATGCAGCATCGGCTTTGCCAACAGAGATCGCTTTAAGCGCTTCAAGAATATTATCGACTCGATGTAGTTTTATCTCAGGGTAGTCCTTACTGAGTAGTTCCTCATAAAAGAAGCCTCGAGGTACGGCAACGGTTTTGCCGGTTAGACTGGCGATACTGTCAAACTTAGCGGATTTTTTACTGACAATGACATTGGGATTGAAAGCATAGGGACGGGTGAAACGCAGGTACTGACGGCGCTCCGCAGTACTTACAATATTGAGTAGCACATCAATCTGACGCTCTTTTGCCATCGCCAGAAAATCGTTCCAGGCCGGGCCGCTGATATATTCGATGCGAAAACCGGTTTTGCGGGCAATCAAGTCCATGACGTCGATCGAGTAACCCAGAGGTTTACTGCGTTCATTAAAGTTAAACGGCGGCCAGTCCATCTCGTTATGAACGCGCAGTACCGGATTAGCAGCCAGAAAGGCCTGTTCTTCTTTATCCAGCTGCAGTACATCGGTCCGCTTTAAGCCACCATCCAGCCAGCGCCGACTGAGTCTATCCCACTCTTTGGCAGTGATAGAAGCCATCGCTTTTTGCAGGATATTACGGAAGACCGGCCAGTCATTGCGTACACCCAATCTCAGAAAATTGGCAAAACGGGGGTCTTCGATACCACCGACAATTTTAACGTTATTAATCAAATGTTTACGCATCTGGTAATTTTGCACTGCGATACCACCGATAGTGGCGTGAGCACGACCAAAAGAGACTGCTTTCATGCTATCGACCTGATCTTTCAGCAGTAACAGTTGGATGCCAGGAAAGTCCCGTTCTAATATTTCCTGATAGAAAAAACCTTTGGGAATAGCCAGCACCCGACCATTCAGATCACGTAGATCCCGAATCGACTGATTATCGTCTCTTACCAGAATGCCGGTAGGGTTTTCGACATAGGGTTCGGTAAATAGAATATATTTACTGCGAGATTCCGTTTGGACAATATTCAGCATGACATCCAGTTCTTTCCGATGCATCATGCTCAGCAGTTCATCCCAGCTGGGGCCGCTGATATATTCAACCTCAATGCCCAGTTTTTCGGCCAGCAGGTCCATAAACTCAATGGAGTAGCCTTTAGGGCGACCAAACTCATGGTAGTTAAAGGGCCCCCAGGTCATCTCGTTATGTACTCGGATCTTTTGGTGGTTCAATAACCAAGTGCGCTCTTCCTCTGTCAGCTGCAGTGTTGACTCCGTCTGATCCAGAGCCTGGATCGGGAGGCTACTTAAGCTAATAAACAGAAAAAGGGTACAGCTTACGATCCATAAGGCAGCGGTTTGAGGCATCTTTAATATGGTCCTTTGCATGATTATTGTTATGACCAAGAGATAGCATCCCGATACGGCTTGGCTGAGTATTAATGAACTTTATACGAGTTTAGTCTGTACTGAGCAGCTCGTTGATTTTGGCGATCAGTTGTTCTTCATCCAAGGGCTTTCTGAAGATCGCCTGAGCGCCCAGCTTTTCTGCGCTGACCAGATAGTCGGTACCGGAGAGTCGTCCGCCACCAGAGATACAGATGACAGGTAGCTGAGGGTGCTGTTGCCTGAGTTCGATCAGCAGTTCTATCCCCTCTTTTTCCGGCATAATAATATCGCTGATAACCAGATCAACCTGCTGGCTATTGAGTGTCGAGGTGACGATAGGATCTGCGCCGTGTGTCGCTTGTGTGACTTTAAATCCGGCCATTTCCAAAGCCATATTCAGGGCAAAGCGCACCAGTTCATCGTCATCGATCAGTAAAATATGTTTCATTCGGCGTTGTCCTCAACGTATTTTTATATCTGCTGTTTTCTTTTTTCTGCTATTCAAGTCATCAGGTTAATGATGCTTATGCCGAGTGTGTGTTGCTATCGTTTAACGGGAGCTTTAAGTTATCTTGGTTGGCTAAAGGAAGGTGTACTATAAATCGGCTGCCTTTACCCGGTTCACTCTTAACCTCGATGCTACCGCCGGGTTGTTGGATTAAGCCATGAACGATAGAAAGCCCTAAACCTGTACCTTGGCCCACGGTTTTACTGGTATAAAAAGGCTCAAAGATACGTTGCTGCAGTGTGTTATCCATACCACAACCCTGATCGCTGATACTCAGTTGAACCATATTCTGCTGCTGTTCCAGCTGTACCTCAATCGGACCTCCTACGCCATCATAGCTATCTTCTGCATTGGTGATTAGGGCAAGTAAAATATCTGCACATTGACTATTGCTTAAGGCGACAGGGCAGGACTGATCTGTGAGCTTAAACGTCAGCTGTTCTGCATGAGATACCGCAGATTGGTAGAGGAGTTGATGTTGGCTCAGCTCCTGCTGCAAATCACAAACAGGATTTTCCCGATTACCCTGATGACTAAAACGCAGTAACTGATCCAGTACTTCTTGCGCATGTTCCGAGGCTTGCAGAATCTTATCCAGTACGGATTGAAGTGGACTCTCTTCTGGTAGCTGTTTTTTGCTCAATCGGCTTAAGGTTTGAATCGGTTGCAGATAGTTATTCGTTGAGTGAGCGATGCCACCGGCCAGAGTCCCGAGAGATTGCAGCTTTTGTGCATGGGCCAGCTCCATCTCCAGCTTTACCCGATAGTCGATCTCTTCTTTCAAGGTTCGGTTATAGTGCCAGGTACTGTAGGCAAAGGTGAGAGAGCTGGTTACCAAAGCCGAAAACAGTACTAAAATAATCTCATCCAGTTCCCAATCTTCATGCTCCCGCGAGAAGTCGTAGAAAAGCTCAAAAGCATCCGTGTTCAACAAAACAGCAGAGAAAAGAATAAAACAGGTTACCCCTGTAATGACCTGTTTACGATTGCTGAGGCGTACCTTCTCTTTCATTAACTGGCGTTTACGGGCTTGGGGCATATTGGACTCTTATTGGGCTGTTATTAGGTGCAAAAGGAGGGAGAAAGGCCGTTCCTGATCTCTGATTCTTTTCTTAGCGACAGAACTTACCTTAAAGCACTGTGCTGGATAAAAAAACGCCATAAAAAAGGGTGGCATTAAGCCACCCTTTTCACAGTATAGCGCTCAATAAAGGCTATACCTCGGATCGTCATCTGGTCTTAGAGCTTTCTCTGTTTAGAACATTCTCTTTTAAAGCATGGGCTTTTAGAGAATAGTTTTTAAAACAGTGGGCTCTTAGATCAAATGTCTGCTAAGGCAAATCACTTAGACAAATGAACCAAAGCCTACCGCTTTACGCAGTTGATCCATCAGAGGCGCGGCTTCAGCGCGGGCACGGTCTGCACCTTTGCGCAGCACTTCTTCAACGTAACCCATATCGTTCATCAGCTCTTCGTAACGGGTGCGCGGCTCTTTCAGGTGATCATTCACCAGCTCGAACAGATCATTTTTCATTTCACCCCAGCCGATACCGTCTTCGTAGCGCTTACGCATCTCAGCGGTCTGTTCTGGTGTGGCGAAGGCCTGCCAGATCTGGAACAGGGTACAGCCTTCGGTTTCTTTTGGCTCGCCTGGCTCCAGAGAGTTGGTTTTGATCTTACGGATCAGCTTCAGCAACTTCTTCTCGGTTTCAAACAGAGGAATGGTGTTGTTGTAGCTCTTGCTCATCTTACGGCCATCCAGACCACCCAGAACTGCCACTTCATCATCCACACGGGCTTCCGGTAGTGTGAAGTACTGGCCTTTGTAGATGTGGTTAAAGCGCTGAGCCACATCACGGGCCATTTCGATATGCTGGATCTGGTCACGACCGACAGGGATATCGGTAGCGTTAAACATCAGAATATCAGCAGCCATCAGTACCGGATAGCTGAACAGACCCATGGTCACACCCTTATCCGGATCGCTGCTGCCTTCTTCTTCGTTTTCCTGAACCACGGCTTTATAGGCGTGAGCGCGGTTCATCAGGCCCTTGGAGCAAACACAAGTCAGCAGCCAGGTCAGTTCGGTGATTTCAGGGATATCAGACTGACGGTAGAACACAGAGTTGTCGGTATCCAGGCCCAAAGCCAGCCAGGTTGCGGCGATGGCGCGACGGGACTCATCGACACGCTTAGGATCGTGACACTTGATCAGAGCATGCAGGTCCGCCAGGAAGTAGAAAGATTCGTTGCTTGGATCGCGGCTGGCCTCAATGGCAGGACGAATCGCACCCACGTAGTTACCCAGGTGAGGAATACCTGTGGTGGTGATACCGGTTAAAACTCGACGTTTTTCCATCATGATACGTTTATCTTCAATCAGTTCTTTTTGATACGAACCCTTAACGCGCACAAGTCAGCATTGCCAAAGGGCCGATGCTAAAGCTGATAACAAAACCTATGGGGTTCGTGTAAGAAGGGCTATTGTAGCCTGTTTTAGTATGGGTCTGACAGGGCTCAAAGACTGAACCCTGTCAGTTATTGGCAGAAAACCAGGTATAGCTAAACAAAAGTGTTCCTGATGTTCCCCCTGCCTTTGACAGGTGAGGTTGGACACATTTTACCGAGCCACTGTTGTTTAGGTGTTTGTCGCGATTATGTTAGCCAATTATTTAAAGCCGAGTCTGATACGCGAAATCTTTTACTGACAGAGGGAATCAGGCTGACTTGATAAAGGCTTGATCCAGCTCGGCACGACGTTGGCAACTGTTAAGTACTTGCTGCTTCTGTTCATCCGTGTACTGGTTCCATAAGCGAATCTCGTTACCATCCCGATAACAGCCAATACAGAATCCCTCATCATTCAGGGCACAAATATTGACACAGGGAGAGGCAATGGAGACAGCGCTAGGGCTTGATGTTTGCTGCGATGCCGCTTGTTTAAGATTCACAAATACTCCTGGCGGGATGCATGATCCCGAATGCTCTACTCTTCGTTATTATGCTTTATTCGTCTCGGGCTTTTAATTGAGTGTTAAAGCGAGTCGCATTATCCACATAATGTTGGGCGTTGGCTTCTAGCATGGCGTACTGATCTTCGTTGATCTGTCGCTTGATAATCGCCGGTGCACCTACCACCAGAGAGCCGTCAGGAATCTCCATGCCTTCTTTCACCACGGCGCCAGCACCAATGATGCAATATTTACCAATTTTGGCACCGTTTAGAATGACCGCATTCATACCAATCAGGCTGTAATCGCCGATCTCACAACCGTGTAAAATCACCTTATGGCCGATGGTTACACCCTTGCCTATGGTCAGAGGCACGTCATCATCCACATGAAGAACAGAACCGTCCTGGACATTGCTCTGTTCACCAATAATGATCAAATCGTTATCACCCCGTACAGTGACGTTGAACCAGATGCTGGCCTGGTGGCCAATCTTTACCGAACCAATGACATCGGCACTGGGGGCGATAAAGTAATCATCGGAATCAAACGTTACCCTGCGATCTGCTAAGTCGTAAATCACGGTTTGCTCCTTGAGGTTATTATATGCCTTGAGTTGGTCAGTGTTTGGGCAAACACTCGAAAGTGAACGCTGCTTTGCTTTGGCACTGCCAACAGGCTTAATTATTATGCTTTTGCTTGTTGGGTTATCTTTATTAAGCCGCGAAACACAAGCATGGTAAGTATCGAAATACTTTTGTTTCGCGAAGTATAAGCGTTGGGTTTATCCGTTTTATGATAATCCCACTCCCTTTGCCTGCGTGTAGATAGGCAAAGGGCTGATCTTTACCGGGTGAGCGGCGAAAATCCAGCTTTTTTGCTTTAAATTCGACTATTTTGTCAGATTGAGTGGCTTAAACGTCGTAAATTGTACGTTTTGAGAGGCGCTTTATTAAATGCCAATAAAAAGAGCAAGCGGTGCCTTGTAACGGTCTCAATGCTTCTGAACGATTACTTTAGCTATCCCGGCTAACCCTACGATGTTTACTCGGCTCCAGGTGACGGAGTGGGCTACCTTCAGCAGGTTTTTGATGCAGAGAAATCGGTGCGTCGAAGCCGGTTTTCAGCAGATCCACCAACATCATGGCGGACAGACCCCAGATAATATATTCGTCAAAGTGGTAGCAGGGTACATAGATGGCTTCCCGGCCAATAGGAATGACATCGGTATGGTGGCGCTCATCGGCCAGAAAAAAAGACAGGGGAACACGGAAAATCGCATCCAGTTCATCTTCATTGGCGGTTAGCTCGATATCTTCCGGCACGATACCGACCCAGGGGGTAACCCGTACCCCCATATGGGAGATCACCTGATTCAGTCGACCAATAATCTCTACCTGATCAGGTTCCATTGCCACCTCTTCCTGGCTTTCCCTGAGCGCAGTGTGTTTCAGGTTACGGTCTGTTTTATCGTGCATACCGCCGGGAAACGCGACCTGACCGGAGTGGCTGGATAAGTGTGTGGCTCTACGAGTCAGAATAATTTCAGGATCATTAGGATTGTCGGTTAAAGCGATTAAAACCGCTGCATCAGGGTGGGCTCCCTTAATGGTCTGCCCTTGAAACTGGGCCAGCTTATCTTTGAGTTGTTCTAATTTCACAGGTATATCCGTTACATCGCAAGTAAAGTGCTGAGCCGGTGTACAAAACCTGCTCTTCTTTCATCTTAATGGAGAAAGGGCAAACAGGGAAAAGTTTGACGCTGGTCAAGGCCAGTAATCTGCCGTATTCTGTCAGCATTGAGTTCAAACGCTAGGCTAATCTCTAGCTGAAATAAAGGATCACTGGATGAATTTCTGCAGCGAATGTGGCCACCCTGTACGGGTTGGTATTCCTGATGACGATAACCGCCCACGCCATATTTGTGATGCCTGCGGCACAATTCATTATCAGAACCCTAAGATTGTTGCCGGCACCGTACCTGTCTATGGCGATAAGGTGCTGTTGTGTAAACGTGCGATTGAGCCACGCCTGGGTTACTGGACCCTGCCAGCGGGTTTTATGGAAAATGAAGAGAGCACGGATGATGCCGCCGCCCGGGAAACCTGGGAAGAGGCTCATGCCAAGGTAGATATCAAACATCTGTACGTGGTAATTGATACTGTAGCCATCAGTCAGGTCTATATGATGTTTCTGGCGGATATGCCGGAGCCAGAGTATGGTGCCGGGCCTGAAAGTTTAGAGGTTGAGCTGTTCTCCGAAGATGAGATTCCATGGGATGAACTGGCTTTCCCAACCATTGAGAAAACTCTGCGTCTCTATTTTGAAGATCGTAAAAAAGGCGAGTATCCACTGCATCAGTGTCAGGTGACCAAAGACGATCGAAACCGTTTTTTTGCCCATGACAAGCTAACCCCAGCAGTGAGTAATGGTTAGTAATGGATTGCAGCGACTACTAAATGAATGGCTGCAGCTAGTAACTGCAGGTCATGGTTTGTGAGCCATTAATAGATCTATTTAGAGAACCATTATAAATCCGCCAACATAAACACATCATAGGCAGGTTCCTCATAAGGATGAGCCTGCTTCATCGCTGCAACTGCATCCCTGATCAGTTCATCGGAACACACCAGCTCCACCCGATACTCTTCCACTGTTTCTACCTGTCCTTGTTGACCGATAAAGGGGTTACTACCTTCTAGGGCTCTGAACTGTCCCTGGCCTTTGATCTGCCAGCAGCAATGATCGTAATCACCAATTTTGCCCGCACCTGTAGCAAATACGGCTGACTTAACACTTTCCAGATGGGATTCAGGCACAAAAAAAGCTAATTTGTACATCGCAATACCTCACAAGTCTAAGGGGGAATATTCGGTTGTTTTCCGATTAGGGTAAACAAATATGTTAATCTCTAAAATAAACATAAGCGTAGCTCTAAATTAGACTTTTAACTCTTATAACCGCGATGTCTTTGAGTCTTTTAGAATTATGTAAGCGCCAGCTATCTTGATAAATACCGAGTCCCTTTGAGAACAGTTATGACGCCAGAGAATAACGAGATCCAGATCTTGGATGCTTATCTTCAGATCAGTGCACAGCAACAACAGAGTAAAAAGGGATTTCAACGCAGCTGGCCCAGCCAGTTACCGGTTTTTCAGGCCGTAGCTGCTCATAAGCATGAACAGGTGATATTTAATACCCTGATGGGGGCTCAGGTACCTGAGTTGATCCCAAAGGGTTATCAGAATGGTGACCCTCAGCTGTTTTATGCCACCGAATTGAAACAGGTCTTATCTCAGTTGGATCGTCAGTTACTGTCTCTAAAAGATAAACTGACTCTGGCGATCAGCCTGACAGAAGCCGTCAGTAGCTTGCATGAACGGGATATTTTCCATCTTTCATTGCGCCCTTCGGTATTTTTGATCAGCCAGGATCTGTCTCAGGTGCAGATTATGGATCTGAGCAGTGCCCGCTATTGTGCCAAAAGCTCTATCGGAATTAATGCCTACCGTCCGCTGTTTTCTGAGGCTCATTATCTCTCCCCGGAGCAGAGTTATCCTGTGGATCGCCTGCTGGACAACCGCACCGATCTGTATGCTCTGGGTTGTGTATTAACCTGGTTATTCTCTGGCCAACCTCCTTTTGTCCATCTGAATGGTGAGCATGAGATCGCTTATGGCCATATCTCTGGTCAGCCGCAATTACCGGAACTTCAGCACCCTTGTGTGCATTTAGCGATCAATCAACTGCTTAGCCTGTTATTAGAGAAAGAGGCGGATAACCGTTACCAAAGCTGTGCTGGTGTGCTGCAGGATCTGCATAAAATTCGTCAAAGCTGTCTGGCGGGGGAGTCGTTAACGGATCTATCGGAACGCAGTGATATCTCGGATCGTCTGCATATTCCGCAGCGGCTTTATGGTCGAGAAGAGGAAACCGCTCAGCTATTACAGGCCTTTGAGCGTGTGGCGGAAGGTCCGTCGGAAGCACTGTTAATCGGTGGTTATTCCGGTGTGGGCAAATCGGCACTGGTGCATGAGATTCATAAGCCAATTCTGAAATCCAACGGCCTGTTTGTCTTTGGTAAGTTTGATCAATATCAGCGGGGCACGCCTTATAGTGCCCTGGTGCAGGCGTTTAATCACTTTATTCGTTATCTATTGTCGCTGCCAGATCAAGAGGTCAGTGAGTGGCGCCAGCGTTTGAATCAAGCCTTACAGCCGAATGGTCAGGTATTGGTGGATCTATTGCCTGAACTGGGGCGTCTACTGGGGCCGCAACCCGAGTTGCCACAGCTAGGGCCGGAAGAGCAACAAAACCGCTTTAACCGTACCTTTCTGCAGTTTGTCCATGAGATCTGTGTATCGAACAAACCTCTAGTGATCTTTATTGATGACCTGCAATGGGCAGATCTGGCCAGTATTAATCTGTTGCATCTACTGTTATCCGATGCGGATAGTCATTACTGCCTGATTCTTGGGGCGTATCGTGATAATGAAGTGGATGAGCGTCATCCCTTTATTCGTATGCTGGCTGAGCTGGGTAACAGCAGCCGCTTACGCCAGCTAGTCCTGCAACCGTTAAAACAACCTACCGTGCAGCAGCTGATTGCGGATACGGTGCAGCAACAACCGGAACAGGTGACCAATCTGACGCAGTTGGTGTATCAGAAAACTGGCGGTAACCCCTTCTTTTTCCGTCAGTTTATGCAGGAACTGTATCAACGGGAGTTACTGCATTTTGATTATCAGGACGCCAACTGGCGTTGGTCGGTAACCGATATTGATCAGCAGTGCATGACCGATAATGTGGTTGAACTGATGCTGCATAAGATTGACCGGCTACCGGATCCGCAGCAGTTATTATTGCAACAAGCGGCCTGTATTGGGGCTAGCTTCTCTCTTGAGTTGCTACAGCAGCTGAATCAGATATCTGGCCAGGCGTTATTGGAGCGACTGCAACCCATCTTTGCAGAAGGTTTGTTGGTGCCGGTGCGTTCGCATGCGACAGAGGCCGATAGTGAAATCCGTTCTGCCCGTTTTCTGCACGATAGGGTACAGCAGGCGGCCTATTCCAAATGGAGTGATGAGGCTCGTTTACACACCCATTATCAGTTGGGCTGTTTGTTGTTACAGGATCTGGATGATAACGGTATTGAAGAGCACTGTTTTCAGCTAGTCACCCACTTTAATCAGGCCCTGCATCTGCTAGACGTTGCTGAATGCCAGCAGGTGATTCAGCTTAATCATAGAGCGGCGCTCAAGGCGAAAGCGGCAACCGCTTACAGTACAGCAGTGAACTATCTGGATCAGGTCTTTGCATTAAACCAGCGCATCACTGAATTGGCGGAGGTGAGTTGCTCGGCTGAACATTCTAGCTGTGCGCCTGATGATGCTTTGTTAATTGATGCCAGCCTGGAAAAGCTGGAATGTCTCTATCTGGCCGGTGAATATCAGACGGCAGAAGCGCTGAAAGATGAGATTTATAAGCAATGTTATGATCAGGCATTAAAAACCCGCTTTAGCGCCATTTTGATTACCCAATACACCCGTTATGGTGAACTACAGGCGGCGATTGCTCAGGGTTTAAGTGCTTTAGAGGCTCTGGAATGGCCTTTGCCTGCACAGCCAACTATGGATGATATTGGTGCGGCAATTGGTGAGGCACAACAAGGTTTGCAGCAGATGCCGTTTGCAGAGTTAGCCAAGCAGCCTGCGACCACGGATACGAAGGTACTGCAGACGCTGGATATCCTGATGGCGATGCAGCCCTGCTGTTATAACTCGGGTTCACTATTATTCCCGTTAACTATTTTAGGCCTACTGAAGCTGACCCGTGAGCAGGGCAACAGCCCCTACTCCAGCTATGTCTTTATGATGTATGGTCTGATGTGTACCAAGGTGCTGAAGGATTACGATACCGCCTTTGAAGCCGCTCACTATTCCTCTGAAATCGCCAAGGACTATCCGGCAAATCCTCTGTTAGAGGGGCGTCTGTTGATGATGCGCTGTAACTTTATTCTGCCGTGGCAGAAGTCGTTGCAGGTGGGGACTCAGGTACGGGATAACGCCTATCATCAGTGTTTGGATCAGGGCGATTATTACTGGGGCGTGCACAGTTATATCTTTGGTTTTTATGCGGATTTGGTCTCGACGCCCTCTTTGGAGTTGTTATTGCAAAGAACGGAGCAGGTAGCCACGACCTGTGAGCAGATCAAACAACCCGCACAGGTTTATCTCAGTCGCCTACAGTGCAATCTGTTGCATATTTTGCAAGGCACATTGGATAACAGTCAGAACCTGGACCATGAGCCGGGTTACGAGCAGCAGGCGCTACAGCACTTCCGCGATACCCACTATATGTGTGGCAAGTATGACCGCCTGTTAGGGCGTTTATTGCAGGGCTATCTGTTTGGTAACTATCAGTCGGCGTTAGAGGTAGCGTTATCTCCTGATCTGGCTATGGATGATCTGGATGAAGGCATTTTTCATGAAGCCGTTTATACCCTATTTAATTTGCTCTGCCTGTTGGCGTATCAACAGCAGGGGCAAGAGTTAACGGAACATCAGCAAGCATGGCAGGAAGCCGCCTGGCAGAAATATCAGACCTGGTATCAGCTTAATCCTCATAACTTTGCGGTGGGATTCCATCTGATTCAGGCGGAGCAGCATAATGTTGATGGTGATAGTGTCGAAGCGATCTGTTGTTACGATAAAGCGATTCACTACGCCCGCCAGTCTGGTTTTGCTCTGTTAGAAGCACTGGCCTGTGAGCGCAGTGCCCGTTATCGCTATAAACAGCAGCAAATCAGTATGGCTCGAGCTTATCTGGAGCAGGCGTTGCAGGTGTATCAGAGCTGGGGCGCATACGCCAAAGCGGATGAGATGGAGCGTTTGTTAACCCAGATCAGTGATCGGCATCTGTTAGTGGGTGGTCATAGCCTGGATTGGCAATCGGTACTGACCGCATCTCAGGATATCTCCCAGCAGTGTTCGACGCCTGAATTGATCGAGCGGGTACTGCAGCGAGCCACCAGTGCTACAGGGGCACGCCGAGTGGCCTTTTTCCAGCGTAATGGGGAAGACTCGGGCAACAACTCAGAGAAACACTGGAACCTTCTGGCATTGTGTTGTGAGGGGCAGCTGAAAGAGGGGCAGGAGGTCGAGGGTTTCTTACCAGAGAGTATCCTGAACTACTGTTATAACAGTCAGAATACGTTGATCCTGAAAGATGCGGCCAATGTGGGCGACTATATGCTGGAGCAGGATATTCAGCAGCGTCAGGTACGCTCGGTGATGGCTTTGCCTTTGATTGCTCACGATGAGTTTATCGGTGTGCTTTATCTGGAGCATAACGCAACACGTAATCTGTTTACCGCGCAGAAGGCGCGGGTGATGGAACTGTTAGCAGGCCAATTTGCCATTACTTATCTGAATACCCGTTATTACGATCAACTGCAGAGCTATAACGAGCAATTGGAAGCGACCGTTGCAGAGCGTACTCATCAGCTGAATAAGAAAAACCAGCATCTGGAAGCGATTCTACAGGCGCTGCCGATTCCATTTGTGGTCTCAGGTCCTCATGGTGAGCTGATTGAAGGCAATGAGCGTTTATTGCAGCAGTTTGAGATCAGCCAGGAAGCGTTTGCTAAGGAGAATGCCCGTAATTTCTACGTCAACGAGCAGGACCGCTTGGATATGTTGCAGCAATTGCAGCTTGAGGGTGCGGTGAATGATTTCGAGTGCCAACTGAAAACCCATACTGGTAAGCCTTTCTGGGCGATGTTCTCTGCGGCAGCTATCGATCTTGATTCCGGGAAAGGATTGTTTGCTGCGATTCGTGATATCACTGACCATAAACATCGGGAGCATCAACTGCATCAACAGGCAAATACCGATCCACTGACCGGAGCTTATAACCGTAGGGCGTTTTTTGATCTGCCGTTGGAAATTCGTCAGGCGCATCCTCAAGCTTCACTGTGTATCGCCATGCTGGATCTGGATCACTTTAAGCGTCTGAATGATAACTATGGTCATGCCGCCGGTGATGAGGTGCTGAAGCAGTTCGTCCAGTTGGTGCAGGAATCATTGCGGGAGAAGGATCTGTTGGGACGAGTCGGTGGTGAGGAGTTTGCGTTACTGCTGACTGATGTCACCCTGGAGCAGGCCAAAGAGATTCTGGACCGTCTCTGTCACAATATTTCTGAGCTGACTCTGAGCTTTGAAGAGCAGCAGATTCGCTTTACCAGTAGTGGTGGTGTGACTGAATGGCTGCATCATGAGTCACTGGATGAAGGTCTGAATAGGGCGGATCGTTTGCTTTATCAGGCCAAGGCCCAAGGGCGTAATCAGATTATTTCTGATTTAGCTGAGGGTTCGGGCTCTGATTGGACGATATAAATTCAGATCAGTGTTATTCCGATTGTTTGCTTTATAACGTATTGATAAAAAAAGCCCACTGTTTTTTTGAGGAGGGTGTGGGCTTTTTTATGAGCGCTTTTTTGTGAGAAGGATGTGAGGGGCTTGCGAGTGTTTTAGTTTCTCAATTTAGTTTCTTAATGATATTGAGATTAGCCACCTACATATGGCTCGTCAGGGATGAGCAATGCTTAGCTGGCGCTTGCTTTGGAAGAAACGAGGTTCACCGGTCACCGGATCGGTAAATTCCAGGGTATAAGCTAACAGCTGTAGTGGTTGGCTGTAATCTTCATGATCCGCTTCCGGCTGCACAACCGGATACCAGGGATCATTCTCCAAAGCCATGCCCAGTGAAGACATATGCACCCGCAGTTGATGTTGTTTACCTGTATGGGGTTTTAGCAGATACAACCCGCGTTCACCCTGTTGATGAATCAGGTTAACCTCGGTTTCACTATTCGCTTCGCCTTCTGCTTCCTGCATGGTGAAAAAGGTCTCGCCACGAACAATATTGGATTTGTGAATATGGGGATAGTTGAGATCTTCCCGCACAGGGGCTACCGCCAGATAATTTTTACGCACATTACGCTGCTGGAACATGGTCTGATAAGAGCCACGATGTTGTGGTTGTTTACACAGCAGTACTAGACCGGCTGTTTCCCGATCCAGACGGTGAGAAGGGGCCATTTCCGGTAGGTTAAGCTTTTTGCGTAACCGAATCAGTAGGGTCTCTTTTAGATGACGTCCAGCAGGAATGGTTGATAACCAGTGAGGTTTGTCTGCGATAACGATCAAATCATCCTGATAGATGATCGTTTCTTCAAACGGTACCGGCTTTTCATCAGGCACTTCTCGGTAATACCACACGCGTTGATTAGACTGATAAGGGCTATCAACCCGATAGGCCTGCCCCTGATCATCCACCAGCTCACCCTTTTCCAGACGGCTTTTTAATACCCCTGCGGGCATATGAGGAAAACGTTCAATCAGAAAACTCAACAGATCAGGCCATTCTCCCGGTGGTAAGTTCAGGTAGCTGGGGGCTACACCATCACGAATCGGAAGTGGTGCCGCAGGTGAATTTTTTCCAGAGCGATTTCGGGCCATAGTGAGTATCAGGTGCAATCAAAGTGAGTATGTGAGGGTATCGGTTGAGGCGTGGATTGTAGGCGAGAGGATGGGGACTGGAAAGCAAAAAGTCAGATCTCAAATCCAATGGAGATGAAAAAAAGCCGGGCTTCCTGAGCCCGGCTAATCATGGCTTTGTAAAACACATGCTTCCAACCAACAACAAACTAACAACAACGGAGAACTTCATAACGGTGATTTGTAGCTAACCCATTTATAAACAGTAAATCTATCAGTGCTCTAAAACTTATCAGTCATCTAGAACTTGTCAGTCTCTATGGGACGGTTAGGGCGTAGTTCAATGTCAACTGATAAAGACTGGCATCATCCCCATACCCCAGAGTAGTACGCTACCGGTAATCATGCCGACCAGTACAACCAACCCCACGGTTAATATAGACGTGCCGAACAGGAAGGCCTGCTCTTCTGGTATCTCCATAATGGTTTCTACGCCGTTATAGAGCAGATAAATGGTATAGCAGAGGGCAACTAACCCCACTATGACCACAAACCACAACATGGGCCAGAGTCCAGCAAACCCGGCCATAAAGAGTGGTGTGGAGGTAAAGGTGGTCAGTACCATACAGCGGTCAAAACTGGCATCGGCACCATAGGTTTTTTCCATCCAGTGCACTGCATGAGCCATAGCATAAACGCCAATCAGCAGAGCAAAATAGAAAGCTATTGCAATCGGCAGAGCGCTGGCGACGGTCAGACGGATATAATCGCCACCGGCAATGCTCCAGCCCATCTGGGTGGTACCGATAAAAATACTTAAAGGGGGGATGGCGGCAAGCCAGAAAATATCGTTTTTATAGCAGTCCAGCCAGGTGTATTTTTCCTGTTTGATAAACTGCCATTCAGCTTTAGGGTGATAGATCACGCCAAACATATGTTGCAGCATGACAACCTCCTTACCCGTTAGGGTTTTTACAGATCATTTGCAGTAAGTAGAACGTGCTGTTTTATTATTGTATTGCCTCAAATGGGCATATAGTGATCCACCAGTAACACCACGAACAGCCACATGATGTAACGGATCGAGAACCAGAAGGTTCTGATTGCTGCCTGTTTATCCTGACCGCGATACAGAATGATGACATGCTGTAAAAAGCGGCCGTTCAAAATCATGACGCCTGTAATATAGAGTAGACCACTCATTCCAGTTGCGTAGGGTAATGTTGTGGTCAATATCATTAAAACGGTGTAAAGCAAGATTTGTAGCTTGGTAAAGGCTTCCCCATGGGTCACCGGCAGCATGGGCACACCAGCGCGGGCATACTCCGATTTTCGATGTAGGGCCAGGGCCCAGAAATGGGGTGGTGTCCAGGCGAAAATAATCAGTACTAACAACAGGCTATAGCTATCGATCTGACCAGTCATCGCGGTCCAGCCCAATAGCGGAGGCGCAGCACCCGCCAGGCCGCCAATGGTGATGTTTTGTGGCGTCGCTCGTTTTAACAATGCGGTATAGATCACCGCATAACCGATCAATGAAGCCAGAGTCAGCCAAGCCGTCAGGCTGTTGACGGTGATAAACAACAAGCTGATGCCTAATGTGCCGATTAAGAGCGCAAAAGTCAGTACCTGTTTAGGGCTCAACTGCCCCTGTGGCAACGGACGGTAACGGGTGCGGGTCATCTGACTGTCGATCTTTTCATCCAACAGATGATTAATGGCTGCGGCAGAGCCTGCGGCTAAGCCTATCCCCAGCAGGGCAAAAATTACTTTATCCACAGGCAGAGCACCGGGCAGTGCCAGACACATACCAACAAAAGCTGTGAGTAACATCACTGCCACGACCTTAGGCTTGCACAGTTGGTAATAACTGCGCCAAGGCAGATGGCGAAGAGAAGGCGTAGGTAGATGATGAGAATTAGGCATGACGAATCGCCTCCCCAAAAGGCAGTGGTGGGTGTAGGGCGTACAGATACCAGAGCAGATTACACAGCACGAGCAGCATCAAGGCCGCACCAAGGTTGTGCATCACCGCTAATGACAATGGGAAATAAAGTAGAACGTTAGCGATGCCCAAGGAGATCTGTAGCACCAGTGCGGTAAACAACCAGAAGGCGCGTAGTTGCAGGGACAGGTTGAGTGGTCGGCGCATAATATACAGCGCCATCCCGCCGACAATAATCAGCGTCGCAATAGCCCCCAGACGATGAGTGAGATGAATGGCCACTCGGGCTGGGCCATCTAACTGTCCCCCAAGGTAATCCGGCCCCACCCTTTGATTAAAATTAAAACCTTGTTCCATCGACATCTCAGGTGCCCATTGGCCCTGGCATTGTGGGAAATCTGGGCAGGCCACAGCAGCATAGTTGGCGCTGGTCCAGCCGCCCAGTGCGATCTGTAAAATCAGCATACACAGGGCCAGAACACCCCAGTGCCTTAACTTCCACAACAGAAACCATTCCTGCTGACTGTGTTCATTAAGCAGATTATCAAAGCGCATCTCACTCCAGCCCTGAATATCGTTTAAACGCTGATCCAGACGTTTCAGTCTTAATGAAAGGATATAGAGCAGGCTGAGTGTGGTTAGACCGCCGAGTAAGTGCAGAGCAACGACTTGGGGCCAAAGTTTCAGGGTGACGGTCCACATACCGAACATGCCCTGCAGAATGACCAGGCCAAGCAGGATATAGCTCAGTTTCTGCGGGTAGCCGTTAATATGACGATTACGCAGCGCCTGAGCGGCTAAAAAGAGTATCAATAATCCCAGAGTCGCGGCGGCATAACGGTGGATCATCTCTGGCCAGCCTTTGCTTGCTTCCACGATATGACCGGGGAAGAGCTCGGCCGCCCGTGCTAACTGCTCAGGTGTAGTGGGGACAATTAACTGGCCGTAACAACCAGGCCAGTCAGGACAGCCGAGACCGGCGTCAACCAGGCGGGTCCAGGCTCCTAATCCTATAACCAAAACGGCCAGTAATACTCCGAGTTGACTGGCTCTGACGGCAGATGTGAAAGAAGTTCTTCTAAGCATCATCTCCTCCTTGTGTCTTGAGGGCAGTAATGACGCGACAACAGATTGTTATGTGTTGGGATTACCCGGCTGAAGAGGCTTTGAGTAAACGGCGCAGGTCTCTTAACAGATCCCGACCGGAGTGACTGGCTGCATAGCCGGTCACCAGATTACCCATAGGGTCCACAATCAATACTTGATAGTCTTTGCCTAACCAGGGACGTGCCTGCCAATCTGGGTTGGACATGGTTAACCCATGCCACTGACGAATCGATTGATCTCCCATGCCTTCTGGCGTGGCGGGTAAGCCTGTGGCGGTTAATACGGGTTGTAGAAATACCCGGCGTACCCGATTCCCTTCTTTGCCTAACGCTTTATGAATCTGTTGTAACTGTTGCTGCCAATGCTGGCACTCTCCCTGACATTCGTGATGATTCACCAGAACCAGTAACCAGTGTTGCTTGAGCACATCTGGAAAACTGTCCTGAGCTTGCCAGGGCCAGCGATAAAAAGGCTCTTTGTCCTGCAAAAAGTCTCCATTATTGACACTGTTAGTCGGTAGCCAGACCTCAAAACGGACCATTAACGAGGCCAGGATAAAGGGGATCAGCAGTAGGATAAGCAGCAGCGATAGGCGACGGCGGTTCCGTCGAATCTGCTGCTCCGACAAAATATGCATAACATGCTCCCTACCTCATCCCGTGAGGCGTTTCTTATTGTTTTTTACAGGGTTATTCCATGCTGCAAAAACAGATATTTTGCAGTAACAGGTCAATTGCAGTGCTCTTTTCAGAACGCTTACTTTTTAAGCTAGCAGAGATTTTTGGAGTTGCGCTGTTTTATCCCTGATTGATTTGGCAAGGCTGAAATTTGCTATGAAGTGTTTATGATTTTGCAGAAAGCAGGATTTGTTTAAGTCTGGGTAGCCAATAAGGGCTAGCCCAGAATAGTAGGAGTACGCTAAACAAGGAGAACCATTGTAGGGCATAACCCTGATGTTTTTCGGGTGTTAAACGAGGGAAAACGGGTTGAGCCTGCTGCACACCTGACTGTTGGTTATCGATTAAACGAAATTCATAGGGCAGTAATGCACGTTGGTTGAGTTTATCCAGTTGAACCCAATCCAGTTGCTGTAAACGCACAGGCCATTGCTCTGTTTCAGGCGGGTAGCTTTGAGTTGTTGTTGGAGTATTAAGCTGAACCTGCAAGGTGACTGTGTCGCTGGGTGTTGCAAACTGGGGGCGTTCACTGCGTAAACGCGGTGCGGCAATCCAGCCTCGATTGACTAATAGCCAAACAGGCTCTGGATGTGCTGCTTCAAACAGTGTCAGTAGATGGTAACCTGCTTTGCCCTGATAGGTTCTATTATCCAGAATAAAGCTTTTGTCCGCATGATAGCGACCAGAAAGCTGGATATGTTGATACTTAAAGCCATTGCCAGATCTTTTTTGTACCTTGTTCGTAGCATTTAGGTATTGCTGGTAGAAAGTTGTAAATGGCAGAGGGTTTTGTTCGCCTACCGAGATCTGATCCAATATTAAACGCTTTTCTTCCGCTCTATCCAGCTGCCATAAACCCAAGTTAAAACACAGCATCAGAACCAACAGTACCAGTGAGTGATAGCAGAACTGGCGTTTGCTTATTGATGCCTTAATTGGCTTGGGAAGAGAGGTATTAGATAGAGGCAAAAGTCGTTTGTCCTTTGGTAATGGCTTATGCTTTAGCTACCAGATCATCTTTCCAAAAGATCTGATACAGGAGTTTATGATGCTGAAACCACTGATTTTACTGCTGTTTGTGGCAATTCTTTTGAGTTTGGCCTGTGGGCTGTTTTTCCTGTTAAAACCTGCCAGTAGTGAAAATAGCTTACGCTTACTGACATCGTTAAAGTTCCGTATCTCTTTGACCGTAATGTTGTTGGTTTGTTTGGTGTATGGTTTTGGCACAGGGGCCTTAACCTCTCAGGCTCCCTGGTAAGAGAACCGAGAAGTTAAAGGGTCTTATGAGTGGTGCCCTTTTTAGGGTCAGAACACATAAACAAACAGGAATAGTCCCAGCCAGACCACATCGACAAAGTGCCAATACCAGGCTGCGGCTTCAAAACCAAAGTGATGTTTGGCATCAAAGTGCCCTTTCATAATCCTCACTAACATCACCAATAGGATAATACTGCCCATGGTGACGTGCAGGCCGTGGAAGCCGGTCAGAATAAAGAAGGTGCCGCCGTAAATCCCTGAGGCTAAGGTCAGGCCCAGTTCGGTATAAGCCTCGATATACTCTTCTGCTTGAATAATTAAAAATAGTACACCCAATGCTAAAGTAATCGCTAACCAGCGAATCACTACGGGGCGATTATCTTTTTGTAGCGCATGGTGTGCCCAAGTTAGGGTAACGCTGGAAGAAACCAGCAGCAGGGTATTAATCAAGGGGAGGTGCCAAGGGTTAATGATTTGCTCTGGTCCAGGAAACTTCTCTGCATCAGGCGTAGTCATTAACGGCCATTCTGCGATAAAGCCAGGCCATAATAGCTCGTGGGTCATGGCATTGCTGCCTTCACCGGCAAGCCATGGGATGGCCAATTGGCGCACGTAAAATAGTGCCCCAAAGAAAGCCGCAAAGAACATCACCTCTGAGAAGATAAACCAGCCCATACCCCAGCGGAAGGAGCGGTCCATCTGTTCATCATAAAGGCCATCCATACTTTCTTTGGCGACGGTGCCAAACCAACCAAAAAACATCCAGACAATGATTAGAAAACCGATTACTCCCAACCAGCGTAAGGCGCTGTCTGGTTCGTTAATCATATTGCCAGTGCCAAACATTAGCAGGAAGAGGCCAATCGCAGCCACGATAGGCCAGTGGCTCTGGGCGGGCACGTAGTAACTTTGGGCGTGATCGTCATGATCTGATTGAGCGTGTGTGCTACTCATCTCAATATCCTCCGGCCAGGAGTATGGTGTCTTGTGCATGGATTGATGGGGCGGTATCTGTGCTGTGATCTGCTGATCGTCTTGGCTCAGGTTGATGGGCTTCTGCAGGATCAAGCTGAGCAATACTGCTTACAGAGCGGGTATCGCTGATATCGAACAGGGTATAAGCCAGTGTCAGGGTTTTAATATGTTGCGGTAGATTGGGATCAACCCGAAATAGCAGTGTCATCTGTTGGCTGGCCCCGGCCCCCAGTTCCTGCTGTTCAAAACAGAAACACTGGGTTTTTAGCAGATACTCTGCGCCCTCTGAGGGACTGACACTAGGCACGGCCTGAGCCGTCATACGTTTGAGTGAGGGGTTAACCACTTTAAAGCTGACCCGGCTGAGCTCACCCGGGTGAACCTGAATAGAACGTGCTTCAGCTTCAAATAGCCAGTTCATATTGGCATTGGTATTGGTGAGAAATTGCACCGTGACCTTACGGTTAGGGTCAACGGTAAAGCCCTCTTTTTCTACGTAGGCCGTGTTGCTGACTTTGCCATTTAACCCGGTAATCTCGCAAAAGACATCGTATAAAGGCACTAACAAAAAGCCGAACAGAAACATGCCCAAGGTGGCGAGCACCAATTTGCTCACCGTGGTTTTATGTGGATTCTGATCTTTCATGCTTACCTCCCGACTTCCTGTTTTGGAAGCCATTCAGTGCAGCGAATAATAATTGTCTTACTTAGCCGCCATGCATTTTATCGATAGGCATTTAACCGATAGATATTCAATTGATAGCTACTCAATCGATGCGTGGTGGCTGAGCAAAGGTGTGATAGGGCGCAGGAGAGGCTACCTGCCATTCCAAGCCTTCAGCCCCTTCCCAGGGTTTTGCTTCGGCCTTCTCGCCACCTTTAATGCACTTAATCACTATGTATAAAAATAGCAGCTGACTGAAGCCGAACATAAAGCCTCCAATACTGGCGACCATATTGAAGTCAGCAAACTGCAGGGCGTAGTCAGGAATACGACGAGGCATACCAGCCAGGCCAATAAAGTGCATTGGGAAAAAGGTCAGGTTTACACCGATCATCGAGAGCCAGAAGTGCCACTGACCCAAGCGCTCGTTGTACATATTCCCGGTCCACTTCGGCAGCCAGTAGTAAGCTCCGGCGATAATGGAGAACACTGCACCCGGTACCAGTACATAGTGGAAGTGAGCTACGACAAAATAAGTATCGTGATATTGGAAGTCCGCCGGTGCAATGGCCAGCATCAGGCCAGAGAAACCACCGATGGTAAACAGCACAATAAAGCCGATGGCAAACAGCATAGGCGTTTCAAAGCTGATAGCGCCTCGGAACATGGTGCTGATCCAGTTAAACACCTTCACCCCGGTGGGGACGGCGATCAACATGGTGGAATACATAAAGAACAGCTCACCGGCTAACGGCAATCCCACAGTAAACATATGGTGCGCCCAGACTACAAACGATAGTAGCGCGATGGATGCCGTGGCGTATACCATGGAGGCGTAACCAAACAGGCGTTTACGGCTGAAGGCGGGCACTATATGAGAGATGATGCCAAAGGCGGGCAAAATCATAATGTACACTTCCGGGTGACCAAAGAACCAGAACAAGTGCTGGAACAGGACCGGATCACCGCCACCACCGGCATCAAAGAAGCTGGTACCAAAGTGAATGTCCATCAACATCATGGTAATCACACCGGCCAGTACCGGCATCACAGCAATCAGCAGGAAGGCGGTAATCAGCCAGGTCCAGACAAACAGTGGCATCTTCATCATGGTCATGCCCGGTGCGCGCATATTCAAAATGGTGGCGATGACATTGATCGCACCCATAATGGAGCTGATACCCATCATATGCACTGAGAAGATAAAGAAGGTCACACTGGGTGGCGCATAAGTGGTAGAAAGCGGAGCATAAAAAGTCCAGCCAAAGTTAGGACCGCCGCCTTCCATCAACAGCGTCGACAGCAACATGGCAAAGGCAAATGGCAGTATCCAGAAACTAAGATTATTCATTCTGGGCAGTGCCATATCCGGTGCGCCTACCATCAGTGGAATCATCCAGTTGGCGAGGCCGACAAAGGCGGGCATCACGGCACCAAACACCATAATCAGGCCATGCATGGTGGTCATCTGATTAAAGAACTCGGGGTCAACAAGCTGCAAACCCGGTTGAAAGAGTTCGCTGCGAATCACCAGGGCCATACAACCGCCAATCAGAAACATGGCAAAACTGAACCATAGGTAAAGGGTGCCTATGTCTTTATGGTTGGTGGTGTACAACCAGCGGGTTAAGCCTTGAGCCGGGCCGTGGTGGCCATGCATCAGCTCAGGTTGGGTCATATCATTCATCATCCTGCTCCTTCTGCTGACCTACTGGCCCTGAATCTGTTTAATCTCCTGAGGTGTCACCAGCTCTCCGGTGTCATTGCCCCAGGCGTTACGTTCGTAGGTGATCACGGCGGCGAGGTCCACGGCATCAAACTGACTGCCATAGGCGGCCATGGCCGTACCGGCTTTACCGTTCAGTACGATATCGATATGAGCGGCTTTATCCTGTGTCGCCATCACACTGCCTTTTAAGGCCGGGAAAGCCCCAGGTATGCCTGCACCATTGGCTTGGTGACAGGCGGCACAGGCAGTGTTGTAGACCTGTTCACCCTTGGTCATCAGCTCAGCCAGAGTCCACTCTTTTTCGGCCGAAGCGGCTTTCGCTTGCTTGGCGGCCTGTTGTTGGGCCACCCAGGAGGAGTAATCGTTATCATTCATGGCCACGACAACAATCGGCATAAAGCCATGATCTTTACCGCACAGTTCGGCGCATTGGCCACGATAGGTGCCGGGTTTATCGATCTTGGTCCAGGCCTCGTTGATAAAGCCGGGAATGGCGTCTTTTTTTACGGCAAAGTCGGGAATCCACCAGGAGTGAATCACATCATTGGAAGTGAGCAGAAAACGCACTTTTTTACCTACGGGCAGCACCAGAGGATTATCAACCTCTAGCAAGTAGGTGTCGGTTTTTTCCGCCTGATTTTCGATCTGCTCTTTGGGAGTGGTGAGATTACTGAAGAAATCGATCTCTTCATTCAGATATTGGTAACGCCACTTCCATTGATAACCTGTGATCTGGATATCCACTTCGGCTTCTGAGGTATCGTACATCTGCCTCAGAGTTGCCGTTGCGGGGACCGCCATACCCACCAGAATCAGCAGGGGAATAATGGTCCAGATGATCTCAACGGTGGTGCTTTCATGAAACTCTGCCGGTTTTGCACCCTTGGACTTGCGGTGATGGAAGATCGACCAGAACATGACACCAAAGACAATCAAAGCGATGACTACACAGACCCAGAAGATGGTCATATGCAGGGAATAAACCGATTCACTGACTTCGGTGACCCCGACAGGCATATTCAGCTCCCAGTCGGCGTGGCTGATTGAGGGAAATGCCCACAGCAGTAATACAAAGGCTTTATAAGGCAAACCCTGGGCATGGGGTCTACCGCCTATATCCCTTAACGTGTCCATAGGCCCACCTGCTCTATTCGGCTGGCTAATAAGGTCTTATGCTGTCTGCCCGCATATTATTTTATAGGACTCCCGCTAATGGGACTGCGTCCGAAAGGGCTGCAGCGATGATCATCAAAACTGTGTAAAACAGTATGATTTAGCTTGAGTATAGACGGGGTTTTTCAGCCAACAAGCAAAGAAAAAATTCTGTGATTGTTGGAAAATTAGACTATGAAAGTCGTATCAGAAATGATTTTTAAAATGAAGGGTCTGGTTTTATCTGATTGATTTTTAGACGTTTTATCGGGCGTGTTAGTCTGTGTTAGCTGGTCAGCCAACGTACCAGTAGTACCAATAAGAGTACAAAGAGTAGTGTCATCACAATACCTGTGACGATAAAAGGCCAGGGCGAATTTGCATTAAAATCCTCCCGACGCTTCTCTTCTTTTTGCACACCAATAAAGGCGGCTAATACGCTTTGAATAATAGCTAACCAGTGCTTCATATTCATTCTCTTGGACTGGCTAAGGCGATAACGATGATGCCTGAACATATTTTGCCTATACGCACGTTTTGTCTGTATTAAACGCTAAACAAGATAGATATCGGCACCGATTACTATTACTGAATAAAGAGATTAAAAAGAGGGCATATATTTTTATCTAATCCATTGCTACAGAGTCTTTAATAAGCATCCACACAAACGTTTCTCTTTAGCAAATGGTTTCATGCTTCAGCCATTGGCCAAAAAATATCGAAACATTTGCATGTAAGTGTGTAGCAAGGATGATTTATTTTCGACTCACTCTTTTCTTAAGCCAGCTGGCTATTTTTTCTCCTATGATCAAAGATATAGGCAAATGTCGAAAAAATCCTGTATCTGGGGTAACGAATGGCAAAATCACGGCAGCATCGGACAAAACCTGAGGCAGAGAGTGCTGAAACACCACATCTGTGGTGGGAAAAGTCGCGCTTAGGGATTGTTTGCAGCCTGATGATGATGTTTCCGCTGTTGGTTAGAGCGGATGAACACTCCCCAAGTGTGTTTGATACTGTCGATTTCTGGCGTTATACCACCCTTGTATTGGGCTGTGTTCAATTTATTGTGATTCTGCTTTTGGCTCGTTTTGCTTACCAGAAATTGCAGCAGGCAAAACAGGCTAAAGCTCTTAGCAATGATTTAACCGAGAAAACTCAACAGCTGAGTCGTGAGCACGAGTTATTGCGCACCCTGATGGATAACCTACCTAATCTGATCAGTTTCAAAAACAAAGCCGGTGAGTACATCGAATTTAATCGTGCTTTTGAGGCCTTCACCGGTAAAAATCGTGGTCAGATCATTAAACATACCGAGTTTGAGCTGTTTGAAGATATTGATGCGGCCAGTATTCGTGAACAGGATCAGCTTGTCATTGCCACTGGGGTAACTCAGCAGGCTTCTCGCTGGATTCATGACGGCGGCAAGCAAACCCATCTGATGCATATCGTAAAGGTCCCCCTAAGAGCTCAAAAAGGTGAGCGCACAGGAATTTTGAGTATCAGTCAGGACATCACCGCTCAGCATCAACAGGAAACCATCTATACCTATCGCAACAGCATTCTGGAAATGATGGCTCAGGGCGAGCCGTTGCAGGAGGTTCTGAATAGTCTGATCAGTTTTACTGAGGAAACCTTCCCTGATCTGATCTGTTCTGTTCTTCTGCTCGATAAAACCGGTAAACACCTTTATACCGGCGCAGCTCCCAGCTTGCCGGAGTTTTATAACCAGGCAATTGATGGTGTGCGTATTGGCAGTGATGTGGGCTCTTGTGGTTCTGCGGCTTATACCGGACGCCCCGTGATTGCCAGTGACATCACGACTCATCCCTATTGGAAAGATTTTAAAGGTTTGGCGTTGAGTGCTGGACTAAAAGCGTGTTGGTCGATCCCGATTAAAAGCCGTCAGGGGAAAGTCTTAGGGACCTTCGCTTTGTACCATAGGGAGATTGCTGATCCTTCGACGGCACAGTTGGAGTTACTGCATGCTAATAGCCAGCTGGCCTCAATAGCGATTGAAGCGGATCAGATGGATCAGCAGTTGCACAAGTTATCCCAGGCGGTAGCCTGCTCTGCCAGCTTTGTCACCATTACTGATGCTGAGCTCATATTGGAATACGTTAACCCTAGTATGGAAAAGGTAACGGGATATAGCTCGGAAGAGTTGATTGGTCGCAAGGCCGGTTTTTTATCCTGTGATAAAGCCGAGGCAGAGATTATTCGCGATATCTGGAGCACGGTGCTCACTGGTGAGATCTGGCGTGGCGAACGTATGCTGCAGAAGAAGAACGGTGATCGCTTCTGGATCATGAGCTCTACTGCCCCGATCAAGAATCAAGCGGATGAGATTACTCATCTGGTCAGTGTGGGTGAAGATATCACTCAGCTGAAAAAGGATCAGGAACGCATGGAGATGCTGGCGTTTTACGATCCTCTCACAGGTCTTGCTAATCGTCGTTTGTTTAAAGACCGCTTGGATCAGGCGCTCAAAAAAGTACGGCGCAATCAGAATCATATGGCACTGCTCTACCTGGACCTGGATCACTTTAAAGATGTGAATGATCAATACGGCCATGATGCGGGGGATGAGTTGCTGAAAGAAGTGGCTAACCGTTTGCGTCAGTCTGTGCGTGACAGTGATGTGATTGCCCGTATTGGTGGCGATGAGTTTAACCTGATCCTGCATGATTTAAGCAGTGAACAAGATGCGATGTCTGTGGCGGATAAGGTCCTGCAGGTGGTCACTGAACCCATTGATATCGGGGTGGCAGAGGTCACGGTTTCCGCCAGTATTGGTGTCACCTTAGCTCCGGATGATGCCATAGAAGCCAAAGCGTTGATTAAAAATGCCGATGTAGCCATGTATCAAAGTAAGCAGGGTGGACGTAACCGCTGTCAGCGTTATCAGCCTTCGTAGCGATTTTTCGCCGCTCGTAGATCTATTTACTTTAGGTCTGCTGTTTTTCCAGCGGTTTTGGTCTAATCTGCTTGTATTAAATCACTATTCTGAAAAGCCTCTCTGAAAATGTAGCGCAAGCTTATATTTATCTTTTTGATTTTTATCTGGTTTTAAAGTCACTTGTTGTCGTCTGTACTGCCTTTATTAAATGTTTGTTTCGCGATTGCGATATGATTGCTTTTCAGTTTTCCCTAATTTTGTATCTATTAAATTGATAAAAAAGCGCTACGGGTATTTTTATCAAAATAAATTATGAAAACTATATAAGCCATATATTGTACTTATTTATCCCGCCTCGTTAACGTCCTTAAGTACGCCAGCAGCATACGCTATTGGCTGTATATCCACTCGATTTTTTAACAACAACAAAATCGCAATACACCGCAGGGCGGAAGAAGTCGCCTGGTATCGGTATATAAAATTTTGGCTAAGGAGCTTGAATGATCGGCTTTTGGCCCATTCGGGAAGCGGTGTCTGAAACCGCCACTTCCCATACAGAGTTGGAGGGTTCTATGGGGGCGCTATCCCATATACGTGTACTGGATATGAGTCGTATTCTGGCCGGTCCCTGGGCGGGCCAGATGCTGGCAGACCTGGGCGCAGATGTGATTAAGGTTGAGCGACCACAGCGTGGTGATGATACCCGTAGCTGGGGACCTCCCTGGATGGATGTGCGCTCACAAGAGCGAGGCGAAGCGGCTTATTACCTGTGTGCTAACCGTAACAAACGCTCTCTGGCTCTGGATATTACCAGCCCTCAAGGACAAGCCGTGATCCGCAGTCTGGTGGCTGATTGCGATATTCTGCTGGAAAACTACAAAGTGGGTGGGCTGAAAAAGTATGGTCTGGATTACGACAGTCTGAAAGAGATCAATCCACGTCTGATCTATTGCTCCATTACCGGTTTTGGCCAAACGGGTCCTTACGCCAGACGTGCCGGGTACGATTTTCTGATCCAGGCCATGAGTGGACTGATGAGTATTACTGGTGAAAAAGACGGTCAACCCGGTGCGGGTCCACAAAAAGTCGGTGTGGCGTTGACGGATATTCTGACCGGTATGTACGCCTCGACCGGTGTCCTGGCAGCACTGGCTGCTCGTGAGCGCACGGGTGAAGGCCAGTATATCGATGTGGCGCTGATGGATGTACAGGTGGCTTGTCTGGCTAATCAGTCCATGAACTATCTGGTGTCCGGTAACTCGCCAAAACGTCTGGGCAATGCCCATCCGAATATCGTACCTTATCAGAGTTTTGCCACCTCCGATGGCTATATGATTCTGGCGGTAGGTAACGATGATCAGTTTCGTAAATTCTGTCTTGAAGCGGGTGTTGGGCATCTGGCGGATGACAAACGCTATCTGACCAATGCTTTGCGTGTCGCGAACCGGGAAACGCTAAGTGCTACGTTATCAGAGGTGATCGCCACCCGTACGACAGCAGACTGGATTCAATCACTGGAAGCGGTTTCCGTACCTTGTGGTCCGATCAATACCATCGGTGAAGCTTTTGCCGATCCGCAGATTCAGGCTCGGGGGATGCGTTTGGATATTCCACATCCTCATTCTGCTGAGGGGACGATGCCTGCGGTTGCTAACCCGTTGAAGCTGTCGGGAACACCGATTCAGTACGATACGCCAGCCCCTATGCTGGGTGAGCATACCCGTAATGTATTAAAAGAAGCAGGTTTGAGTGCAGAGCAGATTGAACAGCTGCATCAACAGGGTGTGATTTCAGAAGCTGTCACAAGTCCTGAGAAGGTAACAACTGAATAATTGAACCTGATTAATGATCTGATTTATCGACGATAGATTATCTATATCTACTTTTTCTAACGGTTAGAGTAGAGAAATCAACTGAGTCATTTTGATTTCGCACTCGCTAGAATAACCGTACCTTTAGCCTGCCCCGTGCAGGCTTTTCTTTTGGCTCCATTTTGATGATTGGTGACTTTCCCTTAAGGGATATTTTGACCAAGAGACTTTTGTTTCCGACTTTAAACGAAAGGTAACTGAAAAGGGGTCGCTACGGACTGGGTTTAGGTTTATCTTATTGGGCCTCCTGCTGTTATTATCCAAAGTGGTTTTATATCAAGCGGTTAGTTTTAGTGTGTTCAACAGGTATAGCAGGAAATTGATTGAGCCTGATCAAGCCCTTGGTGATAGCGTGCCAGTAAGTATTTAAAACACGGAATAGAGAAATGAGTAGAGCAGAAATTACCTACGCCGAAGTAGCAACCGTCGCAGATTTACTTGTTTCAGAAAGTGAAACACCAAGTGCAAAAAGTATTAAAAGCAAATTTGGGGATGAGTGCAGTCTGGGAAGTATTCAGAAGCACCTAAGTACCTGGCGTGAAGCTCGCCAGGCTATGACACCACCTCGTGCGATTGAATTATCTCCAGAAATGCAGGGCGTCTGGGTTCGGGAAGTTGAGCGTCAGGTTGAGTTAGCCAAAGCCGATTCCGAGGCCAATGTCGCTATGCTGGCCGAAGAGCTGAACGATATGGCGACGGAAGTTGAACGTTTGGATGAAGATCGACGCAATATCGCCAAAAACTATGAAGAACTGCAGCAAGAAGTAGAAGATCTGCAGGAGCAACTTAAGTTACAGCGTGAAGAAAACAGCAAACAAACGGAAGAGCTGGCACTGGAGAAAAAGTCTGCAGAAAACGGCCGTATCTCACTGGTTAAAGAGCAGCTTAAACTGGATGGCTTGAAAGAGCAGCAGGAAGTACTGCGTGGTCAACTGTTGGAATCTGAGCGTTTAGTCACCGAAGCAGGCAATGCTAAAAGTGATGCCAAACGCAAACAGTTTGAGACAGAAAAACTGCTGGCGGTTGAAGAGAGCAAGGTTGAAGGTCTAAACGAGCAGAATCAGCTGAAACATGATCAGATTCAGCGCCTGGAGCTGGAAAAAGACTCCATGAAGCAGCAACTGAACAATCTGGAAAAAGAGCTACGTGAAGCCCTGCAAAGTCAGAAAAATGCCGAGATTCAGGCGGCTGCGAGTGAAGGCCGTGTAAAACATCTGAGCGAAGTACAGGAAGAGCTGGTATTGGCGAAGAGTGAAATCAAAGAGCTGAAGAAAGATAATCAGAAAATCCGTGAAATGCTGAATACCAGCTATATGTCCAAGCCTTAATTTGGTGCTTATTAAAAAATCGACTACTGTTGAACTGATCTCTTACTCAACAATCAGTTTGAAGACGGCCCTAAAGTGGAAATCACTTTAGGGCCGTTTGTTTTTCTGCACTGAGAAATTTGCTCTGGGAAATCGCCCTATCAATATCTCATCATCAATACCTCAGCTATCCGAGCATCGTATAAGTGTACTAAACCGCTGTATCAACGAATGCACGGAACGGCAAAAAACACTTCCCTGACCGCCAATATTGTTCCCCTACCAATTTTTATACTGCTTCTATCGGGTTGAAACACCCGCCTGACTTTACCTGTAGCACTGCCCTGTAGCAGGTAAACCACAACAAGAAGAGTACAAAAATAAAGGTACGAATTATGTCCAGTCGTGTAGATCCTATCACTCTGGCGGTCGTTCGGGGTGCGCTAGAAACCGCGCAGCGGGAGATGACCCTGACCCTGGAAAAAACCGGCCGTTCCAGTGTATTTAACCTGGCCCACGATTACAGCAATGCGCTGTTTGATCACTTTCCTGAAATGATTCTGCAGGGGCAGGATATCCCTATTCACCTGGGTTCGCTGATTCCGGCCATGAAAGAGGTGGCGGAGTACTTTGGTGATGATATCCACGAAGGTGATGTGATCTACCATAACGACCCCGCTTATAAGGGCAGCCATATTCTGGACTGCTGTATGTACAAGCCGGTGTTCTATAAAGGTGAGCTGGTGTTCTGGACGGTGTGTAAGGGCCATCTGACCGATATCGGCGGTCCGGTACCAGCGGGTTATAACCCGGATGCCACCGAGATCTACGCCGAAGGTCTACGTATTCCACCGGTGAAATTGTGGGATAAAGGCAAACGTCGCGAAGATGTGGTCAATCTGCTGCTGACCAATATGCGTGCCCGTCGTGATCAGGAAGGGGATCTGAATGCCCAGTACGGTGCCTGTCGTGTTGGTGAGCGTAACCTATTAGCTCTGTTGAATAAGTACGGTGTTGAGCAGGTTCAGGCCTGTATCGCTGAGCTGAAAAATATGGCCGATGAGCAGATGCGTACGCTGATCCGTGCCGTGCCGGATGGTGTTTATACCGGCTCTGCGCTGCTGGAGGATGCCGGTCATGGTTTTGGTGAGATGGAGATTACCTCCACCATTACTATCCGTGATGACAAGGTGCATATCGAAGTGCAAAGCCCGCCTCAGGTGCCTTACTTTATCAACTCCTACGAAGGCAACTCCATGTCCGGTATCTATCTGGGCTTGATGATGTTTGCTCAACTGCCACCGCCCTATAACGAGGGTTTGTATCGCTGCGTGACCGTGGATCTGGGCGAAAAGGGTACGCTGTGTAATGCAGAAGAACCGGCCCCCCATGTGAACTGCACCACCACGCCAATGGAAACCCTGACCGATGCGGTGCGTAAGGCGTTTGAGCAGGCCGCACCTGAGCGCGTCGCCGCGTCTTGGGGCCATGCCAGTGGTATCAATATCGCCGGTATTGACCCAAGAACCAATGAGCAGTATGTGACCATGGTACTGGCGTCGATTATCTCTGGTGCCGGTGCGACACAGGTGATGGATGGCTGGCATGCCTGTGGTCCGCTGTGTTGTTTTGGTGCCCTGAGTTCCGGTGATATTGAGCTGTTGGAATACTCCTACCCGATTGTGATTCGCCGTTATGGCCTGATTCAGGATAGCGGTGGTGCCGGTATGCATCGCGGTGGTTCCGGTACGGTATGGGAAGTGGAACCCATTGATCACGAGATGACGGTGATCGCCTTTGGTGAAGGCCGTGAGATCCCGACCATGGGCGCGGCTGGTGCTGAGAACCAATTGCTGGAGCCGAAGCTGGGCAAGCTGGTGGTACAGCGTGCGGATCAATCCGAAGAGATTCATAAGAAAAACACTATTCTGACGGTTCAGGCCGGTGATCGTGTCGCTAACTTTAACCCTGGCGGTGGTGGTTTTGGCCATCCGCTGCAGCGTGACCCTGCGGCTGTGCTGGCGGATTATCGTAATGGCCTGGTGTCTTTGGAAGCGGCCAAGCTGGAATACGGTGTGGTACTGAATGCGGACTCCATGAGTGTTGATCAGCAAGCGACAGAGCAGCTACGTCAGGTCCGGGGCACGACTGTCCGTGGTGCCACAACAACAGATTTATCTCAATCAACCTCTACTAAACCAACAGCACAATAAGGAGACCAGACCATGCGTAGTCAATATCGTTTAGGCATCGACGCCGGTGGCACCTTTACCGACTTTGTGCTGGCGGAAAATAACGGTGAGTTACGGGTATTTAAAAGCCCATCCACGCCTCATGATGGCACCATCGCCATTCAGGCGGGTTTAAGTCAGATCAGTGAGGCGTTGGGCAAATCCATCGAAGAGATCGTGCAGTCCTGTGATCTATGTATTAACGGTACCACGGTTGCACTGAATGCTCTGATTGAGAAAAAGGGCGTTAAGGTTGGTCTGTTATGTACTTCTGGGCATGAAGACAGTCTGGAGATTCGCCTCGGTCATAAGGAAGAGGGTTATCGTTACGAAGCGGACTTTCCACCGGCTCATATGATTGCACCCCGTCATCTGCGTAAGCCGATCAATGAGCGGGTACTGTCGAATGGTCAGATTGATCAGGCCATGGATGAGCAGGAAATCCGCCAGGCGGTGGAGTACTTTAAGGCGCAGGATGTGGAGAGTGTTGCCATCTCCTTTGTTTGGGCGGTACGTAACCCTGAACATGAGAAACGGGCAAAAGAGATTGTGCAGGAGATGATGCCTGGCGTGTTTGTCTGCACCGGCAGTGAGGTTTATCCACAGGTGCGTGAATATACCCGTACCTCGACCACAGTGGTGAACGCTTATCTCAGCCCTGTGATGCGCCGTTATGTGGAAAAGATCGATGAGTATTTCCGCTCACTGGGCGCGAAATATCCGGTGCGTTACTTCCAGTCCAACGGTGGTCTGGCTGTCGGTGAGGCGATGCAGGGCCGTGCGGTGAATGCTATTAACTCAGGTCCAGCCTCGGCACCCCAAGCGGGTCTATTTGTCGGTCAGCCGTTTGATATCAACAATGTCATTACCGTGGATATGGGCGGTACCTCGTTTGATATCACCCTGACCAAAGATGGCCATACCAACCTGAATAAAAACATCGATTTCCTGCGTTATCGTATCGGTGTACCTATGATTCAGGTGGAGACGTTAGGTGCCGGTGGTGGTTCCATCTGTCATGTAGATAAGTATGGCATGTTGCAGGTGGGTCCTGAGAGTGCCGGTGCAACGCCAGGCCCTGTGTGTTACGGCAAAGGCGGTACACAACCGACGGTAACCGATGCCAACCTGGTGTTGGGTTATTTGAATCCTAAAGCGGTGCTGGGCGGTGCTATTCGTCTGGATCGTGAGGCGGCGGTAGAAGCTGTTAAAGCACATGTCGCTGACCCGCTGGGTATCAGTGTCGAGAAAGCCGCCTTTGGTATCAGCACCATCGTAAATCTGAATATGGTGAACGGCATTCGCCGGGTGTCCATTGAACGGGGTTACGACCCGCGTGACTTTGCTCTGTTGTGTGCCGGTGGTGCGGCGGGTATGCATATCACTGCATTGGCAGAAGAGATCGGCAGCACCACAGTGCTGGTGCCTAAGGTGTCGTCGGTATTCTGTGCCTTTGGTCAGATTATCTCCGATGTACGCTATAACTATCTGGCTTCTGAGCCTATGCGCTTGGATGGCGAAGACGTGAATCTGGCGGCGCTGAACGATAAGTTTGGTGAACTGGAAGAGCAGGGCCGTCAGCACCTGCTATCCGATGGGTTTGCCGATGAGCAAATCAGCTGCACCCGCAGTGTGGAGATGCGTTATGTCGGTCAGATCCATGAATGTACCGTAGAGATTCATCCGGGCAAGATCACTCAGGAGAAGTTGGCGGCGATTCTGGATGATTTCCATAAGCGTCATGAAGAGCTGTATACCTACAGTGAACCTCATAACCCGGTAGAGCTGGTGAATATCGAATCCACTATGACCGGCAATGTGGCCAAGCCTGACTTCCAGGATCTGATTGCTCAGGGTTCCAGCACCGAAGAGGCGTTGATCGAATATCGTCCGGCGCTGTTTGATGCGGATGGTCACTGGGTAGATACCGTTGTTTATTCCGGTCCTAAACTGGATGTGGGGCTGGAGGTTCAGGGACCTGCCATTGTGGAAGAGCCGACCACCAATATCGTTGTACGTCCGGGCTGGAAGCTGGTGCTGGAAAGCAATCATTGCTATCGCTTAACAAGAAGCGCCGATTAACTAAAAGCAGCGCTTAACCAGAAGTGCCTCCTGAACCAGAGTACTGGTTAATACAGCGTTGATGCGTTTCACATAAAGCAACTTCAGCTAGAAAAGAGTGAAGGTATTGAGTCAGGTCTGTGGCCTGGCTCCTTTTTCGTTTCTCGTTTCTCGTTTCTGGATTTGGAATGAGGCTTGTGTAGGTTGGGTAGAGCGACTCTTAATAACTTATTGATAACTAAGGTTTTTAATCGTGAAACCCAACGTCAGAGGAGCGTGTTCCCGATACATTATTTTATAAGCTCAAAAGGTAGCTGCATTATTTAGAGATATCAGGCGCGGCGTTTTACGCTAGCCTTTAGCCAAAGGTTAGATCCCGTGTTGGGTTTCGCGAGTCGACATAGTTGTTATTTATCAGCACCTTACAGTCGCTCTACCCAACCTACACAAGCAGCACTTCGCATCAGCTGCTGAGTTTATATGAAAGTTATGAATAGAAATCCGGATTTGGGAAACGAATGATTTAAAACCAAACAAACCATAATATAAGCATCATGTTATAAATAGGTGCCGTGAGTGGATACCCGCGAAAAAGTAACTCTGTATCCTTCCTTCTATACGATAGAGAATGACGTGCATCTCACAGAGGCTTTTTCGCTGCTTATGAACTGAATAAAAATAAAAGAGGTGTTCATATGTATGCCAGCTATAGTACCCACCTGTTACCGCAGCAGGATCGGCAGAACTATTGGAAAGAGGTGGTTGAACAGGCCTATTTCCCGCTGGAAGTCAGTTTTGCCAACCCTAAGCAGTTTCATGGCTCACTGAGTCAGCTGCAACTGGATAAGCTGGGTATCTCCTACCTGGCCAGCTCTTCGATCTGTTTTGAACGTGAACAGCATCAGATCTTGGATGAAGCCGAACCCTATTTCCTGATTACCCTGCCGTTAAACAAACAGGTCAATTTCTCCCAAGCTAACCACAGTGTCTGTTGCCAGCCCGATGGCTTTATTCTGGAGCGCAGCGATCTACCCTATCGTTTTAGCTATGACGGTGATAATGCCCTGTGGGTGGTACGGGTGCCAGTATCCGAACTAAAAAGCAAAATTCGTGACCCGGAACGTTATCTTTATATGCAGTTTGATCGTCGTCAGGGTGTCGGGGCGATGTTTTTTGATTACCTGCAAAGTGTGGTGAAACAGGCCTTTTATACCGATGCGACCAGTAGTGCGGTACTCAGCAACCAGTTGATTGATCTATTAGCTCTGAGTCTGAAAAATGATGATCGAGTGTTGATGAGTCATGAAGAGGGTATCCGCCGAGCCCATCTGGTGAATATCGAAGCCTTTGTACGGGATAACCTGAGCCGAGCTGAACTATCACCGGATATGATCGCGGCAGCCTGTAATATTTCCACTCGTTATCTGCATAAGCTGTTTAAAGAGTCGGATCAGACCGTCAGTCAGTGGATAAAAGAGCTGCGTTTGCAAGCGGCGCTGAGTGATATCAAAACCCAGAAAACTACCACGCTGGCAGAGATCGCCTATCGCTGGGGTTTTAATGATCAGGCTTATTTCTGTCGTCTGTTTAAGGCGCGTTTTAACTGCACACCGAAAGAGATGCGTCATTCTCATTAAGGTTTTAACTCTCTTCTGAGTGAGGTTTTTAGCCTATGAAAAAAGTGTACATCGGGGGTCAAATAACAGGGCGCTGACCTGCAATTAGTTAAACACGAATACTTCTAGCCTGTACTTATCTCTTACCCGCCCCATGACTTGTCTCATTTAAGTCTGGGCGCGCTGTAGAGAAGACAAATAAGTCCATGAATAACAAAAGAGATAAGTTATGGCTGGTAAAATTACCCAAGACGGTGAGCAAGGTTCACCGCAAACGTTAGTACCCGACGAGCAGCGTATGAGCAAAGGCTCGTTAAGCATGGCCTGGTGGGCGATCTGTAGTGCCATGTTCTGGTTGGTGGTGTCTGCCACACTGGCGATGAACTTCGGCACCATGAATACCCTGATTGGCCTGGCACTGTCCACGGTCACCTACGGCATTATCAATGCCATTATCACCCGTTATGCCATTAAAACCGGGCTGTCGGTGGCACTCTTCTCGCGCATTATGTTTGGCAAGGTGGGTGCGAGTCTCGCGGTGTTGATCTTCTTTGCCACAGCGATCTATTACAGTGTATTTGAAGGCTCTGTGATTGCGGTCGCGATTCAAGCCTATTTCCCGTCATTAAGCCTGGAGATGGCTTATCTGATTGTCGTGCTGTACAGCGTGCCACTGGTATTTGGCGGTGTTCAGCTGTGGATGGATAAGTTTAATGGTGTCTTGCTACCGTTTTATATCCTGGGGCTAGTGGCTGCGGTGGTACTGTCCATCAACGAATACGGTTACTCCGACGCCTGGTTATCCATGGGGCCTGAAGGCGGTGAAGTCGAAAACGGTTGGTGGAACTGCTTTACCTACTTTATGGGTGTGTGGATTCTGATGATGTACACCTGGGATTACGCCCGTTTTGGTAAGGAAGATGATGCGGACTATCACGCCAAGATTAACTTCGGTATGCCGTTTTATCTGTTTACCTTTATGGTTAACGGTGTCGCGGGTATCTTCCTGGCAGCTACCATTCCCACCGAAGGTGGTTTATCGGAGGTTTCTGTGGTGCTGGCGATCCTGAAACTGATGGGCATCTGGGGATTGCTGTTTGTCTGGGTCAGTCAAACCCGGATCAATACGGCTAACTTCTATCTGGCTGCCGATAATATGCAGGCGTTTTTTGAGCACTTTGGTCTGACAAGCGTGCCGCGTTTTGTCTGGGCGATTGTCGTCGGTGCTGTGGTGTATCTATTAATGCTGCTGGATGTATTCAGTTTTATCCTGCAGGCACTGGCCTATCAGGGGATTTTTGTTGTCGCCTGGGTGGCGATTGCGCTGGCTCATATCTTCTCACCGAAATACGACCAGTTGTTTAATGGTGAAGTGAACTGCGATATCAATCAGGTAGTGTCCTTTAACCCGTGTGGTTTGATCGCCTGGTTTGGTGGGGCGGGTCTGGGTATCGTGTTGCTGAACTATGCCGGTGCCACATTGGCACTGTTTTCCGCACCGCTGACTTTTATCTTCTCCTTCTTGGTTTACCTGATGCTATTAAACAGTGCCAAGCAACATTGGTTTGTGCGTATGGAAGCGACTGAGTAAAAGAATGGATTGGCACTCTGTGGCCCAACATGTTTGAAGCGCTCTAAAATGGTGCTTTGCAGCACTTTTGTAGCGTACTCATGAACCTGTATCGGGCATCATCTCCGATACAGGTTTTGATCAATTTGCCAGTATTTATGACTATGACTGCGCGGTCAGTTTTGTTTGTGCATTGAACAATAGTATTTAGGCTAATGACGCAATAACTCTAAATAAGACTAAGGTTGAATAGTAGACGTTAATGCTCTTAAATCCCCACCCGGCATCCGGCCATAGACTTTCTTGTCTTTGCTAAGTAAAAAACCTTGTGATATCAGACGAAAACGCTGCTTTTGTATCTTGTTCTGAGTGTTTATTCTAAAGCCGAGTCTGTTATTCCTCATAATGGGTATGGACTTTGGAACAAGGATTCGATATTGCATCATAATTGTTTTTTATGGCAGGTATAAATGTCATATATTTTACTTATTTAAGTGATACCGATAACTTCATTTCAGCGAGTGCAGGGGCTAGATCAAGGCCAAACTCCAGACATCAGATCAGAAGCATAGTGTCGTTAGGCAAGATGCCTGTGGAATTGCTATTTCTGCTGTTGTGTTCTGATTGGAAATATTCGCGAGGGAGCTGTCGCCGGATGGTACCCGTAATTAAAATAATTACAGTAAAGAGTAGATAACAATGCTGAAGAAATTTGCGAAACTGAAAAAACAGATTGTCACAGGCTCCCTGTCTGTTGCTCTGGGTGTAGGTGCAGTAACGGCTACGGCTTCTGCCTATGCAGCAGAGCACAACTGGCGTTTTGCTAACCTGTACACCCGTGGTACAGCGTTTGGTGATGTATACGGCAGCATGGCTGAGAACATCGAGACCATGTCTGGTGGCCGTATTAAAGTGAAAATGATGTACGCCGGTGAAGGTGTTGATACTCGCGGTATTCTGGGCGGCGTTAAGTCTGGCCTGATCACGATGGGTGCGCACTTCCAGCCAATGAACGCCGGTGAACTGCCTGCGGGTATCGTTGAAGTGGGTCTGCCTGGTGGTACTGCAGACGTTGCAGAACTGAGCGTTCTGTTCCACGAGAAAGGCTTTAACGATGTACTGACCCGTGCCTATGCTGAGCAGGGTATGGTTTATCTGAACCCATACATCCAGCCTCCTGTATATCTGCTGACCAAAAAGCCAATCAACTCTGTTGAAGACTTTAAAGGTCTGAAACTGCGTGCGCCAGGCGCTTACGGTAAGTTCGTACGTAACCTGGGTGCTTCTCCTGTATCCATGACCTGGAGTGAGATCTACACCGGTCTGGCCACTGGCGTAATCGACGGTTCTATCGGTAGTAACCTGATTGACCACCGTGATGGTAACCACGCTGAGGTCGCTAAGTACATGTACCGTCTGCCACTGGCCGGTGCTCAGGTACTGCCAGTTGTTGTGAACAAGCGTGCATGGGACAAACTGCCTGACGACCTGAAAGCGATCGTTAAAGCCGCGACTGCAGTACACGCTCGTGATCAGATGACTAAATCCCGTCTGTGGGAATCTCAGGCGATCGCTGATATGGAAGCGAAGGGCATGAAGTGGAGCCCAGAGCCAAGCAAGTCTGATAAAGATGCTTGGGCAAAAGCCGGTGAGAACCTGTGGAACGAGTACTCTAAGAGCGACAAGTTCAGTGCTGAGCTAGTTGAAATTCTGAAGAAGCAGTAAGGACTGATCTTACTCAATCTTCTGAATTGACGTTCCGTTGTTAAATAAAGGGCGATTATCTCGCCCTTTATTTTTTTCTATCAGGCTATGGCGCTATGGTTAAAAAGTTAATTATTTTCTACTGTACAGGGATCGACCGGCTTATCAGTTTCATTGGGAAAAGCATATCGTTGCTGATGCCATGTCTGGCGTTGGTGATCGCCTTCGAAGTATGTTCTCGATATGTCTTTAACCAGCCAACAATCTGGGCCTACGACACCTCGTTGTTTTTCTCTGCCTATCTGGCCGCGCTGGGCGGGGCTTATGCCTACCAGAAGAATGCCCACATTAATGTGGATATTCTTTACCTGGCCGTATCCAACAAAACAAAACGCGTATTTAACATTCTGACGGGGGCTTTGGCAGCATTTTTTATGTTGGTCCTGATTCTGATGGCCCATGAGAAGTTTGCCGAAGCGGTGAAGTTTGATTATCGCAAAATGAGTAACTGGGCGCCGCCAACGCACCATTTCTGGATGATGCTGATCGTTTCCGCCGTGCTGATTATTTTGCAGATCTCCAGCAATATGATGAAAGACATTTTCTATATCTTTAAAGGTCAGGACCTGCTGCCTGAGCCAGAAGTCGACATGGAGCAGGAGGATGACCAATGATGGAAATTGAAGTACTAACCGGGATTCTACTGCTGTGTATTCTGGCGAGTTTTGCTCTGGGTGCCCCGGTCGGTTTTGCCTTGGGTGGCATCGCTATGGCGGTGGGTTACTTCACTTGGGGTGAAGGGATCTTTCAGATTGTGCCGAACACCTTTGAGTCGGTACTGTTCAGCTTTATTCTGCTGTCGATTCCGCTCTATATCTATATGGGCCAGTTGTTGACCCGATCCGGTATCGGGGACGCCATGTTTAATGCCAGCCAGTTGGTGATTGGCAAGGTGCGTGGTTCCCTGGCGATCAGCGTAATCGGCGTTTGCTCTATGATTGGTGCCATGGTGGGTATTATCGGCGCGGGCATTATGACCTCAGGTAGTATCGCCCTGAAACCTATGCTGGATCGTGGTTACGATAAGCGTCTGGCTCTGGGTGTGATCATGGCCGGTGGTGGTCTGGGTATTCTGATTCCACCTAGCGTACCTATGATTATGTTCGCGGCCTCTACCCAGAATTCTGTGGGTAAGATGTTTGTTGCAGCCCTGTTCCCGGCGCTGCTAGCAATTATCTTCCTGGTCGGCTACATCATTATCAGCTGTAAACTGAACCCTGAGCGTGCACCGCTGGGTACCGGTGAAGAAGCCAAGATGACACCGAAAGAGAAGGCGCGCACCCTGCGTGACGGCTTTATGTCCGTGTTCCTGATCTTTGCGGTACTGGGCAGTATTATCAGTGGTATTGCTACTCCTACCGAGTCCGGTGCTATTGGTGTTGTCGGTGCGGTGATTCTGGCCTTCTTCTTTAAGCGTTTCCGTTTGGGCATGTTCAGGATGGCCGGTATGGAAACTGCCATGCTGGTGAGTGTGGCCATGTGGATCATCCTGGGTGCCACCCTGTTCAGTAACTTCCACCTGATGATGGGTGTGCAGGATATGATCGCCAGTTTCACTGAAGATCTGGGACTGCCGCCGCTGGGTGTGATTATTCTGATGCAGCTGGTGATGTTGGGTCTGGGCTTTATCATCGACGAATTTATTATCGTATTGATGTGCGCGCCGCTGTTCACGCCGATTGTCGTTGATCTGGGTTTTGACCCGATCTGGTTCGGTATCCTGATGATTCTGAACATCGAAATCGCGGTACAAACCCCGCCTTATGGTTTTGCCCTCTTCTACCTGAAGGGGATCGCACCGCCAGGGGTCACTATGCTCGATATCTATAAATCCGTTGCGCCTTTCATCTTATTGAAACTTTGTGTGCTGATCATCTGTATGTTGTTCCCGGAACTGGTGATGTGGTTACCAAATAAAGTGATGGGTCCCTAGAGGTTAAAGAGACTGGATATGTACAACACGATTCTGATCCCTATGGATCTGGAACATGAAGATATGTTCCCTAAGGCCGTTGAACTGGCAAAACAGCTGATTGGCGATGAGGAAGGCACGATTCACGGTATTTATGTGGATGAGTCCCTGATCCATCATGCGAACTTCTCAATCTCTGGTGATGCGGTGGTGTCTGCCCGTCAGGAGGTGAAGCAGAAGGTGAAGAAGCTGTTTAAAAAGCATGTGCCTGAAAAACTGCGCGGTAAGTGCCGTGTCAGTCAGGGCGTGGTTTATGATGCCGTGCTGGATGAAGCCAAAAAGCAGAAACCTGAGGTGATTATTGTCGCTTCTGGTCGTCCTGGTTTATCCAGTTACCTGATGGGCTCCAATGCGGAAAAAATCCTGCGTCACTCCAAGTGCTCAGTGTTTGTTATCCGCGATGAGCATAAATGGTAAAAAAACGACGGCTTTGCTTGAATTTTTGCCGCTAACGGTTATCATGCGCCGCCTGAGTTTATGACTCAACAATTTCAGCTTCTTTCTGTCTACAAGATAAAGAGGCAATCACGAGGCCCCACACCCACAAGGTGATGGGGCCTTGTTCTTTCTGCAGGATATTTGAGTTACTCAATTAGCCTAAGTGTTGTGTTGATAAGCCTTGAATTTTGTCAGCCACTGATTGGGTGTCAGACCAAAGGCTTTCTTGAAGTGATTGCTCATATGGCTTTGATCATTAAAGCCGGCCGAGACGGATGAGTGAGCTAATGAATGACCTTGTGACATCAAAGACTTGGCTGTTGAGAGGCGCCTCATAGTCAGATAACGATATGGGCTGGTGCCATATAGGGCTCTGAAATCTCTTGATAAACTCCATTTTTCCCGGCCACTGACAATCGCAAGTTCTTCCATTGTGATTTGAGAGTCGAGTGAGTAATGAATATGTTCCCTGGCCTTCTCAGCCGCTCTGTAATCGTATGAAACCCTACCACGCTTATTTCCTGCTATTTTCGATAAGGTTGTAGCCAGTTCGAAAATAATATCTTCTTCCTCAAGCTGTTCGTACGTATTGCTGAGCTCGTTCATTAAGAACTCAGTGACTTGATGAAGTCTGGGATCAGAGCTTACACCGCCTTCGATGTAGGGTAAGGGGCGACCGCCAAGCACGTTTTGAAGTAGGTAGGGTTCTATGTACATAATGCGGTAATGGAAGTTGGCTTCTGTGCCGGCTTCTCCATCATGTAATTCGTCTGGGTGAATCACAAGGGTATTACCCGGTAAACTGATCCGTTTTTCCCCTCGATAATTGAAACAGTGAACTCCTGCCAGGGTTCGGCCTATTGCATAGGTGTCATGGCGATGAGGTTCGAAAGCGTTGCCTGAGAAGATCGCTTCAAACGTTTCAATCCGATCAGAACCCATCATGTTGCGCATAGAAAACCTGTCATTTAGAGCATGTTAGCCAGATACATAATAAACAACGGAAGCCAGTAGTGTTGTGGTCAACAAACCCGCGTTTAAGCCCATTGATAAGATAAAAGCCGTAGCGAAGGCTAGACTAGACGGACCGGGTGCTTGGGTTGCCTCTGATAATACCAGATAGGTGATAAAGCAGATGAAGATACTGCATGGGAGTATCTCCTCAATCAGGTGTTGTATTTTGGCACTCACTCTTAGAGGAATAAAAGAGGGGAGTACTCTGACGATCAGGCTTGTGACTAAGAGAGCCAATATCACTGACAGATTACTTTCCATTACTGTTTCCTGAAAAGTAATAACCGACTGCCAGTAAAGCGATGGCTGGTAGCCAGAAATACACAGGGCCAAAAGAGAAGTAGCATAGGCTGCTTATCATTAAGCCAAGTAGTATTTTTGGTAGCGTGATTAAACTCCCCTTAGTTTTTGCGCGGTCTTTAAGTTGAGAGACTGCGAGAAAAAACAGCACGATACTGGCAGGGAAACTGATATTCGTGTGATCAGGTAAAAGATAGGGTGCTTGTTGCACTATGATGCCTCCCAGAACACCAAAAAGAATCCAGGATAGGAAAATAGTGAAGCGAATAACGAGCATGGTGTTTTGAGTTTGTCCTTGCTCAATCGCGTAAGCCTCATCACCTAAGGTATGGGATGTGAAAATCCTGTATAGCGTGTTGTGCGGTAGTTTGGTTGAGCAAGAGAGGGCAATTACAAAATACCGGCTATTGATCAGGCTGGTGACAACAACAAGGGTTAAAAAGCTTGTACCAGACTCCGCCAGAGGCAAGGCTGCAAACTGCCCACTACCGGAAAAGCCCAATAAACCGATTAGAAGAATCTGATCGAGACTCCAGTTTGTATTATATGCGGTGGCACCAAATAACATGCTGATGGGTGCCGTTGCAGCTATGGCTAAAGGGAGCTTAGTTCTTAGGATCGAGGGTGATTGTTCACTCGTGGACTGAGTTGCTTTTCCACTGTTCATTTATAGCCTCTCAGTCTGATCTTAATCTTGTTCGAGTTATTCTTCTGGTTAAAGGCTACTATTGATTTTGAAATGCCCGTAAACCATCAACGCGAGATCCTACGCCGGATGGAAGGGGAGGTATTGTAAGATCGTGCAGCTTCTTTCTTTAGGGGCGTATTGGTTGAGAGAGGTTTGGTTTTTGGTTTGAGCATTGTTGAGCGGCTGCTCTTTGGTATAAAAGCCGCCGCTATTTATGCTAGATCTGGGTATTACTCTGGGATGGATTGCACGTAGTATCTCAGATCTGTCATTTCTGCCTGTTGGTCGTAGAGATTGCGAGCGGCTTGATTGCCCTCTTGCGTTAACCAGGCAGCAAACGGCCAGCCCTGTTGTTTCCCTTCTGTGATAAAGGCCTGATGCAGTGCCTTGGCCACACCCTGGCGACGGGCTTCTTTAGCGATATACAGGTCAGCCAGATAACCAGTGTTCGCACCAAACAAAGACAATGGCATAACCTGATAGTGAGCAATACCGACCAGTTGCTGTTGATCATAAGCCGCCAGGGCCTGTAACGGGTGCTGCACATCAAAAATCCACTGCCAAACGGTATCTGCTTTTTCTGTGGAACAATCAAAGTTATAAAAAGCACAGTACTTACTGAACAGCTGGTGCCACTGAGCTTTATCGTCTTGCTTGAGCGTTGTTATTGTTGTCTGCATCTTTCTTTCCTTTGCGTGATGATTAACGAATCACTACAGGCTAGAAGGAGAGATCAATGCGCAGCATCCACCTTACGGTGGAGAGGATAGGCAATAATTGATTACCTGATAGATAAGCGTTTAGTTATGGAATTGGAGAGTGGCACAGAAGAGGTGTTAGGTATTGGCCAGAGTTAGCCAATACCTGAAAGCGGGCTGCAGTCAGTAGGTCATTGATAAGTAATCGGTTCACTGCATCAGCTGTTTGATAATAGGGATTGGACTGATTAGGTGTTCATACATCAGTTGTTTGGCTCTGGCAGTATCTCTGGCCAATAGCACATCCACTAATTCAGCGTGTTCTTTGCGTTTTTCTTCCAGTGCAGACTGTGAAAAAACGGTTTGTTTTAACCACAGGTGACGGTAACGCTCGGCCTGATCCTGTAGAGAGGCGCGCAATTCCAGCAGTTTGGCGGAACCACAACCCTGAGCAATCGCCGTGTGGAAAGCTTTATGACGGCTGTCCCATACTGCCAACATCTCATCCGGGGTGTTGATCTCATTCACTCGTGCCAGTTTATGAGCTTCACCCAGCACGGCAGCTTCCCAGTCTTCATCACCTCGTTCGATGGCCAGCTCGGTAATCATGGCTTCCAGGTGAGCACGAGCATCATAAATATCGGTCAGCTCTTCCAATGACATCTCGGCAACACGAAAGCCCCGTTGGCTAATTGCCGTCACTAAACGGTCGGCCACCAGTTGAGACAGTGCTTCACGCATAGGGCCTGCGCCAATTTCATAACTTTCCTTCAGATGACTCATCAGCAGCTTATCTCCAGGCTGGTGTACCCCGTTGATAATGTCCTGCTTAAGCAGCTTGTAAGCGATAGTGGCTTGATTTGCTTTGCTTTGTGGCGTGCTGTCTGTGCTCATTTTGGCGTCCGTGATGACCGAATGACTCCGATTATAAACCCAGTCGGCAAAGTGATAAATCGGTCATTTTGTCTATAAAAAATAAAAATGTAGATATTTTTAAATAATAAATATATTATTTTGCAGCAGATGGCATTTGATGTGTCGCATAAACCCTATATGCACTTCAGGAGTCGAGAGATGAGTGTTGTTGAACAAGCAGGCATTCCTGCAGAAACGAAATACCAAGGTTTTACTTTATCCGTATCTGAGCAGAGCAATGGTCGCCTGCTGCAATTGACGTTCAACAAGGAAACCGTTGATCAATTCTTCAAAGCGATTGAGGAATGGCCGATTCAGGCACTGGAATACAAATCGTTCCTACGTTTTCGCGTAGCGAAAGTACTGGACGATCTGTGTGGTAATCAGCTGCAGTCTCTGCTGGTTGATACGCTGGTTGACCGTAACACCGGTGCGTTGCTGATCACGCCTGAAGGTCTGGACGATGTATCTCAGGCTGACGATATGGTGCGTTTCACCACGGCCGTATGTCACCTGATGGGCCGCTCTAACTTTGATGCCATGAGTGGTCAGTACTACGCACGTTTTGCGGTAGTGAACAGCGATAACTCTGACAGCTACCTGCGTCAGCCGCACCGTGTGATGGAACTGCACAACGACGGTACTTACGTTGAAGAAGATACAGACTTCAACCTGATGCTGAAGATTGATGAGAAGAACATGGAAGGCGGCAACTCTCTGCTGTTGCACCTGGACGATTGGGAAGATCTGGAGAAGTTCTCTACTAATCCTCTGGCGTTCCGTGATATCCGTTGGGCGGTGCCACCAAGCAAGAACATCGCTAAAGAGACTTACCACCCGGTATTTGATACTGATGTAAACGGTGACCTGATCACCTCTTACATCGATCAGTTTGCACAACCTGCAAACTTTGAAGAAGGTGTATGGTTGTCCGAGTTGGGTGAGTCTTTTGAAACCAGTAAAGGCATTCAGTCAATCCGTGTACCTGTGGGCAGCTTCCTGCTGATCAACAACCACATGTGGCTGCACGGCCGTGACAAGTTCACACCGCACGAAGGTCTGCGTCGTGAGCTGATGCGTCAGCGTGGTTACTTCACTCATAAGAAGACACTGCGCAATCCACGCCAGTGATATTAGGCACGTCAGTAATATTAGCCACGTCAGTAATACTGACCTCAAGCGTGGTTTAAAAACTAGTTATGATTGGTGAAGCTAGTCCTGATGATGGGCTTGTTTCAACAGTAGCTGTATCGAAAGATCGCTGCTGAGATTAAAAAAAGACCTCTGAAAGGCACTATGTCCTTTCAGGGGTTTTCGCGTCGAGCGAGGGATAGAATGTACGATTACATTATCATTGGTGGTGGCATTGTCGGTATGTCCACTGCGATGCAGCTACTGCAACAACAACCGGGTAAAAAGCTGCTGGTTGTGGAAAAAGAAGCCCAGGCGGCACAACACCAAACCGGTCATAACAGTGGTGTGATTCATGCCGGTGTTTACTACACGCCGGGCAGCCTGAAAGCCAAATTCTGCCTGGAAGGCAATAAGGCCACAAAAGCCTTCTGTGACGAAAACGATATTCCCTACGATGAGTGCGGCAAGCTGTTGGTAGCGACCAACGAGCTGGAAATGGAACGCATGAAAGCATTGTGGGAGCGTACAGAGGCCAATGGTCTGGAGCGTTACTGGCTCAATGCCGATGAGCTGAAAGCGCGCGAACCCAATATTACCGGTATCGGTGGCATCTTTGTGCCATCCAGCGGTATCGTCAGTTATCGTCGTGTCACCGAAGTGATGGCGGAAAAAGTACGCGAGATGGGCGGTGAAATTCAGTTTAATTGTGAAGTGACTGCGCTGAAGGAAGGCGATTCCGAAGTGACGGTTTTCACCCGTCGTGGCAGTTTTACCAGTCGTTATATGATCTCCTGCTCCGGCCTGATGGCTGATCGAGTGGTGAAGATGCTGGGTATCAAGCCGAAGTTTAAGATCTGTCCGTTCCGCGGTGAATACTACCTGCTTAAGCCTGAGCATAATCAGGTCGTGAACCATCTGATCTACCCAATCCCAGACCCCAGCATGCCGTTCCTGGGCGTGCACCTGACCCGTATGATCGACGGTACCGTCACCGTAGGTCCAAATGCGGTCATGGCGTGGAAGCGTGAGGGTTACAAAAAGACCGATATCTCACTGAAAGACAGCTTTGAAGCCCTGACTTACCCAGGCATTCTGAAGGTACTGTACAAGAACCTGAAGCCGGGGCTGATTGAAACCAAGAACTCGCTGTTTAAAGGCCAGTATCTGAAGGAAGTAAACAAGTACTGTCCGAAGATTGTGAAGTCTGATCTGACCGCATACCCAGCGGGCGTGCGTGCTCAGGCGGTATCGGAAGACGGTAATCTGGTGGATGATTTCCTGTTTGTGAATACTAAGCGCACCATCAATGTGTGTAATGCACCGTCTCCGGCAGCGACCTCTGCCATTCCGATTGGTAAGCATATTCTGGAAACGGCTGCTAAGGTTTTTGCCTGATCACTGAGATATAGGTAGCACTGAGTAGTGCTTAATCCGGTTTGGCAGATATTATGAAAATGTCCAGCAGTTTTAATACTACTGGGCATTTTTGCGTTAAACCTAGTGTATTTCGTTAGGCAGATGCTCCTGCATAAAGTCGACAAAGGCACGGCTGGCTTTGGATAGGTAGTGGTTTTTTTTCCAACCCAGACCGATATAGAGCGGGATTTTGGGCTCAAAAGGGAGAGTGACTACCTGATCTTCCGGTTTCACAATGCGCGACAGTCCAGTACTGATGCCGACTTCATTGACCACCATGGCCTTAAGCAGGTCAATCAGGTTAGTCTCAAAGCGAATATCCAGCTCGATATGTTGCTGTTTAGAGTATTGGCTAACCGCTTCACGTAGGAAATAGCCTTCGCGAAATAGCACCAGAGGTTGCTGGCAGAAGTCCCCTAGTTTGATGGATTTTTGTTTCGACAGAGGATGATTATGGGGCAGTAGTGCCACCATATCCTCTTCAAAAAGATCGACGCTGCGGATTTGATCATGGGGACGGTCCGAGCGAATCAGGGCAATATCCAGTGCACCTTCCAACAGCATCTGTTGCAGCGAAGCCGTACCTGCTTCAACCAGATTGATTCTGACTTTGGGATATTTCTGTTTAAATTTGGCCAGTACATCGGGTAAATAATAAGAACTCAGCATGCTGGAGGCACCAAACTGGATAGTGCCGGTCTCGATCCCCTTCAGTTCCTGGATCTCTAATTCCGCCTGATTGACCGATTCTAGAATATGTTGTGCGTGCTTTAGCAGGACTTCGCCGTCGGCGGTAAGAGTCATCTGGCGCTCGGCCCGGTTGACTAGCTTTAACCCGACCTCATCTTCTAACTTCTTGATTGCCATGCTTAAAGCCGGTTGGGCGATGCCCAGATGGGTGGCGGTATGGGTGAAGTTACCGATCTTTGCCAAACTGCAGAAATACTTGAGCCGTTTCAGATCCACGGGATGTCACTCCTCTGGCGGGTTAGGGCTATCAACAGAGATTATTGAAACTATATCTATCATATATTGTACTTATCAGTCACGCCCCGCTAACTTTTCTGTACTGAATAATTCCAAGCATAACCAAATAACCATTCAATCGTCTTAAGCAGACGGTTTGATATGACAGTTTTAGACAGAGGTGAGACATGAGCGAGCGTGCAGCATTTAACTGGGATGACCCTTTCAACCTGGATCAGCAACTGACCGAAGAAGAGCGTATGGTGCGTGATATGGCACGCGAATACTGCCAGGGTCGTCTGCAACCACGTGTTCTGGAAGCGAACCGTGAAGAGATCTTCCATCGTGAAATCATGAACGAGATGGGGGAAATGGGTCTGCTGGGTAGCACGCTGCCAGAAGAATACGGTTGTGCTGGCGTAAACCATGTTTGTTACGGTTTAGCGGCACGCGAAGTTGAGCGTGTGGACAGTGGCTACCGTTCTGCCATGAGCGTGCAGTCTTCTCTGGTGATGCACCCGATCTACGCTTACGGCTCTGAAGAGCAACGTAAGAAATATCTGCCTAAGTTGGCTACCGGTGAGTGGGTTGGTTGTTTTGGTCTGACCGAGCCTGACGTAGGTTCTGATCCGGGTGGTATGAAAACCCGCGCTGAGCGTGTTGACGGTGGTTTCCGTGTCACGGGCGCTAAGATGTGGATCACCAACTCACCAATCGCTGATGTGATGGTGGTATGGGCGAAACTGGACGGCGAGATCCATGGCTTCATTCTGGAGCGTGGTATGGAAGGTCTGAGCACACCTAAGATTGAAGGTAAGTTCTCTCTGCGTGCGTCTATTACCGGTGAGATCGTGATGGACAACGTGTTTGTACCGGAAGAGAACCTGCTACCCAACGTAAAAGGCCTGAAAGGTCCATTTGGCTGTCTGAACAAAGCCCGTTATGGCATCGCCTGGGGTGCTCTGGGTGCGGCGGAATTCTGCTGGCACGCAGCGCGTCAATACTCTCTGGATCGTATTCAGTTTAATCGTCCTCTGGCGGCGACTCAGCTGGTGCAGAAGAAACTGGCCGATATGCAAACCGAGATCACTCTGGGTCTGCAGGGTTGTCTGCAAGCGGGTCGCCTGATGGACGAAGGTCAGTGCCCAGTTGAACTGATCTCTCTGATCAAGCGTAACTCTTGTGGTAAGTCGCTGGATATCGCTCGTGTTGCACGTGATATGCACGGTGGTAACGGTATCTCTGATGAGTTCCACGTGATCCGTCACTCCATGAACCTGGAAGCGGTGAACACCTACGAAGGTACTCACGATATTCACGCGCTGATTCTGGGCCGTGCTCAGACCGGTATCCAGGCGTTTGGTTAAGCCTAAATGATTAATCTCCGCTCGTGGTTTATTGGAGTCTATACCGCTAAACCACAGGCTGAGTTTAAGGATTATTTGCCCAGGGAGTTGGGTGGTATAGACCGAAGCAAAAAGTGGCATCTTTTCAAAGGTATTCTGCCTCGGTTGTTTTGTGTTGTCGCATTGGAAGGGGCGTCTTTTGAGTACAAACACCCCTGTACTCGTTGCTTGCTAGACCCTTCTGTTTGGTGGCTCTTGAGTCACCACTCTCTGTTGGCCCTTGCTAGGCCGATTGTGCTTTTTAGCCTGCCTTTGTGCAGGCTTTTTTTATTTGTGTTTCCAACCCTATGAGCACTTTCTTTCAAGTTCTTTTCAGGTCCTTCTCTCTGATTTTTTTCTAGTCTCTTTTGACTCTCCTGTTGCCGTCTTAACGTAGGGACAAGCAGGCTTTTAATATGGTTCAGCTATCAATTAATCAGAGAATGCTTATGACACCATTCCTTCTATGACAAAACGTGATAATGAACCGCTTTGGCCTGAGGCTAAGACAAGGTAAACTCTAAGTTCTGACTGTGTAGTGTACTAGTCTAATGATACGACAGCGATACAGAAGAGCTTGATCCGGTGATCCCTCCTTTCAGCGATATCCCGAGAACCAAAAAGCCGTGCTGCACAGACCATGTAAGAACAACGGAGGATACATGCAAAAGAAAATCTGGTTGCCGGAAAACGAGATCCCAACCCATTGGTATAACATCGTAGCGGATATGCCTAATGCACCAACACCACCGCTGGGCGCAGATGGCCAGCCGGTAGGTCCTGATGCCCTGTCTGCTATTTTCCCAAACGCCATTATTGAGCAGGAAGTATCCGCTGAGCGCTGGATTAAAATCCCGGATGAAGTCCGTGAGAAGCTGGCGCAATGGCGTCCTGTACCTCTGGTACGTGCCACTGCGCTGGAAGAAGCCCTGGGCACCCCGTGTAAGATCTATTTTAAAAACGAATCGATCAGCCCTGCAGGTTCTCACAAGCCAAACTCGGCGATTCCTCAGGCCTACTACAATAAGGTCGAAGGCGTTAAGCGTCTGATTACTGAAACTGGAGCCGGCCAGTGGGGTAGCTCCCTGGCTCTAGCCGGCCAGATGTTTGATCTGGATGTACGTGTATATATGGTGAAGGTGAGCTATAACCAGAAGCCATACCGTCGTCTGATGATGCAAACCTGGGGGGCGGATGTGCATGCCAGCCCAACGGAGCTGACGCAAGCGGGTCGTGACATTCTGGCGAAAGACCCAGACTCTCAGGGTTCTCTGGGTATTGCGATCTCTGAAGCGGTAGAAGAAGCGGCGGGTAACTCAGAAGCCAACTACGCGCTGGGTTCTGTATTGAACCACGTACTGCTGCACCAGACGGTGATTGGTCTGGAAGCTAAGAAGCAGCTGGAAATGGTGGGTGACTACCCGGATATGGTTTTTGCACCCTGTGGTGGTGGTTCTAACTTCGGTGGTATCGCCTTCCCATTCCTGGCGGACAATGCCGCGGGTAAGAAGGTTCGACTGGTAGCCGTTGAGCCTACTTCTTGTCCAACGTTGACCAAAGGTCAGTATACCTATGACTTCGGTGATGCCATTGGTCTGACGCCTATGACCAAGATGTACACTCTGGGTCATGACTTTATGCCGCCGGGTATCCATGCGGGTGGTCTGCGTTACCACGGTGATTCGGCTCTGGTCAGTCAGCTGTACCATGAAGGTCTGCTGGAAGCCCGTGCGGTTGCTCAGACTAAGACCTTTGAGGCCGGTGTGCTGTTTGCTCGTACCGAAGGTATTATCCCTGCGCCTGAGTCAAATCACGCGATTGCGGCAGTGGTTGAAGAAGCGCTGCGTTGTAAAGAAACCGGCGAAGCGAAAACCCTGCTGTTTACGCTGTCGGGCCATGGTCACTTTGATATGGTGTCTTACGACCGTTACTTTAAAGGCGAGCTGGAAGACTATGATTACCCAGAAGAGGCGATTAAAGAGTCTCTGTCTCATCTGCCAAAGTTTGACTAAACGAGTAGCGTTTTAGTCTTGGTGAATAAGGTAAAGGCCGTTACAGGTTTTGTAACGGCCTTTATTTTTCTACGCTGGAAAGTGGTGATTTCATACATTTAATGTTCGGCCAGTTCCTGCTCCAGGTAATGCAGGCAGCGCTGAAGCAACGTATTTAATCGCTGTAACTGTTGGCTTAGTTCATCTCTGTTGAGAGTCTGACCCTGCTTTAGCTTCTGTTCCAGGTGTTCTGCTTCCAGGGTAAGCAGATCTGCACCAATGGCTGAAGCCGAACCTTTTAGAGTGTGTAGATTCAGTCGCAGGGCTTCCAGAGCATTGTGCGCCAGATTATTTTGGCTGTGTAACAAAAAGTCCTGATGGGATTTTATAAACTCCCGAGCCAGTAATTCCCATAGCTCCTGGCTATTATCCAGTCGTTCCATGGCGTCGTGAATATTACCTGAATCAGTGATTTAAATTTCGATCCTGCCTGAGACCCCTTCTTGCTC
>CAYFGP010000012.1:0-79450 GCA_964342385.1 uncultured Oleiphilus sp. | reverse complement strand
TGGCAGCAAACAGAGGATAACTCTTTTTTGCTATTTGATCATCCGGGACCTTACAGTTAGAACACGGGGAAAATACGGAAGGTCAAATAAAAGTGGGTGTCCTTTATATGGTTTTATATGCTGTTTAATAAAAGTGGGTGTCCTTTATATGCTGTTTGATAGGTTCAGTCATTACTGGTTTCCAAGCCGGTTTGCAAAGTAATTGTCGCCTTGCCTAATAAACTAGCCAGAATACTGTGGGTAGTGCTGGCGAAAAAAGAAAATTATCAATCTGCTTAACCTATAAACGTACTGTTTTGCAGAAATAAGGAGGCCCACCTATCTGATAGTGTGCAGCACTGATGAAAAGAATGGTTTAGCATTGCTTGGAACCTGAGTCAGGACATAGGCCTTAGAGGCCAGGTGGGTGCCAAGGTCAAGCAATGCGTCTTAGATCTCATCAAGGCTCGGACAGGTATGTTCATGAAAGAAGCCGGATATATGTACAAGCGCCATCTATTCTTCAGGACGTCAGATCAGATAGACCGAATGGTAATTAATAACGTCAAACGACTGGACATTGGCGAGGTGTCCATATATGTCCTGAAAGTGGATTACGCCAGTTAAGCCACCACCGTCATATCCACATGCAGGGCACGCATAACCCTAGCGACCGTATCCCATTTTGGTTGCACCTTGCCGCTAAAAGCTTTATACAAGCTTTCACGATTTAACCCTGCAGCTTTAGCAACTTCAGCCATACCGTGGTGTTTAGCCAAGTGCCCCAACGCATTCACAAACAGACTAGGATCTTCATCATGAAAACACTCAACCAAGTAAGCATTAATTTCTTCCTGAGTTTCAAAATAATCAAATGGGTTAAAAGGCTTAGTCTCATTGTTCATATTTCTACCCCTTTATCTCACTAAATAACTTTTTAGCCAAGGTGATATCTGATTGCTGTTGCTTTTTATTACTCTTGATTCCACCGTTGAGCAATAAAACTACAACCCCATCCAATACTGCATAATAAATACGATAACCCTTACCAATAAAAATACGCATTTCGCTCACACCTTCACCAACAGGTTCGACATCACCAAAGTTCCCTTGTTCTACCCTGGCAATACGCATAGCAATAGCTCTAACAGCTTGACGGTCACTTTGCTTTTTAAGCCATTTATCAAATTGATGTGTGGTTCTGACCTTATATCTCATGTAGGTTATTGTAGCCCCCAGGCTACTTAAAAACAATATAGCAAGAAAAATAGCATCACTGAGGTTTTAAAATTGATGCCGTCCACTTAGAGAAAATACAAAATAAAGGATAACCAATTGATATAAAAGAATTTTAGAAATGGATGTCCTTTTTAGTTTCAAAACCGAGCCAGGTTCAGCCTGATGAAGAATATGCTCTAACTCGTAGAGCAACTCCTGGGTTCGACCAATACTGAAGGCGGGAATAATAATATGCCCCCTACGACGCATCGCTTGCTCTATCAGCTGTTTCAACTGCTGGCTTCGCTCTCTGCGATGCTGATGCAAGCGATCACCATAAGTGCTTTCCAACACTAAAATATCAGCACGATAAGGCGAACGCGGCGCAGGCAACAAGGGCGTCCAGGGTGCACCTAAATCTCCTGAAAACACAATGCGTTGGCTTTTCTGGTTATGCACGTTTTGTGATGACTCATTCTGCGCTGTCGCCCTATAATCCACTTCCACATAAGCAGAACCCAAAATATGACCAGCACGCTGCAAACGCACTTTTACAGCCAAGCCATCTTTATCAAGCAGTGAATGCCACTGTTTATAGGGCACAATAACCAACTGTTGTTTTACCTGCTCCAGGAAGCGTTCTATCAATACCTTATTTCGAGTAAAACCAATCTTAAGCGCATCTTCTATAACTAAAGGTAATAAATGTGCACTGGGAGGAGAACAAATGATAGGACCACGAAAACCGGCGGCTAATAGATAAGGCAATCGACCAATGTGATCAATATGGACATGAGTGACGATTAAGGCCTCAATCGTCTTGATGGGAAAATCAATAGACAGCCTTTCCAAGGCAGGTCGATTATCATCAACCTCCTGCCCTTGGAACAAGCCACAATCAACCAACAACGAATGTTCGCTGTCAAACCAAAGCTGATGACAACTACCGGTTACGCCTTGTGCACCACCGTGGTGCTCAATTTTAGGATACATCCCTTATCCTCCATGTTTTTGTAGAGCCACCTTGATTAAGAACAGACTTATATTAATACATCAAGCATCCAAGAAAATGATTCACAGCAAGCATCTATTCTATGTAGTTACCAGAATTAGAGCTGAAGCTTTCCTACACACTTTTCGGAGATTAATAAACATACCCACAAACAATGAATGATGACCAGCGGAGAGACACTCACATTTCGAGTCAAAAGGCCTCTACCACAGCCCCCCCTTTTTTTGGCTAAGAATATAGCCACCATCCACCCTAAGCACCTGATACCACCAAGCAAATAGCGTCGCAATATATTGTTTAAAAAATACCGAGTCAATTGATAGAAAAAAGTGGAGTTTAAAAAAACTTATAAATCAATAAGATACTTTTTTAATCAGAGCACATGATCTAAACCTATAGCCGTGACAATAATAATCGTTTATATTACATGTTTTTCACAATAAATAGCCAAACAGACAACAGACATTGGAGCCCATAACATGGCAAAGCCAACCATCGCTGAGCTATTAAAAGCATCAGGCCATACAACTTTCACGCAAGAACTTGTCCAACAAGCTGCTGAACTACTGTATATCAACGTTGGAGCAGGATTAGACCAACGTGACTGGGATAGCATCCTGAATGGTGACGACCCAATGAATGCCGCTTCACAAGCCTTGATAGATCAATATCAAGATCCTGAATTTCTACTGGCCAACGCTAATTACCTAATTAGCTCTCAATATTACACAGAAGCACAGGTTGAACATACTTATCGCCAGCTAGCTGAAAGCATCGGTTTTGACTATTCGTCAAAAGACTGGGCCAAAGGTACAGTCTTTGAAGATGAGACCCAGTTAAACGATAGCTCTGTTTTCTCCGAAGCATCCATTTACCGCCCTGGCTCTGCAGCTCAAGTTCCAACCGGCCCTACCATTGGTAATGCACCAAATAGCTCCAACCTGACATTTGACTCTGATGGTGATGGCTTTGATGATTCTGTTGCCAATACATCTGTCGCAATTGGTAACCGTGTCAATGGTCTGACTGAAATCTCCAGTTTCGATCCAAGCACCTCAAAGATCAATGTACCAGATACCTTTAATGGCTATGGTGATGACACCGTTCACAATAGTCAGTTTGAAGCTTATGTTGGTGTTTATAACGGTACAACATTTCATGTAACTGGTGTTGGTGCAGGCCCTTTATTGGGTGCAACGCACACGATGATTCTTTACGATAATGACTCATCGAGTAATGCAAATTTCGTAGATGGCTTTGTGATCCAAGGTGCCTACGCTGAGCAGCAATGGGGCATCTCGGGTGGCGAGGGCGCTAAAATCATGAGCTATGATCCATCATCAGCCAGTGGCAGCATGAATGCACTCTACGGTTCTGCTGACGCTGATACCATCAGTGCTGATGCTGGCAATGATTTAATCGATGGTGGTGCTGGCGTGGACAGCCTAACAGGTGGAGCCGGTGCGGATATCTTCTCCTTCTCAAGCGGTGATTCAACAGCCGTTGCCGGATCAGGATTAGATGATAGTAATGGCCAAGATACTATTCAGGACTTCACCACAGGTGATAGCGATCTGATCCAAATCAGTGGTGAGCTAGCAACAGGATTTATCGCAACAACTCATATTGTAGTCGGCACAGCAGCTGGCGGCGATGCCGGTGGCACCGACAATGTAGCCGATTTTACTACATCCAGCTATATCGTAGATATGAATGCCTCAGGCACTCTGGGCGAAGGCGACGAATTGGTTGTTAACGTTACTACCGATGGTTCAACAGCTGCCTTTGCCAACGATGCAGCAGCTCAAGCATCCACAGTATTCAACGTTACATTGGCGGATTCCGGTGCCACAGTCACTTTAGGCCAGAACAATGATACCGTGGTTGCTGGCACAGGTACAAACAGCATCACTGCAGGCGCTGGTGCAGATACCCTTATTGGTGGCGGCACTGATACTTTCGTTATTGCTGCTGCAGGCGATACTGGAACAGCGACCGTATCTAATGTTGGTGGCGCAGGCACACTGGATGATACAGATACAGTCGCAGGCGCGTTTGATGTGATTATCGGTTTCCAACATGGAACAGATAAGCTGGATGTTAAAGCTGTAAACGATGGATCAACAGGTGCAGCAGATTCTGTTGCGGGCCTCGCAGCCAACACCTACGAGATTGCCCGTGGTATCTGGAATGCATCAAGTAATACTTTTACAGTAGATGGTACAAATGGCTCAGACCAGGTTGTCATTTTCGATGATGGTAGTAATGATGTTGCTGTCGTTTTCCTTGGCGTAACTGATATTGACAATACTGACCTTGTATTCGCGTAATATCACAACACTGTAATAATGGGCTTTCTATCTCTGTTATAGTTAGAAAGCCCGATTCAGGCTTACGAATAAATTTACCTTCCAGTCCATCACTTGCTTCTTACCAATAAAGGATGCTATTTCGTATCACTTAAGACCAGATATACACTTACAAAAAAGTGTTCCGGCTTTCCAGTAAACAGCTGAAGAATGAAGTCATCGGCCAAAGAGAAATAGCCGCGTGAGTGCTTATCTAACGTCTTGATCAAATCCATCACTCGTCTGGACTGGTGCTATCCATTACAGCGCTTCAACCTATCTTATCTCGATCATCTGTACACCACCGATCCCAACAAGCTGCCATAAAAACACATTCTTAACTATTTCAGTAACAGATAGAGGTTATGCCGTTCGTTTTGGCAACCTCTTAGCAATGCTTTTTTTGGGAAACTACCCTGTGACCTGCCGGAATCAAAGCCTTACAACACTCCCCTCTACTCCACTGCCGTCAGTAAATGCTGGATAAATGCTTAATGAGGAACTCATGCTAAAAGAAGGTTTCGCTACAAAGGTACTAAAATAAGGATTGCAGCCAACGGACTGATACAGGCCAGCTCAGTAGATAACCAGTGAATTGCTTTAAGCCAGCTAAGCCTAACAAGCAAACAACTGTAGATGAAAGAAACCTTAGCTGCGGTCTTATGATTAAAGAAATGTGGCTATTACATTCGATGTTTTTCGGCCAGTTGTTAAAAATGAAGTCAACGACTAGAGAGGTACTTTTGTGTGAGTGCTTAACAAGCGATTATACCTATGCCCTTCTACAATAAAAAACCCTGCCAGTTAAAACTGACAGGGCTCTTATAACAGCCTACGTTGTTGTTACAGAACTAACAACAAGTTTGCGTTATCAGCTTAAACAACAGTAAATACGTTGCCAGCTTGAGACAGAGTAGACAGATCTACTGTACCAGTGATCTCTACTACCAGGTCAGTACCGTTCTGGAAGGTGTTGGCTGCTGCCAAATCCTGAACGATATAAGTGTTGCTGTTGAACTGGAACCAAGAAACAGCACCATTAGTAGAGCCGTCGCCTGCAGCAGCAGCATCCAGCAGATCCTGGAATACCGCGTTAGAGCCAGAAGTAACAGCAGTAGTTGTGAAGGTTTCAGTACCTTGATCAACCAGCTGGATGATATCGCCAGCAGCCAAATCTTTGATGCTGTCGTAAGTAGTACCGTTAGCAGTTGCTGCCAGGATAAAGGTATCGTTACCCGCACCACCAGTCAGGCTATCTGCACCCGCACCACCAGTCAGGCTATCGTTACCGTCACCACCAGACAGGGTATCGTTACCAGTACCACCGTCAATGGTATCCGCACCTGCACCACCAGAGATAGTATCTTTAGCAGCGTTACCAGTCAGGGTATCGTCACCTGCACCACCAGAGATGGTTGTAGTCGCACTAGAAGTAGTGTTCAGAGACGCATAAGTTACCGCCAGGTTAGTAGCAGTATCCAGCGTGCTGTCTGCAGCGATCGCACTTGCATCGAAGTTAGTGATTGCAGTACTACCTGTTGCTGTTACGTCCAGACCATTGTTACCCGTTACTACAACAGTAGTCGCATTTGCAGCAGTCAGAGTCAGCGTATTGACAACAGCGGCAATATCAGCACCAGTGGTAGCGTTACCGGAGTCCGCACCATTGATGTTAATAGTTTCAACGTTAGCAACTGTTACAGTGTTACCTTGAACCAGAGCAGCAGTAGGAGTCTGGTTCAGAGCGATGTTAAATACATCAGCAGTGTTAGTTGCTGCACCAGATACTTCAATAGTAGTAGCTGCAGTGTTAACCGCTTGAACTTCCAGAGTACCGCCAGTTACAACGTTAGTCAGAGAAACTGCGTGACCAATAACACCACTTGCTACAACGTAGTTGATGTCATCCAGACCAGCCATGTTGATAGTACCAGTACCAGCAGTAGCACCGACCTTCAGCTTCTCAAAGTTAGAGATAGTCGTTTCGAACGCTGTAGAACCAGTTGTTGCAGAAGCAGTAACAGCATTAGCGACTGTCATAACCAGTGTATCTGTACCTGCACCAGCATCAACAGAACCACCAGTACCCAGAGCTGCAGCAGACAGTTCAACAGTATCGTCACCAGCACCCATGTTGTGATCTTTAGTGTTAGCAGCCAGCTGAACAGCATCAGTACCTGCACCACCAGTAAAGGTCACACCATTACCCAGACCAAATGCATCCATGTCCAGACCACCTGTTGCTGCAGAAGCATCAACAGTTGTCAGAGCAGTCAGAGTAGAACCTGCAGCAACAGTGATTACAGAATCACCAGTCGCAGTCAGAGTTGTCGCGGCTGCGATGTTCAGATCAGCAATACCCAGTTTCTCGTCAGCATTCAGAGTTACTGTAGTTGCTTTAGCAGTCGTCAGAGTAGCAGCAGTCGTTGCATTACCTGTTGCATTTACAACCAGAGTAGTGGCTTCTGCATCAGTAATGGTCTGAGTACCAACTTTATCCAGCTCCAGAGTCAGTGTACGAGTACCTGCAGCAGCAGCTACAGCCACAGCACCAGTAGCGGTGTTATCCAGTTTCAGGTTAGTCAGTGCATCAGAAGTAACAGTAACAGCACCAGTGTTATCTTCAATAGTAACACTTGCCAGAGTATCAGCTGTAGTCGCAGCTGAACCGTTATCATCAATTGCAATGGCGTCGGTATCACTGTCGCCTTTAGTAGTTACAGTCGTAACGTTGGACTTAGTATCGATATTCAGAGCACCGGCAGACTGAGCTACGTTCAGAGTAGTCAGACCAGAAACATTCTGTACGTTAGATGTAACCGCACCATCAGCGTAAACAGTGTAAGTTTCAACGTTAGTAATGTTACCAGTAGTAATTGTAGTAGTTGCACCTAACAGGTAGTCAACCAGAGTATCGTTACCAGCACCACCATCGATAGTGTCGAAAGAACCCAGAGTTTCAACGTTAGCAACACCGCTACCGTCCAGAGCTAGGTTAGCAATGAAGGTATCGTTGTCAGAAGTACCTACCAGGTTATCTACTGCAGCAGTCAGAGACAGAGAGCTACCTACACCTGGAGTCAGGGAAGTGTCGTTAACAGTAGTAGAAGCAGAAGCAGTTTGACCGTCGATAGTTACAGTCAGAGTTTCTGCACCTTCAGTTGTTACGTCTGCAACCAGAGCAACAGAGATAGTTGCATTACCAGAAGCGTCAACAGTAGCTGTACCAGTCAGAGAACCACTGGTCAGGTCAGCTGCAGCAACACCAGAGATAGTGTAAGCAACAGAAGTACCTTCAGCAACGTCAGTGGTTGCCAGAGTGAAAGTTGCAGTAGAACCTTCATCAACAGCAGCTGCACCAGCTGTCAGAGTGTAAGTAGGGTTCAGAGTTGGAGTGCTTGTACCGTCAGAGTTAACAGTAGACTCACCACCAGTTGAAGTACCTTCAGTTGGTACAGTTGTACCCAGTACGTCTGTAGTGAAAGTAGTGTAGTCTTTAGTTACACCAGCAGTACCAGACAGAGGATCACCGCCTACTACGTAGCTCATGGAGCTTGCGCCCAGAACGTTGATTACCGCACCGTTGCTCAGAGTCAGCTGAGCAGTATCACCCGCTACGATAGAGCTAGAGATTACCAGACCACCGATCAGTTGGATCGTGTTAGTGCCTTCTGTATCAGAAATGGTAATTTCTGCGTTAGCGTCAACCTGACTAGCAGACAGGATGTAAGTATCGTCGCCTGCACCCGCACCTGTTACGCCACGCTGTACAATAATAGAATCGTCAGACATTCTTTATTCCTCAAAAATTTTTAACCTTCGTTCGCAAAGCAGCTTTCCGTTTCACGCCATTCTCTGCAAACATAGCATTCGTAGAGGCACCTTATCAATAAGGTGCCCCTTTAAGTTGATTCTAGCTAAGATTAAGCCAGTTCAACATTAACCAGAGATGCGTCAGTTACACCAGCCAGATCAATGCTGATAACGTTACCGTCTGCATCTTGACCCAGGTTCACGAAAGTAGAACCAGTGATTTCGTTAACCTGTACGCCGATAGTACCAGTACCGATAACGTCACCATTCAGGTCAGCCAGAGTAGTACCGTCAGCACCAGTCAGACCAGTCAGAACCAGCTTGTCATCAGTAGTGTTAAAGCTAACAACGTTGAAGTTGCCAGTAGTCAGATCAGCGAAAGTTACAGCATCAGCAGCATCAGTTGCAGTTGCAGTGTTAGTTGCATCTGGAGTTACTACGTTCATGCTACCTTCAACAGAAGTATCGTTGATAGTAGTAGAAGCAGAAGTAGTCATACCGTCCAGAGTAACAGTCAGAGTTTCTTCGCCTTCTGTAGCCAGATCAGCAGTTACAGCAACAGAGATAGTTGCAGTGCCGTCAGCACCTACAGTCGCAGTACCAGTCAGAGCATCAACGTCAGCTGCATCTACACCAGTCAGGGTGTAAGCTACTGCAGTACCTTCTGCTACGTTAGTAGTAGTCAGAGTAAACGTTGCAGTAGAACCTTCGTCTGCAGAAGCTGCGCCAGCAGCCAGAGCATAAGTAGGAGCATCTGGATCTACAATAACACCAGTAGAACCACTACCAGTTGCACGGCCCGCTGCGCCAGCTACAGCTGCGTCAGTCAGGATCAGGCTGTCACCGAAATCGATAGTCGCGATCAGGCCACCAGTAGAGCTGAATACTACGCCGTCAGCAGTTTCTTCAGTGTGTACTTCAAATACTTTGTACTCACCGTCGTTAGCGTTGTTTTCTACCATGATTACGTGATCACGAGTAGTGCCAACCAGGTCAGTTACAGTACCTTGTACAGTTACGTCAGCGTTGTCCAGGTTACCGTAGCTTGTAGCGTTGTTGCTCAGAGCGCTCACCAGATCAGAGTGAGTCATGTTCGCCCAAGTTTGGTTGTCAACTGCAGTGAAGCCAGTCAGTACAGTTACACCGTTAGCTACAACACCAGTACCTGCTGCAGTGATACCGATCGCTGCTTGAGACGCAGTACTACCGGAAGTGCTAGTTACACCGTCCAGGAATGCGCTGAAGTCCAGGATATCTGCGCTAGTGCCAGTATCAGAGAAGTTAACGATAGTATCAGTACCGCTACCCAGCTCGTCGTATACCACTACTTCAGTGCTAGTCGCACCAGTGCCCAGAACGATTACGTCGTCGCCAGAACCAGCAGTGATTACGTTGTCGCTGTCAGAACCGCTAGCAGCGCCATCGATGTCAACACCCAGATCAGTAGTAGTCAGCGCTGGATCAGCTGCAGTAGTTGCCGCAGTTGCTGCTGCAGTCAGAGCTGCAGTTACAGTTGCGTCAGTTGCAGGGTTGTTAGAGTCAGTACCCAGCAGCTCTTGCAGTGCACCTTGCTCAGCAGTGCTCAGAGACGTGTAGTCTACAGAACCTACAGTGATTTCCAGATCGTCAACGTCGAACTGACCGTCGATCTTAGAGGTGATTACCAGAGTGTTGTCCGGACCATCAGCAACAGACAGCAGGTTGCTCAGTACAGAATCGTTCTGGATTGCGTCTTTAATTGCTTGGTTAACGTGACGCTGGTCACCCATGTAGTTTTCAGCTTGAACGGTAGCAGTCGCTTCGAAGCCGTTGTCGTACGCATCTGCATCTTCGTTTACGTCACGAGTACCAGTCACACCGCTTGCACCTGCAACCTGAGCACCAGCCAGAGTTACAGTTACAGTAGAACGGTACAGCAGGCTGGAACCCAGTGCGAAGCCGTCCAGATCGCTTGCTTGAGTGTTTTCAGCGTGAACAACCCACTGAGCAGCTTCAGTCATCAGACCTTCGTTGTCAGTGTAGATAACGTCATCGCCAGAACCAGTCAGGATGTTAACGTTGCCTTCACCCCAAGTCTTAACAACATCGTTGCCAGAACCAGTGGTTACTGTGATGTTGTTCAGGTCTTGTTGGTTTTCCAGCTGGTTAGCAGAAACGTCAGCCAGGTTCAGTTCAACAACGTCGTTACCTGCGCCAGTTGTTACTTCCAGTACGAAGTCTTCGTGAGCAGCTACGTCTTCAGCTACAGTCAGAACGATTTGGTCATCGCTAGCTGCAGTGGTGTAAGAGAAAGTAACGTTGTCGTCAGAAGGACCAGCAGTGTCAACCAGATCCAGATCACGAGAGATCACTTCGTTAGTGATAACTGCGTCCAGGTTGATTTCGCCGTCGAAGTTCGCGCCATTGAAGTCTTGAACGTCTTCCAGGTTAGTGTTGCCGAATGCAACTACGTCGTCACCATTTTGCTGACCGATGCGGAAGTAGCCGCTACCGTCCAGGTTGATAGTACGCAGGAAGTCAGAACCGCCAGAAGCGTTGAAGTCGTTAGCACCGTTGTTAGACGTGTCACGAGACTTCAGGCCAGACAGCCATACGCCATTTTCAGCAACAACGTCAAACTGGTGGATACCCTTGTTAGAGTTAGACTCACCAGCGATGTTCAGGTAAGCACCCTGAGAACCGTAACCTACAGTGTCCAGCTCGATGTTAGTCTGGATGATATCGTCAGTACCCGCAGTGTCCTGATCGAACGCACGAGCGTAGGAGTCAACACCACCAACGTCAGCAGAAGTTACGTCTGCACTGAACAGGTCACGATCCAGATCACCAACAGTAGCGCTCAGCAGGATAGATTGACCAACTACCTGGTCACCAGTGCGAACGTCGTTCTCGTCATACTGGTCAGTGCTGAAAGTGCCGCCTTGAGTTACAGAAACAACTTCCAGAGCCGGGTTAGTTGCTTTCAGAGCTTCTACAGCGTCGCTGATAGCTGTGAACAGAGCGTCGTAGTCACGAGCAGCAGACAGAGCTTCAGATTGCAGAGTGTAAACAACACCGTCCAGAGCAAACTCCATAGAGTTAACTTGGATGTTGTTCAGAGTGTTAGCGATGTCGTCAGCGTCAGCCAGACGATCAGCAAAACGCAGATCCAGAACAGAACCACCTGCTTGACCACCAGTACCAGTGATTACTGGAGTCAGGAAAGTCGCGCCGTACTCTTCGCCTTCACCCAGCTGGTTTTTCAGCACGAAGGTGTAGTCGTCAGTAGTAGTGGTAGGACCGCTGTTCCACTCAGTCAGACCGATGTTGATGCGGCCTTCGCCGTCAGTTGGCAGGTAAGTCATGTTACCAGCGCCATCGAACATCAGACCGTCAGTAGAACCCGTGTTGAACTCAACACGCATGTTGTCTACTGCAACAGCTGCGTCAGTAGCTGCTTTAGAAGCGTCTACAGAAGCGTTGTCTTTAACGCTAGCAACTGCAGCTTGTGCATCAGTTGCAGAGTACTTGCTACCCGCTTGCTCAGTGTAGTAAGAAGCTGCGTCAGCTTTGTTATCCAGAGCCAGACGGTCAGCAGCAGCAGCGCCATTGGACAGAGCCAGTACCAGCTGATCAACGTTTACAGCAGCGCCGTCACCGTTTGCCCAGTATTCCAGTTCGTCAGCGCTTGCTTCACGATCGAACAGACGATCGTACAGTTCTGCAACAGTTTGAACGCGGGTCATAGAACCCAGGTCCGCAGCGTATTCAGCTTGCTCTGCTACGATGTTCGCACGCAGTTGCTCAACTGTCAGGTTGCCCGCTTCGATTTCAGCAGTCCAGTAGTCCAGACCTGCTTTATCTGCTGCGCGGCCCAGCAGACCAATGTAAATTTCCTGAATCTGTTCAGAAACAGTTGCCATCTTAACTTCTCCGTTAACGTTGATTAATCGCTTTAGACTGCTCATCCATAAAATCCTGGGCGTCTAAACGATATTTCCTGAAGCCCGTCGGCCCCAATCTTTATTGCCTGATGAAAAACTCATCAGGCTCTTTAATTAAACTCGTACTCAATCTTTAAGTTCTGGTCGCAAGAGATAGTGTTCTGCCGTACGTGTTCGGCTCATTGTCTATGATCTCTTCGACTCTAGGTGCCCACTCCGGGCAGCCTAACTTTTTAGCGAAGGCAAGTCTGCCACAGATAAAAACTTTTAGTATGTGACCGACATCACACCTTTCTTTAACTTTTATCTGTCTAATGATCTGGATCTATATTTTTAACTCGCAGACTAAAAAAGCCTCTATTTTACAACTACTTCTTTTGCGGTCTTTTTGACCGGCCGAAAATCCTAACACACTTTTAATCGCCTCGACCAGACATCCCTTACCGAGAGATGTGCCGCTTAATCAGCTTTGTGTAAATGCTTTTAAAATACCTGTCATACGCTGTGCTAATTCTGGCCAATGATGCTGCTTCAACCACAATTGCCGACGTTGTTGCCAAACACGAGCCTCTGCACTATTTGCCAACATTGCCAAGGTTTCTTGCAGGCCTGAAGCGATCTCTTCTGGAGTGATGCCCGGTAAAAAGTTCACGGCCTGCTCAACATCCTCAAAAATATCCAGTGGCGTGCACAATACAGGCTGTCCAGATGCCAATCCGGTTCTTACCGCCGCCGAAGAGGACTCTTGCGTATGCTGATAAGGAAAAACAATCACATCGGCTTTTTTCAACCAAGCCAGACACTCTTCTTCAGGCAGAAAATCGCTGACAAAAGTGACCTCCTGCTCTAAGCCATAACCCGCAACCTTGTCATGACACTGTTCTAACAATTCACTGGATACGTCTGCAGGGTATAACGCATTAACTAATAACAGGTGCAACTTGCCTGCAACCCGCCCCTGCTGCCCTGCCAAAATCTCAAAACTGTCAATCAAGGTTTCAATGCCTTTATGAGGCAACATAAAGCCATAGCAGGCGATGACTGTTTTACCTTGCAGCCTGCTGTACAGATCGGGGGCTTTTGCTCGAATACCAGCACCTTGAACCAAACCTTTGTCAGCAATACTCTCAGATAGATCCGGCACGAATACCCCATGAGGGAATAACATGCAGTTTTCGACTAAGCCCCACGCTCTTAGGCGGTTTAGATCACTGCAGCTATGCACCAGAATGCGCTCTACTTGCTGCAATTCAGGCATCAGATGCAATAAACTCTTTTTCACTTCTCCCCAGTAAACATCTGCAGTTGAGTGGAAACAGATCATCACTTTCACCCGATCAGCACGCAACTTAGCCAATAACTGCTTTAATGCATCTAAATCGAAGAAGCTAAAGTTAAACTGAATCACCACCTGATTGAGCTCTAACTTACAGATAGTGTCATAGAGCTGATTAAGCTGCTCGTCACCCAGATCGCCACCGGCCTGCCAACAGCGCACCACTCGCTGATTGGCATCGGACTGGCCACGACATTCGAGTACTTCACCCTCTGCATCAATCAATTCAGCATCATTATTAGCCAATACCCAACTTTGATTGATGGCCGCTTGCAAAGCAGATGCAGGATTAGCCATCGGTTGCAACAAGAATGCTGAGTATGCGGCAATACCACACTTGCTGTTCCAGGTGGATATCCAGCCCAGACGCACTGATTGATCTTGAGCAGGAGCAGTCATCACCGCCCGCTCAGATTCCACCAGGGCGTGATTTAAACGCTCAGCCACGTGCTTCCAACAAAACTCTTTCTGAATCAACGCTTTTGCATTGGTAATGCGTTGCTGGATTACCTCAGCCTGAAAATCCTCACCGTGCTGATGATAAAAGCCCGTCAAGATATCCGTCAGATGTTCAACGCAAGGTTCAACCCAAACGGAACCGGCTTGCTGCATATGAGTTTTTGCCCGTGCAAAACGGTAATCCAATAGCCAGCTATTATCTGAGCGACAGAAGTCGGACTGGCCGCCATAAGCCGTTGCAGCCACCGGCACACCTAACCACATCGCCTCAGCCATCGGCAAACCAAAGCCCTCTCCCCGGCTCGGTGCCACCAATAGATCACTGTGTTGGTACAGACTTTTGATCTGCCCATCATTCCAGTCCTCTTCGATTAGCAACACAGGTGCCAACTGTAATCCCTGCTGCTGAAGTTCCATTTTCAACACTTTAAGCTGGGCAGATGTATCATTATGAGGATTAGAAAAGGTCTTAATAACCAAGATAACCTGAGGTTCAGCGGCGCCAGTCTCATAGCAAAATGCTTTCCCCCAAGCCTGCAATAAAACATCCACACCTTTACGTGGAAAACAGGATGAGATATGCAAAAACACCTGCCGATCTTGTATGGTATCCAGCACCTCTGACGCCAAAGGCTGAGCTTGTACACGCTCGATATGATCAACCCCGACACCAATTCGTTTTACAGGTGTAGAGACTCCACTTTCCTGCAGCACTTTACTGACATAGGATGACATTGTTGTGACGAGATTTAGCTTATGATTGAAGTCACTACGGAACTCAGCGGGAAAAACAGACTCCTCCCAACCGTAGTTGGCCATAACACGCAACAAACCTGACATTCCAGTGACACGAGGCGGATAAAGCAGGCGCAGAGAAGCTTGCAAACCAACCGCAGGCTGCACACCTCTCTGCCATAACCTATCAACCTCGGGGCGTTCGGCAAGAAAATGGGGATTCGGAGCAAAATCACCACCGCCTTCAGTACTGAGTAATGCCGACGAACCCGGCTTTAACTGCTCAAGCGCCAGAGCCAGTTCTCGATTTAATAACGCCAGGCTATAACTGCTATCAAAGGGCCCTTCCACACGCCAATCAATAGATTCTACCGGCTCAAAAGTCTTCGCACTTATATCAGGCAATGCGATCTGCCATTTGTGTAGAAATGCCGCTAAATCCTGATACAGCTTCGCCGGCTCGAAACGCTGTAAGTTTTCTCTCTGGCTAAGAATCAAACGACTTCTTAATGTAGGACGCTGTAGGAAAACTGAAACCAGAGACGCCATATCCCATGCTGTCAAAGATGGTTCCAGTAACAAGCCGGCATTACCCAAGGTACTGGCAATAGCACCGTAATTCATCGCCAAAACAGGCAGGTCATAATACATCGCCTCAATCAGAGGCATACCAAAGCCTTCATGTTGACTGGCACAGACAAAGGCTTCTGCCGACAAGTAATAACTGGTTAATGCCGCCTCACTGACTTTACCGGTAATGACAACGTCATCTTCCAACTGATAGCGCGCGACCTGTCGTCTTAACTGTTTTTGATAAGCGGGATCCCCCCCACCAACAAGATAAAGTCTGGGCAAATCTCTGGCGGGCATCACTTTTTTCAGGTGATGCATCATTTCAATTAAAAAAGCCTGCCTTTTATTTTCGGTCAGACGGCCCACAAACAACAACAACGGGCGCCCCTCCTGACTTAATTGCCGCATTAAGTCTTCATCAGGCTGACGCCGCTGCAACTGCTCCAGATCGACCAACAGAGGAATGGTTACTACACAATCAGAATCAAAGCCAACCTCAAGCAGTTCCTCTGAGTTATAAGGGGAATCACCTATTCCGCCTTCAAGCCAAGACTGCCACTCAATTAACTGTTCACGCCCCTGGGCCAATAGCGGTTGAATCGGATCATTGTCAGCAAAAAAGTGTGCCGGAGTAATATTGTGGTAAACCATAAATTTCTTACCCGCTAACCCTGCCAACCACTCACCGTAACAATGACCAATGGCATGATGCACCAGCAAAACCTGCTCTTCGCTCACAGAATATTGCTCTGCCGGCTGCACTTGCCCCACTAACTCTTGTGGTATTTCATGGGCAAAAATCTCTGAATGAATGCCCATACGCTGCAATAACCGTTGGGTAAACAACACCCCCTGACTGACACCATCACCTAGAGAGATGGACGGGGTATATTGGTGAACGGCTAATACAGAGTGGTCCTGAGTAGACATGCTAAGCATCCTTATAATCCGGCATGGCCAAGCTTGCCAGATAGAGAAAAATTGTAAAAAGAATAGACGGGGAGCGGCAAACACACTGGAGTTCACCGAAAGGACGTGACACAGCCTTATCCCTCAGGCTGCGCAAACTCAATCTGGGCAATCACCTTATCCAACCAGGCCTTTAATTGCATTTGTAAATAGTCGGGCTCCAGCTTCAGCACCCGCTGCTGCCCTGAAAGCACCATGCGCTTTAAGAGATCCGGGCGCTGCTGGAGAACTGCAATCAATTTTAGCAACGCCTGAACCTGCTCCTGATCATCGGCACACTCCACCAACAAACCAGCCTGATCCAGTGTCGCAGCAATATTACTGCTATTACCAGCCACCACCGGAAGATCGAAAAACATTGATTCAATCAGCGGCATGCCAAACCCTTCATGGGCACTCAAACAAACAAACAGGTCGGCCTTTCTATAAGCCTCTACCAGAGCATGCTGGCTGACCTTGCCCGCAATTGATACCGCGCGGCAGAGATGACGATGCTTAATATCCTGTTGCAACTCCTCTAGATAGCTCGCATCAGAACAGCCGCCAATTAAGGTAAGCTGCCAATCGATGTTAGGGAAGTGATGTCTAAGCTCTGCCACTAACTGCAACAATAGATGCTGATTTTTATTACGCGCGATACGCCCTACAAACAACAGATTAAACGACTCTGAGCCCCCATACGGCTCTTCTGCAAGCGCTGTTGAATCAGAAGCCATCGCGCTTAGATCTTTCCGCCATAACTCCAAATCGATGAGTAACGGCAGTACGGTATGCTCTCTGTTAAATCCCAGCTGCAACAGCTCTGACTGATTTAAGTCAGAGTCGGACAAGGCCGCATCAAACAGGTCTTGCTCAACCCAGCGGGCCAACTGCTGACGCCCCAGTTGAGCATAATGGTAAAAGCCTGAGCCTTGGGCAAAAAATTCAGCTGGCGTAATATTGTGATACACCAAGACCTTGGGACAATTAAGCCCTAGTAGCCACTGTTCAACATCGTGGCCAAACGAATGATGCACCAGTAAAAGTTCATCCGTGCGATCACAAAAGGCGTGATAGTCTTTTAGCTCGTCACTCAACTCATCCGCGATATGTTCAACATAAATCTCGGATACATAACCCAGCGCTCTTAATAAACGCCGCGTAAAAAACATACCATTGGTGACACCATCCCCTACCGCAGAGCCAGAGTGAAACTGATGAATAGCTTTGGGAAACTGCGCTGTCATCGCTTCCCTCCAACCACTAACATGGACGTTCGCTGAGACACCCACACTCCCCCTTCAGGCATTAACATCTTTTTAACCAAGGCTATTATACTGCCACCAAACATCCCCATCCCCCTGAAGATACCTGCTCAATTTCTCATACATTTGATAACACAGATGTCTTACAAAGCACGCTAACGACGGGCGATCAGGGCATAATCCTGGGCACTGTACATAAAGTGATTAATCCGTCTAGCGGCCTCAGTGTCTTCATGCACCTGTAACTCTTCAGGTATCGGGTTAACCGGCAAAATAGAAGCCTCAGAAAAGCCCTGAAACTCAGCCATAAACTGCAACAGCGGAGGTGGCACAGGTTTGATATGTGTAGGATCCCAGTAAAAGCTATTCGCTCCCACCATCAGGTTGTCCGGATTCGGTGTTTCAAGTAACAAAACACCTCCTGGCATCAGACATCTCAGGCTTTCACGCAATACCGTTAAGGCCATACCAAAAGGTAAGTGCTCAATAATGTGAAAACCACTGACCATGGCTAAGCTTTGATCAGGCTGACGGGTCAACCAATGGATAGCATCCTCACATACCACGGGCAAACCTTTTTTCTGGCACTCTTCAACCATAATAGGATTAATATCCAGACCTGAAACAACGGCGCCCCGAGTCTTCAACAGCTGTAACCATTCGCCTCTACCGCAACCGATATCAAGCCAGGTTTTCTTATCAATGTCCGGTGAAGCCAATAGCTCATCCACCACGGGCATATACACCTGTAAGCGAGATGTAATATCCGCCTCATCGCCACGGAACTTATTCTCAAACGCCAGGTAGAACTCCGCTTCAAATTGATCTTCCTGTTGTCGCGTCGATGGCGTATGAGAGTGTGCAGCAGGAGCAATCCCTGTCACTTCCTGTGCCTGACGGTTTTTAAGCGCTTGCAACTCCAGAGCCTGTAATTGACTGTTCTGCATCAACTGCTGGTTCACTTGCAGCAGCTCTTTACGCCACTCATCAACCACTTCGAGGTATTGCTGTTCTTTTTCCCAACGTTGGAATTCAGCCTGATTTAACCGGCTTTGTATCCGTGACAGGTTTTTCAGCGCCAAGCCCCAACGAAGCAATTTGCCTAACACCGGCAGGCGTTTTAAGCGATGCAGTAACAAGGCTTTTTTTGTCAGCTGAAAGCCTTCCAACTGCGCCCCTTTACTCACCCCTTCTGCCGAAGTCATCAAGGAGATGGCCAGGTCATGGGTGGATTCACCCTGAGACAAACGCGCCAGAAAATCTGCAAAACCACTGTCATCAGGCATACGGCCCAGAAAGGTTAAATAAGCTTGTTCAATAAAGGCTTGTCCCTGCTTAGCAAACAGCTCAGCTGCATTTTTGGCCGGTTCCTGCGCCTGCGCTGGTTTTAACTCAGGCAATAAAAACAAGCTGGCAGCACCCATCACCTGTGCCCCTGATCCTATCCCGGCTGCCATACTCTCCGACAGAACCTGTTGAACCTCACCAATCTGCTGTTCCAGTTCATCGTAATCTATCATAGGGTTGTTACGCACAAGCATGGTTTCACCTACCACTTAGTTTGCGGACAGAGGTAGCACCTCCATCTCCGCAGCCAAATCACAAACACCTGCAAACGGAGAACCCTTCACGCCTGCCACTTCAAAACTGACCGCATTATCCCACCAGTGATAACACTCTTCGGTGTGATCATGTTGGCTATGCAATGCCAGAGTTAATGTATATTTCCCTGGTGCTAAACGCATATTAAAACTAAAACGCACCTTTTTTGTTTCACCGCTCATCAATGCCAGCGGGCTATCCAGATAATGGCTATTGGTGCCATAAAGATCCTGCCCAAAACGATCCCTGAGCATAATGCCCACCGTTAAATCATCAACAGCCTGATTGGCTTTTAACGTCAACTCAATCAGTGCTTGCTCGCCACACGTCAGGGTATCCACTCCAGAATCATTACCGGTCAAAGAGACCTGCTCACAAATCACCTGGCGATTACCGTACTGATTCACTTCCCGAGCTTTTTCCTGTTCAGCCAACGCTTCCCGGTCATCTTCAGCGCTCATCAAACGGTTGTAATGATTAACCCCTTCCTCTGGCGTGCCCTGATACTCCACCCCCCCCTGATCAAGCACGATAACCTCATCACAGAGCATCTTGACCGCATTCATATCATGGGAAACAAAAATAATAGCCCCACCCTGTTGCTTAAACTGGCGAATACGACGCATACACTTCTGTTGGAAGTGCCCATCCCCTACGGAAAGGGCTTCATCAATGACAAAACAGTGAGGGTTAGCATGGATACCGATGGCAAATGCCAAACGCATGACCATGCCGGAGGAGTAAGTTCTAAGCGGCTCATGAATAAACTTCCCCAGCTCAGAGAAGTCGATAATGTCATCTCTCAGCTGATCGATCTGTTCTTCTGTCATCCCCAACAAAAGACCATTGATACGGATGTTCTGTATACCGTTCAGATTAAAGTCAAAGCCAGTGCCCAGCTCCAGTAAACCCGCAATACGACCGTGACAGGCAATGGTCCCGCTGTCAGGCAGTAAGACCCCGGTCAACAACTTGAGCAGTGTCGATTTACCCGCACCATTTTTACCTAAAATCCCCAGGGTTTCCCCTGGCCTGACTTCGAAAGAGACACCACGCAGAGCCTCATGTCTTTGATGGTAACTACGGCGTAGCAGGATCTCTTTTAAGCGGTCTGAAGGCTTGCCATATAGGCGAAATCCTTTACTGATATCCTGTACCTGTACAATAGGAGGAAGGGCTTGCTCAAATGAAGTCACGAATATCTCGCTCCAACTTGTTTAACAGAATATAGGCTGCAACTAACGCCAGACTTCCCGTCACGCCACAAGCTAGCAGATAGTTCATCGCCGGTGATTGCTGATGCAGAATCACCTGATGATAACTATCTACGAACCAGAAGGCAGGATTCCAGTTCATAACCGCTTGCATCGCCTCAGGCACAATATCCAAGACATAAACGATAGGCGTGCCCCAGAACCACACCTGCAGGATCACATCGATTAACTGGTTAATATCACGAATAAAAACACTCAGGATGGCACAAACAAAACCCACCGCCCATGCCATCAGCTGATGCAAGGCATAGATGATCGGCAACCACAGCCAATACAGAGTGAATTGATAACCCACAAAGTATAAAAACAGGGTAAAAAACAGATAGGCGATCAGAAAAATAATCGTCTCACTGATCGGTATATAAAGCGGCAGTATCTTTAACGATAAAGGCACTTTTTTAATCAAAGGCGCTTTATCCAGAAAAACCCGAGAGGTCCGTGACATCGTGGTCGAAAATGCATTCCAGGCTAGAACGCCTGCCACCAGATAGATGCTGTAGCCATACTCCGTCAGCTCAGCACCAAACATGGCCAACTTCATCCCCATGATCTTAGAAAAAATCAGAGTAAAGATCAGAATTTGGATAAGGGGCATAACCAGCGACCAGGCACCGCCTAGTAGAGACCCAGAATAACGCTCAATTAGATCCTGTCGGACAAAACCCAGCAGTACATGACCTTGCTGCCTCAGACTGAGTTTATTCTGCTGCCTGGAACGATCAACAACAGCATCTGAAGAAGGGAATACATTTGACATAACACACTCAAAGGCTCAGGGAGAATAATACGACAGCGGTTGTTCGAAAAACATGGTGTCGGATACGCTTTACCGGGATATCCGGCAAAGCAGGAAAGCAACAGCCTTAAGGCTTCGTTTGCAGCAACACTCTCTGCTGCTCCAGTATGGCAGCCAACGTTTCATGCCAAGGCACAACGGGACTCCAACCGGTTAACTGACGTAATCGACCACTGTCTGCCTGCACCCGAGGAATATCAGATGGTCTAAGACGGGCAGGGTCCAGCTCAACCTGAATAGTTTCAGAGCTCTGGCTCAGTAACTCATCCAATATAGAGCGGATGCTTCGGGGCTGGTCGGATGAGATATTAAAGACACTACCACTCTCAAGCGCCGCAACGTGCTGAATCACCGAGAAATAAGCACTGATGACATCATCAACATCAAGAAAATCACGTTCCGCATCAAGATTCCCTACCTGCATCACCGCTGGCTGCAAGCCCGCTTCAATAGCCGCGATTTGAGCGGCAAATGAGGGCACAACAAAATCTTGCCGCTGGGTACGCCCGGTATGATTAAAAGGTCGCAGGCGCAGGGTCTTCAGCCCACCACTCATGCCGTATTGTCCAACCATCAAATCTGCTGCAGCTTTACTGGCCGCATAGGGATTCAGTGGCTGCAACAGACAGGCTTCAGTGATCGGTTGCAGTGTTTTAAAACTGGCGCCGTAACAGTCTGAAGATCCCACATAGATAAACGTGGTTTCAGGACTGTGTTTCACACAAGCCTGCAACAAGTTCAGTGTACCCGTGGTATTGACCGCCCAGGCTTTCTCTGGCTGTTCAATACAAGTAGGTACATGAGACAAGGCAGCCAGATGTAAAATCACATCTGGCTGTAACGCCTGGATCTGCTGACAGACATTGTCATCATCCAGCAAAGAACCGGTAAAACGACTCAGCTGAGTCACACCACCACAATCCGTGCCAGATTGTTCAACACGTTCACATAAACGCTCACCGACAAAACCGGTGCTACCTGTCAGCAATAAAGAGGTCATTAGCTTAACCGTTCCAGATCTGCTTCAACCATCTCTTTAATCATCTCTTCCAGAGACGTTTCCGCTTCCCAACCCAACTGAGTACGGGCTTTGCTGGCATCGCCCAGCAGAATATCCACTTCAGCAGGACGGAAAAACTCAGGATCAATCACCAGATGGTCTTCTATATTTAAACCGGCATGTTCAAAAGCGATCTTACACATATCACGTACGGTAGTCGTACGACCAGTCGCGATCACATAATCATCCGCCTGATCTTGTTGCAGCATCAGCCACATTGCCTTCACATAATCACGAGCATGGCCCCAATCGCGTTTGGCATCGATATTGCCCAGGCGCAACTCAGTTTCCATACCTTTTTTGATACGCGCGACACCATCCGTTACCTTACGGGTCACAAACTCAAGGCCACGCAGAGGAGACTCATGGTTAAACAGAATGCCACTACAAGTGTACATATCAAAGCTTTCGCGGTAGTTCACTGTCATCCAGTGGGCATACAGCTTCGCCGCAGCATAGGGAGAACGAGGATAGAAAGGCGTTTTCTCTGATTGCAGAGGTTCCTGAATCAGACCGTACATTTCAGAAGTAGACGCCTGGTAGTAACGGGCATCCGGTTTAATCAGACGCAGCGCTTCCAAGACGTTAACCGCACCCAGGCCGGAAACCTGACCGGTCAGGATAGGCTGATCCCAGGACGTTTTCACAAAGGACTGAGCACCCAGGTTGAATACTTCATCAGGTTGAATGTTTTGTACAATACGCACCAACCCTGATAGATCCAACAGATCACCATCAATCAGTTCAACATCTTTAGCTACACCTAACCACTCCAGACGAATCAGATTGACTTCAGATGTACTACGGCGTGGTACCAGACCACACACACGATAACCTTTTGACAGTAATAGCTGAGCAAGATAGGCACCGTCCTGCCCCGTAATCCCAGTAATCAGTGCGGTCTTCTGACTCATGTTAAGTCCTTGTTTTCCTATAAAATAAATTCAAAGTCGTTTGGGTAGCGGTGAATAGCTGACCTTGGTGCGAGAAAGATAGATAAAATATCAGACTTTATCTTCTGAAAAAGTTGATGCTTTCTCACGCAGCACAGCGCTACCAGTGCAGGCGGCATTATATACAATTAAACCCCTTTGCACATACAATAGCCCGCTCATAGACACGATTCACCCCTTCTATTGCACCACCTTTGATAATGGCTTTTAACGCATCATGGTCTTCAGCTCCTTTACTTTTATTTTTGCGTTTTTTCTTCCACTGATCATTATCATGGCTGGGCTCAGATATTGTCTGAGCTATTCTCTCACGACAGCACCTTTATCTACGGCTTCGCTACACTCAACACAGCCTTTAACAACAGAGAGCATCACAGGCTCTGCTTTATGGCCGACAGCCCAAAAGATCACTCTTTTAGCGCTATGGTTGATTATTTTAGCGTCTCTGATTTTTTACAGCTGGCAACGACCGGATTATCTGCTGTTATTGCTGGCATCTATCACCGCCAACCGTTTACTGGGCTTTCAAATCACACGCAAGCAAAGCCAATCCAAGCTAAGCGCCAAAACCTGGCTGATCGCCGCAATCGCCTTTAACTTACTCCTGATCGCCTACTTTAAGTATCAAAACTTTTTTATCGAAAATATCAATGCTCTAGGTTATACCGACTTACCCCTGACAGATGTCGCCCTGCCGTTAGGTATCTCATTCTTCACCTTCCAACAAATCGCCTGGCAGATCGACCTTTATCAACGTAAAGTCGATTATGGCAATCACACCGACTATCTATTTTTTGTCTCCTTTTTCCCTCAGCTAATTGCCGGCCCTATTGTCCATTACCGACAGCTAGTCCCTCAGATTCAGAACCCTCTCTGGCTGCAAAACAGCTATCTGACACAGGGTTTATTTCTCTTTGTTTTGGGATTAAGCAAAAAGGTACTGATTGCCGACAACCTGGCGGGCTATGTGGACCCACTATACGCATCAGCAGAACAGCTGGCACTGCACAATCAACTCATGTCCGCCCCTGATGCCTGGGCCGCGGCCTTTGGTTATGGTTTACAGCTTTATTTTGACTTCTCCGGCTATGCGGATATGGCCCTGGGCCTGGCACTGATGCTGGGAATACGTTTGCCTTTTAACTTTATGTCGCCTTATCAGTCGGTTTCGATTGTTCAGTTTTGGCGCAGATGGCATATCACCTTATCCCACTTCCTACGGGACTATATTTATATCCCTCTGGGGGGGAGCAAAAAAGGCATCGCCAAGCAATATTATGCTCTTTTACTGACCATGCTACTGGGCGGATTATGGCACGGTGCCGGCTGGGCATTTGTATTATGGGGAGGACTCCATGGTATCAGCCTGATCATCAACCACGCCTGGCAGAGATTGTCTCCCTGGCACCTGCCGGCGATAGCAGGCTGGCTAACCACCTTTATACTGGTCATGGTATTTTGGGTGCCGTTTCGTGCAGAATCCTTTAATGTCAGCCTGCATATCTGGCATTCCATAGTGATAGGCTCATCAGCAGGCAGTGAAAGTCATAGCCTGATTCAACACCTTATGCACTGGCTACATGATTGGCGCGTGATGCTGGCCGCAAACCTGCCACTCTTTACAGCTGAAGGTATCAGTGCAATTTATCAATTATGGCTGAATCGCGTGATCAACCAACACCCAACATCTATCTGGCTGTACATCACGGGCGCAAGCATTATTGCCTGCACACTGCCTTCCTCTTTTCGCTGGATGCGCGCCTGGCCACAACTCTCTCAATCCAGATGGAAGATGGCTCTGACAGGTGCCTATTGTTTTCTCTTACTCATTGCCTGTTTAAAGAGTATGTTATTAAGTCCTGAACAAGTCTTCCTGTACTTTAATTTCTAACGCATAACGTTCATACAAGATGGCAGCTGTGCTTAAAGAAACAGCGTGATATTCAAGAACATTGCAATTTTCAGACAAAGCTTATGCCGATCACAGCTCAAGACACATTTAAGCCGCCTGTAAAACCCAATTCTGAGGGCATCACTGGTGCAAACGATGAACATGACATCACGACAGGTCACGCCATAACAAGTAACGTCATAGATAGTCGTAGAGAAGAGCTGGTTTCTGGCCATCGCACCAATAAAGGAAAGGCGTTCCTTTACGCAGGGTTGTGCTCAATCATCGTTGTGATTACGGCTTGGTATCTGCTGGTTGCTGGCCAAGTGGATTCCAGACTACCGGGCAGCGCCTGGGTTGATCAAACCTATCAGAAGAAAAATAGTTATGCTGCGGCCGTTCAGCAGGAAAAAGTACTGGTGATTGCAGGCTCCAACGCCCTGTTTGGCATTAACTCGGCCATGCTCAGTGAGCACCTGAAAAAGCCCGTGATTAATTTAGGCGTAAATGCAGGACTGCAACTTCCTCTGATCCTGCAACTGGCCACACCTTATATCAAGCCGGGCGATACTTTGATTATGCCCCTTGAATATCCTATGTATCATTATGATGGTGATCTCACCCATGTTGAGGTGGATTATATTCTGAGTCACCAAATGCTATTTGATAGCCTGACTCCACTGCAAAAAATCAAAATCCTGCTTCACAGCCCTATCAACCGCATTATAAAAGGCTATATCGGATTACCTGAGGGCTATACTGTCAAAGGCCTATACGGCCCCCATAATATTGATCACAATGGCGATCAGATTAACAGCGAGCTGGCTAAACGCAGTGACTTTCAAACCCACACGGTACTTCATCATGCACCAGAGCAATACGGTAAAGCAGCACGAAGTGCCGGAGAATCGGCATTAGGTTGGCGTTATCTGAAAGATTTTGTTGCTAAATACCAAGCTCAAGGTGTATGTATTCTCTTTACCCCTCCGGCATTTATGTTCCATGCCAGTTACCGCTCCGACAGTGTCGAGCAAGCGTTTTATCACTCATTACCAGACCAGGCTAAACAGCAAAGTCTGAACTATCTTGGCTCGCCTTTTGACTTTATGTATCCTCCACAAGACTTTTTTGATACCAACTATCATCTAACGAGCGAAAAAAGAGCCGAACATACCCAAAAGCTCATCGAACTGTTAGAATCCGACACCTTGTGCAAAGATCTCAAAAGCGACTAAATGGCAAAATCCCCTAATATCATTAAGGTAAAAACCACTCTCTCCGAATTACGTAAGATTCCTTTGCTGACGGACCTCTCTGACCAACGACTTCATGAAGTCGCCGGCCAGATGCAATTGCGTGCCTTCAGCCGGAACGATATCGTTATTCAACGTGGTACGCCTTCAGAAAGTGCTGAGCTTTGCATCTTGCTTCAGGGCAGGCTGAAAGCGGTCGCCTACTCCCCAGGTGGTAAAGAGATTGGCTTCTCTTTTATCAAGACTGGCGATCACTTTGGTGAAATGGCACTGATTGATGGTTTGCCCCGCTCTGCATCTATTATCTCCATTGAGAAATCCATTGTTGGCTTCCTCTCAACGACTGTTGCCCGTCAGCTCATGTTTTCTGAACCTTCGGTATCAGAAATGATTATGCGCAAACTGACGACCATCATTCGCCAATCCAATGATCATATTATTCTGCTGGGACACCAACATGCTCTAAGTCGAATTTGTGCACTGCTATTGCAAATTCAAACCAGAGAAGAGGACAGCAGCGCCCCGCTAGCAGTACCGACACAGCAGGAGATTGCCAGCTTAACCAACACGACCCGAGAAACCGTTTCCCGGGTATTCAGTCAACTGCAAGAAGAAGAAGTGATCGAAAAAAGTGGCAAAAAAGTAATGATCAAGAACATAGAGCTACTTGAAAAACACATGCTGGAAGGCAGCTAGCCACATCTATCGCGATTAACCTTTACAGCCTTCCCCCTTCCAGATCACCAATAGTAATAAAGGGATAGGGCGGCCTTATTCTGCTCTGTATCAAATAATACAATATCAGATGTCGTCGTCGACGCAGACGCAGACAGCTCGACACTGGCGCGTTTAGTGAAGAAGTACTCATACCCCACACCATAGGCTGTCGTTATCTTGTCCCTCTTTCTATCACCCAATATCTCTGTTGAGTATGGTTCTTCATCCTCTTCCTGCTCATAACGAGCATAGACAGAGAGCGCACTATCTGAGAAAGCGTACAACCAACCCAAGCGGGCACCGTACCATAAGGTGTCGCCTCCCGGTCTGGAACCTGAAACCATATCCACACCACTTAATAAAGTGGCAGACAACTCACCAAAATCAAAATCACGTTTAAGTTTTAACTGATATGAACATTTATCAACGTTGCTGATACCAGAATCACGATAGCGGTTATGATCGCAAGCCAGTTGAACTCGAAAAGTACTATATTGAGAAAAACGTTTATCATATTGCAGTCCCAGCAAGAGCCCTTGCTGATATATTTTACCTCTCTGAGAATAAAAAATAGTGCCAACATTCAGCGAAAGCCGCTCTCTTTTTGAGGTAAAAGCCCGCCCCCCATTAATCATGATGATACCGCTGTCGTACTCAGTTTCAGTATCATAAAAGCGCTTATTCGCCGATAACCGTAAGTAATAACTATCACTTTTGGTTTTCGATGTTTCAGAAAGTTGATTATAGTCCAACTGCCAATAACCCCCGATGTCAGAATAACCATCGGCAATGGATTGGCTGTCCTCATCCAGGCCTACTCGAATAATCTGTTCACCAAACTTCAGATCTATACTTTGCCTTGAACTCCCCCCATTAATATTATCTGAGTAGCCCCGACTCATAAAAGCACCACCTCTCTGAGCATAGGCAGGTCGACTTTCCCGATACCACTTCTTATATCTGGCGATCACTTTGGTCAGCCCTTGTGGTATCGGAAAGCGCTTCTCCAGCTCCGAAATGGCGTAATAAACGCCCTCTCTATCACCCAGTAACAGGTAAGCTTCAGCCATATCCAGCCAAGCGCCTGCATGCAGGGTGTCCAGCGCCACAACACGCTCAAAAGCACTAACAGCCATACTATAACGCCCCTCACTCAGGGCAAGCAGGCCTAAATTATAGTTAAACTCGGCATCCTCAAAACAATCACTCTCTCTATCATGGTATTGCTTAAGAGTCGAAAACCTGTCATGACAATTAGAATCAGGCGCTGCTAAAACATTACTCGCAAAAAATAGTGTCGATGACAATAAAAAGGCAAAAAACCAGTACATCAAAACACCCTAGCGATCAAAATAAACACCATATACATCCACTGTATTCTCTCTACCCGTTATCGATATCTCTTTTATTGGCAACAGATCAAAAGCCGTATCATCTGCATCAAGCAGATAATTTACGGAGTCACCGGTAATCAATATATCTACTTCAAACTCTTTACAAAGTTTCTGTACCCGTGCAGCCAAATTAACCGCATCACCAATTACGGTATAGTTATGCCGATAGGAACTGCCAATATCACCAACCACCACCTCGCCACTACTAATGCCAATGCCAACTTCTAACTCTGGACCACCTTCTAATTTCAACTGAGCAGACAGCTGGGCAATGGCACGCTGAATACCACATGCCGCCTGAATCGCACTTTTCGCATGTTCAGTATTGGACAGAGGGGCGCCCCAAAATGCCATGACAGCATCCCCCATATATTTATCCACAGTACCTTCAAGCTGATAGATCTCCTTGGTCATACAGTCCAAAACTCGGTACATCAACTTGGCCACTTCCTCCGGTGGTCTTTTTTCAGCCAGAGCAGTAAATCCCCTCACGTCTGCAAATAAAATGCTCATCACCTTTTTTTCAGGTCTAAGCCCAATAATCTGTTCGGGGTCACTTTCAATCTTGCTGAAAACCTGAGCGGGCACATAGGCTTTAAAGATATCGGATAGCCGTTTCTTCTCCCTAAAGTCATGAATCAACTGCCAGGGAAGATAAATAACCAACAGCAGCAGCAGCAGGATAACAGGCTCAAAAAAAGTCAGGTACAGACCTTCATACCAAAACCAAGCATTCCCACCTCCCCATAGGCCAAGGGCTAACAGGCATAAAGGCAACATCCATCTTGAGGCAAAAAACAATGCAAGCAGAAATATAGCGAAAAAGAGCAGATCAACAAGCTTGACCAAGTATGACTCCCAACTGGGGGTCATAATCCAACGCTCATCCAACAACCCTTGCAATATAATGGAATGAATCTCTACCGCCGGGTAATTATTGTATAACGGCGTTTCCACCTGATCATACATACTGGTTGCCGTTGAACCCACAAAGACAAAACCTCCGCCATCTAAGGTTGTCTTACCGCTAAGAATATCAGTCGCCGATAAATAGGCGATATCGCGTGATGCGGGATGGTAAGGAATCCGAATCGAGCCATCCGCACTTAAAGGAATTTTGATAACTCCATTAACCAACCAGTAGTCAGGCTGCCCCCAGCGCCTGGCTTTGTCCGTTCCGCCTTTTACCAGCCGGTACTCTGCTGGCAAGCCATACATTTGCCGCAGCATCGCCAGCGGCAGCATCTCGAAACAGTTTCGACCATGGCAAATTAACGGTGCAATCTTGCGCACAACACCGTCGGGATCGATCACAGGAGAGATATGCCCTGTAGCAAAGACTTCTGTTATTTGCGGAGTCACGCCAAGATAGCCATCAGCCTGCAGGTCTCTTAGCAGTGTATTGACCTGCTCTTGATCCTCACCCACAAGTCGAACAGCACCATATAGCATGCCCTGTCGGTAAAATGCTTGCTGTCGATTTGCAATATCTTGCTGGATATCCCGACTAAACTGAAAAGCCTGGGCTAAAACAAAAGGGTATCGGCCAATCACTTGATCATCGGTATACAGGCGATCAAAATCAGTGAAAAGTACGTCCACGCCAACAGGAGCTTCATTGTGACTTATCTTTTCTAATAAGCCGGCAATTTGTCTACGCGGCCAAGGCCAACGCCCTTCGACGGACAAGCTGTATTCATCAATATCCACAATCTGGATTCGACTATCAAAACCCTGATCCGCCACTCTGTGATTAGACAGCAAACGGACTTTAAGGTCATAAGCCTGGTTCTCAAAAAACAGATACCAAGCCTTGCCTGTAAAGTCCATCAGCAATACAAACGTGGTAATGAGCAGCGTAAAAATACTCAGCCAGAGTTTATGCCTAAGTACGCTGAACACTTTAATAGTGACTACCTATCCCAATATGTCACACCAGAAACACTACTATCTGGAGTCAGCTTCCGATCAAACAGGAAACCCGCCTCATCCACTGTTCGATTCACAAAACCACTCACATCTTTAGAACGCAAGCTCCCGCTAGCATCAATAATCCCCTGATCCTGGAACTGATAACTATCCAGAGATTCGGAGCTGATATTAAAAGAGGTTGAGAATGTACTGCGACCAAAATCGAGGCTTAACTTACCATCATTAAGTGCAGCAGTTTCCACCTTATTCCCTACAACATAAACCGATTCATAGCTGGATAAATTAAAACCAAAGACATCGGCATTAGGATATTCAATATCTTGCTCATCCTTTCTAAACAGAACGAAACGACTATTCTGGCTGTGCAAGCTATAACCTTCATTACCGGTCATAAATGCATCCACTTTACCAGACAATCTGGAGTAATCAGACCAGCGCCCCCACTTCACACCTGAAGAGGTACCATGCTGTTTATAAACGGCGGTATTCTGAGAAATAGCATTACCTTCCTCATTCTCAACTACTGATGCTTCACTGGACTCGATAATATTCTTATCGACCACTTCAACAATGTCGGCAATCTCATCACTGGAAGAATCATTATCCACGTAGTCATGGCCAGTAGATTCATCAAGATCCGTTGTCAAACCATCAGGCAATTCTGAATCTACGATCTCTTGACCCTCATTCCCCTGATGGTGATCAATCCCACCATTATCCTGGGAGGGAGTATCAGTATCTCCCAGAGAAACATCATCACCGATTGTTGGGCCATCAGCGATAATTTCATTACCACCTGCCAAATCCAGCTCAGTGTTATCACCAATAATCAGATCGTTATCAGAAGTAACGTCCTCTGAGCCTGCAATATCACTGTTATCAGTAGGTACAAGCGGGGTAATGGGTTTCTGCTCGATATAGTCTGTACCCAATACTTTATCGGTAATTTCTTCAGTCAAGGCCACTTCTAAATCAGTTGCAACCTGGGTTTCAGCACTGCCGTCATCAACCAAACGTCCTGCGTCTTGATCGGACTCTATAGAGGAAACCTGCACATCAGCATCACGTTCTACCAGTGTACTGTCAGTAGTATCAATCTTATTAAATGCACTATCATTGCTCGAATCATTATCAGTAGACGCTGAGCGACTCTGATCAAGCGGCTCTGCTACAGTAATCTGATCGCCATCTTGTCCCGCCCCCACCACAACATCAGATGTACTTGCAGATTCAGATACTTCAGCATTATCGGCCATACCGTTTGTATTACCGGCAAGAATACGCTCTCCTGTAACCGTTTGGCGCAATGCTGACGGCTGATTTTTAATCAAGCTTTCCACTTCATCAGGTGTCGGTTGCAGATAATCCAACATGCCTTCCCGAATAACCGGAATATGCACACCTTTACGTAACTCAATATAAGCAGCATGTTGAGCAAAAAGCTCTAGTGCCTTCTTGCCTTCACAAGGCCCTTCACCTGCAACGCTACAGCTTTCAGAGAAAGGACTGATCACGATCCCCCCTCGAGCCACGGCGACTTGAGACTGGTTGGCATCAGTAAAGACTGTAAAATCTGTGCCCCTTACCCCAATAGCAGCAATAGGGGTATTTAAACGGAAGCGTTTGCGATTGTTCTCACCGGCCTTACCGGTCACACTTCTGACAACACCTTCCTCCAGAGACAGATTCACCTTATTATTTGCCGGCACCTCTGGATCATAGTGATAGCTATTAATTCTTAAACGGCTATTTGAGCGCAGACTAATAAAAGCACCATCAATCATTTTAATCTGCAAAAAACCCGAGTCGTTCGTACTGAGCACATCACCCACATACAGGGCAGTCCCTCGTTTAGGCTCAACCCGCTGAGCACCTTTTGCATCCTGTTTCCAGCGCTCACCGACCGCAAATAGAATCTCACCGATGATCGCCTTTTCCGCCGCCAATGCTGACAGCGAAGTTGCAAGAGACGCCGCACAGATCAACAACATAAAAAATAACGCTCTGATAGCCTTCAGCCCAGAACACCGGATAAGATCCTTCATGATAGAAGCCCTAATGAGAATACGTTCAAATAATGTATCACAGCGATAAATGCTGCTTAAACAAAAAATCAGTGCACAAAGGCGCTGCAACGTGAATTAGTTTGATAACGCCCGAAAGCTAGACATCAAGCGACTTGCGGACTGTTGCCAACTCCAGTTTAAAGCTCTCTGCTTGCCTTCTTCAGCTCTGCGTTGACGCCCTCCCTCATCCGTTAGCATCCGATGCAAACCATCACGAATACTATTCTGACTATGAGGATCAACCAGCTCAGCACAACCGCCAGCTACTTCAGGCATTGAAGTACAATCTGATGTCACGACAGCAGTACCTGCTGCCATAGATTCAGCGATTGGCATACCATAGCCTTCGTAGAAGGAAACATACGCCATCAACTCAGCCCCCTGATACAGCGCAGGCATATCCGCCTGTGCCACATAGCCCAGATAACGCACTTCACCTCGCTCAACAAGCGGAGCTAACACTCGTTCCAGATCGTCGGTCAACCACCCTCGGGTACCGGCCAACACCAAGGGAAAGTCCTGTCTCAGAGAATCAGGCAGCTCCGCATAGGCTTGTATCAAACCAACAAAATTTTTTCTTGGCTCCAAAGTAGCCACGGATAACACATAGCGCTCAGGCAACTGATACTTCTGCTTAACGGCGATACATTGAGCGTCGTCAATTTGATAAAAGGATGCATCAACCGCTGGAAAAACAAGATCAACGGACTGATCTGGAGACCACTGTTCCAATATCTGCTGCTGACTAAACTGAGAGATCGACACTAAACGATTAGCCTGAGCTAAAGTCAGTTCTAATCCTTTATTCAGCTCTGCCACACGCTCCTTTGGATGATATTCGGGGTAATGAATATGAGATAGATCATATATGGTAGCCAGAGACTTACCTTCAAAGGCCTGCATGACATAGTTAGGCTCCCAGTAGATATAATCCTGATAGCGATCCAGAAGCAGCCCCGAAGAACGTTGCATCAACTTGTTTTTTAATACCCGTGCATAGGGTATCTTCTTGATATAAGGCTTTAAGCTCTGCAGCAGGGTATACAGCAAACTTTGCTTTACCTCAGCCCTTGTCGTGGTCTCGGCAGAATCCGAGTGTCCACTATTCACTCCAGAAGCCATACCCAACAACTGGGTCAATTCTTCTCTGTTATATACGCGTAAAACATCAAACCCCTTAATATCCTCAATTTCCTGAGAAAATTCGGGATTCATCAACAACTGAATCAACAACTGGCGTGTGTAGTGACCAATCCCTGTCAGCGGAGGCGTAAGCGGAGTAACATTAACTAAAAGCTTCAAGACTGACCTGCCTGCTGTATTTTTTCTACAAAATTGCGACAAAACGCCTGCGCAGAAAAACGTTCTGAATTGGCTCGGCATTGCTGCCTGGAGAATGCTTGCTGCTCGAAAGATTGCACCGCATCGACCAGGCTTTGCACACTCTGAACAGAAAAGAACACGCCACTCTCTTCCGAGATACTATCCAAAGCACCACCTTTGCCATAAGCGATCACCGGAGTACCACAAGCCTGAGCCTCTACTGGCGCGATTCCGAAATCCTCTTCTGCGGCAAAAACAAATGCCTCAGCCCCTCTGAGCTGCTGTCTTAATGCATCACCTGTGCAATAACCCAATAACTCAATATTGCTCGCCTGGGCTGCGATAGCCGCGATTTTGTCATATTCAGGGCCATCACCAATAATTCTGAGCTGCTTGTCAGGCATATTAGCAAAGGCTTCTGCGATTAAATCCATACGCTTATAGGGCACCATTCTAGACGCAGTGACATAGTATTTTTTTTCTACGTTATGTACTGAATCATCTGCTGGACAGAAAAACTCAGTATCTACTGGAGGATGTACCACCTGTGCAATACGGCGGTAACATTTATCGATACGCCTGGCGATAAATGACGAGTTGGCGATAAAAAGATCAACCCCGGCACTGGTTCGATAGTCCCACAGGCGCAGTTTGTGCAACAGATAACGCATCATCAGCTGTTTCAGCTTGCCCGCCCCTGATTCTTTCAGATATTGATGCTGCAGATCCCAGGCATAGCGCATGGGTGAATGGCAGTAGCAGACATGATACTGATCCGGCCCCGTCAATACCCCTTTGGCAACCGCATGGCTGCTTGAAATCACCAGGTCGTAGTCCGATAGATCAAACTGCTCAATGGCAATGGGCATCAAGGGTAAATAATTACGATAAAACCTCTTGGCACCGGGCAAACGCTGAATAAAACTGGTGTTGACGTGGCGACCATTCAGCTGCTCCGACATCTCCTGATCAGGGAAATAAACCGTGCTGTAGAGATCCGCCTGAGGATAAACCGTCAGTAGCTGGGCCAGCACTTTCTCAGCTCCCGCCCAGGTCACCAACCAGTCATGAATAATCGCAACTTTCATCGTTAACTATCAGAGCTTTGTCACTCACGCCCTCATCAGGTGTCAGCGCCTTCAGCATTTCTCCTTAGCACTCTTGCTCAATCACACGACCATACACATCATCTAAACGCACAATGTCGTCTTCCCCCAGATAATCACCGCTTTGGACCTCTATTAGCACTAGATCGATCACGCCCGGATTCTCTAAGCGATGCTGATGCCCGGCTGGGATAAAGGTGGACTCATTGGTGTTAAGGAAAAACTCACGTCCATCATGCTCAACTCGGGCCATACCACTGACCACAACCCAGTGCTCACTGCGGTGATGATGCATCTGCAGAGACAGACGCTGACCCGGCTTCACCACAATGCGTTTAATTTTAAAACGCTCATCTTCTTCCAGAGTGGTGTATGTCCCCCAGGGACGATGCACGGTTTTATGCACCAGGTGCGCATCATGACCACTACGGGACAGCTCGCTGACGATCTTCTTCACATCCTGAGCAGAATCCTTGTGGGCCACCAGCAGGGCATCATCCGTATTAACAATGATTAAATCATCAACCCCAACTGTTGCAGTAAGTGCGCAAGGGCTATGAATAGTGGTATTGCGGGAATCTAAAGCGATCACATCGCCGAAGACACGATTACCTTGCTGATCTTGTGGCAGCAACTCGCTAAAGGCCGACCAGGAACCGATATCACTCCACCCAAAGTCACCAGGCACAACAGCCACACGATCCGATTTTTCCAACAGAGCATAATCGATGGAGATATCTTCAACGGCCCTGAAGGTGTCTAAATCCAGTTCCAGTTGCTCCAACTGCTTACCAGACGTCACATCCGACGCCGCCAGGGTTTTCTTCATACTGTTTAGCATCTCTGGAGCGTGACGTTCCAGCTCACTCAGTACATGACCTGCAGTAAAGCAGAAGATCCCCGCATTCCAGAAGTATTCACCACTGGCCACATAAGCCTGGGCCGTTTCCAGATCAGGTTTTTCCACAAAACGACTCACAGGATAACCCTGAACAAAATCGCTCTGCGGGAAATGATTAGTATCGAAGTCTTTAGCCGCCTGAATATAACCAAAACCTGTTTCAGGCTTATCAGGCTGAATCCCAAATGTCACCAGATAACCTTTAGCCGCCAACTGTTGAGCGGCTTGTACTGCCTGTGAAAAAGAGGCTTCATCCAACATTAAGTGATCAGCAGGCATCACCAACAGGCATGTATCATCGCCATACTGAGCCTGAATATGTAACGCGGCAGCGGCGATTGCCGGAGCGGTATTACGCCCAATCGGCTCCAACAGATAGCCCTGCTTTAATAGCTCAGGCAACTGCCCCTCGCCCTGCAAACGATCAAACTCATCCCGAGTATGGAAGTACAAGTCCCGGTTTGTAACGGTTAATACTTTTTCCACACCAGGCAAAGCTGAAGCACGTTGAAAAGTACGTCCCATCAAGGTGCCACCATCAGGCAGAGACATAAAAGGTTTAGGGTGTAGTTTTCTTGACGCAGGCCATAAACGACTACCTGCACCTCCGGAAAGCACAACAGGAACCAAAGACATAATTACACCCATTAACACCAATAAATTTGAAATTTAAAAAGACAGAGCAAGCACACCATGCGACTGGAGTCGCTAGGGTTGAGCGTTTAAAAAACCATTAAATACCGTCATGATGACGATGCGTATATCCAATAGGAATGACCAGTTATTGATATAGTAGAAGTCATATTCTACTCGCTTTCTCATCGCATCATCGGTGTCGGTCAAACCCCGTAAACCATTCACCTGAGCCCACCCCGTAATACCCGGTTTTACTCTGTGTCGCTGCATATAATCATCAATCACAGTCGAGTAATACGAGTTCTGCTCAGGCACATGCGGCCTGGGTCCAACAATCGACATACGCCCTTGCAAGACATTAAAAAACTGCGGCAATTCATCCAGACTGGTACGCCTTAGAAACTGCCCCAAACGAGTCACTCTTGGATCACCGTGCTGAGCCTGAGCAAATTGTTTCTCAGCACCAAAGTGCATCGTTCTGAACTTGTAAATCTTGAATAACTTGCCATCAAGCCCCTGGCGATATTGCTTAAACAATACAGGCCCCGGCGAGGTCAGCTTGATCAACCCAGCAATCACAAACATGACTGGGGCGCTGATCATAAAAAGGATAAAGCCTAAGATATAATCCTCTATCGCTTTGACCAGACGCGCACCACCTTCAAACGGTGTCTTGGACAGATCCAAAGCAAACAAGGGACCGATTTCAGTCACCCTATGATTGAATAATCGAAAATCTGATAGGTCAGGCAGATAACGGATATTGATCGTTAACCGATTCATGCGCTCATGCAACGACCTGACGATATGCCCCTGCGAAACGGGAAGGGCAATCCAAGCCTCATCATACTCGCCATCGACAACCAGCTGATCCAGATCCGGCGCTCCCTCTCCCTCATCCATCACAACAAGGCCATCGGGACTATCGCTTGAACGGACAATGTAATCATCCACAAAAACAAAGCCTAAATTGCTTTGATTAGCCAGCTTGGCTCTTACTCTTTGACAGGATTCTACCGAACCTATCAATAGCACTCTTTTCTGATCCAAACCACGCTGCCGAAACCAGCGGGCAAAGCTGTATAACACCAGACGAGCAGATACGGAGACAAAAAAGCCACCCAACACCCACAACAACATCCACCCTCTGGAAAGGTCAGGCAGCGTTTTCAACATGGTAACGATATAGATAAAAACCACACTGGCAAGCAACCAAGACATCCCCAACTGCAATGCCAATTTAGCTTTGTGCACCCCTCGCCAGGAACCATACAAACGCCCTACATAGGCGGCAAAGAAGTAGCACAAGATACCCAGTGGCAGATGGCTGAGATAAATACCTTGAAGATCGGGGCTGAGCATCAAAATGCTCGCAAAGAAGCTAGCGGCAAGAACAGCAATCAGATCGATTAACTGGGGCAACATCAGCGGCAGGATAGTGCTGTTAAAAGCAAACTTTTTCATTAATACATTCAGGTAATAAAGCGATAGAAAGCACACCCATAAACGGGCATATAGCACTGATACAGCACACACAAGTCGGGCATACTAGCACCCAGTCAACAAGCTCCGCAAGCATGCACCAAGGATCCGGCTTACCGACTTCAAATTCTCACTCAGATGCCCTGCCCACAGAAAATGCGGAAGCGTAACACAACAATCACACAGCGTTCCCGGCAGTGGTTCTCATTTTTACACACTGACTCAGAGAGTTATGTATGACGTTTGTTTATGGAATGTAGGAACAACACCAAGACAAAGCCTTTTGATAACAGCATAAAACCAAGGCTTTAAAGAACCGCTCCAAGGAAAAACCTCGGAGCGATTAGATCTAGTCTGGATTAGTTATGATTAATCCAGTTTGGACAGGTCCCGCACAGCACCTTTATCAGCGGAAGTCGCTAATTTAGCGTAGGCCTTCAGCGCCGCAGACACTTTACGTGGACGCTCCTCAACCGGCTTCCAACCCAGCTTGTCCTGCTCCGCTCGACGAGCTGCCAGCTCTTCGTCTGACAGCAGTACATCGATGGTACGGTTTGGAATATCAATACGAATGATATCGCCATTACGCACCAGGCCAATGGCACCGCCAGCAGCAGCCTCAGGGGATACGTGACCGATAGACAGACCCGAAGTACCACCAGAGAAACGACCATCGGTCAGCAGTGCACACGCCTTACCCAAACCTTTGGACTTGATGTACGACGTTGGGTACAGCATCTCCTGCATACCCGGACCACCCTGTGGGCCTTCGTAACGTACGATCACCACATCACCAGCTTTCACTTTGTCATCCAGAATATTAGCAACCGCTTCATCCTGAGATTCTGTGATATGAGCCGGACCTTCAAATACCAGAATAGACTCATCCACACCGGCAGATTTCACTACACAACCGTCCAGCGCGATATTACCGTGCAGTACCGCCAGACCACCTTCCAGAGAGAAGGCATTCTCCAGTGAACGGATACAACCGTTGGCGCGATCACCATCCAGTGTCGGCCAGCGTGTCGCCTGACTGAATGCGGTTTGCGTTGGAATACCTGCAGGACCTGCTTTGTAGAACTCCATCACGGCCTCAGAAGGGCTGCGCATAATATCCCATTCATCCAGCGCCGCTTTCATATCCGCAGCATGAACGGTCGGTACGTCAGTATGCAGTTTGCCGGCACGATCCAGCTCACCCAGAATCCCCATAATGCCACCGGCACGGTGCACATCTTCGATATGGTACTGCTGAGTGTTTGGTGCCACCTTACATAGCTGCGGCACTTCACGGGACATACGATCGATATCCTTCATGGTGAAGTCGATCTCCGCTTCCTGGGCAATAGCCAACAGGTGCAGAATCGTATTAGTGGAACCACCCATGGCGATATCCAGCGCAATCGCATTTTCAAATGCTTTAAAGCCCACATTACGTGGTAACAGGCGATCGTTGTCCTGCTCATAGTATTCTTTAGTCATCTCAACGATACGATGACCAGCACACTTAAACAGCTGCTCACGATCCGCATGCGTCGCAACCACAGTACCGTTACCCGGTAGCGCCAGACCCAGTGCTTCTGCCAGACAGTTCATGGAGTTTGCCGTGAACATACCGGAACAGGAACCACAAGTTGGACACGCAGAACGCTCAACCGCATCCACCAGCTCATCCGATGCATCGGGATCAACCGCCAGCACCATAGCATCCACCAGATCCAGCTTATGATCCGCCAGCTTGGTTTTACCCGCTTCCATTGGGCCACCGGAAACAAAGATCACCGGGATATTCAAGCGCATTGCCGCCATCAGCATCCCCGGTGTGATCTTGTCACAGTTTGAGATACACACCATGGCATCAGCACAGTGAGCATTCACCATGTATTCCACGGAATCCGCGATAATGTCACGGGATGGCAGACTGTACAGCATGCCGTCATGACCCATGGCGATACCATCATCAATGGCAATGGTATTAAACTCTTTCGCTACACCACCGGCTTGCTCAATTTCACGAGCCACCAGCTGGCCCATATCCTTCAGGTGAACGTGGCCCGGTACAAATTGAGTGAAGGAGTTAACCACCGCAATAATGGGTTTTTGAAAGTCATCATCTTTCATACCAGTAGCGCGCCACAGGGCACGGGCGCCAGCCATATTACGACCTGCGGTGGAGGTTTTTGAGCGGTACTCGGGCATGGGTATTCCTCAACAGCTATTTTCAATGACCGATGGCCTAATCAGGCATCCGTCGTTTTAATCAATTCAGTATTAGCACTTGCAGGGGACGTTTTACCATTGTGAAGCGCCGTTGGCTAGGTACAAGCCTAATCTGCAGTAGACAAAGCTTGGAATGATTTTCCAACCACAAGTTCCGGACGCAAATTTCAGACACTAATTCCGACTAAAACTAACCACTAGCGAAAACCACTAAAAAGCGCCTGAAAACAGACCGTTTTTTCCTGCCACCTCTGATCTATAATCAGGCTAGAACAACTATTTGAGGGAGATGCTGCCCCACAGCAGCCAAGGAGAACAACCATGCTGATTGGCATACCCAAAGAGATAAAAAATCAGGAATACCGGGTTGGGATGACCCCCGGTGGCGTCGCAGAGCTGACTCACAGAGGCCATCAAGTGCTGGTACAACAGGATGCCGGCAGCGCCATCGGCTTTAATGACCTGAACTATCAGGCCGCCGGCGCTGAGATTGTCAGCGATGCCCAAACGCTGTTTAACCGCGCCGAACTGATCGTCAAAGTAAAAGAGCCGCAGGTGGAAGAGATTCAGCGCCTGAGAAGCGGCCAGGTACTTTTCACTTATCTGCACCTAGCCCCAGATCCTAACCAGACCTTAGGCCTGATCAACTCGGGCTGCTCCGCCATCGCTTACGAAACAGTGACCGATGATCATGGCGGCCTGCCTTTATTGGCCCCGATGAGTGAAGTGGCTGGCCGTTTATCGGTACAGGCTGGAGCTCGCTGCCTGGAAAAATCCATGGGCGGTTGCGGCGTACTGTTAGGTGGCGTACCCGGCGTTGAGCCCGCTCATGTCACTATTATTGGTGGTGGCGTAGTGGGTGAAAACGCGGCCCGCATGGCCATCGGCATGGGTGCCGAAGTCACGATTCTCGATCGCTCTATTCCACGTATGCGTGAACTGGATACCCGTTTCCATGGTCAGTGCAAAACCCTGTTTTCCACTAAAGAGTCCCTGTTGACCTGCATTCGCCGCAGTGACCTGGTGATTGGTGCCGTACTGGTACCGGGTGCAGCAGCCCCTAAACTAATCACGCGCCAGATGCTAAAACAGATGATGCCAGGTAGCGTACTGGTGGATGTCGCCATTGACCAAGGTGGCTGTTTTGAAACCAGTCGAGCTACCACTCACGATAATCCGGTCTATACTGAAGAAGGTATCGTTCATTATTGTGTAGCAAACATGCCTGGAGCCGTAGCGCGCACCTCAACCCTGGCATTAACCAACGCTACGCTGCCGTTCGTTTTAGAGCTGGCAGACAAAGGTTGGCAACATGCATTAAAAGACGATAAGCATTTGAAGAATGGGCTAAATATTCATGCAGGGCAGGTAACAAATCAGGCGGTAGCCGAAAGTCTAGGCTATGCTTACATTAATCCGACAAAGATTGTCGGGTGATACAGGTCTTTTGCTTAAGTTGTTAGCGGGAATATCGTTCCCGCTTTTTTTATGCCCGCAAATACTGACGTTATTAAGCTCTCTTCAGCACAGTTAACAGGCTTAATGGCTAAAGTTTTTTCACAAAAATCTTAGAGTTTCTCTGCCAGTTATACAGCTGCTGACGACTTTGCGGCAGAGCATCCACTCCAGCAGGTTCAAAGCCCCTTTCCCGAAACCAGTGCGCAGTATGAGTGGTTAAGACAAATAAAGATCTTAAGCCTAAGCGCCGTGAGCGTTTCTCAATATGCTGCAGGATTAACCCCCCTCGATCACCACCTCGATATTGCGGATCGACCGCAACACACGCCAGCTCACCAATACGATCATCCTGCTCATCCATATACGGATAAAGCGCAGCACAAGCGACGATCATGCCATCCAGTTCAACCACCGTGAATTGATCGATTTCCGTTTCCAGACGCTCACGGGAGCGGCGTACCAACACCCCTTGCTCTTCAAGAGGTTGAATCAGTTCCAGAATACCGCCTACATCATCAATACTGGCATCACGCACCTGTTCATATAGCTCTTGCGTGATCATGGTGCCACCACCATTGCGGGTAAACAGCTCTTCCAGAAGAGCGCCATCCTGCTGATAGCTGATCAGATGAGCACGCCCAACACCAAAACGACTGGCCTGCCAGGCAGCCTGCAGCGAAGAGTAGAGTGTCTCCTCTTCAGACAATTGATCCAATAACAAACCAGCTTGTTTAGGCGACATATCGCGAATAACCTGCCCCTCACCATCTAACAGGCCTCTCTGCTCACCAAATACAATCAGCTTATCAGCCTTCAATTCAATAGCCGCTCGCGTAGCCACCTCTTCAACCGACAGGGAAAACACCTCCCCCGTAGGAGAAAAGCCAATAGGCGGTAACAACACAATAGCGCCATCATCCAACTGACGATTCACCGCAGCACAATCCACACTGCGCACAATGCCGGCATGACCAAAGTCCTGACCATTAATCACACCCAGAGGCCGAGCCGTCAGCATATTACCACTGGAGACACGAATACCTGCACCGTGCATAGGTGAATTGGGCAAACCAAGAGAGAGACGGGATTGCAGCTCGATACAAGCGGACCCTGCGGCATCCTTAACACTCTCCATCGCCTCAGAACTAATCACAGGTCGCTGACCAAAAAACTCCAACTCAAGCTGGCGCCGGGCTAATCTTTGTCGGATCTGAGGCTGCGCACCAAAGGCTACAACTAAGCGCACGCCCAGGCTGTTTAACAGCGCCAGATCATTAACGATATTAGTGAAGTTTTGATGCTGCAGGGCAAAGCCGTCCAGCAACAGGACAAAAGTGCGACCACGATGGGCATTGATATAAGGCGACGAATTACGAAACCAGTGTACGTAATCTTGTAGGTTGTCCAATTTCTGTCAGTCCAACTCAGCGGGTTGATCAAAGAAGTCTAAGGGTTCAGTTATGCTGATTGTAGTCTCCAGCACGACAAGAAGAAAGACGACACTATCGGACTAACCCTGCATCAGGATCAAACTTTCAAGACAGATCAGGAATAGACAACACAGGAAAAAACACTATAGAAACAAAAATGGCGACCTAAAAGGCCGCCATTTCTTAAAGCAAAGCGTTATGATGATAACACCACGACGGTTAAATCAGATCGATCAACCGCCAGGGTTAACAACCACGGTTAATTACATTAATCGCGGGGATTAACCGCCAAAGACGCCTTTCAGTACGAAGAAGAACAGAATAGACAGCGCAGCACCGGCTGGCAGCGTGATAATCCATGACATAAAGATGGTTTTCACGATATTCATGTTCAGTGCAGCAATACCACGAGCCAGACCCACACCCAGTACCGCACCAACCAGCGTGTGCGTAGTGGAGATTGGCAGACCAGTACCAGAAGCGACTACTACCGTAGTTGCAGCTGCCAGAGTCGCAGCAAAACCACGGCTTGGCGTCAGTTCAGTAATATTAGTACCCACCGTCGCGATTACCTTGTGACCATACATCACCAGACCCGCAACAATACCACCAGCACCCAGTAGCAGAACCCAGGAAGGCATAGCGGATTTGCTGGCGATCTCACCACCAGACTGAACCACACCCACAACCGCTGCCAGAGGACCGACCGCATTGGCTACGTCGTTGGAACCGTGAGCAAACGCCATGGCACAGGCGGTGAACATCATCAGTACGCCGAACACTTTCTCAACACTGGAGAAGTGGAACTCTTTATCAGCTTGCTCATCACGCTTGATCTTTTTAAGCAGCATTACACCAATAGCCATAATGATCGCACCGATCACTAGCGACCACAGAGCAGACTGCAGGAAGGACAGGTGCAGACCCACATGCTTCAGACCTTTCAGCAGAGTTACCATGGCGATAATGAAACCCACCAGGAACATATAAAAAGGCACGTAGCGCTTAGCGTTAGCAAACGGATCGTCTTTTTCCAGAATCAGATTCTGTACACTGCGGAACAGCATAAAGCCGATGGTACCTGCCAGCAGCGGTGATACCACCCAACTGGCAGCGATCTTACCTACTTTAGCCCAGGCGACCGCTTCAACAGAGATACCCACGGCAGCAAAACCGACAATCGCACCGACAATGGAGTGCGTGGTCGATACCGGCCAGCCAAAGTGCGTCGCAACCAACAGCCAGATACCAGCCGCCAGCAGAGAAGCCAGCATACCGTACACCAGCAGTTCAGGCGTATCCGCCATCAGCGCCGGATCGATAATGCCTTTACGAATGGTCGCCGTTACCTCTCCACCGGCCAGATAAGCACCGGCAAACTCAAACAGGATCGCAATCAGAATCGCCTGCTTGATGGTAATCGCTTTGGAACCCACGGAGGTCCCCATGGCGTTAGCCACGTCGTTAGCACCTACACCCCAGGCCATAAAGAAGCCAAAGACACAGGCCAGAATGATAAAGACGTCGGCGTATTGAACAATAATTTCCATAAAATAACCGTTAAGTCGTTTTTCGTTATTCAGTCAGCAAACGGCGCTTGTTGTTGCACCTTTATTTTTGCCAGTCGATTATTTCGCCAGTAGGATCTGCAGACGACTGCCGACGCGTTCAGCACGGTCAGACAGATCACCGATCCAGTCGATAATTTTGTACATAAACATCACGTCTACCGGTGGCAGATCAGCTTCCAGCTTGAACAGCTTGGCGCGAATCTCTACCTGCAGCTTGTCTGCCTCGTGTTCGTACTGATCGATCTTCTGAATCATGCCTTTCACCAGGTCAGACTCATGACGACCAAAGCCCGTTTCCAGCAGCTCATCAATTTCGCTCATTGCCACTTTAGCTTGCTCGGAAGCAGCAACCGCTTTTTGTACGTAAGCCACCATATCTTCCGCCAGTTCAGCCGGAATCTTCATCTGGCGACCCAGCATGATGCCGGCAATATCCTTCGTCTTATTCGCAATTTTGTCCTGTACAGTTAACAACTCTAACAAGTCAGAACGAGGCACGGGCATAAACAGGCTTTCCGGCAGGTTGGCACGGATTTTTGCCTTGATATCATCCGCCTCGTTTTCCAAACCAGAAATTTTCTGCTGCAGTGTTTCAGCTTCCTGCCAATCCTCTGCCAACACCGCTGAAAAGAAAGGAATCAGCTGCTCAGCACACGCATAGGACTTCGACATATGTTCCTGCATGGGGCCAAAAGGAGAGCGCCCAAATAGCTTGGAAAATGCGTTACTCATGGTCTTCACCTTGGGGTATTAAATCTGGTGCGAAGTATAAAAGCAGGATTCAAAAAATGTCATAAAAAATTCTGCTTCACGTCATCTTTTTTTGATAAAAATGTAATATTTCTATGATAAGAAAGACTATGTGACAGTTATATTTCAGTTTTATTACAGCAAAGGCATTTTTTACTCTTTTGGCGAACCGACATTTGCACAGTAGAATGAAGTAAAACCTATCTAAATTTCTCACTATCTCACCGAGGATGTCATGGCCAAGGAAATTGAACTGAAACTGGCAATTCCAGCCCAAGCAGGTGATCTGCTCAAACAGCATCGGGTACTGCAACAGGCGCGCAGCTATGACAGTAAAGAGTTAATCAATATCTACTTTGATACTGATAACCTGGACCTGAATCGCGCCAGAGTTGCTTTAAGGGTTCGCAAAGCCGGTGATCAATATATTCAGACCCTGAAAACGGCGGGCAATGGCAGCGGCGGCCTGCATCAACGAGGGGAATGGGAGTGGACTGTAAAAGGTCCCGAGCTCGAACTGGAGCATATCGATCCCTCGCTGTGGCCCGCACCACTTGATGCCGATCACTTGGCGCAAAACCTGAAACCAGCGTTTGAAACCAACTTCACCCGCAAGAAGTGGCTGTTAGATGTCAGCGTTGATCAGATGCAGGCCGAAATTGAGATGGTTCTGGATAATGGCGCAGCCCTCGCAGGTGAACACCAAGACCCCATCAGTGAAATAGAACTAGAACTGATTACAGGTGAAAGCGACCTACTATTTAAGATCGCTCATGATCTAAGTGACGAGATTCCGATACAGCTGAGCAATATCAGCAAAGCTCAGCGAGGTTATCGCTTGTTTGCGCCACATTTGGCAGGCACGAAGGTCGATCGGGTTCCGTCTTTTGATACCTATGATGGTTTGGTAAAAGCGGCACAAATCGAACTGGATCACTTTATTGCCGCCCGGGATACGCTGGCTTTTGATCGCAATTGGCTGCACCTTGAAAGCTTGTATGAATCGTTATTACAACTGCGCTGGTGTTGCTACCACTTGAACCGTTCCAGCGGTATCAGCAAAGTACTCAAGATGCCCTCTTATCTGACTTATAAACTGCGCATGTTCACCTATAACCTGGAACACATGGTGAATATCTACCGACAAAGCCAGGCTTGGCAACGACTGGAAAATAGCCCCTCATTACTCCAGCAACAAGCAGACTTTTCCCTGCTTAACAGTCAGTATCACACCATTATTAATGAACCTTGGATGGGGCAAACCCTGCTGGAGGCGATGCAATGGCTACATATTCTAAGTCACGAAGATCTATCTCAGCCATTCCACGATAACGAGTCCATCTTCCAGGACCTGCTGAGCCGGGTACAGCTTCCACTACACCCAACAGATAAAATTCTGTGGTTAAAACAGGCATCCCCTTTGCTACACCTAATTCGCTGGACAAACTACCAGAATCCAACCCCTGGGCTCGGCACCAAACATCTGATTCATGAAGCTAATGAACTGATTGAATTAATCAATGAACTAGGCGGCCTGATGTCTGAAGAACTGGCGATTCAGAATCTAATCAATGACAACCAAAAAATTGAACCTGCACTGCTGACAAACAACCAGAAGGATCAATACAACAAGGTATTAGAACTGGGTCGTGTCGCACTGAGCTTTAATACTCTGAAGAAAAATCTTCAAACCCATTGATAGCATGAACGATAAAAGATGGGATACGGACAAAATGAGCTCGCAGAACTCTGCTAAACCAACCGGGCATCGCGCCTGGATCTATCATGTGATCTTCGAGGCCAATACACCTCTGGCCAGAGGTTTTGATCTCAGCCTGATCGCCTGCATCGTGATCAGCGTAGGCCTGGTGATGCTGGATAGCGTGGAATCCATCCATCAGGTCTGGCACCGTGAGCTTTATATTGCCGAGTGGTTTTTCACCATCATCTTTACCCTGGAGTACCTGCTACGACTGTACTCCATCGGTAAGCCGCTGAAATACGCCACCAGCTTTTTTGGCCTGATTGATCTACTGTGTATTATTCCTACCTACCTGAGCCTGTTTTTTGCCGGCACTCAGGTGATGTTGGTGGTGCGCCTGATCCGGGTGCTAAGAATCTTCCGGATTCTTAAGCTCTTTCATTATGTTGGCGAAGCAGCAGCACTCACCAAGGCGATGCGTGCCAGTCGGCGTAAAATTACGGTATTTCTGTTTACCGTGCTCACCATGGTGGTGATCTTTGGCTCTCTGATGTATGTCATCGAAGGTCCAAAAAATGGCTTTAGCAGCATCCCCCGCAGTATCTACTGGGCGGTGGTCACGCTCACCACTGTGGGCTATGGCGATATCACGCCTCAAACCAACATTGGTCAGTTCTTATCTGCGGTCGTCATGATTATGGGTTACGGTGTGATTGCAGTACCTACGGGAATTGTCACAGTAGAGCTATCCCAAACCATGAAGCGTCATATGATGCTGGTATGTCATGGTTGCGGTGAAGAAGGCCATGAGGCAGACGCCGATTACTGCAAATACTGCGGCACCGAACTATCACGAAGGGACGGCAGGCAACGTCATCTGAAGCCCAGACCGCTGCCTGATAGACAACTCACAGGCGAAGAAAGCTCTTCTGCGGCAGGCCAATCAAACTCTGAGAATAATAGCCCCTGAGAACAACAATCTCTGAGAACGACTCAGCGTTTAACGGCACCGGGATCATCCATTACCTGGCATTAGACAGATCCATTTTAATCAGTCTAATGCCTATCCCATCATATCAATCCGCTAACTTAGCCGTAGCTTCAATTAACTCTGGCTCGATTACAGGTAACGCCTGATCCAGCTGTTCCTCAGATAGTGTCGCCAGGAATGTCTGCTGCTCTTTTTCAAGCTCGGTCTGGCCATATTCGTTGCTTTCCAGAAAATACACCTGCAGCAAACCATCATAGTAGAAACGTAGAATAATACGGGCGTTGTGATTGCCCTGCTCAGACAGTTTTTTCAACTTATGCATGCGATTCGTAACCCGCGCCAGCATACGCTTCAAACGAAAAACATAAAGCAGGGATTCCAGACGCGGGTCATTGCGATAGAAGGAAAACAACAAACTGGTGACCAGAATACCAACCAATACACCAGCCAAATTTAAATAGAAGTTCCCCCCCTCGGGGTTACCCAGAGTGTGTACCAATATCTGGCCACCGGCCATGGCACTAACAGCAAAACAAATAATCAGGATAATACTGACTTTTCGGCTCAGCTTTAAATACGCTGCTTTATCAACATCTTGTAACTGCATGGTCACCTCTTATCTGGACGTGTTATTTTATCCTTACAGACTGTGGGCTAGCAGTAAAATTCGACTATTTGCTGAAAAACTTCTCGTCCGATCCGACAATCCCTTATGCAGAGGGTTTGTAATAAGCTGTTTGAATAGCCATTAAAAGAGCTGAGACCACACCACGATGAGCACCCAAAACCTACTGCAACTCCTCTCCTGCGATGCTCACTATGCCACTCTGCTGGATCAGCTGGCCAAGGCCTGCCAAGGTGCGATTGCCATTGATGCGGAGCTAAAGATCGCTTGGATCAGCCCGGCTTACCGCATCATGTTGCAGCTGGACGATGATTTTGACCCGATTGGTTTGCCACTGGAACAACTATTACCTACCTCTCAACTGCCCCGCGTGGTACAAACCGGTAAACCCATGTTCCTGGATCTTATGCAGATCAGTGGTCGTTGGTGCGTGGTCAACCGCCTGCCATTGAGAGATCATGATGATAACGTCATTGGCGCACTCGGTCTGATCTTTCATGATGATCTGGAACAATTGCAGCCACTGTTTGATAAATTTGCCCGTCTGCGCCGTCGTTTTGAAAAAGAGAATCTACTGCGTACCAGTCGTTATGCCCTGGATGATATGATCGGTGAATCCCCCCAGATTCTGCAACTCAAACGCCAGGCTCTAAGAGCCGCACAACTGGATACTACACTCTTACTATTAGGGGAAACCGGTACCGGCAAAGAGCTGTTAGCTCAAGGCATTCATCAAGCATCGCCACGCCGGGATGCTCCTTTTGTCGGCATCAATATGGCAGCTCTGCCAGAACCTTTAGCTGAAGCCGAGCTGTTTGGCACCGCCGCAGGCGCTTATACCGGAGCAGATAAAAAAGGTCGTGTTGGCAAGATTCAATTGGCTGATGGCGGCACCCTGTTTCTGGATGAAATTGCAGAGATGCCTCTCGCCATGCAGGCTAAGTTATTACGTGTACTACAGGAGAGGGAAGTAGAAGCTTTAGGCTCTAATCGCCTGATCAGTGTCGATGTCCGTGTCATTGCCGCAACATCAAAAAACCTGGCTGAGCTGGTCCAGCAGGGCGAGTTTCGCGCCGATCTCTATTATCGCCTGAATGTTCTTCCCATTGATCTACCACCTCTACGCCAGCGCACAGGAGATATTCCGGTACTGGCGCAACATCTACTGCTACAGATCCAGAAGCAAACCCACCTGCCACCTCTAGCCCTCTCTCAGCAAGCAATCAACTGGCTGGAAAGCTATCACTGGCCTGGAAATGTACGGGAGCTGAGAAACCGTTTGGAGCGTGCCTGTGTAATGGCAGAAGGCGATCAGATCTATGCTGATGACTTTGGTATTCAGGTATCCGATACGTCATTACCAACAGATCCACTGACTATGAGTAACCTGCCGCAACATACACCATCACAACACGCACCCTCTCAACAAACAGCATCAGCCCAAACCAATCGCCTCCAACAGCAGCGCCAACAAAGTGACTTTGAGCTGATCCGACAGGCGATCCGGCAACATAACGGCAATCGCACCGCGGCCGCTAAAAGCCTCGGTATCTCGCGCGCAACACTGTACAACCGGTTAAAAAAGGCTCAGACAGAATAAACCATTCGAAAACTCTCTATAAATGTCAAACCATCAAGACAAGACTTAGACACTTATTGACACTAAGCGTCTAAAAAAATAGACAGCTCTTTCTTGAACTTATAGCAAAGCACTAACAACTATCTGTTTTTATTAGAATTTCTAATCATGGCCTAATCCTTGTAGTAACAGAGCTCATATCAACAGCCTCGATGAAATACTCAAACAAGAACATAACTGCCCAGGAGACTATTTTCGTCAGTAGTTTGGCAAGGGCACTTTGTTTGAGCAGGTATATCAGCGGTTGGCTGTTTTAACAGACTGTTTTTAAGAGTATCTTGACTAAAGTTAAGGCTCTAAAAATAACAAAAAATCTGAGAGTTCTGTCATGGATAAACTGATCACTGCTGAGCAGGCCGCCCAGCTGATACCCTCACACAGTACCCTGGCGACAGGTGGCTTTATTGGTATCGGCTTCGCTGAAACCCTGGCCAAAGCCATCGAAAAACGCTTTTTAGACACCGGAGAACCTGCCGACCTGTCTCTGGTTTATGCCGCAGGACAGGGTGATGCCAAAGAGCGGGGCCTTAACCACTTTGGTCATCAGGGTATGGTTCGCAAAGTCATCGGAGGCCATTGGGGGTTAGCACCTAAGCTGGGGGAAATGGCAATCAATAATGAGATTGAAGCCTATAACCTGCCTCAAGGCGTGATCTGCCACCTATATCGCGAAATTGCTGCTGGACGCCCAGGCGTCTTTTCCAAAGTAGGTCTGCATACCTTTGTTGACCCTCGCTATGAAGGTGGAAAAATCAATAGCCGCACCACGGATGATCATGTTCAGCTGATGCCGATCAACGGCGAAGATTATCTGTTCTATAAAAGCTTCCCTATCGACATTGCCTTGTTACGCGGTACCACTGCTGATAAAAACGGCAATATATCCATGGAGAAAGAAGCTCTGCCATTGGATGTGCTGGCTATCGCTCAGGCAGTGAAGAACAGTGGCGGCAAAGTGTTAGTTCAGGTGGAACGTATTACCGAACAGCATCAACTCACTGCCGACAGAGTACGTATCCCCGGCATCTTAGTGGATCACGTAATTCTGGCACCGGCTGAAGATCATCCACAAACCTTCGGCGAGCAGTATAACCCTGCCTATAGCGGTGATATTCGCCCACCCGCCAGCCAGGTAACTCCTGCCGAACTGAATGCCCGTAAGGTGATTGGTCGTCGCGCTCTACTTGAAGTGCAAAAAGGCGGCGTGATCAATCTGGGGATCGGTATGCCAGAGATGGTGGCTCAAGTGGCTGCAGAAGAAGGTATTCTGGATAGCTTTACCCTCAGCGTAGAGCCTGGTGGTATCGGCGGGCAACCCGCCAGCGGTTTAAGCTTTGGCGCAGTCAGCAATGCGGATGCCGTGATCGACCAACCGGCACAATTTGATTCTTATGATGGCGGCGGTTTAGACCAGGCTTTTTTAGGCTTGGCAGAGACCTGCCCACAGGGCCACGTTAATGTCAGCCGCTTTGGCAGCAAGTTGGCCGGAGCTGGCGGCTTTATCAATATCACTCAGAATACTCAGGATCTGTATTTCCTTGGCACCTTCACCTCAGGGCCACAGCAGATGAGCTTTGAAAATGGCGAACTGCAAATTATTCAAAACGGCAAGCAGAAGAAGTTCTGTGAAACGGTTCAGCAAATTACCTTTAATGGTGAATATGCCGTAGAGCAGGAGCAACGCGTCACCTTTATCACCGAGCGCGCCGTATTCCGTCTAACCGAAAAGGGTCTCTGCCTGACCGAGATCGCGCCGGGTGTCGATCTGCATCGGGATATACTGCAACAGATGGCTTTCAGCCCCGAGATTGCTCATGACCTGACGATTATGGACAGTCGGCTGTTTCAAAGCGGTCCAATGAATATTCGCTATGACCGCAGCGCACCGGTAAAGCACCTGCGCTCGATGTTTAAACAAGTGGTCAATCGTCGAGCGGCTGCTACCAGCAATAAAGACTCAAAGGATACAGCAATGGCCTGCTGATTTTCAGGAAGAATGCCTTAAGCCCATAAAACATCTTAAGCTCATCAATGGCTTAGGAGTTATGGCAGGCACATATACAATCCAGAAAAATACAATCCAGAAAAATACAATCCAGAAAAATACAATCCAGAAAAATACAATCCAGAAACACACAACCCAGAAACAATAAAACCGGTGCATCGGGGCAGCTCCCTGACTGACTTGATGCCTCGGTTTTATCTGGATTGGGTTTTATTTAGATGGGGCTTTATTTGGATTAGGTTTTATTTGTATTCATACTCAATCCCCGTTTCAATGGCGGGTATCTGAGCCTTTGGGTTCGCTGGTCATAATCTGAGTCACATACTCGGCACGACTGCTGCTGTTCACTGTACGGTCACGTTCGTTACACCAGATAATCAGCGCCTCTACATCCACCGGCACCTTATCGACACTGATGCCTTTTTCAGCAAAAGTGGTAATCATCTCATCTGTTTTTGCTGCCCATTCGTGCCAATCATCTTCCAGCATATCCGAATCATCAGCCACATCCAGAAAACGTTGCCACTGTTCCTCTCTAATCCAGCAGATACCTGCCCGTTGTTCTAACGACATATTAATTTATCCTGTTAAATCTTTTTAATGGGGCCTATACACATTAGCATACACATTTACACAAGATGTGTTTCGATATTTTTTGGCCGAGAACTGAAGCATCAATCCATTTGTTAAAGAGAAATGTTGTGTGAGCGCTTATTCTAATAAGGCTTTCCCTTATGAAGCAATTTTCCCTTATCATTCAATGCAAAGGATATAAATAGTGGCCATTTTAGTCTTGGCATAAAGGAGCCTCTCGTTTAGAGTCTCACACCTAAAAAATATGAACAGGCTCAGAGTTTAGTACTGATGTTAACCCCTGTTTCCCGCTAAAATATGCGCCATTCTCTGGATGGAACAACGATGAAAGCAACCGACTCAGATCAGCTGGAGCTGAAAAAGCTGCTCACTCGCTGCAGCGAAAAAGATGCCCGGGCCCTAAAAAAGCTCTATCAAAGCACTTCATCGCATCTGTTTGCGGTTGTGCTGCGTATCTTAAAAAATGAGAGCCATGCAGAAGACTGTCTTCAGCAAGTGTTTATAAAGATATGGAACAGTGCCGGACAATATAATGCCGATATTGCCAAGCCTATGACCTGGTTGAGCACTATTGCCCGCAACCAGTCACTGGACTGGCTGCGCCGCTATAAAAACGATCAGCTTAATGATGGTGACGAAGTGTTGACTGAGATGTCAGAAAGTCATCAGGATACTGATCATATTGCACAGCAATGGCAGGCATCGGACCAGGTACATCACTGCCTGGGTACGCTGAATAAAGATCAGCGCCAATGTATTGAACTGGCCTACTTTGACGGTTACAGCCATCAGGAGCTATCTGACCGACTTATGGAACCATTAGGCACAGTCAAAACATGGATTCGTCGTGGTCTTGAGAGGTTAAAGTCATGCATGAATCAATCGATTTAACAGATCCAGAACAGCGCAACCAGGCGGCAGGGGAATATGTGCTGGGCACGCTATCCCCCCAGGAAAAAGCCTCTTTTGAAGCTTTACTGGCGTTTAGCCCGGATCTTCAGCAGGAGGTTCAGCATTGGCGTGAACACCTGCAAAGCCTTAACGACGGCTTAAAACCTGTCACACCGCCAAAAAGGGTCTGGCAAGCTATTGAGCAGGAAATTCATCCCAGGCGCTGGTACGAAAACCTAAAACTGTGGCAACTGACCACGGCTGTTTCGTTTTCCTTTATGCTGGCCATGGGTTCCGTGCTGATGCTGAAGCAACCCGCAATGGATAACAGCAGCTCTGACTATGTTTACGTGGTCAATAGTCAGGAAGAGAAACCGGCATGGCTGGTGAACACCAGTATGGATCGCAGTAATGTGATGGTACAAACCATTCAACCACCGGAACTGGGTTCTGGCCTGGTATGCAAGCTCTGGCTTAAGATCAACGGCGAGTACGTCATGCTGGGCACTCTGCCCCACAAAGGTCTGGGTAAGTATACTGTACCTATGCCATATCGTAAGCAGCTGGTGAATGCCGAGGTTCTGGTCAGTATCGAGCCGATGCATAAAGAAGTGGCTCCAGAAGATATGGGACCAGTGGTGGATCGAGGTAACTTTATGCCCTTCACCGGTTCCACCCGACGCTTCTAGCTCTTTAATCTGTTTTCTTGCTATTCAATACTCCCTTCCAGCAGAGAAGGGAGTATTAACCCTTCCGGTTTTCTTCCCTTGTACCACTGATATCAAAGGGCAGTTATGTCATACAACTGACTTGATACTGCCGTAAAAATAGCAACCAAACCATAATCAGGCAGCAGTCGAGTACCGAACCCCATGTTACACTCAACCACAAGGCAGTGGATGCCCGTTCTGAGTATGGTGATCTGGCATCCGAATAACGCATTATCATCCAAGGGAGAGTGCAATGAACTTACAGGAAATCAGTGTTAAAGCCCGTCTTTATCTACTCACGGCTATCGCAGTGATTGCAATCGCCACATTAGAACTTTTAGCGCTGCAGGATCATCGGCAAGCACTTTATGATGAATCTGCCAGCCGTGTTCAGATGTTAGTGGAATCCGCTCATAGCATGGTTGCCAATCTGGATAAAAAGGTTCAGCAAGGCCAGCTCTCTCAGCAAGAGGCCCAAGCAAGAGCACTGGATAGCCTGAGTGCAATGCGCTACGCCGATGGTGAATACTTCTTTGTCCTGAACTATGACGCAACGACGCTGGCCAATGGTGGCAGCCCCTCTGCAGTGGGGAAAAACCTGAAAGACACCCGGACCAATGATGGCCGCCCCGTTTTCAAACAGATGGCAGATCTGGGTCGACAAGGCAAAATTGATGGCTATTTTACTTATCACTGGCCTAAAGCTGGCTACTCTGAGCCTAAAGAAAAAACCTCCTATGTTAAGGTTTTTCCTCAATGGGGCTGGGTGATCGGCTCTGGTGACTACACCTTTGAGATTGACGAGGTCTTCTGGCAGGGCGTCACTCATGCAGCTATTCAGTTACTGCTGGTGATGGCTGTACTGATCGCAGTTGCCCTAATGATTACCCGCTCTATCACTCAACCCCTTGATAAGGTTAGCCAGGCTCTGAAACAAGTGGCTACCGGTGATCTGCGCGTCCGCGTAAACCTAAAAGGCAAAGATGAGCTTAGTCAGATGTCACAGGATGTTGATGGCACATTACAGGTATTTCAGGATCTGATATTTACCCTGACCAGTTCAGCCAATCAACTGCATGGCGCAGCAGAAGAACTCGCAGCGACCGCCGAACAAACCAGCAATGGTATTCGCCGTCAATCAGAAGAAACAGATCTGCTTTCTGCGGCAATGAATGAGATGTCCGCCACAGTACAAGAGGTAGCCCGTAACGCCAGTATCAGTGCACAAGCCACTCATGATGCCGATGAAGAAGCCGATGAGGGCAACCACGAGGTAGAAGATACCGTCAATAAGATCACTCACCTCAGCACCGAAGTAGAATCTGCTGCCCAGGTCATCAAGGCACTGGAAAAAGATACCGATGAGATCGGTAGCGTATTGGAAGTGATTCAAGGTATCTCGGAGCAGACCAACCTGCTGGCACTGAACGCCGCCATTGAAGCCGCCCGAGCCGGTGAAAGTGGCCGTGGTTTTGCTGTGGTTGCTGACGAAGTCCGCCAACTGGCACAGCGTACTCAGGACTCCACTATGGAGATCCGCAGTATGAATGAGCGCTTGCAAACCGGTGCCCGTAATGCGGTCGAGGTGATGGAACGCAGCCGTAAGTGGGCAGACGAATCGGTAACTGCAGCGAATAAGGCAGGCAAAGAGCTGGCGATGATTGTTCAGCAGATGCAACAGATTCGGGATATGACCGATCAGGTAGCCACAGCGACCGAAGAGCAGAGCGCCGTTGCGGAGGAGATGAATCGCAATCTGGTCAATATCGTCAATGTTTCAGAAGAGACTGCAGCGGGCTCAGATCAGGTGGCCTCCAGCAGTGAAGAGCTGTCACAGCTGGCGATTCAGTTACAGCAGAACGTAGCACGCTTTAAGTGCTAAATCTTTACTCTTCTAACTCTTATACACTGGGATAGATATAAAAAAATCCCCGTGATCTCAGTATCGGATTGATCAGAAAACACGGGGATTTTTATGTTTTTATTGCACGGACATCACACTAACAAGATATCAGTCTTGGATCAGCATAACCCTTAGTACTTACAACTGAGCATCCAGATCTTTTGGTTTCTCATTGGGCCAATGCTGATGACGATTAAAACGGCGCTCCAGCAAGCGGAACAAGCCAATAATCACCGCACTGATAATCAGATAGATCACGCCCGCTGCCAGGAAAATCTCCAGCGGCGTATAAGTCCGGGCAATGACCGTACGCGCCATACCGGTCAGATCCAGCAAAGTGATGGTACTGGCTAGCGCACTGCCCTTCAGCATCAGAATCACTTCGTTACCGTAAGATGGCATCATAATACCGAAGGCACGGGGCAGAATAATACGACGCAGCATCAGCGGGTAACTCATACCCAGCGCCTTACCGGCTTCCAGCTCACCTTTCGGAATCGACTGAATTGCCCCTCGCAGCAGCTCGGCAATATAAGCTGCCGTATGCAGAGCAAAGGTGATAATCGCACACCAGTAAGGCTCACGCAGGATCGGCCATAGCGCCGATTCTTTAATGACATCAAACTGCGATGCACCGTAGTAGACCAGAAAGATCTGTATCAGCAGCGGTGTACCACGGAAAAAGAAAATATAGGCAAACGGAAATGCCTGCACCCAACGGCGTTTAGACACCCGCATCAGCGCCAATGGCAAGGATAGCATCACACCGATCAAACCGGAGATCACCACCAGCTCCAAGGTCAGCCAGGCACCATCAATCAGCTTGGGCAGGTTTTCTAAAATTACATCCCATGACCAGTTCATTAGCGTGCTCCCCGATAACCACGATTCGCATGACGCTCCAACAGGTATAAACCGCCCATGGAGATACAGGTCAGCAGCAGATAAACCACAGCTGCGGCCAGATAGAAGGTAAACGGCTCTTTGGTGTAACCCACCGCCACCGAGGCCTGACGCATCAGCTCATTCAAACCGATCACCGATACCAGTGCAGTGTCTTTCAGTAATACCAGAAACAGGTTACCCAGACCCGGCAGGGCTAAACGCCAAACCTGAGGCAGGATAATACGACGGAAGGTCTGAAACCCTGTCATACCCAGCGCCACTGCGGCTTCCCGTTGACCTTTGGGTATCTCCTGTAGCGCACTACGGAACACCTCGGTTGCATAGGCACCAAAAGCGATACTCAAAGCAGCAACACCGGCCACAAAGGGGCTGAGTTCAATATATTCGTCATAGCCAAACAGACTGGCAATCGCCATCAGCAACGCGGACGAACCAAAAAAGATGGTCAATACCAGCAACAGCTCAGGCATACCCCGGACAAACAGGGTGTAGCCATTACCGATGGCATTGGCAATTTTAGAGGAGGACATCTTGGCCGCAGCCCCTGCCAGACCTAATAACAGGCCAAAAAGCAGGCTGCAGAGTGCCAATTGCAGGGTCACCCAGGCGCCTTCCAGCAGCAGATGACCAAAACCTTGCAGATCCATAAACGACACCGTTTGAAACAGCAATGGCCGCATAGGCGGCCATCACGGATTGAACAGTAAACTGTTCAGATTAATAGATAGAGAACGGGAAGTACTTGGCGTTGATGCGATCGTAAGTACCGTCAGCCAGAATATCCTGCAGCGCCTTGTTCATTTTCTCACGCAGCTTGTCGTTCTTACGCACAGCGATGCCAATCTTATCATCGATATCGATCTTCTCACCTTTGAACTCAAACGCCTGGCCTTCTTTAGAACGCAGCCAATCGTACGCTGGCAGCTGGTCGGATACGATAGCATCCAGACGACCGGAAGACAGATCCAGGTATGCGTTGTCCTGCGTATCGTACAGTTTTACCGTTACCTTGCTGGACAGGTTATCTTCCAGGTACTGACCGGCGATGGTAGCACGCTGCGCACCAATCACCTTGCCTTTCACTGCAGCTGGACTGAACTTGCTGCTCTTAGGTGCAACAAAAATCAGGCTGTTGGAGTAGTAAGGCTCAGAGAAATCCACTACGCGGCTACGCTCTGGCGTAATCGACATACTGGCGATAATGGCATCGTACTTACGCGCCATCAGACCAGGGATAATACCATCCCAATCCTGAGCAACGATGGTGCAGTCTGCCTTCATCTTCTCACACAGTGCATTAGCGATATCAACATCAAAACCCTTCAACTTGCCGGATTCGTCAATAAAGTTGAACGGTGCATAAGCACCCTCAGTCGCAATACGTACCTTATCAGCGGCCAGGGCAAAAGGAGCAGATACCGTTGCTGCAACCAGAGTTGCAGTAGCCAGTGCTTTTTTCAGACTCATTGTTGTGTCCTCTATGGGATGATTTTTTTTATTGGTTTAGTTCACAGCAAAACAAAAGTAATTCTTGCTCTAAAAGCTTTTGTTTCACGGCTTTAAGCTTAGTTCGTGCTTACTCTTTGTGTTTATCGCAACCTTACAGGTGACTACTCAGGAATTCCCGGCAGCGCTCCGATGTCGGATTGCCAAACACTTGCTCAGGCGGACCTATCTCTTCGACCCTACCCTGATGCAGGAAGACAATTTGTGATGACACATCACGGGCAAAACGCATCTCATGCGTCACGATCAACATGGTACGACCTTCCGCCGCCAGATCACGCATCACACTTAACACTTCATTCACTAACTCTGGATCCAACGCCGAGGTCGGTTCATCAAACAGCAATACCTGCGGGTCCATGGCCAGCGTACGAGCAATGGCGACACGCTGCTGTTGACCACCAGACAGCTGACTGGGGTAGTTATGGCGCTTCTCAAACAGGCCAACCTTTTTCAGCAGCTCTTCCGCACGGGCAATGGCTTCATCTTTACTGCGCTTCAGTACATGCACTGGCGCTTCGATGATATTTTCCAGAATGGTCATATGGGGCCAGAGATTAAAGTTCTGAAATACAAAACCAATTCCCGCACGCATACGCTCCAGCTGTTTCTGGTCAGCCGCTTCCAAAGCACCATCTTTACCTGGCTTTAAACGCAGCTCTTCACCGGCCATCTCAATGGTACCCTGTGAAGGTGACTCCAACAGATTGATGCAGCGAAGGAAGGTACTTTTTCCCGAACCACTGGAGCCAAGAATAGAGATCACATCTCCATCCCGAGCTTGCAGGGAGATACCTTTCAGAACTTCCAGTGAACCGTAACTTTTGTGCAGGTCTCTGATTTCCAGAGCAACAGGCGCGTCAGACATTAAGGCGCTTCCAGATAATTAGTATTTATACTTTAGATTTCCAGCATTAGACCAAAGTTATAAAGTAATTACACCGGGTCGTCCAGCCTGTGTCCTGCTCTAATGAGACTCGTTTTTCCGCTGATGCGACCCGACCTCAGTAAAAAACCCAAATATCGCGACAAATTAGGTGCAATCGATTGACCATCCAAACAATACAGCCTGTTATAGAGCCGCCTTGAGCAAGGTATTCGTCACCTTTAGCTGAATAACAGCAAAGCTCTTTTTGTAAATAAATATTTACACCTATCTTTCCCCATAACCCAGAAATATTTCCTACCGCCATAAGAGTGTTAAACTAATATGATCTGCTCCACAGTTTTATAAACATCACGGTCACTTTATCCTTCAGGAGGCCTTATGAAACGACTATCAGACTGGTTTATCCTGCCATGGATGCGCAATAAAACCCCAGATAAAGACCACTTCTACCGTCGCGGTTTTACTCGTCGTTATCAGGTTCGTAAAAACCGTATTAAAGATCTATGGATTGGTAGTGGTTTAATCGCTCTGAGCTACCCTGTTCCCGCCTTTCTCACAATTCTGGGCTTGTTCTGCTGCTTCTTAACCTTCGCCTTTTTAGACGAAGGCTCACTTTAGTTGCTCTGCTTTAGGCGATTAAACCTAGCCATTCGGTCTATCGTGCTTGCATCCTGAAAAGTTGTGACGTTATGAGCGCAGAGAGCGCTTTATAGATGAAAACCGGTTTAGCTTGATCTGGGTAGAAGTTATAGTAATCGCTAGTGAATGCCTGATGCTGAGCTCCTTTGAGTTAAGCAGGGATCTTTTTCCATCACTCAGCCTCTAAGCCATAAGCACGATTTAAACTCGATCAAAAGCTGAGTGAAAAAAGCGCAGCATTAGGCCAAAATATGGCACCGGTCACGTTAACAAAATGTCACAATTTGCCCTAAAGAGGTAAATCTCGGGTTAACGGTGCCGATATAGAATACTAAGCACCTACACAACAGAGTCTAAACAACAGCTTGGTTATCGGTTTTTACCGGTAACATTTAAATGGCTTGTTTTAGATCTGTATCCGAGAGAAGCAAGCGGAGAAGGTTATGGTTTTTGCGGTTTATGAACAGGGCATGCGTATCCAAACGCCTCGTAAAGCGCTTCTGGGACGCCGGAGTGTCACTGCTTTGGAACAGCCCAGTGCCAGTCGACGCTCAGCAGATACCGACAGCGATAGCAGTCACCTGGAACGGGTTGCTGAGCAACCTTTCGAGCAAATTCAGCGCCGTTTGCACCAAAACCGCGAAGCGGCAGGCGAACCGCCTCCACCCCAGCCCAATCCAATGGATCGTTCACAGAAAGCCCTGAACGCTTATAACAACACCAAACAGGTGGCCGTTGGACAAAGACCACGGGTATCCGCCCGTATGATTATGACTCAGCCTGTTATTACTGCGGACTTTGATGCCAGCATTCAGGATGGTTGGCAACTGCTGACCCAACACGGAGTCAGTCACCTCGTACTACAAAACCGTCGAGGTGCTTTGTTAGGTATGGTGACAGATAAAGATATTCTGAAGGCTACGTCTGGTGTGGGCCATATCGATCTGGCTGATCGCTCACCCGATCAGGTGATGCTGGGTACACTGATCAACCGAAAATTGCTGACCGTGAGCCCAGATACCGAGGTACTGGATCTGGCCAGTGTGATGCATGAACAAAAACTATCCGCACTACCGGTGGTTACAGACAAAGACCAGTTAATGGGGCTTATTACTCGTACGGATGTACTTCAAGCCGTAGTCAGTCATCATCTGGAACTCTGGTACTGAGTTGGCTAACTCAGTACCTATATCACGATAATACCCAGCCACTGTTCACTCAACACAGCCTTATCAGGTATGTTTGTTCACCAACTGAGCTAACTTAGAGTTTAAGCGACGGTTTTCCTCTTTCTCTCGATGCGCCTGCTCTTTCTGCTGGCGTTGTACACGTCGATCTTCCAGCTGTTCAGCTGCGTGCTGGGCTTCTTCTTCCGTAATAAAGCCTGCATTATTGCCACTCAGGTCCAAACGCACCGCACCGGCTTTTAACAAACGCAGGTAACGAGGGCTACGCACATAGCCTGCTAAAGCACGGCGAATCCAGTGATCTGGCAGTTTTTCACTGGCAGCGAGATCTTCATGGATACCGATTTTTAACGGCTGCATACAGGGGTTGGAAAATGCTTTGGGGTAACGCTTGCACCACTGATCCAGAATATCCTTAGCAGAGAACTTTTCTGGTAATGGCTCTTCTGGTTCCGACTCAGCTACCGCTTCAACAGGCTGTTCATCATCCTGCATGCTTTCCCGAATCATCGCTAACAAAGCTTCAGAGCTATCCAGTAGAGAACCACGAGCGATCTCTTTAATACGCCCTTGCAGGCTACCCAAGCGCTCTGACAACGTCTGATTATCTGCCAACAAACGCTGGTTCTCTTCCTCCAGTCCGCGATTAGCCTCTTGTAAACTGCAATTAGCTTCTTCCAGACCTTGGCTCGAATCCTGTTGCTGCTGAGCTTCAGCCAACTGCTGCTGCAGATCTGCAATCTGTTGCGCAAGGGCTTGTTTCTCTGCTTCCAGCTGCGATTGAGCACCCAATAAACCCTGGTTTTCCTGTGTAAGCGCTTCCAGCTGCTGACGCTGCTGCTTCATAGTATTCATACTACTCTGAGCACGCACAAAAACCTGATCAAACAGCTGATCCAGTGTTGTTTTGGCTACATCATTCCCCATAGGCTCTATCCGATCCTTATGTCTTGCGGTCAATTACGCTAAGTATCCTGCGCTCTAGACACGCTGTAAAGAGCTATCAAGCAGGCTGATAAACATAGAAACCATAGTCATATTCACCCGTGCCTTCCTTTGGACAATGCTGATGAGACACTTCTTTCCAGGCTGACAGATCAAACTCTGGGAAATACGCATCCCCTTCCACTTCAGCATGCACGCGAGTGATATAAAGTTTATTCGCATAGGGCAGCGCCTGCTGATAGATCTCAGCACCGCCCATGACAACAATCTCTTCGCCGCCATCAATCAGGCAACACTGATCAGCCAGCTCCAGCGCTTCCTGCAGTGAATGTACGACTTTACAACCTTCTGCTGTAAAAGACGTGTCACGGGTCACAATTATATTAGTACGCCCAGGCAGAGGACGGCCAATAGACTCATGGGTTTTACGCCCCATAATCACAGGTTTAGCCCAGGTACACTGTTTAAAAAACTGCAGATCCTTGGGTAGATACCATGGAAGTTTATTATCAACACCGATTACTCGGTTTTCAGCCATAGCCCAGATCAGGGCAACCGGGGTATCCAGCTCTAATGACGCCATCTATCTTCTATCTCTTCTCAAAGCATGTGCTTATTCACTGAAACACACGGCTACTATTCTTTCGCTCGTGGCGATTACTTTGCCACTATTCTTTTTATCGCGATTCTTTTTACCGCTATCCTTTTTACCACGATCATCTTTTGGCATTACCTTAAAGATACGCGGAGCAACTTAACGACGACTATACCGAAAATGGGTACTGAATCGGATCATGATGCTGATAACCTTCCAATTCAAAGTCATCCAATGTCACCCAGGTTTCCAGATCTTCCAGTGATTTAATATCCGGGTTGATCTTTAACTGAGGTGATGGGAAAGGCTCACGCTTCAGCTGTACATCACGCATCAGTTCCAGCTGATCTTCATAAATATGAGCATTGATCAGCTTGTGGTAGGCCCGCCCCGGTTTATGGCCAGTAATCTGCGCCATCAACGCCAGCAGGACAAACACCTGGCACTGGTTAAAGTTGACCCCTAACGGCACATCGGCGCTGCGCTGAATACTGTTCAGATACAGTTTGCCACCCAACAGAGAGAACTGATGGGTATGCATGCACGGGCGCAGACAGCCCATATGGAACTCACCAGGGTTATAAAAAGTGACAATCTCACCACGGTCATCAATGCCCTGACTCAGGTTATTCACTACCTTACGCAACTGATCAATATGTTTGCCATCGGTAGTGGCCCAGGAACGCCCCTGCACACCATACACCCGGCCCATATCATCCTCACCTTTGCGGTAAGGGTTGTTCAGCCAGGCTTCATTTTCATTGGCATTGGCGTTCCAGGTATTACAACCCAGTGCCCGAAACTGAGCGGCATTATCGTAACCGCGCAGATAACCCAACATCTCGGCAATGGCCGCTTTCCAATAGCTCTTACGGGTGGTCACCAGCGGAAACAGGTTATTCTCCACGTCGTATTCCAGATCGGCGTTAATCACCGTCAGACAACGTTTACCGGTGCGTTCGTTTTCAACCCATTCGCCCTGCTCAATAATACGGCGACATAACTCTAAATACTGTTGCATAGTCTCTCTCGTGACAGGCTGATGGCCTGTCACCTGATCAGGTTAGAGGCCGCTTAAGCGCTGACCTCATCACGGATATTACGTTTTTTGCCCCACTGCATCATTAGCACACCAACTATAATCATCGGCAGGGATAACAGCTGCCCCATGGTCAGCCAGTCGAAGGCGATAAAACCCAGATGGGCATCGGGCTGACGGGCAAATTCGATAACAAAACGGAAGATTCCGTAAAACAGCAGGAAGGCCCCGGAAACCACAAAGCGCGCCGGACGCTTGCTGTCCAACCAGAACAGGATACAGAACAGCGCGACACCTTCTAAGGCAAACTGATACAGCTGCGACGGGTGACGGGCTAGGTTATCCACATGAGGGAATACCATGCCCCAGGGCAGATCGGTCTCACGCCCCCAAAGTTCACCACCAATAAAGTTACCCACACGCCCCGCACCTAAGCCAATCGGCACCATAGGCGCGATAAAATCGGTTACGGTAAACAGCGACGCTTTCACCTTACGGGCAAACAGCAGCATCGCCAGAATCACGCCCAACAGGCCGCCATGGAAAGACATACCGCCCTCCCACACCTGGAATAACCACAACGGATTTTCCAGGAAGCGATCAAAATTATAGAAGAAGACGTAACCAAAGCGACCGCCCAGCACCACACCCACGGCACCGTAGAAAATCAGATCACTGATCTGCTCATCGCTCCAGCCCAGACGTTTGGCGCGTTTTTTCCCCAACCACCAGGCACCGGCAAAACCGATCAGGTACATAATACCGTACCAGTGGATTTTCAACGGGCCTAACGCGATGGCAACGGGATCTATTTCCGGATATTGCAGCATAATAATCCTTTGTTAACGACAGCCTTGCATGGCTTAACTCAACAGGAAGCGGCTACCGACAAACAGCAGCAGCACAGCAAAAATACGCTTTAAGGTATCCGCAGGCAGGCTATGGGCCAACTTAGCGCCCAGTTTGGCAAAAATTACACTCATGGATACGATGCCGATAAAGGCAGGCCAGTAAACATAGCCCGTCGCCCATTCCGGTAACAGCTCATGACCCCAACCTTCCTGGATATTCACCAGCGCACCCACTACCGCAATCGGCAAGCCTACGGCTGCAGACGTCGCCACAGCGGTTTGCATCTTGGCGTTACACCAGGTTAAAAACGGTACACTCAGGGAACCGCCACCAATACCAAAGATCGCCGATGCCCAGCCAATAATACCTCCAGCGCCAATAAGACCCTGTTTACCCGGTATGGTTCGACTGCCCTTAGGTTTCAAACCCAGTCCCATCTGAACTGCCATACAGATGGCAAAGACGCCAATCACTTTCTGCAGAATCGGACCACTGAGCATACCGGCAGTTTTAACACCTAAGGCACTACCAATGACAATACCGATCGCAATCGGGCTAAACCAATCCCAACGTACCGCACCTTTAGCGTGATGGGCTTTTACCGAACTGATGGAGGTCACGACAATCGTGGCCAGAGAGGTGCCCACCGCCAGGTGAGTCAGTACCTCAGGAGCGACGCCCTGAGCTTCAAAGGTCAGTACCAGTACCGGCACAATAATTAGGCCACCACCAATACCAAACAGGCCCGCCAGGGTGCCTGCCGCAGCACCCAATACCAGATAAAGCAGAAGAGTCGTCATACTATCTGTCCCAGATTGAATTCACCCAACATCTCCCATGCCGAATGAAAGTCAGCTCGATATCTTCACTTCGATATCTTCAGCTCAATATTTTAAAAGCAGGAGGAATCAGGGGCTGAGCAACAGCCCCTGACGGGAAAGGCAGGGATTATACCTTAATAGGTTTATTTAGACCTCACCGAGAGCCCCTGAACCTGAATAAGGTGACTTAGACCTCAATCGGTCCGCTTTCATACTGTTGACGCCAGTAATCCACTCGCTCACGCAGCTCAGAAGGGTGATAAGGTTTGGCCAAATATTCATTCATGCCCGCGGCAAAAAAGTGCTCACGCTCACTTTCAATGACATTAGCCGTTAGGGCGATAATAGCGGCAGGAGACTGCTGCTGCTCTTTCTCTCGCTCACGCCAACGTTTGGTGGTTTCGATACCATCCATATCCGGCATAAAGATATCCATCAACACCACTTGATAGGTTTTCTCACCCTGACTATTCAATGCTTCAATACCACTGAAAGCCACATCGACATCATAACCCGCCTTTTGTAGCACTGAGCGCGCAAGCATCGTATTCACCGGGCCATCATCCACGACCAGCACATGACAATTCTGCTGAGCTTTGCGTCCTACCGCAGCAGCACTGCCAGAGCCAATGGAGATTGTTGTTGAAGCCTCTGTGCCTGTTTCCGAATTAACACCTGGAGCAAGCTCGCCTGCTTTTGGTGCTAACCAGCCATCTTTAGCCAGATAACTTAGCGCCTGTACCTTCTCCATCAATTGCTGTTGTAGTTTTTGAACCTCTGCCGGCGAACCATCCAACTGTTCAATCAGTTCTTTCAGCCCCTGTAACGGTGCTTCAATCTCCCTACGGATTGCCTGCAGATACTCGGATTGGAGCTGAGAAGCTTCCAATGCCCGGTCACGATCAAAACGGATCTGATCCTGTTCATGATGCTGTTCAGAAATATCCATCAAGAGTCCAATCAAAGGCAGTGGCTGCTGATTTTTTTCGTGCTCAGCGCCCCGACTGAGCAATACCGTCATATGTCGCCCAATACCAGCGGCATTTGAGATGGTTAGCCCCTGTTTACTCATGCCCTGTTTCGGTGGTGTCACAGGAATAAACTCCGTCATCAAGTGACCACGCAGCTCGCTTTCAGAGCGGCCAAAGAACTGCTCAAAAGCACGGTTACAACCTTTCAACCGTAACTCAACATCTGTATCAAAAATCGGAATCGGAAGACTGTTCAATAGCTTCTGAAAATAGATATTCTGCTGCTGATGTTGCTGTTTATGTCCCTCTAACTCTTCATTCAGTTCATTGTTTTGTTGTACCAATGACCGAATCAACTCTGCAGTTTGGTGTATCTCAAGCACAGGGGAATTCAGTGGACGTGAGGCATCAATTTTGCCCGACTGACGAATCACCTCCTGAAAATAATCCAACGGCCCCAACATATGACGACTGAGACGTCGGGTGCGTGCGGTGTGAAAGAAAAAATACAGTAGGAAAATAATACCCGCCAGGACAGCGACTAACAGCGCGGTTTCTTTAACCTGATTCGAGAAATTACGTGCATTCACATACAGATCTTGTGCTTTAGCAACAGCCAATAGCTTCCAACCTGTTGCTGGAATCGTATTCCAGGCCACGACACTGGGTTGATCCAACTGCACCTGTGCTAAACCGGCCTGCTGATGGGCAATCAAACGAGACAGCTCGGTAAAATCATCTCTCTTATACAGATTAAAAGGCGTTGGTTGATTACGTTGTTCTTGCTGAAAGCTGTACTGCTGTCCAGCCAACTCTTTTAAGGCAAAATCCTGCTCACCTTCTGGAGGTAGCGCCAGAATATTACCGTTTTTCCCGACTAAGACACCGTAACCGGGCCACTGCTGTGGCGCTGCAAACAGCTCATTAATCAGGCTTTGTACCGTCAGATCAACGCCAACAACAGCTTCCAGGCGATCATTCTTATAAACAGGGGCAATATTAGAGATCACCCAACCCTGGCCCGCCGGATCCAGATAAGCATCTGTCCAGACCGATTCCCGACTGGGGTTATGAGAGGCTTCAGCTAAATAAAAGAAGTTAAACTCAGTCAGATCAAGATCAGGAGGAAACTGTTGATTTACATCGACAAAGGGATAAAGCAGATTTAAACCGTCCGGGGTATTCAGGTAGATCTGACGAATCAGGCCATGGCTATGTTTCAGATCGACCATCATAGGACTTAACGGCAACCATTGTCGGGCCAATACCTGACGTGCTGCCATCTGTGAAGACTGTGTCGAGTAGTAAATGGATATGCCGCCATCATCATAGGGCTTATACAATACATTTTGATTGGAGAGTTTTAGTGCACTATGCTGGTCTGATGACGCATAGGGCAGCAGCTGACGTGCCGCTTGCTTTTGAAAAAGATGCAGCGCATTTTTGACCGACAATAGCTGAGACGAAACCCAATCGGTTCTGGCCTGTAAGGCCTGTATCATCTGCTGCTCACGATCCTTGCTCGCTTCACTGGTATGACTATGGTTCAGTAAGAAGAAGGCCCCCAACAAAATGCACAAAAGCAAGCCTTCAATCACCAGCAACTGAAACATACCAGAACGGACATAGACCTTGCTCACCCATTGCTTTAATGAGATTAATGACGTCTGTTCATTTTCTGGAGTCATGATCATCCCTGTCGAGGTTTCGCACTAATGACAAATTCATTCCCGTATAGGGGTGTATCATACACCTTCTTGTTCAAACTTTAATCAGCATTACCCCTGAGGTTGACCGTGTGTTTAATACTTTTTTCCTGGCAGCAGGACTCCGAGCGCCCTTTAATAGTTACAGCCAATCGAGATGAGTTCTACCATAGAGAAACAGCAGCATTTGCCCCTTGGAAAAACAGCGCTGTCGTTGCAGGCCAAGATCTGCAGGCAGGAGGGACCTGGATGGGCATTACCACTTCAGGCCGTTTTGCCGCAGTCACCAATTACCGCCGCCCCACAGATATGGGACGCACTTTTCCCTTGAGCCGAGGCCAACTCTGTCAGGACTTTTTGCACAAAGAACTGTCGGTAGAAACCTTTTTAAATCAACTCCAAACCTCGGCCATGGACGCGGGTGGTTTTAATCTTCTGGTCAGTGATGGTCAGCAACTCGGCTATGCCAGCAACCGCTTTCAGGATAAGCAGGGCCGTGACCACTATCATTATCACAGTAAGCTGGAGCCTGGAATCTACGGTTTAAGCAATCACCTACTGGACACGCCCTGGCCCAAGGTTGAACAGGGTAAACAGGCTCTGGCAGAGAAATTACGTAACAATGCAAATGAAGATGAGCTACTCAGCATTTTAGAAAATCCCCTGGTGGCCGATGATTATCTATTGCCAGATACAGGCATAGGCCTGGAACGAGAACGCTTTTTAGCCCCCAGATTTATCGCCACCAGTACAGAATACGGTACGCGGGCGAGCTCTTTATTTATTCGCTATCGTTCCGGGGCACAAAGTTTTATTGAACAAAGCTGGCAACCTCTGGGCACAAAAGCGGTCAGAACCTACTGGTATCAGAACTCGCTTTATTGACACCTTTTACTGACAATCATTGGATCACAGCGCGGCAGAATTGGACTGTTTTAATGGGATACCTCAAAAAATCTCATACCTGTAAGGGCTTCGGCTCAAAGGGATTATCGTGTGCAAAGGCACTGACTCTGATCGTCAGCTTGTTGCTATTGCCACTTTCTGGCGCTGGATTGGCCAATGAGCGCTATGAAGAAGAGTGGGTGAATATCGCGCTGAACAGTCGCTTTCAGGGTCTGCAGTCGGATTATGGTAGCCTGATGTCCTCCAGCTACCTGGATAATAACTTTCAATACCTATGGATGGATCATGATGGTCAGCCCAACACCGCGGCTAAAGCATTAATCAAACTGGCCACTCCGTTTACGGATCTGGCTGAGGAACATCCTTGGCTGGCCCCCTATAAGACCTTTCTCCAGCGTGCCCAACAGCCTTTAGAACTGCCATTACCCCGTTATCTACTGGCTACCGACCTGTTATACAGCGATATGTTCGCCCGTATTCAACAGGACCTGGCTTCCGAACGTTTTATCCAGGCCGATAGTGACAATGATCATAGAGCGTATGGTCACAGCACACCTGACTCTCAGCCTCTGCAAAACGAGATCAGTGATTGGCAACTGGGTTATCAACTTCAGCTTAAAACAGCAGCCACTCTGGATGACTCTGATCGCAGTGACTATCTCACACAGCAGATCGAACAACTTTATCCAAACTCCCCCCAGAGCAAAGCTCTGATTTCTGCATTGGATTTCTGGCGAGCCAAACAGGGAGATGACTGGCCTCAGCTGGACGTTGGAAATAGCTTAACGACGGGAGAGATACGTCCAGACTGGATTCCAGTACTCATCCAACAGCTACAAAAGCTGGACCTACTTGCCGAAGACTACACCCCTGAACTGGCCGACCGTTATGACGACAAACTGGTTGCAGCGGTAAAAAAAGTGCAGGCCCAACACGGTCAGAAAGTCGATGGCATTATAGGCCCAAAAACCCGCAAGGTACTGAATCTGACACCGAAGGATCGGGTTCGCCAGCTGGCGCACAATTTCAGACGCCTCTATCACTTGCCGCAGGAAATGGGTGAACAGTATGTCATGGTTAATATGGCTGATTACCGACTACAGCTCATCAAGCAGGGCCAGGAAAGCCTGAGCATGAAGGTGATTGTGGGCACACCTAAAGCCCGTACCCCCATTATGACCCAAACCCTAACGTCGGTGATTCTCAGCCCACGTTGGAATGTGCCAAAAGGTATTGCGAGCCGTTTAATTTTCCCTCAGGCCAAAGCTGACCCCGATTATTTACGCCAGCGTGGCATCATTGTACTGGATGGCTGGAGCCAACCCGCTGCAGAGGTTCCACTGGAACAGATCGATTTCAGCACCTATAACAGCCCCTATGATTTTCCTTATCGTTTTGTGCAACTGCCAGGCAACAGCAACTTACTCGGTTACGTTAAATTCCGTCTCTCCAACAATAAAGCTATCTATATGCATGACACGCCGGGGAAGCACCTGTTTGAGAAAACAGAGCTTGCGTTAAGTAATGGCTGCATTCGCTTAGAGAAAGCCCTGCTATTGGCCGATCATTTGTTGACGGATTATTGGAATTCAGACAGAGTTCAATCCGTACTGAATGCGAAAGAAGAGACTTACCTACCCACCGCTCAGGCAGAAATGCCTGTTTATCTGATGTATTGGACTGTATGGCAGGATGAAAACGGCCAACTGCAGTGGCGAGATGATGTTTATCGTAAAGACCAGTTACCAGCAGTCTCCGACACAGGTAAAACGTTACTGGCCACCACAGAGAAACAGGATAACGAAGGCTAGCAACCGGCTGAAAGCATTTAACTTGTAGGCGATTAAAGGCGTTTTGAGCCTGAGAACAGCAGAGTTAGAGGGACAATGAAGGCTGTAGCAATTGGCGTAAACCCAGCTCCTCCATAGTAATACCAATCTGCTCAACCACCTGCTCCGAACTTTCCAGGTTTAACACCGAATCCAGCAGCTGAACCGCATCACGGCGATGCAGACTACGAATTGCAGATTTTACCCGTGGCAGGTTCACCGCATTCATGGACAGGGAATCATACCCCATCGCCATCAGTAGAATCGCGCCACGGGGATCACCCGCAAGCTCTCCGCATAAACTGAGGCGACAGTCCGTATATTTCACGCTCTGCGCAATACTGTACAGTGCATTGAGTACGGCAGGATGGAAGCTGCTATATAAACCGGCTACACGCGGGTTATTACGATCCACCGCTAGCAGGTATTGCGTTAGGTCATTACTGCCCACAGATAGGAAATCGACATATCGGGCGATCTGGGCCACCTGATAAATAGCACCCGGCACTTCAATCATGACCCCTATGGCCGGACGCTTAATGCTTAAGCCTTCCTGACACAGCTCATGATAAGCGCGCTCAATCAAACCTGTGGCTTCCGTCACTTCAGGCAAGTTGGTGATCATCGGTAGCATAATGTGCAGGTTATCCAAGCCTTCACTGGCTCGTAGCATCGCCCGGACCTGCACCAGAAACACTTCTGGATGATCCAGCGTAATACGAATACCGCGCCAGCCCAGAAAAGGGTTAGCTTCATTGATCGGGAAATAGGGCAACGCCTTATCACCGCCAATATCCAGCGTACGCATCGTGACCGGTTGTGGGAAAAAGGCTTCCAGCTGTTCCCGATACACAGCCTGCTGCTCACCTTCAGAGGGGAAACGCTCACTGATCATAAAGGGTACTTCGGTGCGGTACAAACCGACACCTTCAGCACCATGATTCAATGAGTGAGTAATATCCTGTGCCAAACCAGTATTTACCAGCAGAGGCATCTTATGGCCATCCAGGGTCTCAGAAGGCAAACCCGCAATATGCTCAAGTCCTCTTTGCAGCCGTTCCTCTGCCTGCATCAGTTGACCGTATTGAATCAGCAGCTCATCACTGGGTGCGTTAAATACCACCCCTTGATAAGCATCCACAATCAGCTGTTGGCCATCAAGAATCGCCACTGGAAGATCCACGGTACCCATTACCGCAGGAATACCCATAGCACGAGCCAGAATCGCCACGTGAGAGTTACTGGAACCCTGCACTGAGACTAACCCTGCCAGTTGGTCTTTCGGTATTTCACCCAGCATCGCCGGAGTGATCTCTTCACTGACCAAAATGGTTTGATTGGGGTATTCCACCTGAGCCTGTTCCGTTTGCTGCAGATAGGCCAGCACACGACGTCCCAGGTCACGAATATCCGTTGCCCTTTCTTTTAGATAGTCATCCTCAGACAGCTCAAAGAAACGAGCATGGCGGGTAATAACTGAGGTCAAAGCCCCCTGAGCCCAATTACCCTCCTGGATTTTATTGATCACCTCCTGACCTAAGGCACTGTCATCCAGCATACGCTGGTAGGCTTCAAACAGTGCCCGCTCCTCTTCGCTTAAGCGTTGTGCCAAGCGTCGATTCACTTCATGGATATCATTACGTACTGCCGTCAGTGCCTTACGGAATTGAGCGATCTCACCCTCAATATCATCCGTAGCACGATCCGGTACCGTATCCAGATTTGCCAGAGGTAAAATAACCACCGCAGTACCGACAGCAATGCCTGAGGTGCCTGCGACACCTTTAAAGCAACTACCATGAATACCACTGGTATGAGAATCAGCCTGACTGGTCGCACCAGTGGCTAAAGAGTGAGCAATCTGACCGGCCAGCTGAGCAGACACCGTGACCAAGAAGGCTTCTTCACCTTCATCGAAGCGGCGCTTCTCTTTGTGCTGAACCACAATAACGCCCAATACCCGGCGTTGATGGATAATGGGCACACCGAGGAAACTGTGAAAACGTTCCTCTCCGGTTTCAGCCAGATAGACATAGTTGGGATGTTCCGTCGCATCATCCAGATTAACCGGCTCTTCCCGTTGACACACATAACCCACCAGACCCTGATTATTTTTTAACGACACCTGTTTGACGGACTCTTTTTTCAGTCCCAACGTGGCCATTAATACAAAGTCCTGGCTATCATTATCCAGCAGATAGACCGAACACACATCGGTTTTCATCGCTCGTCTTACCCGGCGCACAATAATAGAAAGCGTCTCATCCAGACTTCTGGCTGAGTTCACTTCCTGTACGATGCGCTGCAAGGTTTTGAGCATGTTAACCCTCGTGTATTTTGATCCTAAACTCAGGATCCCAAGTTTAAAGTCCCAGGCCTAATCAATCTGTTCCGGACAGGATTTAAGCAGATTACGGTTATAGCGATGTGACAACTCTTTCAGTGCCCGACGGTAAACTTCCCGCTTAAAGGAAACCACCTGCCCTAATGGATACCAGTAGCTGACCCAACGCCAACGGTCAAATTCCGGTGACGGAGTATGATCCACACAGATACTGTTTTCCCCACAGCGCAGACTCAGCAAAAACCATTTTTGCTTTTGTCCCACGCAGATAGGCTTACTATGTCTGCGAATCATTTTGCGCGGCAGGCGATACCTTAACCAGCCACGCGTACAGCCCAGAATATCCACATCTTCGGGATTCAGGCCGATCTCTTCTTTTAGCTCGCGAAATAAAGCCTGTTCAGGCGTCTCGTACTCTTTAATACCACCTTGCGGAAACTGCCAGGCATCCTGACCAACACGCCGTGCCCACAGCAACTGACCGTCTTGGTTTATCAAGATAATACCGACATTGGGCCGGTAGCCATCAGCATCTATCACGCAAATCACCTTAGTTTTTTATTAGGGCTATTGTTTCACAAAGCACGGCTGTACATCAATCCAACCGCCCTTATCCTTTACTTGTAGATAAATTTGAGTTAACTCTCTAACTATTGCTGAAAAATTCCCTTCTGGACTTGTCCACTGGCTCTGAGATAATCCCTGCTTTATACCAATTGCAAGATGCAACCTTTGGAGAAACCCTAGTGAGCTTGGCCATTTTTGATTTAGACAACACCCTGATCGCCGGCGACAGTGATCACGCTTGGGGTGAATTTCTGGTAGAACAGGGCATTGTCGATGCTCAGGTCTACAAAGACGCCAATGACCGTTTTTATCAGGACTATCTGGCGGGCACGCTGGATATTATGGAGTACTTGGCTTTTTCTCTGGCACCTCTGGCCGAGCATGAACCGGAGCAGCTGCAACAGTGGCACCAGCAGTTTATGCAGGAAAAGATCGAGCCGATTCTACTGGATAAAGCCTTTGAAAAACTGGCCTGGCACAAAGAGCAGGGGCACTACATTCTGATCATCACTGCCACCAATCGTTTTGTGACCGAGCCCATTGCCGAGCGTCTGGATGTGCACGAACTGATCGCCATCGAACCAGAAGTGGTTGATGGCCGTTATACCGGTAAGGTTGCAGGCATTCCTAGCTTTAAAGAGGGCAAGGTGACTCGCTTGAACAAGTGGCTGGAAGATAAAGAGCATGATCTGGCGGAGACCTGGTTCTACAGCGACTCCCATAATGATCTGCCACTACTACAACTCGTGGGTAAACCCATTGCGGTCGACCCGGACCAACAGCTAAAAGACACCGCAGTGCAAAACGGCTGGCCGGTGATCAGCTTCCGTTAAGCTTGCTGCTGCCATTTGTCATGTTATCGCTGCCCGGCGACAATAACGTTCGTCGGAGCTGCGATAGTGACTTTCTTTTTACTACTTCCTCTTATCCTGCTTTGACAATGCTCAGTGCATCCCTTGTTAAAGCTTTTCATTTTTCTATCAGCCTATAAACTGAATAGAGATAATAAGAAACAACTCAATCTATAGCGGCCTGCATCACCACCAGTAAAACCGCTTTGTGCTATCGATATACTGAGACAACCGCCGTATTGATCAGAGGGAAAGATACGATGAAGGTGCAACAGCTACTCTATGAGCAAAACCAATGGTCATTACTGTCCGATGGTGGTGTAAACCAACCTCAGCTCGTTCTGTTCTTTTCCAGCGCTCAACTCTGTCGCGAGCAAGATCCCTGGCAACTGTTACATCAGCGTTTTCCATCAGCCTGTATCGCCGGTCTCAGTACAGGGGGAGAAATTCTTGGCGATGAAGTGTTTGATAAGAGTATCTCAGCCGTGGCTATTGAGTTTGAACACAGCCATATCCAGTTAGTATCCAGTACCATTGATGACCCGGAGCAATCCGCCCAACAGGCCCAAAAGCTTGTCTCTCAGCTGCCACAGCAAGACCTGAAGCTCGTATGGTTGCTGTCTGACGGTATGCAAGTCAACGGTAGTGAACTGATCAACGGCTGTCGTCAGATTCTGCCGGAAGATATTTTTCTCACGGGAGGCCTGGCCGGAGACGGCGCTGATTTTAACCACACCTATGTCAGCGCCAATGGCCCAGCTCAAAGCGGCCAACTAGCCGCTGTCGGCTTTTACGGGCCTCAGCTGGAAATCGGCTGGGGCAGTATGGGAGGTTGGGACAACTTTGGTCCTAAACGTATCGTCACTCGTTCGCAAGATAATGTCCTCTACGAGCTGGATGGCCAACCCGCTTTGGAACTGTATAAACGCTATCTGGGTGAAGATGCTCAGCACCTACCCGGCAGTGCCCTATTGTTCCCTCTGACCATTCAACACCCAGACGAAGAAAATACTGCCTTGATACGCACCATACTCTCGGTGGATGAGAGTGATAACAGTCTGACCTTTGCCGGTAATGTACCTCAGGGTTATATGGCACAACTGATGCGAGGCAACTTTGATCATCTTATTGAAGGTGCCGCACAAGCAGCAGAGTCTGCTAATATTCACACGTCAGAAACCTCCCTGGCCTTATTGGTCAGTTGTATTGGTCGTAAACTGCTGATGGGCCAGCAGGTAGCCGATGAAGTTGAGGTCGTAGCCGATATCCTGGGCCCGAAGACTAAACTTGCCGGCTTCTATTCTTATGGTGAAATTGCCCCTGACGGCTTCTCCCAACGCTGCGAGTTTCACAACCAAACCATGACGATCACCACCATCAGCGAGAAAACGGATGCATAAGCTGTTACAACGACAGTTAAAAAAAGCCTTACGCCGTTCAGACAGCGACACACCGGATATGGATTATCTACTGGAACTGGTCAGTGCCAGTTATGAAGAAGCGGATAAAGAACGTCGCTCAACCAGTCATGCCGCTGAATTGATGGAACAGGAACTGACCTCTCTACACGCAACAGCCATTCGCCAGGCACGAGAGTATTTTGAAACGGTACTCAATCAGCTGGGAGAAGGCGTACTCTTCCTCAGTCGACAGAATCAGATTGTCGGTATGAATACGATCGCCGAACAACTCTTAGGCAAAGAGCAGCAACAGCTACAAGGACAAAGTGTCCACTCTCTGTTTAGCCCTTTTCCTGAATGGGATGCGGATACACCAGAGAGCCAGACAACGGAAAGCCACCTAGTGCATTCAGGTCTGCCTGTGGAACTGGTCCGAGGTGATCTGCGCAATGCCAGTCGTCAGGAGTGGTTGCTGATATTCCGGGATATCAGTGAACGCCAACAGGCCAGAGAAGACCTGATCGCCAGCGAGCAGATGTTTCGGGACTTTGCTGAAGCGTCCTCCGACTGGTTTTGGGAAACCGATGAACAGCATCGAATTATCCGTCTGACCGGTTTTTCATCCCGAGCCGCCCATATCCAAAAAGATGAATTGCTGGGCCGTAGCCGCATGGAACTGATGAAACATGCGCCTAAGGAAGTGTTTGAACAGCACATCCAGGATCTTAACGCCCATCGACCTTTTCGGGATCTGGAATATGAATTAGAGATGCCAAACAGCACAAGTCTGGTATCGATCAACGGTAAGCCTATTTTTAGCCCTGAAGGGGAGTTTATGGGTTACCGGGGTTGCGCACGGGATATTACCGAACAGCGTAAGACCGATGAATCCCTACAAAAGATCGAAAGCCAGTTAAGAACCGCTATTAGCAGTACGAATGAGGGCATCGCACTGTTTGATGCCAATGATCAGCTGGTATTGTTTAACGACAGAGCTAAGGCGTTGTACAGCAGTATCTCAGATATTGTTCAGTTGGGTTGCCACTACAATGATATGGCACACGCCTTGATCGAACGAGGGGCTTTTAAACTGGATATGGATGCGCAGCGCTGGCTGGAGCACCAAACAAATCGAGAGACCCGTTTCAGCACCAAACACAATATCGTACGCACCTGTAATGATCGTTATATCCGGGCAATGGAATACCCCACTCCCGAGGGCGGCACCGTGGGTATCTACAGTGATGTCACGGAAACGATTCTGCTGGAAAACAGCCTGCGTACCGAAAAAGAGCGGGCCGAGCAGGCAAGTCAGGCGAAATCTGAGTTTCTGGCCAATATGAGCCATGAGATCCGCACGCCGATGAATGCCATTATTGGCCTGAGCCATCTGGCCCTGCAAGATCATCAACTGACCTCAGATCAGAGAGAATACCTGGAGAAAATTCATCACTCCTCCAATCATCTACTCGGTATCCTGAACGATATCCTCGACTTCTCCAAGATCGAAGCAGGCAAGCTCACCCTGCATCAACACAGCTTCGACTTTAATCATTTGGTACAGCAGATCAGCACCTTTATTCAACCCGCCTGCAAAGAGAAACTATTGGATTTTTATTGGGATATCGGGCCGGATATTCCTAAACGTCTGGGTGGTGACCTATTACGCCTGGGCCAGGTATTAACTAACCTGGCAGGCAATGCCGTTAAGTTCACCCAGCAGGGTGCCGTAACCATTCGTATCCGTAGCCAGAACCCGAACCAAGACAAAAGAATATCCAGCACAGCGCAAATTGAACAAAGCAGCGCCCTACGGGAACAACAGGATCAAACGCAACAGGTTCAGGAAAACAATCGTCTACAGCTTAAGATAGAAGTCATTGATGCAGGTATTGGCATCGCCCAAGAGCAACAGCAGCAACTGTTTGCCCCCTTTACTCAGGCCGATGCATCCATTACTCGCCACTACGGCGGTACAGGGCTGGGACTGGCAATTTCACATCAATTGATCGAATTGATGGGGGGGAGCCTCAAACTACAAAGTCGCCCTGGCCGGGGCAGTTGCTTCTCTTTCAGCATTCCACTGAGTATTAAAAGCACACACAACTTCTGCCACTATCCTGCACTCAATAATCTGCAGGTACTGCAGCTGGATAAAAATGCCTTAGCCCAAAATGGACTGGAAAAGCTCTTTCGTCGCTATAACGGAGAGCTAACGGTGAGCGACCAGCTACCCACCACCTCTCCTGATCGACGCCCCACACAGGATTATCTGTTAGTGAATTGGGAGCAGCTCAGCACCACAGAGCTCCATCAGCTGAAGCAATATCTTGAGCTCTGGCAGATCCCCGTGCTTATTTACAGTTACCAAGACAAACATCAGATAGAGCAACAGCTTCCCAATTCTGCAATCGCGAAGATATTGAATAAACCGTTAAATCCGGTTGAACTGTGTAAACAACTCTTTCCTGAACATCAGCAAAGTACTGTGCAAACACTCCCAAATCACAACACAAGCCCACTGAAGGGTTGCCGGGTACTGTTGGTGGAAGATAACACCATTAACCAGATGGTGGCGGGACGCTTCCTGCAAAAAATTGGTATGCCTTTCGATCTGGCCGAAAACGGGCAACAGGCTTTGGAACAGCTACAGCAACAACACTATGATATCGTGCTTATGGATCTACAGATGCCGATCATGGATGGCCTGACAACCACAGCAAAGATCCGACAACAGGAACATTGGCAACAGTTACCCATTATTGCGATGACAGCCAATGCGATGCAGGGAGATAAGGAACGCTGTATTGAAGCGGGAATGAATGACTATATCGCCAAGCCGATCGACTTTGCTCAACTGGAGCAAAAGTTGGAGCACTGGCTACCTCAGCCCTTTAGTTCCTCCGAGGCTGTTCTACAACCACAACTAAATGCGACCGTGCCTGAATCCCTATTTAATACCTGAATCCGTGACTTCAAGACCTGCTCACAGGACGGCAGACCTGCAATG
>CAYFGP010000011.1:0-82991 GCA_964342385.1 uncultured Oleiphilus sp. | reverse complement strand
ACACTTTCCTATTTTCGTATTAGAAAGTGTCAACTTTATTCAGGACGGGACAGAGATAATAAAAAAGGGGCCTACGCCCCTTTTTTATCTGCATATCGATCCTGACATTAGGCTCGGGTGTCAATCTTATTACCCAGATGCGGTTCAACAGATTGAGCAGGCTGTACAGTATTGATAGAGCCCAATAAAGCTTCCATTGTGCTCTGGGCATTGTCCTGTGCGGACTTGAATAGCTTAATCTGTACACCTAATAAAGGATCTTGGCGAGCTGCGCTGCTTGCTGCATTGCTGCTTGAGACATCCATTGTGAATCTCCTATTTATTGCATATATGCTATTAGGTTAACGGCTGATTTATTTGTAGCTTAAGGAAATTTAGCTCATTAATCAGTAACGTTTCGTTAAAAGGAAGAATTCAGTCACAAAAAAAACCGGCCGAAGCCGGTTTTAGGGGAAAGTAAGAACTGCCGGATTCCATTTACTGAAATGGAATCAAGTCGAGAGCTAGGTTCTTTTAGCGCAGATCAGATACGCGTTTCGCTTTACCTTCAGAGCGAGCTAAGCCACCCACAGATACAACATCAATTCGAGTGCTGATACCTACAACAGACTTAATATGGTGTTGCAGCTCTTTTACTACAGGGCCTGGATCAACATCTTGTGCATCCGGTGTCATCTCAACCTTCACCAGTACGTTATCCATGTTGCCGTCTTTAGTTACGATGATTTCGTAGTGAGGTGCCAGCGCAGGGATCTTCAGAATCTGCTCTTCGATCTGCGTTGGGAATACGTTTACACCACGGATGATCAACATGTCATCGGAACGACCCGTGATCTTATCGATACGACGCATAGGACGTGCAGTACCTGGTAGCAGGCGAGTCAGGTCACGGGTACGGTAACGAATCACCGGCAGTGCTTCTTTGGTCAGCGAGGTAAATACCAGCTCACCGTATTCACCGTCAGGCAGTACTTCACCTGTGTTTGGATCGATAATTTCAGGGTAGAAGTGATCTTCCCAGATGGTTGGGCCATCTTTGGTTTCTGCACATTCCTGAGCCACACCAGGACCCATCACTTCAGACAGACCGTAGATATCTACAGCATCGATGCCCAGACGACCTTCGATGTTTTTACGCATCTCAGCAGTCCATGGCTCAGCGCCAAAGATACCGATACGCAGCGCCATCTCTTTCGGGTCCAGACCCTGACGCTCCATCTCATCCATCAGGTTCAGCATGTAAGACGGCGTTACCATGATGATGTCCGGATCAAAATCGCGCATCAGCTGAACTTGTTTCTCAGTCTGACCACCGGACATAGGGATTACCGCACAACCCAGGCGCTCGGCACCATAGTGTGCACCCATACCACCGGTAAACAGGCCGTAACCGTAAGAGACGTGAACCTTATCGGTGCTACGACCACCCGCTGCACGGATAGAGCGAGCCACTACGTCGGCCCAGACATTAATATCGTGCTGAGTGTAACCCACAACCGTTGGTTGACCCGTAGTACCGGAAGAAGCGTGGATACGCACTACTTCGCTCATAGGTACTGCAAAAGAGTCAAACGGGTAAGCGTCACGCAGATACTGTTTGGTCGTAAATGGGAACAGCTTCAGATCATCCAGAGTTTTCAGGTCTGAAGGGTGAACACCTTTTTCGTCACACAGTTTACGGTAAGCGGCAACGTTGTTATAAGCGTGTTTCAGGCTGAACTTCATGCGGCTCAACTGCAGTGCACGGATCTCATCAATACTAGCCGTTTCAATAGGGTCAAGTGCGTTTGGATCCACTTTCATATTCATCATAATCTTGTCCTGTTTTTACTCTTTTATTGTATTGTCAGAACACGTCTCTACGGACGTTTAATCTTTCTTCTTTGGAGCATGGCTGTTTTGAGCAACTTTAGACGTCTTATGTGACGGAGAGTTGCTCACTGGGAAGGGCTAGGGCCTTCCCAGCTTTAATACTTGCTCAATCCTGGGCGATTTATACTCGCTCAATAATCAGGGCGATACCCTGACCTACGCCAATACACATAGTGCACAGCGCGTAACGACCGCCTGTTCTATGTAGCTGATACATCGCAGTGGTCACCAGGCGAGCACCGGAAGCACCCAGAGGGTGACCCAGAGAGATAGCGCCGCCATTCGGGTTAACGTGTGCGGCATCATCTGGCAGACCCAGATCACGCATTACCGCCAGGCCCTGAGAAGCAAAGGCTTCGTTCAGTTCGATCACATCCATCTGATCCAGCGTCAGACCGGCTTTTTCCAGCACTTTTTTAGACGCTGGTGCAGGACCAAAGCCCATAATGCGTGGCTCAAGACCGGCAGTCGCCATTGCCACGATACGGGCTTTAGGCGTCAGACCATTTTTTTCAGCAGCTTCTTTAGAAGCGATCAGCAGGGCACAAGCACCATCGTTTACGCCGGAAGCGTTACCCGCAGTCACAGAACCACCGGCTCGGAATGGTGTCTTCAGCTTAGCCAAGCCTTCCAGCGTGGTAGAGGCACGTGGGTGCTCATCGGTATCAACGATGATGTCATCACCTTTGCGTTGAGGGATGGTGACAGGGCAGATCTCTTCTTTAAGCAGGCCTGCTTCCATCGCTGCAGCAGTTTTCTGCTGACTACGGAAAGCAAACAGATCCTGATCTTCACGGGAGATATTAAAATCTTCTGCTACGTTCTCAGCGGTTTCCGGCATGGAGTCCACACCGAATTCTGCTTCCATCTTCTTGTTGATAAAGCGCCAGCCGATGGTGGTGTCGTACAGACCGTTTGGATTACGGCTGAACGCGCTTTCCGCTTTACCCATCACAAAAGGTGCACGGGACATGGACTCGCAACCACCCGCGATCATCAAGTCGGTTTCACCGGACTTGATCGCACGAGCCGCCATACCGATGGCGTCCATACCAGAGCCACACAGACGGTTGATGGTAGAGCCAGGAACAGCCGTTGGCAGACCAGCCAGCAGCGAGGACATACGTGCTACGTTACGGTTGTCTTCACCAGCCTGGTTGGCATTACCGTAGATCACATCATCTACAGAATCCCAATCAACCTGAGGATTACGTTCCATCAGCGCTTTAATAGGCAGAGCACCCAGATCGTCGGCGCGCACAGAAGACAGGCCACCGCCGTAGCGGCCAAAAGGAGTACGAATTGCGTCGCAGATATAAGCGTCAGTCATGTTATTAATCCTCAGATGGAATTACTTCGCCTTTAATCTGGCGAGATTTACCACGGAAAAAAGCGATGGCTTTGCCATCCTGATTGCTGATGGTGATATCGTAGATACCATTACGGCCCTGCACAGTGACCTCTTTAGCCTCCGCGTACAGGGTGTCAGCCAGATGGCCTGGAGCGATATATTCAATATTACAGCCACCGGCCACAGTCACTTGGTTGTAGCTGTTGCAGGCGTAAGCAAAAGCGGTATCCGCCAGGCTGAAGATCATGCCGCCGTGACAGATGCCATGGCCGTTGCACATATCCTGACGCACCTTCATGCTCAGCTTGGAATAGCCAGGTTGAACATCTTCGATCTTCATCTCCAGCATCAAGGCGGCATGATCGCGGGCGTACATAGCTTCCGCACAAGCACGGGCCAGTACTTCCGGGCTCATTTCACTTGGCTTAAGCTTGTTGGTATCAGCCATGGGATGCACCACCATGGAAAGACCCCTGCGCAAATACTTTACGACGCAGCAGTGGGGAAGGGCGGTAGCGATCTTCACCGTAGCTGGCAACCAGATTGGTTAGTACGGTATGTACATGGCTCAGACCCACCTGATCCGCCCAGGCCATAGGGCCTTTTGGATAGTTCACACCGCTTTGCATCGCCACATCAACGGCAGCCACGTCACACACCTGTTGGTTAACCGCATCTGCGCCTTCGTTTGCCAGCATGGCAACGGTACGCATCAGCACCATACCCGGTACGTCATCAATGACAGAGACCTGAATATCCAGCGCCTGGAACAGGCCTGCCGCTTGATTCAGGCTGGCTTCGCTGGCCTGATCCGCTTTAACCAGAGCGATACGACCTGCCGTGGCATAGTCCAGTGCTAGATCAAACAGCACCAGTTCGCTGCGCTGTTCTTCGGCAGCGCGTTCGGTCGCCATACGGCCATCAGACAGAGCCAATACCAGATCACCAATACAGATACGACCGGTTTCATCAGGATCCGTTTGCTGACGGGTAACAGAGATACCGGCTGCTTCAATGCGAGCTACCAGAGCTTCTGCGACACCCAGATTACCTTCTACAGTAATGGCGCTTGGAGCATCCTGTTTGGCCAGAGTATTAGGCTGAGCTTTTTCAGCTCCTTCGCTGTAGTCGTAGAAACCACGACCGGTTTTACGACCGTGGAAACCCGCTTCAACCAGATCTTTCTGGATCAGAGACGGTAGGAAGCGTTGGTCGCCGTAGTAGGCGTCAAAAACGGAAGCGGTTACCGAGTAGTTCACGTCGTGGCCGATCAGATCCATCAGTTCAAATGGACCCATGCGGAATTGACCGGATTCACGGGCAATGGCATCGATAGTTGCTTCATCGGCACCACCTTCTTCCAGAACACGCAGGCCTTCCGCATAGAAAGGACGGGCCACACGGTTCACGATAAAGCCAGGCGTCGATTTGGCCATCACAGCGTGTTTGCCCCAAGCGGTAGACAGATCGTAAACCTGTTGCGCTACTGCTTCAGATGTTGCCAGACCCTTGATCACTTCAACCAGCTTCATAATGGGTGCTGGGTTAAAGAAGTGCATACCGACCAGATTTTCCGGGCGTTTCAGTGCTGCACCAATAGAGGTGACAGAGATCGAAGAGGTGTTAGTCGCCAGGATGGTATCGTCGCCACACAGCTCTTCCAGCTCAGAGAATACAGACTGTTTAATGGCCAGATTTTCAACAATGGCTTCAACGACCAGACCTGCCGGGGCCAGATCAGCCAGATTCTCAGTGGCTTGAATACGGCCCACCAGAGCGTTTTTGTCGTCTTCGCTCATCTTGCCGCGGGCAACCAGTTTCTCCAGGCCTTTGGCAGTGCGATCCAGGCCCGCTTGCGCAGCGCCTTCCATCTTGTCGTACAGCAGTACGCTGTGACCAAACTTGGCTGCAACCTGAGCGATGCCCGCACCCATGGTGCCTGCACCGATTACCGCAACGGTGTCATTTACCGTCAGTGTCATAACAAGCTCCTGTTACTGGCCTTTAAAGGTTGGCTGACGTTTTTCCATAAAGGCAGCAACGCCCTCACGGTAATCTTCGGTGCGACCGGCGATGGTTTGCAGATCGCGTTCCAGATCCAGCTGCTCATCCAGCGTATTGGTAGCAGAAGCGTGGATTGCACGTTTGATCAGTGCCAGACCCTTAGTTGGCTGAGTGGCCAGCTGCTTGGCGGTTTCAATCGCAGTCGCTTTAACTTCTTCATCGTCAACCGCTTTCCAGATCATGCCCCACTGTTCTGCTTGTTCAGCAGTCAGGCGGTCACCCAGCATAGACAGCGCCATAGCACGAGCCTGGCCTACGGTGTTTGGCAGGGTCCAGGTGCCGCCGGAATCAGGGATCAGGCCGATTTTGCAGAACGCCTGGATAAACTTAGCTGAGCGAGCGGCAAATACAATGTCACACGCCAGCGCGATATTGGCACCGGCACCCGCCGCAACACCGTTAACCGCACAGATCACAGGCATTTCCAATGCACGGATGCTGCGGATCATAGGGTTGTAGTTTTTCTCGATCGACTCACCCAGATTCGGTGCTTCAGCACCTGGTGCTACGTTACGGTCACTCAGATCCTGACCGGCACAGAAACCACGGCCATTACCGGTAATTACCAGTGCACGTACTTCTGGGTTTTTCTTGGTTTCTTTCAGTGCAGCGCGCACTTCAGAGTGCATTTCAGCGTTAAAGCTGTTCAGGCTATCTGGACGGTTAAACGTCAGGATGGCCACTCCATCCTCAATCACAAACTCAATATTGTTGAAAGACATGGCTTAGCATCCTTTAAATTCAGGTTTACGTTTTTCCATAAAGGCAGCGATACCCTCTTTGCGATCTTCTGTCGCAGCCAGCAGGGTAAAGGCTTTACGTTCTAGATTCAGACCGGACTCAAGATCGGTCTCAAAAGATTTCAGCAGAGCTTCTTTTGCCAGGCGTACGGCAATGGGGGGTTTGCTGGCAATCGTCGTCGCCAGCTGATGAGCGCGTTCAATGGTGCGCTCAGGGATTACCACTTCAGCAACCAGATTGGCTTGCAGTGCGGTATTGGCGTCGATCATTTCACCGCTCAGTACCATCTTGGTTGCCAGTGGCTTGCCAACGGTACGAATCAGGCGCTGAGTACCACCTGCACCAGGGATAATGCCCAGGTTGATCTCCGGTTGGCCAAACAGGGCGCTTTCACCGGCAATCACGATGTCACAGTGCATCACCAGCTCACAGCCACCGCCCAGGGCGTAGCCGTTTACAGCGGCAATCATAGGTTTAGAGAACTGATAGATACGACGCCAGTGTTTCGGGCGTGCATCGTTCATTACGCCGACCGCATCCAGTGAAGCCATCTCTTTAATATCAGCACCAGCGGCAAACACTTTTGAGCCGCCTGTGATCACTACGGCACCAATGCCCTGGTCCTGATCCGCCTGTTCCAGCACGTCGGCTACTTCACTCAGCAGTTGAGTGTTCAGGGCGTTGAACGCTTCCGGACGGTTCAGCGTTATGGTCAGCACCTTCGCAGCAGTGTCAGTGCTTGTGGTAATGGTTTGATATGTCATTTGGGTTAATCCGTTCTTTTTGGGAGCGTACCCGATTGCAGTAAATTGCTTTCAGCGCCAAAGCGCTCCGTCTTAGATTCTGTGAGAAATATAGAAGGGGCTCATCTTTTAACGGCTAAACCTGTCTAACGGCTAATACCTTTTAAACAGCTAAAACCTGCTCAAAAATAAGGCCTGCTCTAGATTTCTCACGGATTTCATCTGGCGGTTAATCCACCATACGCACAAAAGCACAGGCAGGTTAAATGTATAGCCTGTCTGTACTGATCAAAATTGAGTCGTTAAATAATGGTGTTGCATCTGTCGGCTCTTAATAAGGTTTTATCTGCCGATCTTTTTGCTTTGCATCTCTGCTTATGAGCCTGTTTTTTCTACTGGCGACATTTGTTCAAATCGCTGGATAAAGAAAAACTGACCTTTTTACCCACACAGATCAATGAAGTGTAGGCAGGAATATTCTCCTTTTCTGAGTTAAGACTACCGTATTCATGGAAAGGGATACAAGAGTTAAATTTCAAAGCGGGGTTTCGGTATCGCAAAATATCGTGTATCTTGAGCGTCCAAACAAGGCTATTTCCCGGCTTGTTAGCGTGATTAGATCAACAAATGCTTATGTTTTGCCAGGGTTTAAGTTTTTTCTAAGACTTTGGTTTAGTAAGGCTTAAGGTGCTTTAAAGTGCTGAGTGAGTGGCACGATTGGTCGTTAATCATCGATACAGTGCGGGTATATCAGCAGAACAGTGGCTTAGCTGACTAAAAAATAGCCAGTAATTTGAGTGATAGTTTTGCTGTTCGCAAACGCAATGTCAGTGACATTTTGGCTTGTTGAACAGAGCAGCGACTGAAAGCAAAAAAGCGTTTTAGTCCATAAGTAGCTACATTTAATTAATGGTCTGCAGGTGCCATTAATCTATTAATCGAAGTTAAACCATCACCTTTCTGTATTATCGGCACTTATAATAATTATATGATACGGAAAACTTAGGAGAGATCTTTAAGATGAGTCAAAATGAATTTTTCCAGCGTCACAAGGAAACCCTGGATCAGGCGCTGAACGCGATTCAAAGCCGTGATTACTGGACGCCATTTAAAGAAAACCCAAGCCCACGTGCATATGGTGAAGATGCTAACCAGAAAGGCGAAGAGGCGTTTAAAGCGTCTCTGAACAGCTACTTTGAGCTGGAAATGCCAGGCATTGTTGGCGAAGTCGCTGGTGAAGAATCTCCTTACGGTATCGAAATGAATGTGCGTTACCCTAAGGTTGATCACGAAGTGCTAATCCCGGAAATGAAAGCCGCGATGAAGGCTTGGCGTGACGCAGGTCCAGATGTACGTGCTGGCGTATGTATGGAAATTCTGGATCGTCTGAACAAAAACAGCTTTGAGATCGCTTACGGTGTCATGCACACCTCGGGTCAGGGCTTTATGATGTCGTTCCAGGCCGGTGGTCCTCACGCTCAGGACCGTGGTCTGGAAGCAGTAGCTTATGCCTACCGCGCGATGAAAGAAGTACCTGAGACGGCGACCTGGACTAAGCCTCAGGGCAAGCACGATCCTCTGGTTATGCAGAAGAACTTCCACATCGTACCACGTGGTGTAGCCCTGGTTGTGGGTTGTTCTACCTTCCCAACCTGGAACACCTACCCAGGTCTGTTTGCTTCTCTGGTCACTGGTAACCCGGTAATCGTTAAGCCACACCCAGGCTCTGTACTGCCTGCGGCGGTTTCTATCAAGATCGCTCAGCAAGTACTGAAAGAAGCCGGCTTTGCCCCACATCTGGTATCTATGATTGCGGATACTGCTGATGCGCCTGTAACAAAAGAACTGGCAACTCACAAAGATGTGAAACTGATCGACTTCACCGGTTCTAACTTCTTCGGTAACTGGCTGGAAGATAACGCTAAGCAAGCTCAGGTATTCACCGAGAAAGCTGGTGTTAACACCGTTGTGATCGACAGCGTTAAAGATATCAAAGCCGTGGCTCGTAACCTGGCCTTCACTCTGAGCCTGTACTCTGGTCAGATGTGTACCACCACTCAGGCGATCTACATCCCGCGTGATGGTATCAAGACGGCTGATGGTGAGATGAGCTTCGACGAAGTGGCGCAGGCACTGTCTATCGCGACTTCTAAGTTCCTGAGTGATAACGAGCGCGCTTGCATGGTACTGGGTGCCGTTCAGTCTTGCGCAACCGTTGATCGCATCAAAGAGTGTGAGTCTCTGGGTGAAGTGGTTCTGGCCAGCGAGCAGCGTGAGCACCCTCACTTCCCGAATGCCCGTATCCACACGCCAATGATCCTGAAAGTGGACGCATCTGAGAAAGACAAGTACAGCGAAGAGCGCTTTGGTCCTATCTCCTTCGTAATTGCCACTGACAGTACTGAACACAGTCTGCAACTGGCTCAGGAAGTGATTTCTGAGAAAGGTGCGATCACTCTGGGTATCTACTCCACAGATGATGCGGTACTGGAGCAGGCTGAAGAAGTGGCGATGGAAGCGGCTGTTGCCCTGTCTGTAAACCTGGATGGCGGCGTGTTTGTTAACCAATCCGCAGCCTTCAGTGATTTCCACGCGACCGGTGGTAACCCAGCGTCTAACGCTTCTCTGACCGATGCGGCCTTTGTAACCCGCCGTTTTGTTGTGGTTCAGAGCCGTCGTCACGTTTAAGACCTGCTGTCTTATCCCGTGTCATGCGCAGCTACTCAGAGTTTAACTCTGGGTAGCTGACACCTCTCTTAAATTTCTGAAATAAAAAATACAGGTTGGTAGATATGCAAGTTTATAGCATTGATGGCATCACACCTGTTGTTGATCCCACTGCCTTTGTCCACCCCACCGCCGTTTTGATCGGTGATGTGATTATTGGTCCTCACTGTTATATCGGCCCTAATGCCTGTCTGCGTGGTGACTTTGGTCGTCTGGTGATTAAAGCCGGTGCCAATGTGCAGGATACCTGTGTGATGCATGGTTTCCCGGGTACCGATACCGTGGTTGAGGAAGATGGTCATATTGGCCATGGTGCCGTACTGCACGGTTGCCATATCGGTAAAAATGCCCTGGTGGGTATGAATGCTGTGGTGATGGATAACGCCAAGATCGGTGAAGCCTCGATTGTCGCGGCTTGTGCCTTTGTTAAAGCAGATTTCGACTGTCCTCCCCGTAGCCTGTTGGCAGGAACTCCGGCCAAGGTGATGCGGGAACTGTCTGATAAAGAGATCAACTGGAAGAGTAAAGGTACGCAGGAGTACCAGAACCTTGCCGTGCGCAGTTTGCAGACCATGGAAAAGGTTGAGGCTTTAACCGAGGTTGAAGCGGACAGAAAGCGTATCGAAATTCCTGATGTAAAACCCTTATATGAAGTAAAGCAGCAGAAAGACTAAAACGACTTGTATCAATATTATCGTTTTGAATCGCTGTTTTATCCTGTTTGACCTAATGTTTTTGTGAACCGATTTACTGCAAGGTCATCTTTAGCCTAACGGTGTGAGATGGAGTTAATCCACGGATGACCCGGTTAACCAAAGCAGATCGCTAAAGAATACTGAGAATAAATTCGGAGCTTAGTGTGGAATATCAAAATATCCTGGTTGAAACCCGTGGTGCGGTTGGTTGGATTCAGCTGAACCGTCCAGATGCCCTGAACGCCCTGTCTAACGCCCTGGTGTCTGAAGTGGGTCATGCTATCGAGCTGTTCCAGGCGGATGATGCCATCGGTGCCATGGTGATTACCGGTAACGAAAAAGCCTTTGCTGCTGGTGCAGATATTAAGGATATGGAAAACCAGGAATTTATGGATCTGTTCCTGAGTGACTTCCCTTACAACCGTCGTGACGGTTGGGATAGCCTGAATACGGCCAGAAAGCCAATTATTGCGGCCGTGGCCGGTTTTGCTCTGGGCGGTGGTTGTGAAATGGCGATGGCCTGTGACTTTATTCTGGCCGGTGATAACGCCAAGTTTGGTCAACCAGAGATCAACATCGGTACTATGCCCGGTGCCGGTGGTACTCAGCGTCTGGCGAAAGCGGTAGGTAAAGCCAAGGCGATGGAGATGTGTCTGACCGGTCGCATGATGGATGCGGAAGAAGCCGAGCGTATGGGGCTGGTAAGCCGCATTATCCCAGTGGCAGAACTGGAAGCGGAAACACTTAAGGTTGCCGGTAAGATCGCCAAGATGTCCCGTCCAGCGGTTTATATGATTAAAGAATCTGTCAATGTGGCTTTTGAAAGCAGCCTGCAGGAAGGTCTGCGTTTTGAGCGTCGTGCTTTTGCTTCTACTTTTGCCACCGAAGATCAAAAAGAAGGTATGCAGGCGTTTGTTGAAAAACGTAAGCCTGAGTTTAAACACCGCTAAGAAGTTTTCTTCACCTTGTTTGGCCGCACTTATGTGCGGCTATTTTTTTACTGGTTGCTATAACTGGTTATCGTGTACTGGCCATTTTTCCAAAAAGCTTAAAACCAGTTCAAAGCTAGAAAGTTCTGAATCCCAAATATTCTCTGTTTTCAAATATAGTGCATATCGATTATGGATATTAAAACTGAATCTCTGTCTCCTATTGAAGCTATCAACCTGCTGGGTTCCACTGTTTATCCACGACCTATTGCCTGGGTTTCCACGGTTAGCGAAGAGGGTATCCATAACCTGGCACCTTTCTCCTACTTTAATGTTGCCAGTGTAAATCCGGCGATTGTCAGTTTCTCCGTACTGCTAAATGGCAAAGGCGAAGAGAAAGATACCCTGATCAACCTGAAAGCCAACGAGCACTTTGTTGTGAATATGGTGGATGCCCGCCTGGCAGAGCAGATGAATCAATCCAGTGAAGATCTACCTGCGGATGTCGATGAGTTTGAGCTGGCTGGTTTAACTCCGGTAGCGGTTGAGTCAGGCCCAAGCCCGGCAGTAAAAGAATCATTGGCTTGGTTGGAGTGTCGTCTGCATAGTGTTCAGCGTTTAGGTGATGGCCCTCTGGCAGGTAATCTGGTACTGGGTGAAGTGGTTTCTGTTCATATCGATGATCAGGTATGGCAGAACGGCCGTGTGAATATGAATGAGTGGGATCTGATTGCTAAGCTGGGTGGTCTGCGTTATAGCTCTTCCAAAGAGTACTTCAACATGAAGCGTCCGGGCTAAACGTTAAGCTGGGAAACACAGATCGCACCTCTTCAACTGTTGTGTTGCACTCGGGTTTACTGTTCCCGTTATAGGTATCACCAAAAGGTCCGCTAACGTTTTATGCCTAGCGGATCGCTTTCTTTCAAACATCACTTCCTTAAATAGTACTTTACTTGTATTAATGATCAGGGTAAAACCTCGGTAAAATTAGGGAATGATGACCCTCCAGCTTGTTAGTAGACACGACAAGAGTGTTCTGTTTCAGGCTAGCCAGTGCTTGAGGTCGCAGCAAAGTAATCTTCAGGTGTAAGCATCGAAACAGAAGCATTTCACTGCGTTAATGCTGATTTGTCCATCATCACTGGTTATTCTTATACAACGTTTGTCCTTACCGGACAGGAAGTCAAATCTGCTTGAACTGTTTACAGTCATAAAGCAAATCAGCCGATAGTGAAGGATCTGTCATTAATGACCGTTTCTGATAGTTTCTGGGTAAAAGTTACAGATAGTGTCTTATGGATATGTCTGGCAGGTCTGTTATTACTGTTTCCAGTGATGATGTATCTGCTGCAGCCCTCGGCTAATCTCAATCAGCAGCAGATTCAGGCCGAAATCCGTCAACAGAAAGAACTACTTCATGGTATGCGCCAGGATGTGGCGTTGATCAACAGCGGGTATCAGGATGCGCCCAGAGAGGCGCTGTTGGAAAAACTCAATCAGTATATCGACAGCACCTTATTAGTGGATGAAAGCCTCAACGAAATCACCAAAAAGATCCCTCTGGTAAGAACGGCTTGGTACAACTATCAGAACGAACAAGATGGCTTTAGAACCCTGATGTTGGATATTTCCACTCAGGTTGCCGACTACAGCTTAGCCTTTGTACAAATAAAAACAGCCTTTGCTGGTGCTCAGCAAGTGTTGATTGATTCGAATCTGCCTATTGCAAGACAGCAGGATTATCAACTGCTGTTAACAGAACTGCTATTTTACAGTTTACGTTTTGCAGCTATACCGGACAAAGAAACTGAACGAAAACTGTCAGTCTATCTGGATCAGATCAATATCGAGCAAAAGGTTGTCACATCTGAACGTTTTGATCAGATCTTTGCTAGACCCTTACAACAAACTGAACACCTGATTCAGGTAGTGGGGCAGCTCAGAAATGCGTCTAAAGAGTTAACAGAGCTGGCGATCTATCACCAATTGAATCACTTTGAACAGCAGTTCGAAAGTTGGCAAACGCAGATCCAGTCTCAACAACAAACAAGCCGTTGGGTGATGTTAAGCTCAATCATGTTACTGATTGTGGTTATTGCTATCGTATTGTGGCGTTTGCGACGTTTCAGGTTGCATTTGGTGAAATCTAATGTCCGGCTTGAAGCCTTTAAGGAAGCGCTAGATCACCACGCCATCGTTAGCATTACCGATCCTCAAGGCCGCATTCGTTACGTTAATGAAAAGTTTCTGGATATCAGTGGTTATAAAAAAGAGGAGCTGATAGGAAAAAATCACCGCATCATTAATTCTGGTATGCACCCTAAAGGTTTTTTTGCCGGCTTATGGCGTAACGTACTCGAATTGAAAATCTGGCACGGTGATGTCTGCAATCGTAAAAAAGATGGCTCCTTGTATTGGGTTCACGCCACAGTTGTGCCTATTTTAGGCCCTGATGGTGAATTAGAATCTATCATTTCTATCCGTACCGACATCACAGAGCAGAAGCTGGTTGAGAAAGAGTTGTCCAACCAGAAGGAAAAGGCAGAGGTCGCCAACCAGGCTAAAAGTGATTTCCTCGCCAATATGAGTCACGAAATTCGTACACCGATGAATGCCGTGATCGGTATGAGTCACCTGGCGCGGCAAAGTTCGACTGATAATCGAGTTAACGGTTATATCGATAAGATCCAGTACTCTGCGCAAAACCTGCTGTCTATTATCAACGATATTCTGGATTTCTCAAAAATCGAAGCAGGTAAGATGGATGTCGAGTCGGTACCCTTCCGCCTGGACAATGTGCTGAATAATCTTGCCGATGTACTTCAGGTTAAGGCTGAAGAGAAAAATCTGCCTATTGTTTTTGAGCAGGACCGGGATGTGCCTCTCTCTTTGGAGGGTGATCCTCTCAGGCTGGGACAGGTGCTGCTTAACCTTGCCAGCAATGCGATCAAATTTACCGAACAGGGGCGTATCACTATAGGTGTACGTTTACTTCAAGCGAGTAAAGATGAAGTTGAACTCAGGTTTTCGGTAAAAGATACCGGTATAGGCCTGTCAGACGAAGCGCAAAAGCGTTTGTTTAAAGCCTTTTCTCAGGCAGATACATCAACAACCCGTCAATACGGTGGTACAGGTCTCGGTCTGGCCATTAGTAAACAGCTTGTTGAGCTGATGGGGGGGGAGATCAATGTCTTCTCTAAACTGGGTATGGGAAGTGAGTTTTTCTTTACCGTACGAGTGAAACCGCATGAAGCCATTGATGCTAATTCGGTCGATCTACAACAGATACGCGTGCTCTATATTGATGATGATCCAACTGTAGTTGAGAGTGTTTGTGAACAACTGACTAATCAGGGCATTTCAATCACTGGAGAAACCAGCTCACCGGACGGTTTAAATTGCCTGGTTAACGCAGAAGCCGAGGGTGAAGAGGCCTTTGATGTGGTGTTGGTGGATTGGCAGATGCCTATCATGGACGGTTTTATTGTTGCTAAGTCGATCCGAAATAACTCATCGCTCTCTAAGCAGCCAGCCATCATTTTAATAACCAGTCATGGCGGAGCAGATCTGCAACAGAAAGTTAATCACGATCTGATTGATTCGGTGGTATTGAAGCCGGTTAACCCAGATCATCTGCTGGATAATATTAAAGAAGTACTCGCCAACCGGTTGGAGCAGTCTCAACAACAGCCGCTTAACAGGCAAATGTTCCGTGAAGGTGATGAGATCCATGCGGTGCTGGGGGCTAAGGTCTTAATTGCAGAAGATAATATTATTAATCAGGAAGTGATTCAGGGGTTATTAGAACCTTATGGCCTGGATATCACACTGGTTGATAACGGTTATGCGGCGGTTGATGCAGTACAGCAGCAGGCGTTTGATCTGGTACTGATGGATATTCAAATGCCAAAACTGGATGGTTTACAGGCGACACAGCACATCAAGCAATTGGACTTGCCAAGATTACCACCTATTGTCGCGATGACTGCTCATGCGATGCAGGAAGATATTGATCACTGTCTTTCTATTGGAATGTCAGATCATATCGGCAAGCCTATTGATCCTGAAAGGTTAAAGCAGGTATTGATCAAATGGATTGAACCTAGAGTCTTTAGCTCGAAACCAGGGGACAGGGGAATAAGGGATAATTTTGGCGAAAGGAGTGCGGGTGAATTGGAATCGGATGGTCTGGATATGCCCTGTATGCTTGAGGGCGTCGACCTGAATATGGCCATGCGATCAACCGCAGGTAATAAAAAACTGCTTAAACGTCTGATGGGACAGTTTCTGGAAGATTATCAAGAGCATACTTTACCGCTGGAACAGATGATCCATCAGGGTGATACGCAGAGATTAAAACGTTGGCTGCATACTCTTAAAGGCACTTCTGCTACTTTAGGTATGAATGAGGTATCATCCGCTTCTTCCGAACTCGAACATAAGCTGATGCAAGGTACTGATCCGGTGGAGCTGGATCTTCTGGTGATTTCTGAGCCCCTCAGTCTGGTGCTCAACTCAGTTTCTGAGTGTATAAACAATAAAAATATGATGGTAGAACTGGTTGGTGAACCTGCTATTAGTCAGGAGCCTAACTTTATTCAGTCGATATCTCCCCTAACGGTCACTGAAATGGATCCCGAGAAGGTGGCAAATATGGTCGCAGAGATCAAGAAGATGCTTGATGAAGGCGATGCAGATGTATTGGATAAAGTGCCTGAGTTAATGGAGCTGGTGCAAAGCGACGAAGTACTACTCGATAAAACAATAAAACTACTGGAGCTGGTAGAAAGCTACGAATTCGACCAAGCTTTAGAAGCACTGAATAACTTTGATTTTTGATATTGATCATGGACCTATCTCACGACAACAACAGCAGTGATTTCTGCGCAAAGAATAGTAGCGACAGAGCCACGGTATTAATCGTTGATGATACCCCGGCTAACATTTCCCTATTGGCTGGACTCCTCAAGGACAGCTATAAAACCGTTGTCGCTAAAAGTGGTGAACAGGCGCTGACTCGTGTTTTTTCGGGACAACTACCTGATCTGATCCTGTTGGATATCATGATGCCAGGCATTGATGGCTATGAAGTCTGCCGTCGCCTTAAAGAGGATCCTCGCTCCAAACATATCCCGGTGATCTTTATCAGTGCAATGGATAATGCTGGTGATGAAGAGAAGGGGCTGGAGGTCGGTGCTGTTGACTATATCACCAAACCAATTAGTCCCCCGATAGTACTGGCGCGAGTACGTACTCACATAGCATTGGCTATGCAGCGTAATGAGCTGTTAAGAGAAGTGGCCCATCGTACGGAAGAGTTAGAGCGCTCTCGAATGGAACTTGTACGTCGCTTAGGCTTAGCCGCTGAGTTTAAAGACAATGAAACTGGCTTACATGTGCAACGCATGGCGGAATATGCTCGCTTAATGGCGATGGAGTTGGGCTTCTCCAAGATAGATGCGGATACTCTCGCGGCAGCCGCGCCTATGCATGATATTGGTAAGCTGGGCATTCCTGACGAGATACTATGTAAACCGGGGCGTCTCACAAATGATGAGTTTGACACTATTAAAGGTCACCCAGAAATTGGTGGCCGGATTTTAGCTGATCCAGACTCTGAGCTGTTAAAAGTGGCCAGACAGGTGGCGCTGTTTCACCATGAAAAGTGGGATGGTAGTGGTTATCCCCACGGTTTGGCCGGGGAGGAGATTCCTCTGGTCGCACGCATTGCTGCATTGGCTGATGTCTTTGATGCCCTGGTCAGTGAGCGGCCTTATAAAAAAGCCTGGACGGTTGAGGCGACGCTGAGTTTGTTTGAAGAACAGAAGGGGAAACACTTCGATCCTAATGTTGTTGAGGCCTTTAAGAGAGTATTACCACAAGTGCTGGAAACTAAGGAGCGTCTGGCCGAAGAAACCTGAGGTTGATCTAAGTCTCCACCCCCCCAACCTATTGGTACTGATACTTCCTCTTTCTGATAGGGTTTTCCAGCAGGAAAGCCCTAAGTTACTTGCCCTTGTTTTACCCTCTTTTCTACGTCGCTGCCTTACCCTCAAGATCAATCGCCATATAGTTTTAATTGTTGATATTGAGAACTGTTCTCAATAATATTGCAGACCCCACACGTTTGATCGGTAGTTTGTGATGACACATTCAGCATTTTCAGAAACGCAGCAGCAGGTCAATCTGCTTTATCGGGATCATCATACCTGGTTGGTGAATTGGATCTTCACCCATGTGAAGGAGAATTCGGATGCGGAAGATCTGGCGCAAAACACTTTTTTGCGTCTGCTGGGTAAGTCCGAAGTGCCTGTCCTGGATACTCCTAGGGCTTATTTAAAGACAGTGGCAAAAGGTCTGGTCATCAACTTCTACCGTCGCAGAGATATCGAGCAGGCTTATCTGGAAGCCTTGCAGAATATGCCAGAACCTGTTGCGCCTTCGCCAGAAGAGATCTGTCAGACCATGGAGCTTTTGGTGCAGATCAGTTGCTTGCTGGAAGGGCTGCCTGAGAAAGCCAAGCAGGCATTTTTAATGGCTCGTCTGGAAGGTATGAAATACCAACAGATTGCTGATCAGTTGGGTGTGACGGTCAGTTCTGTGAAAAAGTATATGTTCCAGGCAACCCGACACTGTCTGACAGTTGTTGTTTGACAACTGCTCTTTGGCCGTCCGTGCTTGACCGCTTTTGTTGGATAGATAAAAGAGCATTGAACATCACTGACATAAGGAAGGTGATCTTTTGAATTTCGATAAGCTTGTTGCGGTTTCTACACCGGAAACAAACCGTTCACTGAATCAGTATCAACCCGAGTTCTGGTCGGAAGAAGTATTGGATCAAGCGGTAGCCTGGCATGTGGAGCTCAGTGCCGATCAGGAAAACCCTGAACTGCATAAAGCCTGGTATCAGTGGTACTCCAGCTGTAGTCAAAATCAGGACGCCTGGAATAAGCTGGCGGCCTTTGATCAGCGAATGTCGCGCTTAAGTCCAGCAGGCAAACAAGCAGTCTATCATGCGGAGCTAAAAGGCCAGCAAAGGCGGGCTCTACTAAAAGGCTTCTTTGCTGCCGCTGTGATGTTACCGGGTGCGACCTGGCTTTATCGGGAAAACCGTCGTTCCATATCGGCTTTTGTTACCGGGTTTACCGCCGATTATGTCGCCGAGAGTGGTGAGCAGCGGGTTATTACGCTAACGGATGGTAGCCAAATGCATTTAAACACCGCCAGCCGGGTGAATGTTTTGTTTGACGGTCAGCGACGGGTGATTGAGTTAGTGCATGGCGAGATTTTCATTAAGACAGCCAAAGATCGACGCCCTTTATCTGTTGTGACTGAGCAAGGGGAGATACAAGCTCTGGGCACTGAATTCCAGGTCAGGTTGAGTGCTGATGAGACCCATGTAGCGCTGTTTTCCGGTCAGGTCGCACTGATGCCAAAAGGGCTTGAGCCGTTACTGAGTCGTCAACATCAGACAGAGGACAAGAGTGGCGTAACTTTACTGCAGCCGGGGCAGGGTACCCATTTTGATCGTCGCAGTGTGCATGGTGTGCATCCTGTTGATAGAAAACAGCTGGCTTGGCAACAAGGCATGTTGATCGTACAAGATTGGCCGTTAGATCGTTTCTGTCAGGAGTTATCCCGTTATCTACCGGGTAAGGTGTATTGTCGTGAGGCTGCCAGTGGGCTGCGTATCTCAGGCTCCTTCCCATTACAGCAACCGGATCAACTGGTGCAGAGTTTGCCTCATGTATTGCCCGTACAGGTTCAGTCTATTGGTGGTTTTGTTTGGATCTTGGATAAAGCTTGAGAGCTGACGGAAAACTTTTTTTAATTTTTTATTGTACCTTTTTTGATCTCAGGTGGCATAGAGAGTAAAGGTCTATAGAGCTTAACGATTATAGGCTGTGACACTTTGCCACTTAGGAGAGATTTTCAGTGCATTTACGTTTTTCCCCACTCACTTCTGCCATTAAAACCGGTCTGATGGCTTCTGTACTGGCGATAAACCCGGTTTGGATTTCTAACGCTCAGGCTGATGGCCATAGCCATGGTGCAAGCCAACTGAGCCAATCGTTTGATTATCAAATCCCAGCAGGTTCCCTATCTGATGCACTGGTTAAGCTGGGGGGCAGCAGCCAGGTGTTATTGACCTTTGATCCTCAATTAGTACAAGGCAAAACTACGATCGGTTTAAAGGGACAGTATTCACTGGAGCAGGGGCTAAAAGCTCTGTTGCAGGGTAAAAACCTGAGTTATCAGGTGGTGAGCAAAGGTGCGATTAAAATTGTGCCTGCGGGTTTGGCTCAGGATCAGTCACAACTTGAGCAGCAGTCTGAACTTCAGCTACAGGAAGAGATGGTGATTACCGCCACCCGTACTGAGCATCTGGTGCGTACGGCTCCGGCTTCCGTTTCCGTGATCAGCGGCGAAGAGATTCGCTCAAAGCCTATTGCAGATTTCTCTGAGCTGGTGCGCCGTGAAGTGGGTATTAACGTCAACCAGAGCCAGGCTACCGGGCGTAAAGATATTCAGATTCGCGGCATGGATGCTCAGTACACTCTACTACTGATTGATGGCCGTCGCACCTCATCGTCTGAGGCCCTGATTCGCGGCAATGACTTTGATCTGTCAACGCTTCCGGTTGAAAGCATTGAGCGCATTGAAGTGATCCGTGGCCCCATGTCTGCACTCTATGGTTCCGATGCGTTGGGCGGCGTGATCAATATCATCACTCGCAAGGCAGATCAAAAGTGGCAGACCAGTGTAAAACTGAGTGCTGAAACTCCGGTAGAAGGCAAAGACGGCGAAACCTTCAAACAAAGCCTGTTTACTGCAGGCCCAGTCAATGAGCGCTTATCCCTGAGTTTTGCTCTGGAAAACAGCAACCGTGATGGTTGGAAGGATATCGATGAAGACCCGGCAACCGATATCAAAGAGAAAGAGCTGGATCTGATTGAATCTCAGGATCAGCTCAATGCTCGTTTAGGTCTGGATTATGAACTGGATGAGCGTCAAAGCCTAAGTTTGGATATTGGCTACAGCGATGACAGCCGCTTTACCCGTTATGAATCCTGGGGTTGGGAGTCTTTTGCTGATCAAGACAGCCAACGTCTGAGCTTGGCTGCAGGCTATCAGCTGGCGTTCAACGACCAGTGGCAGGGTGAGGTGAATCTCGGCCATGAGTCGATTGATCTGTCCGATGAAACCAGTGTTTATGCAGTAAAAGAGTCCGAGCAGGATAACCTGACCTTTAATAGTGCAGTGACTCATTTTGGCGAACGCTCTATCACCACCCTTGGTGCGGATGTGGTGAAAACCACCGTTGATGGCGATACCGATTGGGTCAAAAGTGAGAGCGTGAAGCAACTGGCGTTGTTTGCTCAAAGTGAGATCGAGCTGAGTAATGATCTGTCGCTCACACTGGGCGGTCGTGTCGATGATCATGACTTCTTCGGTACCGAGTTCAGCCCTCGTGCTTATCTGGTATTCACCCCGATGGCAGGTCTGGTGCTGAAAGGTGGTTACAGCGAAGCCTTTAATGCGCCGAGTCTATTCCAGCTGAGTAAAGATTATCGCGTAATCAGCTGCGGCGGCGGTTGCTACCTGACCGGTAACGAAGACCTGAAACCGGAAACTGCTAAGAACGTCGAAGCCGCTATCAGCTATAGCACGGAGCGTTGGAATGTGGGCCTGACCTATTTTAACAACAAAGTCGACAACCTGGTCGAACGTAATTTTGTTGATCGTCACGATATCGGACAGGACCTACCGGCGATTTATTACGAAAACGTCTCTGAAGCCAGTTTTGATGGCTGGGAGTTTGTCGCGGGTTCTCAGCTGACCGATACCCTGTCGGTACAATTTAACTTCTCCACAATTGATGCCGTTAACGAAGAGACAAAACAAGATCTGACCAGTCGCCCCGAGCACAGTGCCAACTTAGCGCTGAATTGGAGCCCAAATGATGACAGCAGCTATTTTGTACAGCTGCGTCATATTGGGGCCATGCTGAACAGCTGGAGTGTTGAAGTACCCGCTTATGAAGTGGTTGATCTAGGTGGTCAGTATCAGATCAATAACGGCTGGAAGCTCAGTGCCGGTGTGAACAACCTACTGGATCAGCGTCTGGATCAGGAAAATGAAGATTACGAGCAGGTACTGGTGGGCCGCTCAGTTTACTTAAGCAGCCAGTGGCAATTCTGATTGTGTTGTCTGTTTGATTAGTTCTATCGTGTGGTTTGCAGCTTGTGGGCGGTAAACCACCTTTTTATTAGCCTTAAGGAGGTCCTATTTTGCAAGGTGGTGTTGATTCTAAATCATTGGATGTTGTCAGAAACCAAAGCAGCCATAACGCGGATGCTAAGGCTGCTGCAAGTGCTGGCGCTTGTGTTAGTGATAGTGCAGTAGCCTTATCCGCTCAGCAACAGGGTCAATTGCAGTGGTCGAGTGGTTTGCCTGCTGCATCCTCTGTTGTGTTTGCTCTGCTGTTATTGAGTAGCGTGTTGTTAAGTACTGTATTCAGTGCTGCGCTGTTTGATAGTCAGCAAGCGCAGGCTAACGTCGCTAATAAGCTGAAACATCAGATTCAACTATCCGCGCAGGAAACTAAGACCATAGAGTTTTCCCTACAGCAGGGGGATTATATTCGAGGTCAATTGAACAGTGATCAACCCCTGGCCGATGCTCGTTTTGTAGCACCGGATGGCAGCCGTTTTAAGCAGTTAACCTTCCTGCCTGAGCGTTCGGTATTTTTCCAGTTGGTGGCTGAAACTAACGGGCGTTATCAGCTGCAGGTGACCGCTGACAATGCGGCCCGTGTCGTATTGAATGTTGTATCAGCGGTTTCCTTATCTCAACAGACCAGTAACGATCAGAAAGCACTACAGAGCCCTATGCTGTCGGAACTACAGCACCAACTGCAACAAGCATCCGATGACAAGGCTAAGCAAGCCCTGGTTGAACGCTTCTGGCAGAAAATGTCCAAGCAAGGCACACCTTTGGTGGAGTCCTATGCAAAAAAAGATGACCATTCTTTGGTGACTTTTCTATGGCGCGGCGCTAAAAACAATGTGCGTTTGTTTGGCTCACCCATCGGCGATCATGATTATCTAACACAGTTGGCGGGTACCGATATCTGGTATAAGAGTTACCCGCTGCCAGACACCACTCGTATGTCTTATCAGTTCTCACCGGATATCCCTGCTTTGCCAGGATCGGCGCGTAAAAACCGTATCGCCATACGTTCCACCGCCCAGGTTGACCCATTAAATAAGTCGCCTTGGAAGATCATGGACAAGCAGGACAAATTCTCTACCAATTCTACTCTGGTTATGGATCAGGCAATTGCCAGTGATTGGCATCAGTCCCAAGGACACGCAAAGGGCAGCTTGTCGACTCATAGTGTTACCAGCAAGGCACTGGAAAATACCCGGGATATCACCCTGTATCAACCGGCTGGTTTTACCAAACGAGCAGGGCAGAGCATGCCGGTGTTATTTTTCTTTGACTCTAGAGCCTATCAGAGCAAGGTGCCTACACCTCAGATTCTGGATAACCTGATTGCAGAGGGCAAAATTCCACCTGCCATCGGCGTATTTGTGAGTAACCCAAGCCGCCAATCCAGAAGTACAGAGCTACCCTGTAATGCTAAATTTGCTGATTTTATGGCCCAGGAGTTGTTGCCTTGGGTAGAAAAGCAAACCCATGTCGTCGCCAAAGCTGAACAAACGCTACTGTCCGGCTCCAGTTATGGCGGCTTGGCTTCGGCTTGTATTGCCTATCGTTACCCAGAAAAATTTGGTCTGGTGTTGAGTCAATCCGGCTCGTTCTGGTGGAGCCCAGAGTTCACCGGTACACCTGACTTTATCCCCGAATGGCTGACTCAGCAGTATGCGCAAGCCGAGCAAAAGCCAATCCGTTTTTATATGAATGCAGGCCTGTTTGAAACGGGCTGGCAACCGATGGATATCCTACCGTCGAATCGCCATTTCCGTGATGTATTGGCAGCCAAAGGCTATGAGGTGATCTATCAGGAAGTCGCCAGCGGCCATGATTACCTAAGCTGGCGCGCCATGTTGCCTGAAGGTTTGATTCAGCTGTTTAGTAATCATTCACATTAAGGTGTTATGAGTTCTGCGATAACGCCTTAATCACCGGAAAAACAATAACAAATGTGTGTGCCTACAAGCTTGATAGATACCGGGTGCACAATCCTTTCTCTACTTACCGCCATTGCCTGACTCCAGTCGCACAGGCAATGGCGGTTTTTCTTTGTTATAGGCTAGTAATCCCGGTTTCTTTGTCCAAGCAGACAATCAGATGGTTCAACAAATAGCGATGAGCAGGCAGCAAATGCTTACTTGCCATTATACGCTTGATATTAGCAAGGCTTGTAGCCAAGTGATCATAAAAGCCGGGGAAAGCATCTGGTTGCAGAATTGCAATAGCAAAGGTCACTAACTGTTGATGGATGTTTCGGTCCAGCTCAGGGTTACGACATAATAAAGCTAACAGTAGCTGCGCCAAGTTCCTTTGTTCCGTAGAGCTGCCCGATACAGTTTTCTCTGGTGGAAAGATAAACAGGCAGAATAGGCTTTTGGGCGATTCCCCGGCCACAATCACCCGCATAGGCGAATATTCTACCCAAACCATCTCATTCTCCACTTGCACCGACTTGATATAAAATACAAGATTCTTATCTGAGCACTCTGGCTGAGGTGGTTGCTCACTTATCCTGCTGATCAAGCGACGTCGCATATCAGTATCATCATCTTTTATGGGTAAGATATTGATGGACAGCACTTTATTGGCCTCAATCCAGACACTGTTTAATACCGCCTCTATTGATTTGTTATCTGGAGAAACTCTCTTCAAAGCAACACGGTAATAATCATCCGGGAAGAGTGAGGTTATTGCCTGCTGTAATTGCTGTGTCTGGCATAGGGGAGACAAGTATTTCAGCACAGCTAGAAACTCGAGGTTGGTGTAGTGGCTGTTACGTAGGGGGTAGCAAGCATTCAGTTTGAAAGAAGAAGTACTCTTTAGGCTGGCGGTGATCAGCGACAGATTGTGGGATAGTTGTTCCTGGTAGCTCAGTAATAGAGGCAAAACATCATAGAAGGCTTGCAATAGCGCGTCCATAGCCTCAGGTGAAGGGTTGTTTGTAAATAGACGACAGTGTTGCATATAGGCCTGTTTTAGCCTGTTCCCTTTGGATATATTCTGCGCCATGTACATGCCGAAATTATTGGGACTATGCTCAGAATGTTTTTGTTTTTTAAAGTCAACCCTCGCCTCATTTCTAAAAATCTGATCAATACAGCTAATATCTGCTGCCATCGCCCGACCATTCCTGTCATATAATGCCCAGAACTGTTGGTGACTATGCTTTGAGACAGTTCCCTGACCGGACTTTTTGATCAGCTTGTCGGCATTCATTTTTGATATGGCGAATCTATTTCAAATATGTATGTAGAGAAGATGCTTAACTAGAGTATGAAGCGCTTGATGAAGGGGAGCAAGATTTGTAGGGAAGGTAAGCCCTCCAATAGAGCTATTGGAGGGCTTCAGAAACAGAACTTAGTCTTGCAGCTGCGGCAGGTCTTTGTACAGGTCTAGTGCTTCTGGGTTAGCCAAAGCATCAGTGTTTTTCACAGGGCGGTTGTGTACGACGTTACGTACTGCGAGTTCTACGATCTTGCCACTAATAGTGCGTGGGATATCAGTAATTTCGATAACCTTAGCTGGTACGTGACGTGGTGTGGTGTTAGCACGGATGGTGTCTTTGATCTCTTTTTCGATATCAGCATTCAGGCTTTCACCCTCTTTCATGCGGACAAAGAGTACAACACGCACATCATCCTGCCAGTCCTGGCCGATACACAGGCTTTCCATCACTTGATCGACTTTTTCTACCTGGCGATAGATCTCAGCGGTACCAATACGTACACCACCGGGGTTTAGTACGGCATCAGAGCGACCATGGATGATCAGACCATCGTTTTCGGTTACTTCCGCGTAGTCACCATGTGCCCAGATATTGTCGAAGGTATCAAAGTAGGCGCTGTGGTATTTCTCGCCTTTATCGTCATTCCAGAAGCCAATTGGCATGGATGGGAACGGTTTAGCGCACACCAGTTCACCTTTGTCGCCACGGACTGGTTCACCGGTATCGCCGTAGATATCAACTGCCATACCTAAACCGCGACACTGCAATTCACCGGCGTATACAGGGCGAGTAGGGCAGCCTAGTGCGAAGCAGGAAACAATATCGGTACCTCCGGAGATGGAGGACAAACACAGATCGGCTTTGATATCGCGGTAAACGTATTCAAAGCTTTCGTGGGCCAGTGGAGAACCGGTCGACAGTACGGCTTTCAGTTTCTCCAGATTGTGAGTCTCACGAGGTTTCTCACCCACTTTTTCCAGTGCAGCGATATATTTGGCAGAGGTACCGAAGATGCTGATACCTTCCTCTTCGGCGATATTCCACAGGATATTAGGGCGAGGGTGGAATGGAGAGCCATCGTACAGTAGTACGGTACAACCCGTTGCCAGGCCGCTAACCAGCCAGTTCCACATCATCCAGCCACAGGTGGTGTAGTAGAACAGCACATCGTCACGGGTGACATCAGTATGCAGAATATGCTCTTTCAGGTGTTGGATCAGGGTGCCGCCCACTGAGTGTACGATACACTTAGGTACACCGGTGGTGCCGGAGGAGTACATGATATATAGCGGGTGATCGAAGCTGACACGCTCAAATTCAACCTCTGTAGCATCTTGGTCAATAAAGTCACCCAGCAGAATACCGTTATTGATATTGCCTATCTCTGGTGTCTCTTCAACAAATGGAATGACGACAACGTGTTCGATCTCTGGCAGATGCTGCAGAATACCTTCTACGCGTTCCAGGGAGTTCAGCGTTTTCTTGCTGTAGTAGTAGCCATCAGTGGTGAACAATACTTTTGGTTTGATCTGACCAAAACGATCCAGTACACCGTTGATACCAAAATCAGGTGAGCAGGAGGACCAAACCGCACCCAGGCTGGTAGTGGCTAGCATGGAGATTACGGTTTCTGCACAGTTAGGAACAAAGCCCGCAACACGATCACCTTTTCCGATACCGGCTTTTTTCAGGCCAGCGGCCAATTGAGCCACTTTGGTGTATAGCTCTGCGTAAGTGATGGTAGTGCGCTGGCCTTTTTCACCACGGAAAACCAATGCGGTGCGATCATCGCGGTATTTCATCAGGTTTTCAGCAAAGTTTAGTTTGCTGTCTGGGAACCAGCGCGCACCTGGCATTTTATCGCCGTCAACCAGAACGGTATCGCCTTTCTGATCGGCAATTATGCCGCCGTAATCCCACATCAGGGACCAGAAGTCCTGGTCGTTCTCAACACTCCACTGATACAAGTCGGAGTAATCATTCAGAGATAAACCAAAGCGCTGGTTCACTTCCTGGGTAAACTTGTGCAGCTGGCTGTTTTCAACACGGGACTGACTCGGCTGCCATAGAGGGGCGCTCATAGTTTGCTCCTTTTTATTGCCCTGCTTGGTTGGGCAAAACTTTATTGTTTTACACACCTAAACAAAAGTATTTCTACACTCCCCAGTCTCTATACCAGAGAATAGTGAGGTGTTTCACAGAGAAACTTTTGTTTAGGCGTTTATTTGCTACTGATTCATGCCGTATGCTGAGCATCTGGACACCGGAAACAAAGTTTTAGCAGTGTTTCTGCATCATGCACACTTACACAAAAGTGTTTCGAAACTCTTCAGTAAACAGCTGAAGAGTGAAGCCCTTTGTTATAAAGAAGCTTTTGCGTACGTGCTCAGCAATGATTAAGGATCAGCTACGATAAAAGCTTTGGTTAAATTTACTGTAAGTTGACGTTAACGTAAAGGTCGGCTTGGAGGGAGTTATGCGTTTTTTTGCTCATAGAGGGGCAATGGCTGATGGACCAGAAAATACGCTGTTTGCAATTGAGCAAGCGATTATGGCTGGTGCTGAATGGATTGAGATCGATATTGTCGCACATCAGGGGCGTCTATTGGTCATTCACGATCTGACTTTAGAGCGTACCACTAATGGTGAAGGTTTTATCGCCGATTATCCTTTGTCTTATCTGCGCTCTTTAGATGCAGGGTTGGGGCAAAAGATTCCCTACCTGGAAGAGGTATTCAAGCTGACAGAAGGACGGATCAAGCTGAACATTGAGCTCAAAAGCCCCGGTAGCGCAGGTTTGCTGGCAGTACTGTTACAAAAAACAGAAATCAGTTTTCCTCGTTCTGATCTGTTGGTGTCTTCTTTTGATCATCGAGAACTATTACACTTCCAGCAGTGTTGTCCCGATATTGATCTGGGCTTGTTGTTAAGTGGTACGCCTTTGGATCTTAAGGCTATTCTGGGCCCGCTAAAAGTGCGCTCGGTACATTTGTCAGATGAGTTTGTTGATCCTCGATTTGTCGCTGAGATCAAAGCACAGGGCTTAGCAGCCTATGTTTATACGGTAAATAGTTTGTCGATGTTAGATCGATTGCAAGCGCAGGGTATTGATGGCGTGTTCACAGATTATAGTGAGCTTTGGAATCAATACAGAGCCCGTATTCAATAATGGGCTGGTTAGAGTGTTTTAATTTTTCGCGACAATAAATGGTTTTGGCTCGGAGGTCGCTCTGATTCTGAGCTTGAATGCTTTGAAAAGGATTAAGATAAAACCCCGTTACAAAAGTTAACCAATAAAGGACTTGCGTGCTCGCCAGTGTTTAGGCGATAGTAGCTGTCGATCTGATTAGAGTTTAGATTCAAGTATTAGGAAACTTCACCATGTTTATGGCCTATTTTGCACTACCACTAGCTCCATGGCGCGTATTTGCACGTCATGCGATGGCGTGTGCGCAATTTAGGCGACGTTTCTGAAGCTTATCTGCTTTTTACAAGGTCGCTCATTGCAGCGGCCTTTCTTTTTTTAGGGCGCTGCCACTTTTTAATCTTCCGAGTAGGAATTTTTAGGCAGGAAAAGACAATGTCAGTGCCAATCGCTTACGGACTAGCAATTATCATCTGGTCCACCACACCTTTAGCTATTGTTATCAGTAATGAAAGCCTACCTCCGCTAGTCGCGGCGATGCTACGTATGTGTATTGCGGCGGCCTTGGGCGTCTTTATGCTGAAGCTATTTAAGCTGAGGTTTAACTGGCATTGGTATGCATTTCGAGCCTATCTGGCCTCTGTTGTCGGTATCTTTGGGGCCATGGGAGCAACCTATCTTGCAGCGCAATGGGTACCTTCTGGTTTGATCTCTGTGTTATTTGGTTTAACTACAATTGCGACAGGGGCTCTGGGGCATTTTTTCCTTAACGATAAGCTATCAATCAAGCAGTGGTTGTCAGTGGTTGTTGGTCTGATTGGATTAGCTATTGTGTTTACCGATCAGTTGGTGATTAGTGGTCAGGGCATCTATGGCGTGCTGTTTTGTCTGGCTGCGGTAATGCTGTTTAGTATCAGTAATATCCTGATGAAGCGTTTTGGTTCAGGTTTACACCCGGTGCAGCAGACAGTCGGTGGTTTATGGTGCTCTTTGCCATTTTATGCCTTGGCATCGTTTGTCAGTGGCAGTGTGGTCGAGTGGCAGCAGGTGAGTATCAACAGTATGTTGGGCGTCGCTTATCTGGCGATTCTAGGCTCTTTGGTGGGCTTTGTGGCTTATTTTCATCTGATTGCTAAGCTGGCTCCTGCCTATGTGGCTTTGATAACCTTGGTAACACCTGTGATTGCCTTGTTTATTGGTAGTCAGCTGTATGGTGAGCCTGTCACTGCAGAGATGCTGATTGGTGCCGCTATTATTCTATCCAGCTTGCTGTTCTTTATGAGTGATAATTTTATTCGGCTCTATAAAGATAAAAGGCTGAATGCGAAAGCGGTTTGATAGGTAAGGAATTTAGCGTTTAACTCTCTTCAAAATGAAGATGAAATAGCTGGGTAGAGCGGTGGCATGATTCTGATTAATAAAGCAGGTCTTGTCTCGCGAAACCCAGTATTGGATCTTGGTCTCAGCTGAGATCAACACCGATATGATGTTTAAACCTGCTTTTCCAGCTGCATCAGGTAGGTTTGTTCAAAATCGTCCAGTGGTAGTGGGCGACTAAAGAAGAAGCCCTGGAACTCATCAACACCTAGGTCTTGCAACATATTCACCTGAACCTGGTTTTCCACACCTTCTGCGTTTACCCAGATTCCCAGGCCGTGGCCCAGTTCCAGAACCGTTTTGATAATGGCTCTGTCCTGAGGATCTTCATGCATTTCCATAACAAAGCTACGATCGATCTTGAGTTTATCAACCGGTAGGCGTTTCAGGTAACTCAGGGATGAGTAACCGGTACCAAAGTCATCAAGTGCCACTTTTACACCGGATTGACGCAGCAAGGTTAAAGTGCTGTGAACATTATCCAGATTAGCGATCATATTCTGTTCAGTGATTTCAATGCATAGCAACTCAGGTGGGATCTGATATTTGTTAATTACGCTTTGCACAAACTGAGCAAAATCACGCTGATTTAAACGGTTAGCCGAGATATTAACTGATAGCGGCACAGTATTGACATCAGCAGCCAGCCATTTGGCAATCTGTTTGATAGATGCTTCCAGTACCCAATCATCTAAGCGGGCGATCAGGCCTGTTTTTTCTGCGATAGGGATAAATTCAAATGGAGGAATCAGGCCGCGTTCAGGATGAGGCCAGCGCACCAGTACTTCTGAGCCGATGAGGTGTTTTTGTTTAGCGTGTAGAAGAGGCTGATAGTGCAAGCACAGTTGATCGTTTTCAATGGCCTGCTTTAGTTCGCATTCAATCTGCTGTTCTTTTAACGCTTCATGCTGCATTTCGGCAGCGAAGAAGGTAAAGCGATTACGACCCAGAGACTTGGAGCGATATAGTGCCAGATCTGCATATCTAAACAGTTGCTGATGGTTATCACCTTCCAGAATCACCTCACGGGCTTCTGGATAAACGGCAACACCCGCGCTGATGTTACAGGAGATATCGCTGTCGTTGAGTTCAACCGGTTGACTCAGCAGATCCATCATTGCCTGCAGATATTCGCTGATCTTATTGCGTTCAGAGATATTGGGCAGAATCACAGCAAACTCGTCACCGCCCAAGCGATATGCTTGCCCTTTATTGCCTAGTAGGTCTTGCAGACGGTGTGCTGTTTTAATCAAAAGCATATCGCCGGTAACGTGACCTTGGGTGTCGTTAATATCTTTAAAGTTATCCAGGTCGATGAGAATAAGGCTTAAGGAACTGAGTATTCCTTCATCGACATCGGTAATCTGACGACTCAACTCATTATGGAAAAAAACCCGGTTGGGCAGCGTGGTTAGACTATCGTAATGGGCCAGGTATTGAATACGCTCCAACGCACGCTTGCTATCGGTGACGTCCATTACAGAGCCTTCGATATGCTCAGGTAGATCATTAGTCGCTTTTACCAGTCGATTACTGACTGCTACCCAGCGTTTTTGGCCATCACGAGTATAAATCTCTACTTCATTCAGGGTGAAGTAACCCTCTTTACGCAGGCGTTTCATCGCCTTAAGCCATTCGTGTGGGCGTACGTAAACGTTTTTACCGATATGAGAGATATTGGAAATGCACTCTTCTGGAGAATCAAAACCCAGAATGCGTGCCAGAGCCTGGTTTACATTCAGATAGCGGCCATTTAGAGTGCTCTGATGTAGTCCAGCAAGAGAGTTCTCAAAAATACTACGGAATTTCTCTTCAGCTGTAGTCAATGCACTTTCAGCATCTTTCTGTGCGGTAATATCGTGTACGGTGCCTACAAGTGACTGGGTACGACCATCTTTATTCTTGATCGCTTTACCGTTCAGACGAATCCAGATCAGGCTGCCATCAAGCTTACGCATGCGCAGCTCCATGCTTTTCACCTGACCAAGCATATCCAACTGCTCCAGGAAGTGTTTACGATCTTCCTGAAAGGCGTATAGGTCCTCTGCCAAATTACCAATTTGGTCGCACATGGTCTGAGGATTGGAATAACCAAAGGTATCTGCCAGTGATTGGTTGGCATAAACCAATTTGCCATCGCGATTAGTTTGATAAACCCCATCTACCGAATGCTCAAGAATAGCACGGTAGTTTTCACGATCAGTCAGGTTATAAGCTAGGAAAAGGATGCAGTTGTCATGTATACCAATTACTTGCCAGCGATAGGTATAGATAGAGGAGTAAATAGTGTCATAAACGGCTCCCTGAGAGAGACCAAGCGGCGCAGAAGAAAGCACATGGTGACGAAATTCTGCAGGGATCAAGCTAATGGCATTATCTAATTCCAGTTGAACCGTCAGGTCCTTTGCGGGTTGATTGCAATACACACAGTTGCCTTCGGTTGAAAGCAGTACGGCAGGAATCGGTAGATCCGCAAAATCCAGATGTGTAAAAGACGGTGCACTCATTGTAACTGGTAATACCTAGGCTTAAATCCAAAGGCCTAGCCTATGGATTTATGACAAAAAAAACAATAGTTTTTGTCAAATAAGTTTGAAAGGGTTATGTTTTGTAACTATTTGTAAATAAACAAAAAAAGGAGACCGAAGTCTCCTAAATCAAGGCCAAACCCTTGTTGATACTCTTAATGAGAATCCAAAATACAGTCTATGCCGACACTGTATTACGCGCTCATTGCCAGGCCGACTTTCGAGCGATTAGGTCGTTCGATGGTATCGGTAATGTACTGACCAGTGGCAACCAATTTCTCCAGATCAATACCGGTTTCGATGCCTAAACCCTGCAACATATAAACTACATCTTCACTGGCCACGTTACCGGCAGCACCTTTAGCGTATGGACAGCCGCCCAGGCCCCCAACAGAGCTATCCACTACGCTGATACCTTCTTCCAATACCGTGTAGATATTGGCCAGCGCCTGACCATAGGTATCGTGGAAGTGGGCCGCCAGCTTTTCAACCGGAACAAACTGGCTGACGGCACGCACCATCTCTTTTGCCTTTTGTGGCGTACCAACGCCCACGGTATCCCCAAGGGATATCTCATAGCAGCCCATGTCGTAAAGGGCTTTAGCCACCTCTGCCACTTTCTCAGGCGCGATTTCACCATCGTAAGGGCAACCTAATACGCAAGAGACATAACCACGCACGCGAATGCCGTTGGCTTTTGCCATCTCCATCACTGGCTTAAAGCGTTCCAGACTCTCTTCGATAGAACAGTTGATGTTCTTCTGGGAGAAAGCCTCAGAAGCAGCGCCAAATACTGCCACTTCTTTCACACCGCAAGCGATGGCGCTTTCCAGACCCTTTACGTTCGGAGTGAGGGCAGCGTAAGTTACGCTGCCTTCTTGACCCTCGGTCTTCGCCTGAATCGCCTGCATAATCTCTTTGGCATCGCCCATTTGTGGCACCCATTTGGGTGACACAAAACTCGCGGCTTCGATATAGCTGACACCAGCGTCTTCCAGACGTTTGATCAGCTCTAGTTTTACTTCGGTGCTGATCACACCAGCTTCGTTCTGCAGGCCATCACGAGGACCCACTTCAACCAGGCGAACTTTGCTTGGCAGTGCCATATCAGGCCTCCTCAGCATCAAAGGCCAGCAGGTCAGCACCACCTTCTACCAGATCACCGGCCTGATAGAATATCTCGGTTACCGTACCGTCAGTCGCAGCGGTGATGGTGTGTTCCATCTTCATGGCTTCCATAATCACCAGGCTGGTGCCTTTCTCAACTTTCTGACCTGGCTCAACCAGTACGGCGACGATGCTGCCGTTCATAGGAGCAGTCAGGCTGCCACCTTCCTCTTCGAAGTCATGGCTATCCAGATCCGGATGCAGCCACTGACACTCAAATGCGCCCTGATCGGTAAATACCGTGATATGACCTTCCAGCTCAGCGACAAAAGCGTTGCGATTGTGGCCGTTAAAGCTGGCTTTCAGTACGTCGTCTTCCAGCTTGCCATCGGCAATGACGATATGACCATCAACGGACAGACGGAAACCCTGGTTCAGCCAGTTCACCTGTACTGCTTTCTCTTCGTCACCCACCTTGAAGCGCACCGCCAGAGCAGGCTCTTCATTCAGACGCCAGCCGTTAAACTGGTGCCAGGGGGAGGTGGTGTCGTGACTGTGTACTGCTTCAGCCTGACGTTGTTGACCTTGCTTCAGCAGCGTGTACAGAGCGGCCAGAGCTAGTGGATTAGCGCCATGGCTACCACCGTGGTCGGCAAACAGATCTTCTTCATGCTTCTCGATAAAGCCGGTATCTAGCTCAGCTGCGCGGAAAGCAGGATTATCGATCAGACGCTTCAGGAAGTGCGTATTGGTCTTCATGCCAGCAATACGGTATTCGGTCAGCGCCTGACTCATACGCTGCATAGCGCGGTCACGGTTTTCATCCCATACAATCAGTTTAGCGATCATAGGATCGTAGTAGATGCTGACCTCATCGCCTTCACGTACACCGGTGTCTACACGCACATAGCGGTTTTCTTCTGGAGTACGCAGGTATTCCAGCTTACCGGTGGCAGGCAGGAAGTCGTTATCTGGGTCTTCCGCATAGATACGGACTTCTACCGCGTGACCATTGATCTGAACATCGTCCTGGCTCAGTGGCAGAGTCTGACCGGAAGCGGCTTTCAGTTGCCATTCCACCAGATCCTGACCGGTAATCAGTTCAGTTACTGGGTGCTCTACCTGCAGACGAGTATTCATCTCCATAAAGTAGAAAGAACCGTCTTCGTCCAGCAGGAATTCAACCGTACCCGCACCTTCGTAGCCAATAGCTTCAGCAGCACGTACCGCGGCTTCACCCATGGCCTTGCGCAGTTCGTCGCTCATGCCTGGTGCTGGTGCTTCTTCAACCACCTTCTGGTGACGACGCTGTACGGAACAATCACGCTCTGCCAGATAAACACTGTTGCCGTGCTTGTCGCAGAACACTTGAATCTCAACGTGACGCGGCTTGGTCAGATATTTCTCAACCAGCATGGTATCGTCAGCAAAGCCGTTCATGGCTTCACGCTTGGCCGCATCCAGAGCACTGTCGAACTCATCGGCAGCCCAGACCACACGCATACCTTTACCACCACCACCCGCGGTGGCTTTGAGTAGTACCGGGTAGCCCATTTCGTCAGAGTGACGTTTCAGCAGAGCAGGGTCCTGGTCTTCGCCGTGGTAGCCCGGTACCAGAGGTACGTTGGCTTCTTCCATAATGCGTTTTGCCGCACTCTTGGAACCCATGGCTTCGATAGCAGATGCTGGAGGGCCAATAAAGACGATATCCGCTTCCTGACACTTCTGTACAAACGGTGCGTTCTCAGACAGGAAACCGTAACCTGGGTGAATCGCCTGAGCACCGGTCTGCTTAGCCACTTCCAGGATGGTGTCCATCTTCAGATAGCTGTCTTTGCTTGGCGCTGGGCCGACACAGACCGCTTCATCCGCCATAGCCACGTGCATGGCATTAGCATCAGCTTCAGAGTAAATGGCCACACAACGAATACCCAGACGGTGCGCAGTACGGATTACTCGACATGCGATTTCGCCACGGTTGGCGATCAGAATCTTATTAAACATGGTGTTCCTCCGCTTACTGCTGCCAGCCTGGGGCGCGTTTGTCGAAAAATGCGCCCAGTCCTTCCTGACCCTCTTCAGAAACTCGAATCTCTGCGATCAGGCGCTGGGTGTATTCAATCACTTCGTTATCAATCGGGCTTTTTGCGACGCGAGCGATCAGCTCTTTGGTGCGACGTACACTCTGCGGGCTGTTGGCCAGCAGTTTCTGCACCATATCGTCGGCTGTGCTTTCCAGATCATCCTGGCCAACCATCATATGGGCCAGACCTAGACGTACTGCTTCGTCACCGTCAAACACTTCCGCTGTCAGGAAGTAACGACGGGCCGCACGTTCACCCATGGCCGCTACCACAAATGGGCTGATTACCGCAGGGGAGAGGCCGATCTTCACTTCACTTAGACAGAAACGGGCACGATCCGTCGCGATACAGATATCACAGCACGCTGCCAGTCCTACGGCACCGCCGTAAGCGGCACCCTGAACCAGCGCAATCGTCGGCTTGCTCAGGTTGTTCAGCGTGTGCATCAGACGCGCCAGTTCACCGGCATCGTTGAAGTTATCTTCAAAGCTGTACTGAGCCATACGCTTCATCCAGCCCAGATCAGCACCGGCGGAGAAGTGTTTACCGTTGGAGCGCAGTACCACAACGCGAACCTGTTCGTTTGCGTTGATCTCATCCAGTACGGCCAGAATTTCGCCAATCAGTTTGTCATCAAAAGCGTTATGCACTTCCGGACGATTCAGGATGATACTTGCTACACCCTGTGCGGAGATCTCACATAACACTTGCTCGGTTGCACTCTTTGCAGAGGTATTGCTTGCAGTTGTCATTGTTGTCAATCTCCGGATTACATGCGGAACACGCCGAAACGTGTCTCTTGTGCAGGTGCATTCAGAGCGGCAGAGATCGCCAGACCCAATACATCACGGGTTTGTGCCGGATCGATAACACCATCGTCCCACAGGCGGGCGCTGGCGTAGTAAGGGTGACCCTGGTGCTCATACTGCTCAACGATAGGCTTTTTAAACTCAGCTTCATCTTCCTGAGCCCATTCCTGACCTTTGCGTTCCATATTGTCACGCTTCACCTGAGCCAGTACGCCAGCCGCCTGCTCACCACCCATTACGGAGATACGGGAGTTAGGCCACATCCACATCAGATTCGGATCATAAGCACGGCCACACATGCCGTAGTTACCAGCACCGAAGCTACCGCCGATCAGCATGGTGAACTTAGGCACTTTGGCACACGCCACAGCAGTTACCATCTTGGCACCGTTTTTAGCGATACCTTCGGACTCGTACTTACCACCCACCATAAAGCCGGTGATGTTCTGCAGAAATACCAGAGGGATACCGCGCTGAGAACACAGTTCAATAAAGTGTGCACCTTTCAGCGCCGCTTCAGAGAACAGTACACCGTTGTTGGCGATAATGCCGACAGGGTAGCCGTGGATACGGGCAAAACCTGTCACCAGAGTTGTGCCGTACAGCTGTTTAAATTCGTCGAATTCAGAACCGTCGACCACACGGGCGATCACTTCGCGCACATCGTATGGCTTACGCAGATCTTCAGAAACGATGCCGTAGATCTCTTCCGGATCGTACAGTGGTGGACGACTTTCTTTAACGTCCAGCTCTACTTTCTTATTCGGGTTCAGACGGGATACACACTGACGCGCCAGCTGCAGGGCATGCTGATCGTTCATCGCGTAGTGATCCGCTACACCAGAGGTCTTACAGTGTATGTCTGCACCACCCAGGTCTTCCGCAGAGATCACCTCACCGGTGGCTGCTTTTACCAGCGGAGGACCGGCCAGGAAAATAGTACCCTGTTGACGCACAATGATGGACTCATCGGCCATTGCTGGTACATAAGCACCACCGGCAGTACAGGAACCCATTACCACAGCGATCTGTGGAATGCCCTTAGCGGACATATTGGCCTGGTTGTAGAAGATACGACCGAAGTGGTCACGATCCGGGAATACATCGTCCTGATTTGGCAGGTTAGCACCGCCGGAATCCACCAGGTAGACACAAGGCAGGTGATTCTTTTCTGCAATCTCTTGTGCACGCAGGTGCTTCTTAACGGTCAGCGGGTAGTAGGTACCGCCTTTGGTGGTCGCATCGTTGGCGATGATCATACATTCCTGACCACTCACACGACCGATACCGGTAATAATGCCCGCAGAAGGTACGTGATCTTTATAGACGTTTTGAGCCGCTAACTGAGACAGCTCCATAAACGGCGCACCCTCATCCAGCAGGGTGTTGATACGATCACGGGGAAGTAGTTTGCCACGATCAAGGTGTTTCTTCTGGGCTGCTTCGCCACCACCTTGTTTGATTTCTGCCAGTTTCTCACGCAGATCCTGAACCAGGCGCTTCATGTTCGAGCGATTGGTCTGAAACTCTTCGGAGCGGGTATTAATTTTACTTTTGATAACCGCCATCTTGTGCTCCTTGGGTAAGTAAGCCGACTCGTGCTTGCGAGCGGGCTTATATAAGTTGACGAGGCAGACCGAAAAAAGGTCGTGCAGGGGGAATTCTCAGTCTGCCTCGTCAGACCTGGGTCGGCTTAACCCTGTGCCAGGGTTAACCGGAATTTGACGTAGGTGGGGACCCCTGACAAAAGGTGAGGGCACCTAACAAAAGGGAGCCTGTTGCAGACTCCCTTGGAATTTCTTATTTGGACTCAGCGAAGATCTCGCGGCCAATCAGCATACGACGTACTTCGGAAGTACCTGCGCCAATCTCATACAGCTTGGCGTCACGCAGCAGACGACCCGTTGGGAATTCGTTGATGTAACCGTTACCACCCAGCAGCTGGATAGAATCCAGAGCCACCTGAGTTGCTTTCTCTGCACAGTACAGAATCACACCTGCAGCATCTTTACGGCTGGTCTCACCACGGTCACAAGCTTTAGCCACCGCGTACAGGTAAGACTTACAAGCGTTCATAGTGGTGTACATATCCGCCACTTTACCCTGAACCAGCTGGAACTCACCGATAGACTGACCAAATTGCTGACGGTCGTGCATATAAGGAATCACGATATCCATCGCTGCCTGCATAATACCGGTCGGGCCACCGGTCAGTACGGTACGCTCGTAGTCCAGACCGCTCATCAGAACGCGAACACCTTTACCGACTTCGCCCAGTACGTTCTCTTCCGGTACTTCACAATCTTCGAATACCAGCTCACAGGTGTTAGAACCGCGCATACCCAGCTTGTCCAGCTTCTGGTGACGGCTAAAGCCTGGGAAATCACGCTCAACGATAAAGGCGGTAATACCTTTAGAGCCCGCAGAAGTATCAGTTTTTGCGTAGATCACATAGGTATTTGCATCTGGACCATTGGTGATCCACATCTTGTTACCGTTCAGAATGTAACGGTCACCTTTTTTGTCAGCACGCAGCTTCATGCTTACTACGTCAGAACCGGCACCTGGCTCAGACATCGCCAGTGCACCAATATGCTCACCGGAAACCAGCTTAGGCAGATACTTCTCTTTCTGCGCCTGGTTACCGTTCAGTTTGATCTGGTTAACACACAGGTTGGAGTGTGCACCGTAAGACAGACCTACTGAAGCAGAAGCACGGGAGATCTCTTCCATCGCGATTACGTGGGCCAGATAACCCATGTCGGAACCGCCAAACTCTTCAGGAACCGTGATACCTAACAGGCCCATATCACCAAATTTGCGCCACAGCTCATTAGGAAACTCATTGTCTGCATCAATCTGCTCAGCACGTGGAGCGATCTCTTCGGCAGCAAAACGATTCACCTGCTCGCGCAGCATGTCATAAGTTTCGCCGAGGTCAAAATTGAACTCTTTGTAAATGGACTTCATGGTAGGCCTCACAATTGCTCATTATTGTTTGCTTCACTGCTTTGCATTAAGTGAGCAGCGTATCAAGTTGTAGGTAAATTTAATTCAAGTTGACGTTAACGTAAAGGGAAATTTAAATTTTTTACGTGCGACTAAAGTTGAGCGTGGATACGAACTCAGTTTTTAAGTGTAGAAGAGTAGGACAAGGGCTTTAGAGTTGATATTTCTTTTAAGATCAGTTGTTTATAGATGAAGTGGCTGGCTGATGCTTTACAGTTGAGCGATAGGAGCACTTAGTTTGTTACTTTCCTGTTACCTAACCTTTTTTACACTAGGCCTATCAACTTGGTGTTAAAGAAAGGAAAGGCTTATGTTTAGTTCTTCTCGCAAGCGACTTAATATCGCAATTTTGTGTGCTTCCGTTGGCTTAGCTGCCTGTTCTTCAGACAAATCGACAGCAGAGTCACCTACTGCTGCGGAGCCTTCAGCAAGTACGGAATCAACAACAGAAACTGTTGCTGTAACAGATTCTGCTAGCTCGACAAGTACAGAGTCTTCAGCGGTGCCGGTAACAGACAGCGCTAGCTCGACAAGCACAGAATCTTCAACTGTAGCTGTGTCTATAACAGACACCGATAGTACAACCAGTACAGAATCCTCAACTCCTACAGCGCCAATAACAGATAGCACCGCTTCAACAAGTGCAGAATCTTCAACGGATACTGAGTCCTTACCAGATACGGATTCTTCTGAAACCGATACTTCTACTATTACAGATGAGTTGTCGGAAACTGCTGTAACGCCAGTCAGTAATATTCGTGTGCCTGCTGAATGGGAGCTGCAGTCAGCTGTTTGGATGCAATACCCGGATCAGTGGGAAGCGTCAATGCGTCCTGCATTTGCCAGAATCATTTCTGTTATACAAGAGTACCAGCCGGTACATATGCTGGTGCGTAGTGAGACAGAAAAAAGCCAAGCTCAGGCGTTAATGGGCCGACTTGGCGTCACGGATGAAAATCTTCACTGGCATGTGGTTGCCATTGATAATGCCTGGATGCGTGATAACGGCCCTATCTACGTCACAGACGGTGAAATGACCTGGATTCAAGACTGGCGCTTTGATGCCTGGGGGGGCAATTTTGGTTCTGATGTAGGTTATGCCAATGATGATCAGGTGCCTGAATATGTCGCTGAACAGCTGAATATGGAAGTTGAAGATTTTTCTGGTTACGTACTGGAGAAAGGTAATGTTGAAGTGAACGGTAACGGTATTTTGGTGATCGGTTGGGATTGCCAGGATGATCGCAACCCAGGTATGAGTAAAGAAGAACATGAAGAGCTTTTAAAAGAAAAACTGGGTGTACACACAATCATCTGGTCTTATGGCCATTATCCAGGTGAGGGTACGACTGGTCATATTGATGGTACGGCAAGGTTTATCAACCAAGATACTCTGGTTGTGACGGTACTTAACGACAGTAATACCGATGATCGTCTGGTAGCTGATGCTCAAGCCGCGGGATTAACGGTGCTGCGTTACGATGGTGATGTTAATTGGTTGGTTGGTAATGGCTTTGTTGTTGCCGCAGCCGATGAAGATGAGTACTACAATGAAGAGCTTCAAGAACTGCTTGAATCCTTCTTCCCGAACCGAGATGTCCACTTGATTGATATTGCTAGTATCTCTGAAGCAGGTGGTGGTATTCACTGTGTGACTAATGATCAGCCTTTGATGTAGTAAGTTAGTGGGGGCAGTGCCCAAAAAATTGATACGTTATTGCCATGAGTCGGTGAGTCTTAGCAACCCAGGCCCTTTTATCTCAGCAATGCTGCTGTGGTAAAAGGGCTTTTCTGTATGGTGTTGGTGATTGTAAAAATGCTGAGAATACTTGAACTTAACAGCAATAACCCTCGTAAAGAGAACAGCGATCTTTAAGCATACTTTTACAAACTCCGCTGCTGAGAGGGTGTTATGAACAGAATTAATCCAGCCAAGCTACACAACAGCAAATGGACTGCTGTAAAACCGCTAAATCGAGAGAAGCACTTCCTGGTATCTGAAATCGAGTTTGAAGAAGATGGCACTGTACTCTCGTGCACAATAGAAGCGGTTATCTCGAAAAATGAGTACCCGATTGATTGGAGCGAGCTCAAGAATAATGAAAAGTGGCTTCAGGGTTGGAAGTAATCCCGTTGTTGTAGAACGATTATGAGTTATATTCCTTATCTGACAGTGATCAGACCGCATCTATCTCAAGCTGGCTTATTTTTGTTCTATGATGGCGAACTATTTTGACAAACACTGTGGTCGTCAGTTTCAGAAAGTCGCCCGGTGATTTCTTTGAGACGAATGGCTTCCTGATAGAACAGAGGGAAGCTCATAACTACTTGTATATAGTCAAAAACGTACATAATTGAGGTTATTTTCTGACCATAACTGACGGATTCGTTACCGACAATAAAGACGACAGAAAAAACCAATAGCAGAGCCATCACGATCCATACACCAGAGAAATTAAGCGTTTCCAGATCGGACAACTTGATATTCCACTTTACGATACGGCCAAAATGAGTATGAACCTGTCGACGGCGGTTTTCTTTCAGCACATCCACCTGTTTTTCCAGCTCATCATTTTGCTGCTTATTGTAATGAAAAATCCGTTTCTCACTGAAGGCATAGATAGCGAAAACTAGTAGCGAACCTATCAGGCAGCCGGCAGTAACCCAATGATCTATGGTGCTGAGCACAATCATAACGCCAATAAAAGTTACCAGTGCACCAATAAGCTCGGGCAGAGAGTTTTCAAAGAATTCGACAATTTCCCGCAGGAGATTAACTTGTGCGGTCAACTTGGTTGTTGATGCTCCGTTTTTTCGCTTTCGTTCTACCAATGAGGTTGCCAGATCGTGATACATCGAGGAGTAAACCCGCGTATCGTAAAAACGTCGACCTGCCGCCAATAGCAGCATAACGAGGCATAAACTTCCCAGTGTCCAGATACCTGTATTGCTATTTTCCAGTAGAGAGTCGACACTGAATCCAATTGCTAATGGAAACATCAGATTGGCTAGACACTCACCCAGTAGCAATATCCAGGTGATGGCTATTTTAGCCTGATAATGGCTGGCGATTTTTCTCAGTAGTCCACCTTCTTGCCATTGGAAACGATCTGATCTTGCTTGTAATACACGCATTGGAAATGCCTTATGGCTAAGGGGCCAAAATCTCAGTGCGGATCAATGAGAGGAAACGCCGTTGCTGAAAGAAATAAAGGCCAGCTTTGCGGCTTCCTGCGCTGATGCACTCTCATTCTTCTGTTGTAACCAGCCGATATAAAAAAGACTTTCAATCAAATTCAGTAGCCAAGTATTTGGCAAGGATGAATTGAATTCCCCATGAGTTTTGCCATATTCCAGTAGCTCAATCATTTCTTGTTTCTGCTTTTTATTGATCGCTGTAACCTCAGGGTCGTTTTCCACCAGTTGCTCAAGATTCAGCAGGAATTGAAGTTCCTGAGTGAGCGGCATCAGTTGTTCAAACAGTAGTCGTATAGCCTCCATCGCAGACTTGGCTTGATTTTCAATCGGTGCGGATGCCTCTTCTATAGTTTCGAGGCAATAGATGGCGATGGCAGAAATCAGTTTTTCCCGGGTCTCATACTGTCGATATAAAGTGGTTCTACCCACACCGGCGTGGTTGGCGATATCACTTAGAGAGGCTTCGCCATTGGTATTCAGTAACTCTAATCCTGCTCTGAGTAATGATTGTTGCGATCGTTTAGCGCGAGCATCAAGTGGCGGTGACATTCTGGCTCTCCAATGAAGTTCTACAAGAAGATATGAAACGTTGTTGTTTCATATCTTAGGCCGAAATTCTTTATGAAACAACAGTGTTCCATAAAAGCTCGTCAGAAGCGTATGGTTTGTAAATCATCTTTCTGTATTAGGTGAGAATATGTATCGTTTACATTTTTCTGGTACGGATTGATTAGTCCTATGTCAGAGGGTCATCTTTGAGGAAGAAGTCATGGGGAAGGGGTTAGAAGCTGTTGTGATAGCGTTAACTGGAGTGATATTGCTGTTAGCTCCACCTGCAATGGCTTATCCATTGGACATAGCGACTGAGAGGGAGGTGTTAACATTACACGAAAGACCTCAGCAACTTGCTGTTTTTGATCTAGGCGTTTTAGATAATCTGGATACTTTGGGTGTTAAAGTGGCTGGTTTACCCAAAGAATTGTTGCCTGATCACCTCTCTGACTATGGTATGCAATCCTATCTCTCCGTTGGTAATCTTTTTGAGCCTGACTACACAGTGCTTAAAACTTTAAAGCCCGATCTTATCTTCACAGGTGAGAGGACTAAAAGTGCCTATGAAGCGCTGAGTCAACTGGCTCCAGTAATTGAGCTGGACTCTCGCTCCGATTCGTTGGTTGAAGGTTTGAGTAAGAATCTGCGGTTGCTTGGCCTGATTTTTGATCGCCAAGTTGTGGCTGAACAAAAGATTAAGGCACTTGAGTTGGCAGTTAGAAGTAATCAGGTTCGTTTTTCTCAGCAAAAAGGATTAGTACTATTTTCTTTTAAGGGTAGCTTGATTCCCCATGCACCAGGTGAACGTTTTGGTATGCTATATGAGTTGTTAGGGATGGAGAGTGTTGTGCAAGCTGCTCGTACTCCGTCCGGTATTTTACCCAAAGTTGGCTCACCTGAAGCTAAAGAATTACATCAAAAGAGACTCACTGAAGCCTTAGCTGCACAGCCGGATTGGCTGGTTATTTTGGATCGTGATGCTGTGAAGGGAGCACCTTCAAAGATTCATGAAATGTTAGAGCTTGATTTAGCAATAACATCCAGTTCGGCATGGAAAAATCAGCAGGTTTTCTATTTAGATTCTCCCAGCTGGTATCTTGCAACAGGAGGCTATCAGGGAGTGATGAAGACCTTACAAACGTTACTTAAATTAACCGGCAAATGACCCAGCTCTGATTTGAGAGATCACAGTGGAATGTAATCTTGTGATTATTCTCCTGTACACTGCTGTGTGAGGGTGCAGTAAGCTGTTGTTTGGAGGTGATGTCTTTGGGCAGGGGTTAGTTGTTGCTACAACTAACCCCTGATCGTGCCTAGTTTGTAACTATTAAAATTTAGTCCAGGCAGGCAATAATCTTATCAGCAATGGCTTGTAACTCATCCGTATCGGCAAATTCAACCGCATGGCCTTTCAGTGCTTTGGCACCAAAAATTGGTCCTGGCAAGATATGGAAGTGGAAGTGAGGTACTGTCTGGCCTGCCGCTTTACCGTTATGTTGGAAAATGGTTGAGCCTTCAAAATCCATCGCTTTGGCTACAGCCTTACCCACGTATTGCACTGTTTTCATGCAGGCCAGAGCCGAGGTTTCAGACAGGTCATACAGCGTCTCGGCTTCTTGCTTGGGAATCACCAGGGTATGGCCGTCCATCTGGGGCATAATATCCATAAAGGCCAAAGTGTGTTCATCTTCGTAAACCTTAATGCAAGGGGCTTCCCCGCGTAGAATCTTGGCAAAAATATTATCCGTGTCGTAAGCCATTTTGCTACCCTTATACCTAACTGATTGAATTGTTGAGATAATCCTGACACAAGCGGCTGGGCTTGCTCAAGTCGGTTAATTTATCATCGTACCCGCAAAAGCTACCTTGTAAGAGTTACCCTGTAAAAGTGACTAATGTGGAATGAATACCGGCTAATGAAACGTGTCTCGACTTTTATACTGCTTTATCTGATGGGCTTAAGCGTAGTGTTGTTTGTGCTGCATTATCAGTTAACGCTGAACTTTCATCAAAACAGCCAACAGCAGGCTCAGGTGGAAGCGGATAACCTCAGTCAGTATATCAATGGCAAATTAGCCCGTTTTCAAAATATTCCAGGACTATTGGCCAGCAATTATCTAATTCGCCAAGGCGTCGGCGGTAATCATCAAGATGAAGCCAGTAAAGCGGATCAAGAGGGTTTAAACCATCTATTGTTAGAGATTAGCCAAAGTGCCGGGGCTGATGATGTTTATCTGATGAATCCAAAAGGCACCGTGTTGGCAGCCAGTAACTATCGACAGCCGCAAAGTTTTATTGGCAGTAACTTTTCGTTTCGACCCTATTTTCAGCAAGCGGTACAGGGACGGGAGAATGCATATTATGCCTTGGGGCAGCGCTCTCAAGAGCGGGGCTTTTTCTTTTCTGCACCGGTAGTACTGGATGGGCAGATCCAGGGGGTGATTACAGTAAAAGTGGCGGTGAGTCTGTTTGAGCAGGATACCGAGCTGCTGTCTGGCAATCAGGGCGCAAGCTTTGTCCTATACGGTCTGGATCGCGTGATCTTTATGTCTAACGAATCTAGCTGGCGCTTAAAACAGTGGGCAGAGAGTGAACGTTACAACTGGCAGCAGATTGCTCAGTCCCGACGTTATCTGGACCTTGAACAGGATCTTTTAGTAAACCAACGTTTTCAGTCTCCTTGGTATGGCAGTGAGATTTGGCGGATGTCATTGCCGCACAGGGCTCATCAAGATTACTTCTATGCTCAGGCTAATATTCCTTTGATGGATCAAACCTTGGTATTGCTGCTACCAGATAAGCCAGGTCTGACTTATCCACTGAGTTATCTGATTTTAGCTGCACTGGCTTATTCGGCTTTACTAGCGCTGACGGTGCATCTATATCGCCACCAGGCGGGTTATAACCAGTTACTCTACACCCGAAATAGCCTGGAAAAAGAGGTCGCAGCCCGTTCTAAAGAGCTGGCACAGGCTCAGGATGCGCTCATTCGTGCGGCCAAGCTGGCGACTATCGGGCAACTATCCGCCAGTATTAACCATGAGATTAATCAGCCGTTAAGCGCCATGAGCACTTATCTGGTCAGTAGCCGTCGTATGATTGATAAGGGCATGTATGATCAAGCGAAAGAGAATCTGCATACCCTCGAATCTCTGGTGCATCGGGTACATAAAATTGTCGCACAGCTGAAGCAATTTAGTCGTCTGGAGCAGCAGGAACAGAGCCTACAGTCAGTGGCTCTGCAGCAATGTATCGATAACGCTTTAGTGATTGTTGGACCAGAGATCAAAAAGCGTCATGTTGAACTGCAAATGGATCTGGTTGATGCCAAGGTGATGGTTGATGCACTGAAGTTTGAGCAGGTGTTAGTTAATCTGTTGTCCAATGCTGTCGATGCGATGGACGCAGTTGAACAGAAATGCCTGACCCTGGCGGCCCAGGCTTCTGATCAGGATGTTGTGTTAACAATCAGCGACACCGGACCTGGGTTGGATCTGCAGCAGATTGATACCATTTTTGAACCGTTTTTTACCACCAAGTCGGAGCATGGTTTAGGCTTGGGTCTATCCATTGCGCGCAATATTATGCTCTCTTTTGATGGCGAGCTATCTGCGGCCAATCAAAACTCCGGCGGCGCTATTTTTACTGTTCGACTTAAGCGAGACTAACACTGATGTCTATTTCTCCAGCCAATGACTCTATGGCTAAAAACTCTGGCAGTGATACGCAAGATGGCGAGATTCAAGCTAATCAGGCACTGATGGTGAATCATATTGCGGTGATTGATGATGAAGCCATTATTCGGGATTCACTCAAGCAGTTGCTGGAGTTAGAAGGCTATCGAGTGACCTGCTTTACCAGTGCCTTAACGGCTCTTGATCGATTAGGGCGGGATTTTGCAGGCATTGTCATCTCTGATATCAACATGCCACATATGGATGGTATTGCGTTGTTACAGCAGGTGCAGAGTTTTGATAGTGAACTGCCCGTTGTCCTGCTAACTGGTTATGCTGATGTAGCGATGGCGGTAGATGCGATGCATAAGGGCGCTTATGATTTCCTCGAAAAGCCGATTAATGAAAACCTGTTGGATTGTGTTGCCAGGGCATTGGATAAACGCCGCTTGGTATTAGAAAACCGTTTATTGAAAGAACAGGTTGAACAGAGCAAAGCTCAAAGCCATGGCCCCGGAGTCAGAATTTTAGGGGACACCCCAGCCATGCATGAGATGCTGCAGTTATTAAATGCAGTGGTTGATACCCCAGCCGATGTGCTGATTCATGGCGAGACGGGGACCGGTAAAGAGCTAGTGGCTCGTTTCTTACATGATCATAGCCAACGCAGAGATGCCAACTTTATGGCGTTGAACTGTGCGGCTATCCCGGAAAATCTGATCGAAAGTGAGCTGTTTGGCGCGAAAAAAGGTGCTTTTACCGGTGCGACAGAAGATAGGGCCGGTAAATTCGAGTTTGCCAATGGCGGCACGGTTTTTCTGGATGAGATCGAAGCGATGCCGATGGCGATGCAGGCAAAACTGCTACGGGTATTAGAGGAGCGCAAAGTTACACCTGTCGGCAGTAATGATGCCGTTGAGCTGGATATTCGTATTGTGGCAGCAACCAAAATTGATCTATTGGAATTGGCTGATAAAGGCGAGTTTCGTGCCGATCTCTATTACCGCTTAAATCTGGTTATGGTTGAAATCCCACCTTTAAGAAGCCGCAAAGCCGATATCCCGCTGCTGTTTAAGCACTTTAGTTCTATCGCTGCCAATCGTTTCCATAAACCCCTGTGTGCCCTGGACGGCGATAGCCAACAGCAGCTGTTAAATTATGACTGGCCGGGTAATGTGCGGGAACTGCGTAATGTAGCCGAACGTCATGTGTTGCTAGGAACCGGCATTCAACTTAATACCACCACTGAAATCCCTTCCATTGATAGTGACCTGAGCTTGGCAGAGAAGGTGGCCTTCTACGAGCAATCCGTGATTGAAGATGGGCTACGACAGAACTCGGGCTCCGTCAAAAAGACGCTAGAGCTGCTGAAACTGCCGAGAAAAACCTTCTACGACAAGATGGCGAAATATGGTCTGGACCGTAGCAATTATATTAAAGATTAACCGAACAAAACTCTGCATTTGATGTGAAGCCTAAGTCTGACTCGGAGTGAGGCTCGTGTAAGTTGGGTAGAGCGGCATATCATAACTATTTGATTGTTAATGGCTTTGATCCACGAAACCCAACGGCAGATTGGCGTACTCCCGATACGAGATTGTTTACATCACCACTATTGCATCCTAATTCGATTTGTAAGTGATCGCGAGTCCATGTTGGGTTTCGCGAGGCAATATCTTCTTTATTAATCAATATCTTACCGTCGCTCTACCCAACCTACACAAGCCTCACTTCGTAGATAGGACAGGTATTATTGTTTGCTCTTAAGCCAAATGAGATCGCTGAGCCTTCCCATTGCTAAATATTTGTGTGGAAAAAGTGATTTTCCAGCTGAGTTTTTTGTGTGGGAATCCATACTTTTTTCTGATGAAAAATATCATTGTGTTTTTAACTATTTGAATTTAAAGAATAAAAATCAAATCATAAGGTCTGGCAATCAATTTGCGTGTTGAGTAATGGGAGTAGAGCAGGGTACTGGGACTTTGCTCGAAGAGATCAACACACTTATCTGACCAATACACGCAGGGATAGCGTGCTTGAAGTTTTGAGGATTGCTGACAATGAGTGACAACAATAAAAAGACACCGTGGCTAAGCCTGCTACTTGGACCAGCCGTAATGTTAATGACCCTGGTGATGGATTCACCGTTTGACGGCCTATCAACCGAAGCCTGGAGAACCGCTGGGCTGGCATTCTGGATGGCCAGTTGGTGGATTACCGAAGCTGTGCCGATTCCCGCCGCTTCTTTATTACCTCTGCTTGTGGTGCCTTTGGCTGGTATCGCGGGTATTAAGACCGTTTCTGCCCCCTATGCCCACCCATTGATTTTCCTTTTCCTTGGGGGCTTTTTAATCTCGATTGCCATGGAAAAATGGCATCTGCATAAGCGTATTGCACTGACCACTATGCTGGCGGCGGGTAGTCTGCCTAGTATCCAGATTTTGGGTATGATGCTGGTAACGGCTTTCCTGTCGATGTGGATGTCCAATACTGCGACTGCAGTGATGATGATGCCGATTGCCCTGTCGGTGATTCAGATCGTTAAAGATAAAAATCCGGACAACGAGAGTTTTGCTAAGGCGTTACTGTTGTCCATTGCCTATGGTGCCAGTATCGGTGGTATCGCGACCCTGATCGGTACACCACCGAATGCCCTGATGGCCGCTTATCTGTCTGACAGCTACCAGATTGAGATCGGTTTTGCCGAGTGGATGATGGTAGGCTTACCGCTGTCTATAGTGATGCTGGGCATCTGCTGGTTCTGGCTGACTAAGGTGAGTTACAAAGTGGATCAAACCGGTGAGGTTAGTGCGAAATCTGTCTTTAAGCAGCAACTGAGCGAACTGGGTGTCATGAGTGCTGGTGAGAAGAAGGTGCTGTATATCTTCCTATTTGCGGCGTTGTGCTGGGTATTCCGTCCTTATATCGGCAAACTGACTGGCTTATCTCTGTCCGATACCGGTATCGCTATCGCCGCTGCTATTCTGCTGTTCACCCTGCCGGTGAAATCAGGTAGTAATGAACGTGTGCTGGATTGGGAAAGTGCGAAAAAAGTGCCTTGGGGTATCCTGATTCTGTTTGGTGGTGGTTTAACTCTGGCCGCACAGATCAAGAGTTCTGGTCTGGCGGAGTTTATCGCGCTGCAGATCCAAGGTGCGAGTGCTATTCCACTGATCGCAGGTGTGCTTTTAGTGACAGCACTGATTACCTTCCTGACCGAGATTACCAGTAATACCGCGACTGCTGCTGGTTTCCTGCCTCTGTTAGGCCCAGTAGCTGAGTCTATTGCCGGAACGCCTCTGGTTTGGGTGGTACCTGCGGCGATGGCAGCAAGTTGTGCCTTTATGATGCCGGTGGCAACGCCTCCAAACGCGATTGTATTTGGCTCGGGTATGATCAAAATTCGCGATATGATGCGTGCGGGTTTTGTGCTGAACCTGATTGCAATTGCCTTGATCACACTGGTAACTATCGTAGTTGTGCCAACGATCTTTGCATTTTAATGCGGGTTTTCCAGATAATTTGGATAAAGGCTACTAAGTAACCCATAGCCGCTATTATCTATCCCGTTAAATAACGAAGCCCCGGCCATTCGGTTCGGGGCTTTGTTGGTCTTGAGGCTTTGTTGATATTGATGAGTGTTGGTATTAGAGCGGGTGTTTTAGTGATAATTGGCTTTGGCCTTTATCGTCACCTTTGCATTCGCTCTCACCTTCAACTTCAACCTTATTTGGGCTTTTACCAGTCTAGCGTTGAAAGATCAGGGCCTTCAGATCACCTTCTGGATCAATATCGGGAAACTCCGGTGGATTATCCAGGCGGCGTTCAAACTTCAGTTCAGGGGCTTCAGCGGCCATACCATCAATCAGAAACTGCGAGGTTACTGCCGGGTCGTTAACACAGGCCAATACGGTACCTGATTCCGTTAGTAACTCTGGTAGACGACGCAGTATTTTCTGATAGTCCTTGGTCAGGGCAAAGCTGCCTTTTTGGAAGCTAGGCGGATCGATAATAATCAGATCATAGGGACCGTATTTACGGACTTTGCCCCAGGATTTGAACAGGTCGTGACCCATAAAGCTGACTTTTTTCAGATCATGCTCGTTTAAGCGGTGATTTTCACGGCCACGGTTTAGCATCGCTTTGGCCATATCCAGATTAACCACATGATCGGCACCACCAGCAATGGCGGCGATAGAAAAACCACAGGTATAAGCAAACAGATTCAGGACACGTTTGCCCTGAGACTGTTCTCGTACCCAATCACGGCCAAAACGCATATCCAGAAACAGGCCATTGTTTTGATTACGACCCAGATCCAGCTGGTATTTCAGGCCGCTTTCAATCACCTGCTGAGATTCACTCAATTCACCCCAAATGACTTCCGTTGGGGAGCCTTGTCGGGCTCTATGCTGCAGGAGTAGAGATGTCGCACCGGTATTAGCCCAGTAATCTTGTTGGGTGAGTGCTGTCAGATTATTTTGCAGGGCAGTCAGAAATTCTTCTGAAGGTTCTTTAAATAGAGAAACCAGCACCTGGCCTTGAAGCCAATCCACGGTGATTTGTTCCAATCCTGGCCAGCTGCGGCCACGGCCATGAAACAGACGACGAACTTCTGTCGGTGGGTTTTCCAGAGCAGATTCCAGATGTTGTTTTAAAACGGGCAGTGCTTCTAATTCCATAATACCTTCAGGCCTGTGTCAGCAAGCGGGCTATTCTACCGATTGCTGACCGGCTGCCAAGCCTGGCTAAGGTTTATTTCACCCTTTTCTGGGGCTTTTAACGGCTGGGATTCAGCGGTCGCGGATAATATAAATGTAATTACTGCTGCTTCAGACGATTGCGAATGCGACTCAGGGCAACCGGGGTAATACCGATATAAGAGGCGATATATTGCAGCGGGATACGTTTCTCCAGATCGGAGAACTGACTGATAAAGTCTAGGTAACGCCTTTCAGCACTGTGTTTTACCAGAGCGTTTTCCCGCTCTTCCTTACCAATAAACAGCTGTTCCAGCAGATGGATATAGGTCAGTAAGAAGCTGGGGCACTGGCTCATCTGCTGATAAAACTCATCCCAGGGATATTCCAGTACCAGTGCATCCTCTAATACCTCGATACTGAATAGAGCAGGGGACTGGCGTACCATCGCCCGGGTTGAGCCCACGATTCTGGGAGCAGCAGCAAAAGACTGGGTAAACTCCTTGCCCTCTTCAGACAGGCTGACATAACGCACCAGGCCGTAACAGAGAAAGTACAGATTGGCGGCACTTTCACCCTGTTGAAACAGATACTCTCCCTTAGCCAAATGCTTGATCTGAGGTTCAAGTGTTAGCTTGTTCCAGTCTATTTGATGGTCAGTGATTTTTTGATCTTTAATTTCCTGATTACCGTCATGACTGCCAGAATAGCCTTTAGCCTGAAAGTCTTGCTGGTAACTTTTGTCCAGATAACGTTGAAAACTATTTTGTAGCTGCCTTTTGTCCATAGCCGTCCTTTAGCGAAACCTTGATACCCATAATCAGTGATAGGGCCAGTAGCAGTAGAATTACTCCCAGATAGAAGCCCATAGTAAACTGATCGGACAAAATTTGTCCCGCTTGGTTCAAGATATCTAGCTTCAAGGTATTGGAATTTAAAGGGGTTGGCTTCAAGGTATCGAGTGTAGAGCTGGCAAAAACTACGGCATTATAAAGTGCTACCCACAAAGGAATGGTATAGGAAAACGCCAATAGCTTATTAGCTCCTGCATGTTTTACCAGCCATTGTTGCAGGACAAAAGTCAGCACAGTAGTGAACAAGGTTAGATGCAGATAGTAGAGCCAGAAGTTGGCCTCAGCCCACTGTACTTGTTTAAGACTACCGCTAAATAAGACAAGTGGAAGCAGTAACACGCAGCCCAGGAAAACAATCAGAAAAGCACCGGTTAGAGGCTCTACTCGAGAGCCCCATTTTTGAACTGCAACAACATGTAGAGCCAGAAACAGCGCTGAGACAAAAAACAGTAGATCGCCTGAGTTCCATGTTAAAGGACCGCTTCCTTTACTGGAAAACAGCAGTGTCAGTGCTGCCAGACTACCCATCACAAAGCCTGTGAGTTTGCCAAGGCTAATCTGCTCTTTTAACCACAGTCGGCTGATTAACAGACCAATCAATGGTAACAGGGTATAGATTACAGACGTATTCAGTGCCGTTGTGGTTTCAAGGGCTTTAAACATACCGATAAAAAAGATCACTAGGCTGGCGCTGATAAACAGATAGGGCAGCAATATCTGTTTTTGCATCAGCTCGGTGCAAAGTTGTTTGAGAACTTGTTTATGCGTGGCCGTTTTTTGGATTGCACAATATTGCTCCTGACTGATCTGTCTGGCCTTTAGCAGCCATAAAACAGGCAATATCACCAGCAGAGCCAGGGCAAAGCGTAGTCCTGTGGTGGCCAATGGTGGTGAATAGGGCACTATTTTGCTCGATACCACAAAAGAGGATGCCATCAGCCAGGCCCAGAGAGTGAGTAATATCAGTTGTTTCATACGTTATCCCCGCTCAGTTCCTGCTTACTGGCTGACTTTCTTTGAACTATCTGCTTTCTCTACATTCTCTATACCCTCTGCATTCTCTGCACTTTCGGTGCTGCGCAGTTGAGGTTGAACAAAACGTTCAAACAGATGCTCAGCGACGGCTCGATCAATGGGCAGGTTAAACATGTCACTCAGTAACAGATACAGGTGCCCAGCGTCGGCAACGGTGGTGATCTGGGTTTCTCCTTGATGGATCTCAAACAGCTGATGGTTACGTAAGGAAAATACTGTATCGGTCTGTTTTAAGCTCACCACCAGATTATTAACAAACCCTGCTTGCGGATAACGGTGAGAAAAGAAATGCCCGGTCAGACAATCTGCTTCGGTATAGCGATTGAGATCAAAGCGATAGAGCGAGAAAAACTCCCCATCTTTGATAACCTGAAGGTCGTACTCCCCATGGGCCTTAGCCTGAATTCGAAATGTTTCATCACCAATCAGCTGGACTTTTCCTGGGGTTAGCTCAACAGGATGACGTGGCCCCAGAGAGCCAAAACCGGTATCGACGATATAAGCCTTATCATCCAGTTCTAGCAGGGTGATACGGTGGGTACGAGGCACATCTTTTTCCTGATTGTAGATCACTCGTGCCAGTAACAGGCGAACCTTAAAGCCCAAGGCTTTTAGTAGCTCGAAGCTGAGTTTGTTGTGTTCAAAGCAGTAGCCTCCTAAGCCTCGTTTGACAATTTTATCGATCAGGTGAGGCAGATCTAAAGGCATTTCCTGCCCTAGAACAACCGCTAAGCTGTTAAAGCTGTAGCGCGCGATATGACGGCTGTGCAACTGATTGACAAACTCTAAATCCATTTTGGTAAAGGGCAAATCCAGATCATGAAGGTAACTTTGTAATGCTTCAGATATTTCTACAGTTTCCGATAAGAACGGAGTGGCTGTCGTTTCTCCTGTTGTTGCACTTGTCACTAAACTGTTTGTTTGGGATGTGGCGATAGCTTGCTGAGTCATGGTGAATCCTTGTTATTCAGTTTTGCTCAGCTTAAAGTCATTGCAATAGCAGGTAATTAACCTGGGTTTAGTGCAGCGTGTTTTGCCAGATCACCCGAAATATTAGTCTGCAAACACATTACACAAATGTATTTCGATATTTTTTGGCCAACGGCTGAAAAATGAAGCCATTTGCGAAAGAGAAACTTTTTGTGACTGCTTATGTCGCATTGGTGACAACCTGACCTGATAACACTGATTAGGGTACTTCTTTGACTGAAGATCATTATAAATATCGCAATGAACTGCTCAGGCAATATGTCTATTTGGCCCTGTTTACAGCAATCCCTCTATCACCTGTCGAGTACTACAGTGGTTTGCCAGAATTGGCTCTAGTGGTACTGGTTTTTGCTTTTTTTATGGTGCCGTTACTGTTTTTAACCCGGGATAGTCGGCGCTATAACTTCAATTCTTACTACTTTATGCTGGCAATCTCTGTGCTGTTTGTGGCGGGGTTTATCTACTCTTCTCTAGAGACCGATAATAAGTATTTTCTGCTGCTTTACCCGATCGCTTCATTCTCTATTCGGGGGGCCAGGGAAGGGATTATCTGGGCCAGTGTGATGTTAGCGGTCTTTACTGGTTTGTACTTTGTTTTCCCGGAACGTCACGCTTATTACTCAATGATCTATTTCTCCGTTGCTTTCTTTATGGTGGGTTATGTGGTCTATCACTACCGCTATTATGAAATTCTTAACTTTAAGCATATTCAGCAGCTACAGAAGCAGAAAGATCAGGTGATTAAAGAGCAGGAAATTCAAGCAAGAGTGCTGCAACAGCTGTGTGATACGGATTTTCTGACGCGTTTGAATAACCGCCAGAAGCTGGATGCTGTTTTACAGCAGGAAAGTGCAAAAAGTCAGTACAGTAATGGGCACTTTGGCGTGATTATGCTGGATGTCGATCACTTTAAGCAGGTCAATGATAACCATGGTCATCAGGTGGGAGATCGAATACTGCAGGGTATTGGTGATATCTTGGCTGAAAATGTTCGCTCAACAGATGTCGTTGGCCGCTGGGGCGGTGAAGAATTTATGGTTGTCAGCCGAGGTAATAATCTGTCGGGGACCATGGCACTAGCAGAGAAGCTGCGTGTGCTGATAGAAGCTTATGATTTTCCTGACGTAGGCCATCAGTCAGCCAGTTTCGGTGTGGCCTGTTACCATGGTGGAGATCATGGTGATGAAAGTGTTGAAATGCTGATTGAACGCTGTGACCAGGCGCTTTATCAGGCGAAAGCGATGGGAAGGAACAAGGTCGTTGAAGCTGATTAGTGCTATTTGATCAATCAACACTGTTTGTTGGTATCTGAATGGCTGGCTCAAGTAGGTCCAAGTGAATTTGAGCTAAACTCTATTCAGCACCTAAACGAAAATTTCGCTAAGTAAGTTGCCGCTAAACATCTTCGATGTTGCGGCTGACAACCAGTTATATCTGGAGAGTTATCCAATGCTTTTGTTTAGGTATTTATAAGATAAAATACGTATGCGGAGGTTCCTATGACCATGCCCGCCCGAGTGAGTGATTATCTTGATGCTCAAGAGATATCCTATGATCTCGTTTCCCATCAGACCTCAAGTAGCTCAATGAGCACCTCTTTTTTAGCACATATTCCTATGCACAATATCGCCAAGGCAGTGATCCTTGAGGATCATGAAGGCCATAATCTGATGGTTGTGCTGCCGGCTGATCGTAAGATCGATTTAGCGAAAATCGGACAGCAGTTGAGCCGCAGTTTCCAATTAGCCAAGGAAGATATGGTGTATAAGATGTTCAGTGATTGTGACGAAGGCGCCGTACCGACCATGGGTAAGGCTTACCATATGGATGCCTGTTGGGATGAAAGTTTGAACTCAATAGATGACATCTACTTCGAAGCTGGCGATCACGCGACTTTAGTGCATCTGGATCATGATGGTTTCCGGCAATTGATGAAAGGTACGAAACATTTCCATTTTAGTGAGATGGCCTTTCAGCAGTGAATTTATTAATTAGTAAGTTTTAAAGTATGACTGAGGAATACGGCAAGACAAAGATTTCAAATAGGAAAAGTCTTTGTCTTGCTACTCAAAGGTACTTTTTAGAGTATGAATACATACTTACAAAAAATTATTTCGATACTTTTCGGCCAGGGGCTGAAGAATGAAACCATCTGCCAAAGAGAAACTTTTGTGTGAGTGCTTCGTTCTATTAGATTACTATTGAATGCTTTATTAAAAAGAGTGTGAACAAGTTCAAAAAACTACATGCTGTTACCTGATTAAGCCCCTTAAGATACAAAAGGTTGAAATAAAAGATTAAAGAAATTCGTTACCCCTACCGATATATACCTCAATAGCGTATTAATTTAGCTGGTGCATGATTGATTACCTTTTCCATAGGAATCATGAGTGTATTTTGTTTTGAGATACAGTTCTCACTTTTGAGAGATACGCAGAACTTTATGTTACTCGCTGAGTCATAAAGGCATGCAAGGGGGTACGATCTATGGACATTAGAATATATACCAGAAGTAAAATGGCAGCGGACAGTTACAGCTCAACTGTTGACCGCGCGCCTGGTATGGACTTTTCACAGATCTTATCTCACTCTGTTGCAGGTCAAGGACGTCAAGGCGAATCTGATAAGTACAGAGACAGAGCTTACGATATCTCCCGTCAGAAATTTAAAGAGATGCACCGTGAACACTACAGTCCTGTAGGTGTTCAAGATCTGCCAATTGATGCGGCCCAGCAATTCCATCAAGTCAGGATTGAACATGGTATTCCAGTCCCACCAAAAGAGTTGGTATTTGATACTGATGGTGAGCTCTTGTTACCTGCTGATTACCCTTATGCCGTACAGATGAAGCAAGCTCTGGATGATAGCCCAGAACTGAAAGATAAAATCCTTCAGTATAGCGTTCATAGTAAAAGCTTTGCTGAGGTTCAGGCTGAAGTATCATTTTCTGACGTTGATGATAATGAGGCAGCTAGAGCACGTTTCGAACATATGGTTATGATGAGTAGGCTACAACAGAATAACTAATACATACTTACACAAAATTACTTCGATATTATTCAGTCAGCAACTGGACAATAAAGTACTTTGTTATATAGAAGCTTCTTTATGATTAATTATTGCAGATGTTAAATCAATTAATACCTGTTTCTTGTTTCCATTTCTCTAACAGTGGTTTGGCGTAGTTATAGCCGACGTCCGCCAGTTGTTCGATTTTTTTATAGTCGACAATTGAAAAGTCACTTAGTGGTGGCTCCAGGTAAAGATCCGTGTAGGCTTCCTGATTTTTTCTTTGCTCCAGAGTTCCGCCAATATTGGACACCCGCATCAGCACTTCGACCATGCTGGGGACATTAATGGATTTCCTGAATGGATTCAGACGGCTAAACAGCACAGACCAACCTGATAATGCGCCATCGTATTCTATTGGATCTCTGGCATCATTTTTGGGGTTTACATTAACCGCCAACACGATGCCGCCAGGATTCGTTTGAGCCATAACATCTACAGGTAGGCTGTTCAGGGCCGCACCGTCTACAAGCAAGCCATCTTGATGTGGGTAAGGGGGATAAATTCCCGGCGCAGCGTTGCTGGCTAATACGGCTTCAACCATAGGTCCACTGTTATGGATCTTCATACCGGCATGACTGATATTGCAGGAAACGGCAAAGTACTTCATGGAGAGATCTTCAATTAAAACATCGCCAAACGCTTGCTCAGTTACCTTACAGGCCTTCCTGCCGGAAAACAGGGATACAATGGGTAGGGTGGGGATTTCAGCAAAGGAGCCGGTGATATGCTTACTTTGTTCAAGAATTTTCCCCGGTGACCAGCCTAATGCGATCTGACAGGCGATAAAGGCCCCGACACTGGTGCCGCCAATAAAGTCGATGGGAATATCGAGTTCTTTCATCGCGCGAAACACACCGATATGAGCAAGACCACGTCCTCCACCTGCACCCAGGACCAGGCCGATTGCTTCGCCAGTTAAAAAGCGTGCCAGGCGTTTAATGTCATTCTGTTTACCGTAGCGCAGATGGTGGTGCATGATGCCATCGCGAGGAGCTAGCCAAGCGGCGGTGTTGTGAGCAATAGCGTTTTCTGATTTCTGCAGTAAAAGCAGGTGAGGTTTTATCCTCCCGTCTGTTTTGATCTCTTCGATTTGTTGCTCAAGAGGGGTGATAGCCGGGTTCGCATAGGCATCCGCCAGCAGCAGTATGGCATCGGCTTGTCTGATACAGCGCTGTGTCCAGGGAGTATCGCTGCTATCGGTCACAAGAATCAAATGTTCGTGTGAGCGTTCCAGATCGTTAAGGGCATTAACGATGGAGGTTTTATCGACCGTATTTGAAGCGTTGTGAGATTGATCATTAACGCCGCCTAAATCTTCTATCAATTGGCGATTGACCGTTAAAGTAGGCCCTCTTTGCGATAGTGCTGTTTGTAGCATATCTGCAGTTTTATCGATGGGTACATCCACTGTTATGGGCAGCAAGGCGATAGTGCGAGGTATCGTTGCCCCATGAGGCCGTGAAGGGGAAATAAGATGATCAACAATCATCTTTGTCGTGGCTTTATGAACGGCTGCTGGATGGTGATTGAAAAGTTTATCAAACACTTTTTTACTCAGTCTGCCTACCGTTGAATCACGTACTGCGCGAACATGAACCGCACGGCTCGTTTCCAAAATAACGCCAATTTCACCCAATACTTCGCCGCGATCGATATCTCTCAGAGGGATCTCCTGCCCATCTTGTTCATCAATGGCCAAGAAGCGCCCACTGACAACAAAGTAGATATAATCCGATGGATCGCCTTTTTTGATCAACTGGACTCCGCTGGGTACAACCTTAAGTTCCATCTCATGGCTAAGTTGATCCAGAATCTCTTTGCTTAGATCAGAGAAAAGGGCGCTTTCCTGCAGGGCCGCTTTGAGCTGTAAAATCTCGATGGTTTGAGTTAAGCGGCTGATCACGGCTGTGAATTGCTCGGGATACTGCTCCTGAAGCTGCTTAAAAGCCGTTCTAGATAACTGATAGAGCTGGGCTTCAGATACCACTAATGCGGCCGCTGATCGGGTCATCTGGCCGCCTAAGACTGCCAAATCGATAATGTCTCCACGAGTGTACTCAGATAACACGACAGAGGGGTTGTCTGATGAGGGCACCCTATGCACATTGCCCGATGCGATGATAAAAATAGCATCGGCACTGTCTTGGTGGTCAAAGATAAAGCTATCCGCATCGAATGACATTAGCTCAGTTGTTTCAGCAATCGCCGTTAACAAGCTCTGTTCAAGACCTTGAAAAACATCCAATGTCTCTAGCAAAGCGACGATTGACCCTGACTCCGCCACATCGTTGGGATATTTTGAGGGCATAAAGAGTTTTCCTTTGTACGCTAGAGATTAAAGCTGGATACCTTAATTATGGCTGCACTAACTCTGGTGTTTGTTTTGACTATACAAGGCAGAGAGTCTTTTCAAAGAGTATAAAGCTGCAGGTGTGGGAGGCTAGAGAGCCTCCTCAGTGTCAATTTTCATAAAAAAATCAGTGAGATGCCAATTATTTATGTAAACTTTTTTCAATAGCTTGGGCGAGGTCTGCAACATTGCCAACGGCAAACATGGAACCATGCCAGCCTTTTACGCGCAAAATGCGCAACGGTTTTGACAATTGGGTTTTCCAACGACGGAATAACACGGGACTCAGCCAGTTCAAGCCATTAGAGATAATCAGATCAACAGGGCCATCAAATGAACTGGCACGATAGACATTCAGGGCTTCAATTTGGCTGGTCAAACCCTGATCAGATAACATTGCACCTAAACGGCGGCCATTTACATTGAGGTTTAAAATATTCAAACCCTTAACCAGCTTTACAAAGGCTAGCCAAACACGGGCACTGTTTAAGATGGGGCAGGGATAAACAGTTTCCAGTAGCACAGTACGCTGCGGTGCGCGATTGCGGCGGGTGAGCTCTTTTGCCGTTTCCAGGGCCACAATACCGCCAATAGAAAAACCGCCGAGAATAAACTCTCGGTCAGCTTTGGCTTCGATGGCATCAGCGTAATGTTGCGCCAGATTGAGATTACGCTGTTCCAGAGGATCATCCGATGCGGTTAAAGGTGGTTGTAACATCACCAGAGAGCATTGCGTGCCCAAGGCATCGGCTAAGCGTTGGAAACGAACGGCATCACCATGACCAGAAGCTGCCAAAAATACAGTGGGAGCCATAGGATTATCGCTCAGTGTGACGGCAACGGGTTTATCGCCAACAAACTTTGAAAATGCCTGAGCAATTTCTGCAATAGTGGGGTGATGGATGAAAAACGATAGAGATACCGTTGTTTCTTTACCCGATAAGGCATCCAATCCAGATAAAAAGCTCATTGCTGACAGAGAGTCACCGCCCAAAGCAAAGAAATTGTCATGAATACCAATAGGGCTACGTTTGAGTAGATCTTCCCACAGTGTGACCAATTCCATCTCCAGTGGTGTCGATGGCGCTTGATAACCGGTCGTTTCAGTATTCTGAGTAATCTCAGGCAGGGCTTTCCAGTCGACTTTACCGCTGGAATTAGCCGGTAGAGTGTCCATCACCTTAATAAAACTGGGCACCATGTAATCAGGTAGTTTGCTGTGAAGATACTCTCGTACAGCTGTTTCATCCAGTGATTGACTGGCTAACCAGGCATGCAGACTCTGTGAGCCTATAGCTGTTTTGTTCTTATTGGCTGCCTTATCCTCATTAGCAGCTCTGGCCTTAACAGCCGCGTTAGTGATTTCAGGATGAGCCAAAAGTACGGTTTCGATTTCATCGGGCTCAATGCGATGGCCTCGTATCTTGACCTGACGATCCACACGACCAGAGAAATACACCAGGCCATCGGGCATCATCATGCCTCGGTCCCCGGTTTTATAGAGACGCAGCTCAGGCTTAAATGGCGCATTAATAAAGCGCTCAGTATCCAGCTCTGGCCGATTACGATAACCCCGTGCCAAACCAGGCCCACCCAGATAGATCTCGCCAGCAACACCTAAAGGCACCTGTTGGCCATTGGTATCCAGGATATAGACGCTGCTATCGGCAATCGGCTGACCGATAGGCAGTACGGCAGGCATCTCCTGTGAGAGACATTCCCAACTGGAAGCCAAAATAGTGGCCTCTGTCGGTCCATAGCAGTTGATTAAACGTGCGCCTGTCAGGGTTAAAAAGCGTTGTGCCAGACTTGGCGGTAGAATTTCACCACCACACCATACCAAGCACAGTGCCAAGCCTTCTTTACCTTCAATGGCATCCAGAAAGCGGGGCAACGTTGAGGGCACAAAGATGGCAAAGCTCGCCTTATGGCGCAGAATGGTCTGTGCGATCACTTCCATTGTTTGACGCCCGGGTGGCGGCAGGATAATAGCTCCACCCTGACAAAGTGGGGCAAAAACCTCAACCATCGCAGGATCAAAAGTGATCTGAGTGCCCTGGCAGCTTCGATCATAAGGTACTGAGCCGTAAGTGGAGACAATACGTGACATCAGCGCACTATGTTCGATCATTACCCCTTTAGGCCGCCCACTGGAGCCGGAAGTATAAAGCAGATAAGCCAGCTGATTAGTATAAGGCAGGGGGAGTGATGGGGTTGAAGTGAGAGTCTGTACTTGTGTATCGAGCGCATTAAGCTCAAGAAAATCAACCGATGTTTTTGCTGCCAGATCAGCCAATTGTTGGGCTGAATCCTTATCCACGATTACAGTGCTGATATAGGCCTCTGCCAGCATATGCTGTAGACGGTCCTCGGGGGCATCTGGATCAAGGGGCATAAAGGCGGCGCCAGAGCGTAAAATGCCTAAAATAGCCGCAATCATTGCCGGGGAACGTTTTACTGCAAAGGCGATGATTGAATCTGGTTCAATAGCTTGTGTGGCACTCTCCCTAAGTTGCAAAGCAATTTGTCGGCTCCATAATTCCAGCTCAGAATAATTTACACTGCTCTGATCACAAATCAGCGCAACAGCATCGGGTTTATTTTTAGCCTGATCCAAGAAAGCATGAACCACCGTATCGTATTCCTGCTGGGACTCAGCAATTTGGAAAAGTGCTGTTTCACACCCAGAATGAACCGTATTAGTCTGTAGCGGGCGTTTTGTGACTTTTGTGCATTTAGAGAGCTCAGTCAGTTTGTTTAGCTGTTGTTTTTCAGTCGCTGGAATCAGCTCAATATCACGACAGAGAGTATCCGGTGCATCAACAATCGTCTGCAGTATCAGGTGCCATCTTTTCAGCAACAGCTCCGCTTCACCGTCAAACAAGTAGCTTTGATCTGCTTCGATCACCATCTCCACATCATCGCCAGAATAGAATTCACACAGTGACAGAATAATGGGATAACGCGATACCCCAGAAAACAGCTGGCGAGTACTCTTTAATTTTGCTTGATCAAAAGACAGATCCACCAACTGGCGTTCAAAGGAGAAGGCCAAATCAAAGACTGCGGTACGATTCTCCTTAAGCACTTCCAGATGACGGGAAATTTCCGATAGAGGATAACGTTGGTGCCTGTAGCACGTCCTGAGGTTCTTACTTACAGCGTTAACCAGTTCAGCCAGACTGGCTTGAGGATCAACATTAATCGGGACAGGCATCACATTGGTAAACAGCCCAGGTGTGAATTTATAGCGTTTACCCCAGCGGTTTAATGTCGGAACACCGATCACGATCTGTTTTTGGCCACTGACTCTGGCGTAATACAGGGCTAACGCAGCCAGAAAAACCGGGGCTGAGCTACTAACGCCTTCTTCGATACGGTCATAGAGTGTCCGACTGATTGTATGTTGGCGAATAATGGATGGGTTCAGTGTGGCTGTAGCCTTACTCTCTTGCTGTGATTGAACGGAGATACCTTGTCGAGGCTGAATCATCGGCTCGGGTAGTTCGGGCAAATGTTCATGCCAAAACGCCCTGTCTTTTTCATATTGTCGGCTATCAGTATACGCCTGATTATCAGCCAGATAGTCGCAGTAGCTGGGTGTGTCTAGAGTTGGGACAGGTTGATCATGAGCCAATGCTGTATAAACTTCCGACCAGCGGCACATCACCTGAGCAGAGCCAAAACCATCTATTAACAGATGATGGTAGAGGGCTTGTATACCATGGCGATGCTCATTCAAACGGGTCAGGATGATTTTCCAAGGGGGTGTTGGTTGAGTCAGATCAAAGGGCTGAGCTGAACGCTGATCCCACAGGGTTAGGGTCGCAGCTTCTGGATCTTGCTCGTTGCTCAGATCAAGCTCTTCAATATCAGCAGTGATCTTGTCCAGCAGAAGAAAGTTTTCCCCTCTCTGAGGCACCATACGCAGGGCATCGCTTTCTTGAATCACAATATCCAGCGCTTGCCACAGTAAAGCCAGATCCAAAGGGCCCTCGATAAAAGCACCGCCACCCATATTGTATAACGGGCTGTCGGCATGAGCGCATTGATCCAACCAGATCGCTTGGTGCCCCGGTGTCATTGGACACAGGTGTGGCTGTCTGTCTGCTTGTAGATTATCGACTGGCCCGTTATCAGTTTCCCTATTATTTGCCTTAGGAATATCTGAATCCGGTTGCGGGGTAAGCGGTGCTGAGCAATCCATGGGTTAAATCTGCTCCACCTTGATCAAAGGGCTGCGGCGTTTAACCGCTTTACGAGCTCGGCGCGCAATTTTCAGCAGATGGAGATAAAGTCCTACATGGCCCACCAGAGATTTGCTGACCTCCCACATTCGACGGGGGTAGAAGCGCCAGATGGGCTCAATTTCTCTGCCAGGGCGACGATCAATACGTGATTTGAAACGCACCAAGCCATAGACATAAGGGTGGCTCTTTTCAAAACGAGGTGAGCCATAGAACGCCATCATCACCTGGATCAATTCCTTAACACTGATGCCATTTTCCAGTGCCTGAGTGAAGATCTTTTCGATATGTTCTGGAGTGTAAAACCAATCATAAAGATCCAGATAAGTCTGATTCCACTCCTCTTTACTCATTAGAGGGTGATCAAATACTGCATGAGTGGTGTCGTATTCATTCAGATCTGGATCCAGTTTTACACCCGCTTCAACGGCATGTTTGTGGTCCATAGAACCGGGGAGCGGAGTCAAAACCGTAGTAATCAGGATATCGATGGGCACGTTGTCCTGAATAAAGCGAATATCCTGCTTCATCAGCTCAGGGGTGTCGTGATCAAAGCCCACAATCAAGGTGCCAAAGATAAAGATACCGGCTTTTTTCCAGGCCATCGCCATATCGTGCATGGCTTGAACCTTATTGTGCTTCTTACCCACAGCAAGCAAATTATCACTACGTACAGCTTCGATGCCGATAAATACCCGTGTGCAGCCTGCTTCCCGGGCTTTCTCGACAAAGCCTGGAATTCGGTGAGATTGGGTATCCAGTTGCACAAAACAATCCCACTCAATCCCCGTCTCTTTATGCAGCTTGATAAAGACATCCAGAATCTCTCGCCACTCACGCAAGCGAGCAAAGTTATCATCCACCAATAACAAGCGGTGCGTGCCCTGATCGATGCACTGACGCAGATAAACCTCAATCGCAGCAGGGTCCCGTGAACGCATCTTATTGCCGGATACATTAATCACCGAGCAGAAAGAACACTTAAAAGGACAGCCTCGGCCCATATCCATCGTCGCGACATCAATCTTCATCTTGCGCTGTTTTGGCGTTAGCAGCTTGGGAAGAGGGGCCTTGCTCATATCCGCTAGATCATCACTTTTGTCATACATCGGCTTTAAAGTGCCGTTCCAGGCATCACGCATGAGCTCATCGACACCTGTTTCCAGCTCCCCTGCATACAGTGTAATACCTTCATCCTGAGCAGATTGCAGAGCACCGTATTCCCAATCCGGCGTGAGTGCCATCGTACCACTGACATGAAAGCCGCCAATGGCCACAGGGATACCCTGAGCAATAAACTGTCGAGCCAGATCAACCGAACGGGGATACTGATTGGTTTGAACTCCCACCATCATCACCAAAGCCCGATCAAAAGCCTTAAGCTTTTTACCCAGCTTTTTAGCGTCAACACGGGTGGTCATTTCATTCACACCATCGATCTCAACTGACACATTAAGACCCATGACCTGGCGGTTCGCTGCATCTTCAACGATCCCCCAAACCGCAGCCATGCTATGGGCGGGTCCGATGCTTTTCCACCATTGCACCACATAGCCATCATCGTCATAGCGAGATGGTTTAATCAGTAAAATACCGAAACGCGAGGGTTTCTGGCTTGAGTTTTGCTGAGTTTGAACAGGTGTAGGGTTTTCCATAAAAACACTCGGCTGATAATTTCAACGGCTCGACAGGTGAGCGCTGTAACAAATTGAATGGCACAACCCAAATCATCGTTGATGATCAACTTATCCGGTTGAATTATTCGTAAGATCAATTTGTTATGACAGGTTTAAAGGTGCCATCTTTTCATGGCATTGCCAACAAAGGTTTATGTGGCATGGTTCAAGTTTCTGTTCAAAGTATAGGTGGTTTGCTCTAAAGCGTAGGGTGTTTGGCTTCTGTTTCGAGTTAGTGGATATACTGATTGAGCTATAGGCTCAACCGGAGAATAAGATGAACAGACAGCAGCATAAACGGCTGAAATCAAATAAGCCGCCTTAGTTTTATGACTATAGAAGTCTGGTGGGTTAATAGTAGGGGTAATTATTCGTAAGGCTCGAAGTTCAAAAAAGAAACGGCCTGCCGCATGGGAGGCACCCATGCAAGCCCTCATCAATGCCGTAGCAAAGGGGTCGGTAGCCATACCGATCGACAGGCCTTAACTCATTATATTTGCAAAAATACGATTGCACTTATGACTTGAATCTAGGGAAAACTAATTCTTCAGTCCAAAACTCTTTATCTCTCGGCAATCTTAGCCAATATGATTCAGCGGCATATCCGTTTTACTTTTCACTCGGCGTAGTACAAAGCTGGTGCGGATGCTGGTCACGCCTTCGATTCTATTCAGTTCTTTCAGTAGAAAGTGTTCGTAGTAGGCCATGTCAGGCATGACGACTTTTAGCAGAAAATCAGCGTCGCTACCTGTGATCAGTGAACATTCCATCACTTCGTCGTAGTTCATTACTTTACGTTCAAAGTTTTCCAGCCGTTCCGGGATCTGGCACTCCAGGCAGACGTGTACGTAGATGGTGAGGTCTAAGCCCAGTGCTGTTTGATCCAGCAGGGTGACACGCTTTTTGATGATGCCTGCTTCTTCCAGCAATTTAACACGGCGGGCGCAGGGGGATGCGGATAGACCAACGCGTTCGGCGAGTTCTAAGTTACTAATGTCTGCGTTTTGTTGCAGTTCCGTTAAGATTTTGCGATCGATTCGGTCCAGCTTACGGCTGGCAGCAGCTTGATACATCATGGTGTTAGTTTTCTTTTTTGTTGTAGCGCTTATTTTGGTTTTTTTCTCTATCTAATGCTTGGATTATAAGTGATATTTTCTGATTTTCATCTTTTTATCTGCTCTTAGAGTAAGTGTTCTATGAGGCGAAAGGATATGTCGGTGGTGTTCGATTCTGTTGAGGTGGGTCATCTATTTGCAGGTAGGGCCGTGCTTAAATGCAGGAGTGATATTCCCGAGAAGATAAAATATGAATGTTATCAATCAGATCCATAACTTTTTCCGCACGTTACGGGGGTATGTGTTAGCGGCGATCATGGCGGTGTCTTTAACCGTGTTTTTCAGTGTGACCCTGACCGCTGCTTTGTTGTACGAAAATATTATTCACAAAATGGCTGAGGAAACTTCTCAAACCATTGCCGCCAATACTTTTAATTCTATGTTCCAGGTGATGCGTCAAGGTTGGACTCGCCAGGATCTGCAGGAGTTTATTTCATCGACTAAGTCTGTAATGGCTGAAAGTTCCTATGAGATTGAGATTTATCGTGGTTCTAGGGTAGAAGCGTTGTTTGGACCTATCGAGCAGCCTGAATTTGATCGTCAGTTAGATCAGATTTTTGAGGATGGTGCTGAGCAGGTCATTAATGAAGGAGATGAAATTCGTCGCTTATTCCCTCTGTTAGCGCGCGAAGAGTGTACCCGCTGTCATGTGAATGCGGAGGTTGGGGATACTCTGGGCGTGATTGATCTACGCCAGAATCTTCAGGTGATCAGTTCGGAGATGCGGCAGAATAATATCGCTCTGTTTATTCTGTTTGCCATTCTAATTCTGGTAGCGGCTTTAGGTTTATCTGCCTATTTGGCGGTGAAGATTAAGCGTTCCATGGAGCAATTTAAAAATCGTCTGGCTCCAATTGAGACAGTAAAAGACTTTAAGCAGCTGGAAGCCGCAGATTTTGATTTCTATTTTGCCGAGTTTAATCAGGCGTTCCGTCATGTTAGTCAGTTAATGGAGAAGCTGAAGGATGTGGCGGTGGATAAGGAGATTCTGGAGTTTGAGATCCGCCTGCTGAGTAAATTTATTATCACCTCGGATGTGGTTCGAGACTGGCGGGATTTTATTAAGGATCTGCTGGTTGATATCAATACCATTATTACTGCTCATACTCTGGTGACTATCTTCCAGGTGGAGGAAGAGGGCTATGAGCTGGAGGTGTTCTGGTACAAAAACGTTTCTGAAAAAACACAGCAGGATTTTGAGGCTTATCTGCATCAGCAATTAGATGGCAATACTCACTTCCAGCAAGGTACTGTGATTTTGAGTATTACTCACCATATCGCCAGTGATGAGGATATGGATATTGAGCATCAACTGACACCTGAGGATATTGAGCTGCAGACCAAGTCTCTGTTACTTGAGGCACCCAAGATCGGTGGTGTGGTCGGTATTGGGGTACAGTCCGATCTGGCGACAGATCCAATTCGTCATATTGTAATTGATGGCATTCTCACTACGTTGCTGAATCTGGTAGGTTCGGTGAAAGCGATCTACAAGTACACTAAGGATCTGGAGTATTACGCCACCCGTGATCCGCTGACTAGTTTGCATAACCAGCGTATGTTTAAGGAGCTGCTGGGGTATGAGATTGGTCGGGCAACACGTCACAAGGAGAGTTTTGCTCTGTTAATGCTGGATATGGATAACTTTAAGCTGGTGAATGATCGTCACGGCCACGCTTTTGGTGATCAATTCCTGCAGGAGTTTGCTCATGTATTGGAGGATACGGTGCGTGCTGGCGATATGGTCGCTCGCTACGGTGGCGATGAGTTTACAGTCATTCTGCCGGAAACCACGGAAGAACAGGCTCATATGGTGGCGCAGAAGATCCGACGGAATCTGGAAGATTTAGAAATTCGCTCCCCCGATGGTGCTATCGTGCATGCAACTATTTCAGTGGGGATCGCCCTATATCCCAATCATGCGGATAACCCCCGTGACCTCTTCCTGATGGCCGATAATATGATGTACAAAGCCAAGAAGCTGGGACGTAATGCGATTGCCATTCCTGATGAGAATGAAGTGGCAGAAGTCTTTAAGGAAGTGGGTGAGAAGAACATTATGGTGCTCAGGGCGTTGGAAGAGCGTCGTATTGTGCCTTTCTTCCAGCCTATTGTGGATTGTGAAACCGGCGAGGTGCTCATTCACGAACTGCTGATGCGTATTGAGCAGGATGGCAAGATCGTACCGGCTGGTGAGTTTATCGATATTGCTGAAGGGATTGGGGTGGTTCACAAGATGGACTATATCCTGATTGAGAAAGCCTTTGAGCAGATGAATAAGCAGGGTTATACCGGTAATCTGTTTATTAATTTGTCACCTAAGTCTTTGATTGTCAGTGAGTTTATTGCTCATATTCACCAGTTGGCACTGGATTACAATATTGTGCCTGAGCGTATTGTTTTTGAGCTGACCGAGCGTGAGACCGTCAGTAATCTAACGCTGCTGGAGAAGTTTGTACTGGATCTGAAGATGGAGGGCTTTAGCTTTGCCATTGATGATTTTGGCTCGGGTTTCTCCTCTTTTCACTATATTAAACACTTCCCAATTGATGTGATTAAGATTGAAGGTGAGTTTATTCGCAATATGCTGCAGGACGAAAAGTATATGGCGTTTGTGAAAAGTATTGTCACTCTGGCGCAGAACCTGGGTATTAAAACTATTGCTGAGTTTATTGAAGATGAAGAGATTATGGCCGAGGTGCGTGCATTAGGGATTGATTATGCTCAAGGTTATTATCTGGGCCGCCCTCTACCTGATCTTGTGCAAGCCCCTGATAGTGCAAAAAAAGCTGGTGAAACAGGTGTTGGTCATTTAATGTAATAGAGATATTGATTTTGTGGTTATTGGAGTCCTGCCTGGTTAAATCTGGGGTGGTTTAATCAGCAGGCATCCTGTGAATAACGCAAAATTAGATTAGAGGGATTAAGCTCGTAATAATGAAGAAGAAAGGCTCAGGTATGGATACGCAGGTCAGTGCTGATTCTAATGTAGAAATGGAACACCGGGCAGACATAGAGCGTCAGGCAGACTATCAGTCTGACGCAGTACAGCTACAAAGAGAGCTGGAAAAACGTATTGAAACGCGTACTCAGGAGCTGCAACAGGTCAGGCGTCGGTTGCAGGAAGAGATACGTCTACATAAAGATACCTCTAAGCGTCTGTTGCTAGTTAACCGTATCGTAGAAAAAGCGCATTTCGCTATTATGATTACGGATGCTGAGCAAACCATTCTCTATACCAATCCTGCTTATACTCGTTTAACAGGCCGTTTAGGCTCTGATGTTTGTGGTAAAAAAGCCAGTATTAATCAATCCGGTCGCCATGAAAGTGATTTTTATCATCATATGTGGCTGACGTTGAATGAGCACGATTACTGGGAAGGCGAGGTATGGGACCGTCGCGCCGACGGCAGTCATTTTATGAAGTATCTGTCCATTGAGACAGTGCGTGATGACCATGGCCAAATCAGCCACTATTTTGCTATTTTTACTGATCTTTCCGATCAGAAACGTACCGAGCAGGAGCTGGAACGTTTAACTCATTATGATCCGCTCACTGATCTGCCCAACCGGATTCTGTTCCGTAATCGCCTGGGACATGAATTTAATATCGCCACTCGTCACAACACCAAGACCGGCTTGATTCTGCTTAATATTGATCGTTTTACCTTGATTAATCAGGCGTTTGGTTTTGATCAGGGCGATAAGCTGTTGGTTGAGGTGGCTAATCGATTAAAACTTTGTATTCGTCGAACAGATCTGCTGGCCCGACAAGAGAAACGTCTTGAGCGGGATGCGGATATGATCTCCCGTCTGGGAGGGGATGATTTTAGTTTTATTCTCAGTGAGTTGAGAGAACCAGAAGACGCCGCAGTGGTAGCTCGACGTTTGACTGACGCTTTTGACAGTCCTTTCCACGTCGATGGTGAAGAGGTTTATCTTTCCGCCAGTATGGGTATCTCTGTTTTTCCGGATAACGCTCATGAAGAAGATGAGTTGATTCAACAGAGTCAGGCAGTTCTGGATCGGGTTAAGCAGGAAGGTAAAGGCGGTTATCGCTTCTATTCCGATGATCAGAACCGCAGCAGTGCTGAGCGTGTGCGGCTTGAAACCAAGTTGCGTAAAGCCGTTGCTGGTAATGAGTTTATGATGTATTACCAGCCTAAGATCGATCTGAAATCGGGTGCGTTGATGGGGATGGAGGCGCTGCTACGTTGGCCTCAGCCCGATGGCGGCATGATTCCACCGGGTGATTTTATTCCGTTGGCGGAAGATACCGGTTTGATTCGCAGTCTGGGGGAGTGGATTATCCGCCAAGCGATTTCGGATACGCAAAATATCAATCAACAGCGTGATATACCGTTAAAGGTCGCCATTAACTTGTCTGTGCGTCAGTTTCGTAACCCTGAATTGGTGAACACGATCGCAGGAATTATTAACGATTCAGGTATTGATCCGGCATTGATCGAATTTGAAATCACAGAAAGCATGCTGATTGAAGATGTTGATGATGCCTGTCAGATGATGGCTAACCTCAGAGAATTGGGGGTTGAACTGGCCATTGATGATTTTGGTACAGGTTATTCTTCTTTAGCTTATCTGCGGCATTTCCCTGTGAAAACCCTGAAGATTGATCAGACCTTTATTCGTGATCTGAGCCAGGGGGAAAACAGTGAGAGCATTATTAATGCGATTATTGGCCTGGGGTTAGGTCTTGGTTTGTCTGTCGTTGCTGAGGGCATTGAAACGGAGGGGCAACTGGAGTTTCTTAAAAATAGTGGTTGTCATATCGGACAAGGGTATCGTATCGCTCGCCCTATGCCACTATCTGATTTGATCAGGGATTATACCTAAGGTTGTCCTTTCCCTTCCGTTATCATCAAAAAGAGACCTGCTTGTTAGCAGGTCTCTTTTTATAGAAAGGGTGTTCAGTGAGCTTTATTGCCAAATCAGCTATTGGCTAGAATTGGACGCACTAATAGATATATTTCTGCACAATTGCATCGAGTTCACCGCTTTTTTCCATCTCTTTCATAATTAGACTCAGTGCTGCAACGGCTTCGGGCTTTAAATCTTTGCTGTGGATCAGCCACTGTGCCCGTGTTTTAAAGCGATTATTGAGCACCTTTAACGGCAGACCTGATTCTTTGGCCATATAGTTCAGGCCCAAATCATGATAGTAGAAGTAGCGTAGGCGATAAGGTGCCGTACTCATCATGCGTAGTGGCGTATCAAACTCTTGAAAGCTGTCATTTACCTGATTACCCAACTTCTCCTTTAGCGATTGAGCTGAGCGGGTGCCAAAAAGGACACCGACAGTACCGCCACTGGCTTTTAGCTCCTCGAACGTTGCAGGGCTGACTCTTTCTTCCTTGTGAGCCAATAGGACGTAACTGATTAGATATAGCGGGGTATCGATAAAATCAAAACGTTTCTCACGTGCGTCAGTGCGAGAACTACCGCAAAAGACATAGCCTGGGCCTGATTCCACCATGCTAAAGATTCTTTTGATTGGTATGTATTGGGGAAGGACAGAGCTGTCTATACCGCGTTTTTTTAGTTTCTTGCTGAGCTGAAAGTATATTTCACCGCATAAACCCAGTTTCTCACCCTGATCGAGGAAATATTTGGGTTGAGAGTTTTGTACCAGAAAGGTTAAGGGCTCATCAGCTTTAGTATTTAGTGAAAATACGCTGATCATAAGAGCTGTCAGGCCAGCAACAGGAAGACGGAGCCGTCCCGCACAACTTAAGTGCGCTTTGAAAAACAGTGGGAGCAGAGCTAGACGAAGATTTAGCGGCATCTGTTATGTCCATGTTTTCGGGTTATATTTATCATTATCGGCGCTAAAAAGGTATTTGTTAAGGTTTAATAATCACTCACAAAAAAATTCCTCTAAGCACCCACACAAAAGTTTCTCTTTAGTCGATGGTTTTATTCTTCAGTCATAAGTCGAAAAATATCGAAACATTTCTGTGTAAGTGTGTGCTTATTTTGGAATGGGTGTGTGAAACGTGAGTATCTGGTATGGGAAATACTGTCGTTCCTTGATGGTTTGTCCTGATGGTTTGATTGAAGGAGAGTGAGATGTTTTGCGTTAGTATGGAGAAAATAGTCGAAATAGTGTTTTTTTAAACGATAACTCATTGGTGGCATTGTACTTTTTGGATTTACCATTATATTAAACGCCAACAAGAAATTTTAAGGATGCCCAATGGCGTTAAAAGCAACAGTATTTAAAGCATCGGTCAGCATTGCAGATATGGACCGTGGTGTTTATCTGGATGAAAACCTGACAATCGCTCAGCACCCATCTGAAAATGATGAGCGCATGATGCTGCGTATTTTAGCCTGGATTTTAAATGCCACAGAAGGCCTGGAGTTTACTAAGGGGTTATCTGAAGACGACGAGCCTGAGGTTTGGAAAAAGAGCCTGTCCGATGAGATTGAGCTCTGGATCGAATTGGGTTGTCCAGATGAGAAGAGACTGCGTAAAGCCTCTGCCCGTGCAGGTGAAGTGATTCTGTATACCTATGGTGATAATGCTGCACCAATCTGGTGGGAGCAGATCAAAAACAAGCTGACGCGTTTTAATAATCTAAAAGTGGTTTATATCCCAGATTCTGTGATTGATGGCCTGGCAGCGATGACAGCGCGTACCATGCAGCTGCAGATCACTATTCAGGACGGTACAGCCTGGGTTAACTGTGGTGAGCAGACGGTTGAGGTAACACCAGAAAGCTGGATGTAAGCCTGTATCGTAGGAGTTGCTTGGTTGGGTATGGGTAGCTGAGTCGAGGCAACTGGATCTGGGCTGCCTAATGTAAGTCGGAGATTACTCTCTTCCGAGCGATTAACCTTCTTGTTATAGAAAGTAAAAAAGCGCATTGCCTGGGCAATGCGCTTTTCTTTTGCTCTTTTTCTGGTGCGGCCTAAAGTAGTTTAAGCCGCAAGCAGGGCGATTAAGCCAGTGCTTTTGCCAGACGGTCCAGAGCGTCGGTCAGAATCTCTTTGCTAGTAGCAAAGGACAGACGCATACAACCTGGGGTACCGAAAGCAGAGCCTGGAACCAGAGCTACACCAGCTTGTTCCAGCAGTACTTCTGCAAACTCAACGTCGGTTTCAACGCCGTCGAGGTTAGTGATGGCTTCAGAGAAGTCAGCAAATGCGTAGAAAGTACCGTCACCTGGCTGACAGTTAACACCTGGCAGTTCATTCAGGCGACCCACAACAAAGTCGTGACGCTCTTTGAACGATACCAGCATCTCGGCAACACACGCCTGTGAACCGTTCAGCGCGGCTTCAGCAGCAGCCTGAGATACGGAACAAGGGTTAGAGGTGCTCTGAGACTGAATCTTCTTCATCGCGCCAATCACTTTCGCAGGACCCGCAGCGTAACCGATACGCCAGCCTGTCATGCTGTAAGCTTTGGAAACGCCGTTCAGTACGAAAGTGCGCTCATACAGTTCTGGGCAAGCATTCAGAATGTTGCAGAACTTCTCTTCGGTCCACAGGATGTGCTCATACATATCGTCAGAAGCGATCATCACGTGTGGGTGCTTCTTCAGCACTTCACCCAGAGACTTCAGCTCTTCCAGAGTATAAGCCATGCCGCTTGGGTTGGATGGGCTGTTCAGTACTACCAGTTTGGTTTTTGGCGTAATCGCCGCTTCCAACTGCTCAGCAGTGATCTTGAAGCGAGTATCGGCACCGGTCTCGATAATAACCGGCTTACCTTCCGCTACGATCACCATGTCCGGGTAAGATACCCAGTAAGGTGCAGGAATGATGACTTCATCGCCTGGATTGATCAGAGCCAGCGATAGATTGAAGAAGCTCTGTTTACCACCGGATGAAACCAGAATTTGGTTTGCTTCGTACTGAAGACCATTATCGCGATTAAACTTATCAATAATGGCTTTTTTCAGGCTTGGCGTACCATCGACGGCGGTGTATTTTGTCTGACCATTCGTAATGGCCGCAATCGCAGCGTCTTTAATATGTTGTGGGGTGTCGAAGTCAGGTTCGCCAGCACCCAGACCAATAATGTCTTTGCCTGCTGCGCGAAGTTCTGCTGCACGGTTGGTGACCGCTAGAGTCGGAGATGGTTTAATTGACTGTACGCGATCTGACAGTTGTACGTCCAAGCTGATATCCTCAAAATAAATATTTTCAGTCAGAAAATAGGCGTTTTTGCAGGTCAAATCATACAGAGATGATGGCCTGTCGTGAAGTATTAAAACGGTAAAAAAGTGTGTGCTTATCAACGCTTACAACGTTAAATAAGTATTTTAGATATCTTTCCTGTCAATGATGTAATAAACAAACTTTTGATCTGCTAAATCATGGAAAATCAGAAAAAATTTAGACTTAACTCTCGTTTTAAACCAGCGGGTGATCAGCCGACCGCCATTGAGGCGTTGTCGCAGGGCCTGGACAGTGGTTTATTGCATCAAACGTTACTGGGTGTAACTGGGTCTGGTAAGACCTTTACCATGGCTAATATCGTTGAGAAAACTCAGCGTCCGACCATTATCCTGGCTCATAACAAGACATTGGCTGCCCAGTTATACGGTGAATTTAAGGAGTTTTTCCCCGACAACGCGGTGGAATATTTTGTCTCCTACTACGATTACTACCAGCCAGAGGCTTATGTTCCGGCGTCGGACACCTTTATCGATAAAGATGCCTCCATTAACGAACATATTGAGCAGATGCGACTGTCGGCGACCAAAGCCTTGCTGGAGCGTCAGGATTCTTTGATTGTTGCCACAGTATCCGCCATCTATGGTCTGGGTGACCCTAAGTCCTACCTGAAAATGGTACTGCATATCGACCGGGGTGATCGTATCGATCAGCGTCAAATGTTGCGTCGCCTGGCTGAGCTGCAATACACCCGTAATGATCTGGATTTCCGCCGTGCGACCTATCGGGTACGGGGGGATGTGATCGATATCTTCCCGGCAGAATCGGAGAAAGAAGCGGTTCGTGTTGAGCTGTTTGATGATGAAGTGGAGTCGATCTCTATTTTTGATCCACTGACTGGGGAACAGCTGCGTAAATTGCCACGGGTGACCATTTATCCCAAAACCCACTATGCGACGCCTCGTGAGACGGTGATTGAAGCGACAGAAAAAATCAAAGATGAACTGCGCGAGCGCATCGAGTGGTTCCGCAAACACGACAAGCTGGTGGAAGCGCAACGTATTGAGCAGCGCACCCTGTACGATGTAGAGATGATGCTGGAGCTGGGTTTCTGCTCGGGTATTGAAAACTACTCCCGCTATCTGTCCGGCCGTGGTGAGGGTAATGCGCCACCAACGTTCTTTGATTATCTGCCGGATAATGCGCTGCTGTTTATCGATGAGTCTCACGTGACTGTGCCCCAATTAGGCGCGATGTACCGGGGTGACCGTTCCCGTAAAGAAACTTTGGTAGAGTATGGTTTCCGTCTGCCCTCGGCGTTGGACAACCGTCCAATGAAGTTTGAGGAGTGGGAGCAGATCTCGCCGCAGATGATTTTTGTCTCTGCGACACCGGGCAACTACGAGGCGGAACACGAAGGTCAGGTAGTGGAGCAGGTGGTGCGTCCTACGGGCCTGCTGGACCCCGAAATTGAAGTACGTCCCGCCAGTACTCAGGTAGATGATCTGCTATCAGAGATCAACGATCGTGTCGGTATGGGGGATCGTGTGCTGGTTACCACTCTAACCAAACGTATGTCAGAAGATCTGACTGATTATCTGTCTGAGCATGGTGTGCGGGTGCGTTATCTGCATTCGGATATCGATACTGTAGAACGAGTGGAAATTATCCGGGATCTGCGTCTGGGTGAGTTTGATGTGCTGGTGGGTATTAACTTGCTGCGGGAAGGTTTGGATATGCCAGAGGTATCTCTGGTCGCGATTCTGGATGCGGATAAAGAGGGTTTCCTGCGCTCGGATCGTTCTCTTATTCAGACTATTGGTCGTGCTGCCCGTAATGTAAACGGTAAAGCGATTCTTTACGGCGATAAGATTACGGGTTCCATGCAACGTTCTATCGACGAAACTCAGCGTCGCCGGGAAAAACAGATCGCCTTTAACGAATCGAAAGGCATTACTCCGCAAAGTGTGAAGAAAAATGTGGCGGATATTCTGGAAGGGGCGCAGATTCCAGGTAAGAAAATCAGCAACAAAAAACGTAAAGTGGCTGAAGAAGCCGCGGAATATCAGGTTAATGCCGATACCTTATCGCCTAAAGATCTTGCTAAGCAGATCGGTAAACTGGAAGACAAGATGTACGAAGCATCTCGTAATCTGGAGTTTGAACTGGCAGCCAAGCTTAGGGATGAGATTCAGCGTCTAAATGCCAAGTTAATGCAGTAAGCATTCTGTTTGAACCGAGATTTCGCGATTCAAATAAAAACGGGCCTGAAGTTTTCCTCAGGCCCGTTTGCTTTTTATCTTCAAGCTTTAAATATGTTCCAGCCTCATAGTCTATCTTAGCCTTTAGCCATTTTTCGGCTGTCGGCCTTGCTTGATATGCCGGTCTCGGTTGATGGCCTTTTGCTTCTCGCTTTTCTTGAGAAGTACATATAAGGCTCCGATGCCTCCTTGGGTCTTTAGGGCGCTGTTGACCGCAATCACTTGAGAGAACTGAGGAAGCCATTTGGCCAGATAGCTTTTCACCACGCAAGGCAGGGACTGAGGGCTATCGCCACGGCCAAAGGTGATTAGGGCAACACGAATATCGTGTTTGTAGCAGTCTTCGATAAACTGAAAAACCTCACCTCGACACACTTCCACCGGCTTTTTCTGTAGATTCAGGGCCGCATCAACGGGATATTTTCCCTGTTTCAGGCGTTTATAAACCCCTTCCTGTACACCGTCTTTTTTGTATTCCACTGGATCGAAGGGACCCAGAAGATCAACGTATTCTTCAGACAGGAAATTGCTATCTTCTTCGGTTTCCTGCAGTGCGGCCTGTCTGCGGGCCTCGAGAGTTTGAGCATCCTCTTTTGCGGTGCTTTTTAATTCCGCTTTGTTCTCTTTTTTGATTGGGACTACGCCGCGCATCTCGCGCATAAAGTAGTCTAGATCATCGTCCTGGTCAGCCATTGCAGCCTCCAATTACTTCAGGTTGCTCATTGTTCTTAGGGAAGTGCTAACCAAATCAGGCTATAAAGGACTGCTTCAGAGACTCCCCGGATTGCCTATATAGGGCTATAATCCATTGAATTAAAGGCAATATTACAAATTTTTTGTAGCATAACTGTTAAAGTGGCGAGTTTCCTCGTTGTGATGCTGCTGTCCTGCTTCTATATTAGAAAAGAATAAGGACATCCGATGACAAGGTTTCAGAGAATAATACCGCCTCTATTGTGAGAGGGGAGATTCTTAATCAATCGCTAAACAAATCGCTCCAGAACAAGTTTTCCAAAGAATAGCGAAATAAACTTGTTTAGGTAAGTATTGCACCTGATTGCTGAAATGGCCCTTGTTTTGTCGCCCAAAAGGCTTTAGCAGAGTAGTAACAACAGAGTAGCAAGAGTCTTAACCAGAGCACCGGTATCAAGGTATAAAAATGCATACGGAAAAGCGATCTCAGTGGGTATTACCTGTGGTTCTAAGCATAATAGTGCTGGTGACTGGGCTAGGGTTTTATTTACTACAGCAGGCTGAGCTGGAATCCCGTAAACAACAGGCCGTTCAGCAACTTAAAATCAGTAATGAGCTGGTGGCTGATTGGATTGAAGAGCAAAGACGCTTAGTCGGTGTATGGGCTCACTTCCCTCAAGTAGTCGAGTATGCTGAAGAGTTGAACCAGCTGCCTGCAAATCGCCCCGATTTGGTAAAACAACCTGCTCAGGTCGCATTAAGAAACTTCTTTGCCCCTTTACTAAAGTCCAGTCAAATTGATGGTTACGCCATTGTTGGGCGTCTGGGCTATATACGAGCATCGCAGCGGAATAATCAGCTCGGTCTGAAATCACCAATTGCTCAGTTTCCTTCAGTCTTCTCGCCATTATGGAAAGGGCGCACCCAATGGTTGTTGCCTTATAACAACCCAGAACCCAGTCGTACAGAGAAGGGGATCTATGCTAAAGGGCAGCCTCAATTGTTAATCGCCTCCCCTGTCGTATCAGGTCATGGTATGCAGGCTGTCCTGTCTTTTGCCATTAATACCCAACGAGAGCTGAATCAGTTGCTGCGAAATGTTTTGCATGAGGATGTGCAGGCGTTACAGGTGTTTTCCCGTGAGCAGTTGGTGATGTCATCGGGAGAGTGGCAAGCACCTTCTGCCGGGCAGATTACCGCGAGCTGGACGGGGTCCCGCTTTCCTCTTGAGTTTAAGGTTTTGTATAAGGCTCAGCCGCTCACTCAGCAGCTATCAGTGATGCACTGGGTAATGCTTGTGACCGGTAGTGCTGCTTTGACCGGTTTGATATTGCTGTTAGTGATTCGTCTACGCACCAGGAAAATAGTCATCGATGGCGATGTGTTGAGTGAGCTGGTTTATAAACAGAGTCAGAGAGGCGTACTGTTACTGGATCGCCATGGGGATATCCTGAGCTATAACATCAGGGCGGCGGAGATGCTGGCGGGCCCTAATCTGGTGGGCAAAGGTGAGATGCACACTCTGTTGTTGGAGTTCATATTGACCTTGCAAACAAATGACGGCGAAGCTGCACCAGATTTATCCCGTTTATTGCTTGGCAAGAATGACCTGTTATATGTGGGGCAGTGGGGATCCGGTGACAATACGCGCTGGTTGTCATGCCGTTTTAAAGCCCACAATGCGCCGGTCGAAAGCATTGTCATTGAGCTGGATGATGTAACTCAGAGACGGGCTCAGGAGATGCAGCAGGAGTGTCGAAGCCGGGCATTGGATCAAGCTGCAGAGTTAGTGTTATGGGTCAATCAGGAAGGAAAGATCGTTTTCGCTAATCAGACTGCTCAGGCCATTTTAGAATACGCATCTGAAGAGCTGGGCGAACTGCATTTAAAAGATGTAGATACCTCTTTGAGTGTGGATGGCTGGCATCTGCTTTGGGATCGGGTGCGTCGCGGTGAGCGAGTTCAGCTGGAATCCCGTTTGATGAAACGGACTGGGCATTCCTTCCCAGCTGAAAGTCATATGAGTTTTTATCAAGATGGCTTTAATACCTATGTCTGTATGTTTGCACGGGATATCAGTGTTCGGAAAGAGCTCGAGTTTGAGCTGCATAGAAACAGTATTCAATTGGCAGATAAACTATCAGTGACCTCTCAGGAGTTAGTGGTCCGAGAGGCGGAAAATGAAGCGCTGCTGGAGTCACTACCTGATCTATTGTTGGTTTTAAATCCCCGTTTTGAGTTGGTGAATTTCCAGCAACCCAAAAGTGGTCCCCTGTTACAGCACCTACATGATGGCCAAAGCTTATTTGATTTATTCCCGGCATTGTCTTCAGAAGCGCTGGAAAGTGTTTTAATCGCTGAAAACTGTGATGCCGACGCTCGCTACTTCTGTGAGGTCACACGTCTGGTTGATCAGCAGAGCCAGATTTTGGAGCTGCGTTTTGCCCGTACTTCTGCCAGGAAAATTATGGTGTTGGTACGAGATATTACTGAGCGCAAAAAACAAGAATTTATTCAACAATTTAATAACCGTCTACTGACTTACATTTCTACCATGCAGACACGCTTTATCTGTAATCAAGAGAAGCTTCCTGATCTGATGGGGCAGCTGCATGATCTGGTCGCTTTGATGCAGGCGGATTACGGTTGTTACCAGGTGACGCATCATCTAAAAAATCAGTTAGCATGCGAGCCTTGGGCAGCAATAAAAGCAAAACAGGGTAATGAGTTACCTGAGAGTTTTTATAGTGAGATACAAGCTCTAGCAGAAAGCTATCTGGTTCAGTGGTATAACCATGGCCGTCCTTTACGGGCAGAGTTTCTGGCATTGGATAGTGTACTGGATAGCCAACAATGGCCTGAAAAGATTGGCACATCCCCAGGCATTATGCTGTTACCTATCTTATCCGCGGATGAAATTCAGATGGTGTTTACTCTGGTTCTGACGGATAGCCATGGTTGGAGCCGAGACTTGACCTTGCTAGAACCCTGGATTGCGACCTGTGCGACAATTTTAGCGGGCTATGATAATGATCAGGAGCGCTTGCTGGCAGAGCAGAAGTTGCAGAAGGAGAAGCATCGGGCCGAGTTGGCTAACCAAGCCAAAACTCAGTTCTTGTCCCGTATGAGCCATGAGTTTCGCACTCCTCTGAATGCTATTCTGGGCTTTGGCCAGTTGATGGAAATGGATGAGGAGAATCTAAATGATGAGCAGCTGCTCCATATGCAGCAAATTGTTCATTCGGGCACAGAGATGCTATCTCTTGTGGATCAAATTCTGGATCTGGCGCAGCTGGAAAGCCGTCAGATAGCTGTTGAGCTTAGCCCTGTTGATGTGGGCCTTATCCTACAAGAATGTACTCGCCAGTATGCCGCTCGAATTGATACAAAAAGCCTGAGGCTAGACCTTAATCTGTCATCTGAAGTTGTTAATGTGCAGGGCAATGAGAAACGTTTGGCTCAGGTTATCAATAGCTTACTGGATAATGCTATAGAGTATACCCCTGATGGCGGAGTGCTAGCTGTCACTTTGGAGCAGGAAAACTGTTTTGGCATTTTTAAAGTGACGGATACGGGCTGTGGCATAGAAAGTGAGTTTTTAGACAAGCTATTTATGCCTTTTGAGGCAGCTCAGGGCATTGATGCTAAGGGAATTGGTAATGGTTTGGCTTTGACCCGGCATCTTGTGGAGGCTATGCACGGCACTATTGAAGTGGAATCTGAAATAGGTGTAGGCAGTTGCTTTATTGTTTCTTTACCTTTAGCCAATAGCTCCCAGAAGAGTGGAAGCCTTCAGCAAAAAGTGACTCATGAGAACGGTGGAGTGTTATCTGAAGAGAGCGACGTTTCTTCTGCATTACTGAACAATGTTGCAGCATCAGATCCTGTTGCCAGCACTGGCGATTCTGTTTTTAAAGTTGCCGATGCGATTCCTGCTCAGGATAGGCATGGCAGTATAAGAGATAATGTCGATGTAAGAGAAAAAGAAAGTGCTCAAGTTATTGTTTTCCCAGGTCGGCACAATAGTGTTGGTGGGCCGCTCCACGGTATCTCAACCTCGATAGGGGATTCAGAGCCAGAAGATGAAGCAGCCTTTGACGCCCAAGGGACAGATATTGGGCAGAAAAAGTTTGAAAATGAGGAGTTTGATCACACTGCTGGTGATGATTGGGATAACGCTTCTGCTCAGGACAATAGTGGAGTGCAGGGTGATGCTAAGATGCAGAGCAATACTGAGGTACAGGGCGATGATGGAGTACAAGACAAGGTTGAGGTGCAGGATGGAAATGATACCCAGCATTCCTTTGATCTGATCTATATCGAGGACGACAGCGTTAGTCGTCGCATGTTGCAGCAAATATTACAGAAATGTTCAGGTCGAATTGGTGAGATCAATGTACGTCAGGCTGCGGATGCGGAAGAAGGTATCGGGTTATTTTTAGATAAAAGCCCAGATTTATTGTTGCTGGATATGAACTTACAGGGCTTATCGGGTTCTGAGGTGCTGCAAGTGATTCGTAGTCAGCCTGAAGGACAAGAGGTGCCTATTGTAGCGCTGAGCGGTCGCGTTGAGCAGGAGTTTATTGATCAGGCCTTTGAACAGGGTTTTGATGACTACCTCTGTAAGCCATTAGATGTCGAGCTATTGATTTCAGTCATAGAACGATACAGAAGCTGAAGAGGAGGCAAGAGATCGTTATTAGTCATGCGTCATAATATGACAAAATAACAGTCATCTTTTTGATAAATAAGAAATTTTCTATATCTTTCAGGTGGTTGAAGCATTACATAATGAATAGGATGCCTATAAGAGCGCGCTATTTGCTGTTGTTTTCGGCAGGTGCCTTAATGCTGATGTTGCTATTTTCTGCAGCGATATACGGAGAGCTGCAGCGACTGAATCAGTCCATTTCCGATGTTAGCCAGAAAAAAGTACATGATTCTTTGGTTAATGAGGTAATAACCCGCAGTGAAGTATTATTAGAGTCTCTGGCATCCAGCCTGTCTGTTCCCGCTAAATACCAGCACTTATCAGCAATTAATGAGCAGCTTAAGTTGGTTTCTGCTACGCCCTTGGTACGCCAAGCCCTGGTCTATGATGATAACTACGAAGTCTTGCATGATGGCACCCCAGGTCTAGATAGCTTTGGCAATAGTGTTGAGCCATTACTGCCAGTACGCATCTCTCTTTCTCAGTCTGGCTTTAGGGTGTTGAATAATCAGCTCCTGATGAACCAACCAATCTTATACCAAGGAGATCAGGTTGGTGGTGTCTTGCTGTGGTTATCTCTGGCACCGGTTAAACACTCTGTTCATGAAACTGAGCAAGCCATTGGTACCGTGCTTAATAGTGCAGAGCAGCAGTTTATGCTGTTTTTGTTTTATATGGTGATTGCTTTTGGCTTGTTAGCACTGATTCTAAGTGCACTGTTATCCAATACGGTAACCCGGCCTGTGCAAGCATTAATGGACTATTCACAAAGCTTAGCTTTGGGGCGTTGGGAATTACCCGACATTCTCAATAAGGGTGATGAATTTGGTCGGCTGGGACTATCTTTTAAAAATATGGCGGTCCAGATTCAGAATAATGTACGTAACATTGAGAAGTTAGCTTTTAATGACCAACTTACGGGTATCGGTAATCGTACCTTTTTCCAGCAACAAATTTCTGACTATGTCTCTGATGAGCCAGGCGGACAAATTACACTATTACAAATTGATCTGGATAACTTTAAGTGGTTTAACGAAACCCGAGGTTTTCACGCCGGAGACCAGTTGCTGAAAAAAATGGTTGTGCACTG